>NZ_RCHM01000042.1:0-1072326 GCF_003671475.1 Ketobacter sp. GenoA1 | reverse complement strand
GGCAGGTTAGCGCTTTTGTACGAAAACCTACACTTGCAAGGACTCAAGAGGACTGAAACCGCAGGATCTGATTCTGACCAATAAACGACCATCTGGCTGTTTAATGAAGTAATCGTTGCCGACCCTCTTATGTGTCCAAGGGCGCTTAATCCAAATAGAAATAATATCAGGAGTAAAACATGTCATCAGATCCAGTGGTTATTGCCGCCTATGCACGCACGCCAATGGGCGGTTTGCTGGGGGAGCTAGCGACGGTTAAATCCACTGCCCTGGGTGCAGTAGCCGTTAAAGCCGCGGTAGAGCGGGCCGGTGTCAACGCTGATTCAATCGATCGCATCTACATGGGCTGCGTGCTTCCGGCAGGATTAGGCCAGGCCCCTGCCCGTCAGGCGGCTTTGGCAGCCGGCCTGCCCCGTTCAGTGCAGGCGACCACTGTCAATAAAATGTGTGGCTCAGGGATGCAGGCTGCGATTCTGGCGACTGAAACCCTGCTGGCAGGCACTGCGGACATAATTATTGCCGGCGGCATGGAGTCAATGACCAACGCGCCTTATTTAACGAGCAGACACCGTGCCGGTAGCCGTGTGGGGCACGATAGCCTGAAAGACTCGATGTTTCTGGACGGCCTGGAGGATGCCTATGAAGAAGGTACGTTGATGGGCGTCTTTGCTGAACAAAATGCACAAAAATATGGCTTCACGCGGGCCGATCAGGATGCCTACGCGTTGGAAGGATTGGCGCGGGCACAGCAGGCAATTGCCGAAGGTCGCTTTGTTGATGAAATTGCTCCGGTCACCGTGTCGACCCGAAATGGTAACCGTCTTGTGGCGGTAGATGAACAGCCCGGTAAAGCCAACCCCGATAAAATCCCGGCCTTAAAACCCGCGTTTGCCAAAGATGGCACGGTAACCGCCGCCAATGCCTCTTCCATCTCCGATGGTTCAGCAGCATTGGTTCTGACCCGCGCCAGTGTGGCGCAACGATTGGGAATGAAGGTGTGCGCCCGCATCGTTGCCACCGACTGTCATGCCCATGAACCTGCGGATTTTCCCAGCGCGCCGGTTCCGGCAATGCGAAAGGTCATGGCCGCGGCCGGTTGGTCGGTAGGTGAAGTGGATTTATTTGAAGTAAACGAGGCATTTTCTGTGGTTGCCATGATCGCGATGCAAGAGCTTGGTATTCCCCATGACAAACTCAATGTCAATGGTGGGGCGTGCGCCCTGGGCCACCCGATTGGTGCTTCCGGGGCCAGGATAATTGCCACCTTGCTTGCGGCATTAAAGAAGCGTGGTTTAAAGCGGGGTGTTGCCGGCATTTGTCTTGGTGGTGGTGAGGCCACTGCAATGGCTCTGGAACTAGTCTGATCGGTGCACCTGATCCAGCAAGAATGAAAGAGGTTTTACAATGAAAGAGATTAACGGTATAGCAGCTATTGTCACTGGCGGTGCATCCGGATTGGGAGCAGCCACAGCCCGGATGCTGGCAGAGGCTGGCACAAAAGTTGCCATCTTCGATATGAATGAAGCAGGTGGTATGGCCCAGGCAGAGGAAATAGGTGGTACCTTTTTCAAGGTCGACGTTACCAATGAAGAAAGCGTTCGACTGGCCGTAGCCGAAGCGGAAGTGGAGAATGGCATCGCCCGAATACTGGTGAATTGTGCTGGCATTGCAACCGGTGCCAAAACGGTCGGCAAAGGAAATACACCCCACCCGCTAGAACAGTTCCGCAAAACCATTGAGATCAACCTGATCGGTACGTTTACGGTTATCGCGCATTTTGCAGCGCGCTTATCCACGGCTGACCCCATTGGCGAAGAACGGGGAGTCATTGTCAATACGGCCAGTGTTGCGGCTTTTGAGGGCCAGATCGGTCAGGCGGCCTACTCTGCCTCCAAGGGTGGTATCGTAGGCATGACTTTACCCATTGCTCGTGACCTGGCGCAGTACGGAATTCGGGTGATGGCAATTGCACCGGGTATTTTCTACACGCCGATGATGGCGGGTATGCCGCAGAAAGTGCAGGATGCATTAGGTGAGCAGGTGCCATTCCCGAATCGACTGGGGCAGCCCGAAGAATACGCGCTGATGGTGCAGAGTATCATCGCCAATCCTATGCTAAACGGGGATGTGGTACGCCTGGATGGTGCGATTCGCATGCCTCCACGATGACCAGAAACCGAAAACACCATAACGGAAAGCCACAAGATGAAATTTAGTACGCGTATCACAGATTTATTGGATATCCAGTACCCGATAGTGCAAGGCGGCATGATGTGGGTGGGACGGGCAGAACTGGCCGCCGCAGTGTCCAATGCGGGAGGGTTGGGGATCCTGACTGCCCTGACCCAGCCAACCCCTGATGACCTACGTCGGGAAATCGATCGTTGCCGATCGATGACGGACAAACCCTTTGGGGTGAATCTGACAATCTTGCCCTCGGTAACCCCTCCCCCCTATGCGGAATATCGCAAAGCAATCATCGATAGCGGAATCAAAATTGTCGAGACTGCCGGACACAATCCCCGGGAACACGTGGAGGATTTTAAAGCCCATGGCGTCAGGGTTATACATAAATGCACTGCGGTTCGTCATGCCTTATCCGCCGAGCGAATGGGTGTGGACGCGATTTCCATTGATGGTTTTGAATGCGCCGGCCATCCCGGAGAGGATGATATCCCCGGATTGATCCTGATTCCCGCCGCTGCCGATAAAGTAAAAATTCCCATGCTTGCTTCCGGTGGCTTTGGTGATGGGCGAGGTTTGGTGGCTGCACTGGCCCTGGGTGCAGATGGTATCAACATGGGAACGCGTTTTTGTGCCACCCTGGAAGCGCCGATCCATGAGCGCATCAAACAGCTTCTGGTTGAACACGATGAACGGGATACCAACCTGATATTCCGTTCCCTGCGCAATACCGGTCGAGTGAGCAAGAACAGCGTATCCGATCAGGTGGTTGAGATCCTGAAGAATCCGGACGCCCGATTCGAGAATATTCACCATCTGGTTAAGGGTGCGGATGGTAGAAAAGCACTGGAAACCGGAGATGTGGATGCCGGGTTGATCTGGGCGGGACAGGTTCAGGGGCTGATCAACGATATTCCCTCAGTGGATGAACTGATTACCCGAATAATCCGTGAAGCCCGCACCATAATACAGGGCCGCTTGCACGATATAATGTAGTCATTCAACCGTTGTACTGAGTGTTCGCCTGGTTAGCCCGCATTGTTATTGGCGTACCACTGAACAGCATCTTTAATGGTTTCTCTGATCGGCCGGGGATTCCATTGCAGCTCCCTGCGCGCTTTACTGTTATCAAGCTGTTGAAATGCATTGGAGAGAAAGACCGAATCAGTGCTGATCAGGTAGTCCTTGCGCCCTGTCAGTTTCATTATATTTTCTGCAATCCAGGCAACGACGTAGGCAACCGATCTGGGTACCACCATAACCGGCTTGCTACCGCCAGCAGCAGCCGCCAGATTGTAGAAATCGCGATTCCTGATGAATTCGTTGGCAATGATGTAGCGCTCCCCTGCTCTGCCAAGTCTCTCTGCTGCTAATGCAGCTTGCGCCACATCACGAATATCCACAGTGGGGGCACTGGCTTGAATGGTTAAGCGTACGTGTCCACGTGCCACATCCCATAGCATCTTGCCGTGCGGTGTTGGCTGATGGTCACCCGGTCCATAGGTGTTGGCAATGCATAAAGCGATGCCGGGCAGCCCCTTTTTGTCGCAATATTGCAGTAAGCTGTGTTCGGCCAGCAAGCGAGCCAGAATATAGGGTGGCGCTTTTGAGTGCCAGTTGAATGGCGTTGCTTCCGTCACGGGTCCATTTGGATTAAAGCCCAGCGTGCCCATTGTGCTGGTAAACACAAAGCGCTTGATCCTGCATTCAAGCGCAACATCCATGGCGTTGATCAGGCCGTCCACGTTGTTGCGATACAGGGGCGCAGGGTCAGTCAACCAAAAACGGGGATCGACGACACTGTAGAATACTGTCTCACACCCTTGCATGGCGATACGCAGGGATTCAGGATTCAGCACATCCCCTGTGAATACCTCTACAGGAAGATGCGCAATCGCTTTACGGCTACTTGATTTTCTGAGCAGCACCCGGACCCGGCGCCCCTGGGCGACCAGTGCCTGCACTGTATGGCTACCCACAAATCCACTCGCACCCGCCACCAGAACAGGTTTATCCGGGTTGATCGCCTGCATTTGTATCAGGCCTGCACCGGCCTGCCTCCCAATTCCTCCAGGCATTCAAAATACTTGAGGGCCGCTGGATTGGATAACGAATCCTTGTTTTTGACGGGTCTGCCATGGATCACATCTCGAACCGCCAATTCGCTTATCTTCCCCGAATGTGTACGTGGTATATCCGGAACGGATAGAATGATAGCGGGCACATGACGAGGTGTTGCCTTCACCCTGATGTGGGATTTGATACGCTGGATTAATGATTCAGTAAGGTTTACTCCACTCATTAAGCGTACGAACAAAATCACCCTGACGTCGTTATCCCAATTCTGCCCAACCACAACAGCTTCCAGAATCTCATCGATGCTTTCCACCTGGCGGTAGATTTCCGCAGTACCAATGCGTACGCCACCCGGATTCAAAGTGGCATCGGAGCGGCCATAGAATATCATTCCACCCTCAGGCGTCAGTTCAACCCAGTCACTGTGACACCATATATTTTCATAACGGGCAAAATACGCAGTGTAATAACGCTGGCGATCAGGGTCATTCAGAAATCCAAGCGGCATTCCCGGGTGCGGAGACAAACAGACAAGTTCTCCGGCTTCGCCTGTAATGCTTCGCCCCTCATGATCAAAGACCTGAACATCCATGGCTAGGTGGCGCTTCTGGCATTGGCCGGCATAAACCGGTCCAATGGGGTTTCCCCCGACGAAACAACCAATGATATCGGTGCCACCGGATATAGAAGAAAGACAAACATCTTGCTTCCAGTTTCCATATATATATTGAAATCCGTCAGCGGAGAGCGGCGATCCCGTAGAAAGAATGGTTCTCAGGCTACCAAAGTCATATTGTTCTATTGGCCTTAGGTTTTGTTTGTTGCACAAATCGATGTATTTGGCTGAGGTGCCGAAATGAGTGACCGCTTCAGCAGAAACGATGTCAGGTAGACGCTTGACGGTGGGAAACGTCGGTGAACCATCATAGAGCACCAGAGAGGCGCCGGATGCCAGCGCTGATACCAGCCAATTCCACATTGCCCAACCGCAGGTTGTAAAATACAGTAGGCGATCACCTGCTTTAATGTCGCACTGAAGTTGATGCTCCTTCAAATGGTGCAGCAGCGTGCCACCCACCGAATGGACAAAACATTTTGGCAACCCTGTGGTACCGGAAGAAAACAAAATGAACAGCGGATCGCGAAAGTTAACGCGGGTAAAGGTAAGTTCGCATGCTGTGTATTGCGCGCATAAATCACGGATATCGACGCCCCGTTGATCCAGACGATCCAGTGACGGATTCCGGTTCAAAAACGGAATGACGATGATCGTCTCAACACATTCCAAACCCGCGGTTAATTCCGCAATGGTGTCAATAGAATCATATGACTTACCGTTGTATTGATAGCCGTCCGCCGTGAACAGCACTTTGGGTTCAATTTGTCCGAAGCGATCCTTGAGCCCACTGACACCAAAATCCGGTGAACAGGATGACCACACCGCTCCCAGGGAGGTGGTCGCCAGCATAGCCACTACCGTTTCCGGAATATTTGGCAGATACGCTGCCACCCGGTCTCCGGGCCCTACCCCCAGTGCTGCTAAAGCCTGCTGCAGCTGGGAGACCTGGTCACGTAAAGACTGTGGGGGCAGTTCAGAACGACCGCCATTCTCGTGACAAAAAATGATGGCTGGATCCTGCTTCAGGCTAGCCAGCAGGTTTTCTGCATAGTTTAAACTGGCGGCGGGAAAAAACTCACTGTTAAACAAGTCCCCTTCGTTACGCAACACCGGCTCTGCGCCATCACCCAGTACACCACAAAAATTCCACACCTTGCGCCAGAATGGTTCCAGATTCTCAATGGACCAATCCCAGAATTCGTCATAACCTTGGAATGAAAGGGAATTGTCTGTACCCACCTCCTCCATAAATCGATGCAGCTGTGTGCTTTGGATTCGCTCTGGTGATGGTGTCCATAGGGGTTGTTTCATATTTTTGCTTGTCATGGTTATCTATGAATAAAGACGATTTTCAGGATCGAAATCGCTGTAACGTCATGGAATGTCGATAGCGCGATGCGGGGTGAGTGTTAATGGTGACCTGCAGTATCAATCCGTCTGCTGCCTTGTAGGTTCGTCTGATCTCAAGCGCGGCGGTACCGTCATCAACATTCAGCTCTGCTGCCAGTGGCTGCGAAATGAGAGTGGCGGCGATCTGTTGATGTACTTCATTAACGTTTTGGCCAAACATATCCTCGATTAAAGGAAAGATAGGGCCTTCATGGCGACCCAAAATGCGCCCCACTGTAGCAAAGGCTCTATTGATATAGTATTCCGACTGACCTACCGGCTCATCCGCATTCTCGGTGCGCCGATAACCGTGAACGTACAACCATTCCTCACCCACTGTTAGCCCGGTTTTTTTAGCCAGCTTGGCATCCATAGTCACCATTTTTATGGTCTCAATGGCAAAGCGGGTATCTGTACCGAAGGCGATAAGGTCGTTTATGGACATCACCTGATGAATATCGGCTTCCCTGGAACGCGGTGGAACGACAATGGTGCCTGCTCCCCTGCGTGAAGATACAAGCCCTTCTTCCCGCAGGACTCTTAAGGCTTCCCTCACGGTATAGCGGCTTACAGAAAAGCGTTTACACAATTCGTCTTCCGTTGGAATCAGCGTGCCCACCGGATAAATGCCTTTCACAATTTCAGATTTCAGTTCCTGAGCAGCCTGTAGATACAGCGGTTGCCCGCTCTTAGTACCGGATTGGGGTGTCTTTGCGGTCATAAGTTTGCTTTTGCTCCATTGTCAGGCAGCCGGCTACTGGGTCTGGATGTTTCTGTTATGGTCAGTATATTTGTCCATACAACTATAAGTCAATCTCTAATTATGCTGAGTTTATGTAGAGATATTTTGCAGCCTGTGACATTATTTATGTCCGGACATATTAAGCTGATGTGAAAATCCCTGGCGTTGAATGGCCGCCATTTTGATAGAACATTCAGTGCAGCATCGGAGATGAAAATGACAAATAGAATAACCAATATTGAGGACACCCTTACCGAGCCGGTTTCCATTCCGGTGGAAGCCTACGTGTCAGAGAGTTATGCCCGCGCTGAACGGGACAGGTTATGGCGCCAAGTGTGGCTTCAGGCCGGTCGGGTGGAAGAGCTGACTGAAGTGGGCAGTTATATCACGTTCGAGATTCTGGATGACTCCATCATATTGGTGCGTACTGCTGAGCAGATCAGGGCCTTCCATAATGTCTGCCCTCATCGCGGACGGCGCCTGGTTGATGTGCCGGCTGGTGCACGCAATGCGCAGGGCCAACGCAGCCAGTTCTTCTGCGGGTATCATGGTTGGAAGTTTGATTTGGATGGCCGGAACACGCACATTCCCCATAAAGAAGACTGGCAAAACAAACTTGATAGCGCATGCACCGGGTTAAGTAGCGTTAAGGTGGATACCTGGGGTGGCTGGATCTGGATTAACCTGAATCCGGACTGCGAACCGCTTCAGGATTATCTGCATCCGGTTACCACCATGTTGGACCCTTTTGAGCTGCAGAATATGCGTTTCCGCTGGCGTAAATGGGGTATCTTCGACTGTAATTGGAAGGTGGCCCTGGAAGCTTTCAACGAAACCTATCACGTACAAACCACCCATCCGGAGTTCAATCAGTTCGGCGCGTTTCGTGGTTGGGCCAAGGCCCATGGCAAGCACAGTAATATCGGCTATGAGCGTCCGAAAGGCATGGACGAGAACCAGTCTGCCAAACTGCGTGTCGGCACCAACGATGACCCGCGCCTGTCTACCGCAAAAATGCAGGCCTATACCTGGGAGAAAGCCAACACCAACACCACACAAACCCTGGTTAACGCGGCAATGCGACTGCAGGACGAACTTCCCGCAGGCACACCGGCGGATCAGGTGTTGAAGCATTGGATAGAGTCCGCCCGAAAAGACGACGCCCGGCGTGGTGTGATCTGGCCAACGGTGGATCCTGCTCATGTAGCTAAAAGTGGTACTGCATGGCAGGTTTTCCCAAACTTTCAAATTGGGCACTCAGTCAATAATGCACTGTGTTACAGCGCCCGCCCCTATGGCTATGATCCCGACAAATGCATATTCGAGGCAGCTGTTTTTGAACTGTTTCCCCCCGGTGAAGAACCGGACACGGCGTGGGAATATTGTCCACCGACCGAAGCAGCCTGGTGTTATGTTCTGGCGCAGGATTTTTCGAACATGGCGGCGGTTCAACAGGGTATGAAATCCCTGGGTTTCAAGGGGCCGAAACCCAACCCCTATATGGAACGCAGTACCGCCAATTTACACCGTAACCTGGCTGAATACATGGGTACGGGTGCTCCCTGCCCTATCGCTGAACATGACCAATAAAAGCAGAAGAAGAGCATGATGAATCACACTACGCAGTCACAGAAAAACAGTAACAACGCTGGTAGCCAGCACGGGGGCCCACTCAGTGGTATCAGAGTGGTCGACCTGACCGCCATGGTTATGGGCCCTTATTGCACGCAGTTATTGGCGGATATGGGGGCCGATGTCATAAAAATAGAACCACCGGGTGGTGATGGAGTGCGATATATATCGCCCGGGCCGGTCCCGGCAATGGGGGGCGTGTTTGTCAATGTGAATCGTGGTAAGCGAAGCATGGTGTTGGATTTGCGCACGGAAAGCGGCGCCAATGTTTTGCGTGAACTGATTAAGACAGCAGACGTATTTATCCACTCAATGCGGGCAAAGGCCATCAACAAACTGGGCTTCAGTTACGAGGAAGTCGCCAAGCTCAACCCCACCATTGTATACACCAACTGTTATGGCTATGGCCGAAGCGGGCCAGATGCTGACTTACCTGCCTACGACGATACCATCCAGGCGGAATGCGGTTTGACTTCGGTCCAGGAAATGTTAACCGGCGAAGTCAATTATGTTGGCACCATCATGGCCGACAAAATAGCGGGCATGACCGCGCTCTACGCCACCACCATGGCGCTGTTTCACAGAGAACGTAGTGGAGAGGGTCAGGAAGTTGAAGTGGGGATGTTTGAGGCGATGGCGTCGTTCATGCTGGTGGAGCATGCCAATGGCATGTTATTTACCCCGCCCATTGGTCCGGCCAACTACCACAGGGCCGTTGCCCGTAATCGTAAGCCCTATGCAACCAAGGATGGGCATATCTCTGCGTTGGTGTACAACGATAAACAATGGTCACAATTTATGGAAGCCGTTAAGCCCAGCTGGGCCAGTGACGATTACGCGACACTAGAGCAAAGGGCCAAGTGCATCAATACTATTTACGGTTTGCTGGGCGAGACATTTAAGGAGCGCACTACTGCGCAGTGGTTGTCTCTGTTTCGCGAACTGGGAATACCGGCTGCACCACTGCGCACTCCGGATGAATTGTTCGATAATCCCCACTTGAACGCCGTCGATTTTTTCCAGACAGTGCCGTCTTCCTATGGTGATATACGGTTCCCCGGAGTGCCCACCGGCTTTTCCAAAACACCCGGTAAGGTGGCGGGCCCTGCACCAGCAACCGGCCAGGATACCGACGCTATATTGCACGAACTGGGTCTTCTTGATGTTCACGCAGATTGTCACGAAGGGTAGATTACATGGATTTTTCATTTACTGACGATCAACAAAATATCCGGGATGCAGTACTCAAGCACTGCTCTCAGTTCAATGATGATTATTGGTTGGAGCGGGATCGGGAAGGCATTTTTCCCCATGATTTTCACCGCTCCATGGCTGAATCCGGCTGGCTTGGCATTGCCATGCCCGAAGCCAACGGTGGCTCCGGGCTCGGTATCACCGAAGCGGCGATCATGATGCAGGCAGTGGCTGAATCCGGTGGTGGCATGACCGCTGCCTCCAGTATTCATGGCCCTGTTTTCAGCATGCAACCGGTACAACTGTTTGGCAGTGATGAGCAACGTCAACGAATGATACCCCCGGTTATTCGTGGTGATGATCTTATTTGCTTTGCAGTAACAGAACCCAATACCGGACTTGATACAACCAAATTAAAGACCCGCGCAGAAAAGCGTGAGGGCGGCTATTTGATTAACGGCGAGAAAATCTGGATTTCAGTAGCAAAGGTCGCCAATAAGATGATGTTGCTGGCCCGTACTACGCCGCTGGCGGACGTCACCCGCAAAACCGATGGCCTCACTCTGTTCTTTACCGATATCGATCCCACCAAAGTCGAAGTGCGCACCATTCATAAAATGGGGCGGCATGCGGTCGATTCCAATATGCTGTTTATTAGTGACCTTTGGATTCCTGAAGCAGATCGAATTGGCGCTGAGGGTGAAGGTTTTAAGATCATACTGCATGGCCTGAATCCAGAGCGCATTTTATTGGGGGCGGAGGCAATTGGACTTGGCCGGGCAGCATTGCACAAGGCCGCCCGTTATGCCAACGAGCGTATTGTGTTTGATCGTCCTATCGGTATGAATCAGGGTATCCAGCACCCGCTAGCCAAGTGCTGGGCCCAGTTGGAAGCCGCCAATCTGATGGTCATGAAAGGTGCCAACCTGTTCGATAAAGGAAAAGACTGTGGTATTGAGGCCAACGCGGGTAAGTACCTGGCAGCAGAAGCCGGATTCGAAGCCTGTCATACCGCCATGCTAACACTGGGCGGCATGGGATACGCACAGGAATATCATGTGGAACGTTATTTGAGAGAGATACTCATCCCGCGTACTGCGCCGGTAAGCCCTCACATGATTCTTAATTTCCTGGCTGAAAAAGCGTTGGGATTACCCAAGTCTTACTAAAGCACTGTGTGCTAACATGAATTCAAGGTGACAGAATGAATGACGCTGTATTATTTGAGGCCCGTGATGATGGCATTGCCATTATTACCCTGAACCGGCCGGAAACCCGCAACGCACTGAGTAAAGATGTACGCCAGGGCCTGTTTTCCGCCTGGGAACGATTCGAAAGTGATGTCAATCTAAGGGTAGCCATACTCACTGGAGCAGGCGAAAAAGCGTTCTGTGCCGGCGGCGACCTGAAAGAAATGGTTGAGCGCGGCTTAACCGTGCCGCCCAGGGATATGTTTCCTGTACCCTACGATTCGATTGAGCTGTCCAAGCCCACCATTGCGGCTGTCAATGGAGTTGCCTTTGCTGGCGGGTGGATGATTGCCCAGGCGTGTGACTTATGTGTGGCCAGTACAACTGCAAAATTTGCAGTGACCGAAGTTAAAGTGGGTCGCAGCTCACCTTGGGCTTCCCCTCTTATCCATATGATTCCCCAGCGGATCATGATGGAGATTTTGCTGACAGGCAAACCCATCACGGCACACCGGGCCTTTGAAATCGGCTTAATTAATAGAGTGGTCGAGCCTGAAGCGTTAATGGATGCAGCCATTTTGTTGGCCAGCGCCATTATTGAAGGGGCACCACTGTCGGTGCGGGCAGCACGGGAAACCGTTATGTTGGCCACGGAAATGGGGCGCTCCGCTGCGCTGGAAGCAGCTCGATATGCATCTGAACTTTGTTATAACAGCGCTGACGCTCAGGAAGGCCCAAGGGCGTTTTCAGAAAAACGCAAACCGAAGTGGCAGGGCCGCTGATCGGCAATGCGTACTACCAGGTTTGCCAGTTTAGAAAAGGCTGCGCGTTGTCCGCAGCCTTTTTTGTGCCCTGTGCATTAGCAATGCACCAGTAATCTACTGCTGGCCCTCTGCGTACCAGGTACGAAAGCGATCGTAGTTCGGTGTATCAAGGTTTTGATTGCCGCCATGGTTGATTACAGGATCGATGGGCACATGAATAACGGTAGGCTTGCCACTGGCGAATGCCTGCTCTACGGCTGCACTGATATCCTCACCTTTATCGACATACATTCCCTGGCAACCGAGCCCCTCCGCAATCTTGTCGAATCTGACATCCTTGTTCCAGTGCACCCCAGGCTCACTGGTTTTGCCATGGCCGAATGTGCGCTTGTATACACCCACTTCCAGACCCCAGGCATTGTCTACACCAACCACGATCACCATGGGTAGCTCCAGCCTGGCTACCGTCTCCAGTTCACCAATATGAAACAGAAAAGCAGAGTCGCTAGTGGTAAAGAGCACCGGCCGATTCCCGCCATCGGCAACCGAGGCGCCAATAGCATAGGGAAGCCCGGTGCCCAGGTGTCCAAAGTTCTGGTTCCAGATCACATCGTGCGGTTTGCTTTGCAGATAGGTCCAGGTGAAAATCACCGTACAACCGCCGTCCCGCACGTGGATGCCGTTTTTAGGGAACGCCTTGGTTGCTTCCACCACCCATTGACCAGTATGAACGCGCCCACTCTCGGTGGAGAAATCCTGCTCTGCCAGATTAGCCAACCGTTGCTTGTCTTCCGTTATCCAGCGCTGCAGGTCTGGGGCCTCCGGCCGCGGGCTGTTTTTTAGTGCAGCTGAAAGTTGGGGTACCACCGTTCTCAGGTCGCCCACCAAAGGCACATCAATAGGTCGGTTGACACCGATGGCTTCCGGATCAAGTTCGATATAAATCCATTTTCGATCCACATTGCCTTCTGCCCACAGATAGCCTTTACCGAAATGGGATGGTTCACCGATTTCAGTACCGATGGCCACTACCAGATCGGCTTTTGCCACGATTTCATCGGCTACCTCTGCAAACAGGTAGGGAAACGTGCGGTCTTCGATGCCGTCAATAAATGCGGTGCCACCGGAGGTTTGCAATACCGGGCAACCCATAAGCTGCGCCAGCTCTTTCACCTGGGGGCCACCGCGGGAACATTGCACGGCATGGCCTACCAGTAATACTGGGCTACTCGCGGCTTTGATCAATTCAGCCGCCTTTGCCACCATCTCACCATCTGCACCCGGCTTCACCAGCCTGTACGCCTCTGGGGGCAAAGGCGCCGGAACCTCCAGTTCCTGCAGTATCACATGGGATGGGTACTCGATATAAACCGGGCCCGGGGTTCCCGATTGACAAACACGAAGAGCATGCCGAATGATCTCATCGGTTTGATCGGCGTATTCAATGCTGGCACTGTATTTTACCGAGTTTTCAAACAGCGCCTGCTGCTTAACGAATTGAATACGGCCGCGACGTACCCGTTGTTCGGTTACTCGTGCACGCTGTCCACCAAGGTAAATCACCGGAGAGTTTTCCACCTTGGCACACATCATGGCACCGGCCGTATTCGCAATGCCCGGGCCAAGGGTGGCGATGCACAATGCGGGCGTACCGGTCATACGGGCGTACCCTTCTGCCATAAAGCCGGCTGCCAATTCATGATGCGGCGTCACCACGTTCCAGCCCCGCTCTTCAGCGGCGACGAACATGTGAACGAAGTTTGGATCGGGGATACCGAAGATGGTGTTGATGCCTTCTGCTTCAAAAAGTTGAAGTATGCGTTCGTATACTTTTACGCCCATTGTTATTGTCCTGTTCACTTGGTTGCAGCTGTATTTAGTAAGCGTCTTCTGCGTCAGCCCCATAACCCGCTTTGAAGTCGGTATACCAGGATTTAAATTCTTCGTAGTTGGGGGCATCCATGGCATTTGCGTCCGGGTCGATGGGTACTTGAATCACCGTGGTCCTGCCACTGCCGATAGCGCGTTCCACCGTGGCGGCAATATCTTCTTCTTTTTCCACCAGTACGCCTTCGGCGCCGAAGCCCCTGGCAATCTGGTCAAACCGAACCCAGTCCCCCCAGTGCGCTTCGGTCTCGGGAGAATCGGGGCCCACCTGTTTGCGCCAGCAACCCACCTCCAAACCCCAGGAGTAATCGCAACCTACCACACAGACAATCGGGAGCTTCTTGCGCACTGCGGTTTCCAGCTCTGCAATGTGAAACATAAAGGAGGAATCGCCGGTAACCAGCACAACCGGCCGTTTACCATCAGCGGCTATGGCCGCGCCAACGGCATAAGGTAAGCCAGTGCCCAGGTGTCCTGTATTCTGATTCCATACCAGATCCCGAGGCTGATACTGAGAATAGGTCCACCCGAAGATGGTAACGGAGCCACCGTCGGCTGCATAAATGGCGTCGCCCGGTATGGCTTTGGTTGCCTCTACGATAAAACGTGCAGGATGTACCGGTCTGGAGCCGGATGGCACTGACGCCAGCAACTCAGCTTTCCACTGTTGCTGAAGCGTTTTCCATTGTGTGAATTCCGCTGATGGGGTGCGTGGTGTCGCCGCCAATGCTTCAATCAGCTGTGGTACCACATCCCGGATATCGCCCACCAGCGGTACATCAATGGGGCGATTCACGTTCATGGCCATACCATCACGCTCGATGTGAATCCATTTTCGGTTGTTGTCATTTTTTTCCCAATGACGACCAATACCCATGTGCACCGGTTCACCCAATTCAGTACCGATGGCAATACATAGATCCGATTCGTTTGCAGCAGCGCGGCCTGCCGGTGAAAAGCCATAGGCAAAGGTTCGATCCTCCATTCCTGCTATCACCATGGCACACCCGGAAGTCTGCAATATGGGGCAGTCCATCAGCTTCGCCAGTTGCCCCACTACCTGATGAGATCTTGAGGTGAACATGCCCTGGCCCACCAACAGAACCGGATTTTTTGCGGCCTGAATCAAGGCAACGGCCCTGGCAATCATCGGCGCGCTGGCGGCCTGTTCCACCAATCTGTATGTTTCCGGTGGTGTTATGGGGGGCCAATTGAATTGCTCATGAATAACGCTGAGGGGCAATTCAATATAGGCCGGCCCGGGCTTACCGGAGGTGACCTGGCGGATGGCTTCGCGCACGATCTCATCACACTGATCAGGTTCCTCTATGATCCCCACGTACTTCATCATGGGCTTGAAATTGGAAACCTGGTCGATGAACTGTATTCTGCCCCGGCGGGCTCTTTGGTATGCAACTCTGGAGCGCTGTCCACCGAAGAAAATAGTGGGGGCATTCTCTTTTGCTGCCACTATCATGGCTGCAGCCAGGTTGGAAACCCCTGGGCCTTGGGTGCCGAAACATACCCCTGGCTTTCCCGTCATTCGGGACCAGGCATCAGCCATAAATCCACCGGCCTGCTCATGGTGCGGGGATACCACATTCCAGCCACGACCTTCTGCTGTCATGGCCATGTGAATAAAGCCCGGATCGGGAATCCCAAACAGCGTATTAATTCCCTCTGCTTCCAATAGATCCAGGATGCGTTCGTAAACTTTTGCCGTCATAAGTGCAGAACCTTCGTTGTTGATCGTGCCGACGCCGGTGTAGTAAGCAGGCAACACCGGCATCGTGATTCAATTAGGGTGTTGTTCATATTGGAGCCTGCAATTAGTAGGAGCCTGCAATAGGAGCCTGCAATCCGATTGGCAAGGTTTAGTTAGGCCGGAATTGAGGGCACCAAGCATGCCTATAAATGTACATCAATGTTGATTAATAATCTATTGAAAGTTGGGGTTTGAGGGGGCTATCGGGCATCAGATAAGATAATAATATGTCCAGATATATTTTATTATGTGGGTCAAATGCGTTTGTTATGAGGTTGTTATGAGATAAATAGAATACTTATATGTCCGGACAATGTAATCTGCTTGTCCGTTGGCGCCCAGCACGCGGCTTCCGCAGATGGAGTCGGCCGAAAAAGCCCGACCCCAAAAAAAAGCCCGACCCTAAAAAGCTCGATAGGGTCGGGCAAGCTTTGTGAGGCAAGCCGTTTAAAGGGGGGGCAGCCTAGTTTTTGGAGGCCATTTCGAAGCTGTATCGCAAATGATCCAAATGACCTGTGGGAACAGGGGGAAACCGAAGAGGTGCATGGGTATCGCATATTGCCTCTATCTCTGCGGCAACGTCTTCGATAGTCCATTCCGGTCGATGAACGCCCCGGGTTTCAGCGGCGTAGGCGCGTGCCATGCGTCCGGCGATGGATACCAGCATTTCGCCACTCAGGGTGCAGGATTCGTGCGCCATCCAAGCTACGGCCGGTGCAACCAATTCCGGATCCATGGGTGGAAATTTACTGGTATCCAGCCCCTCTGCCATGCGGGTAACCGCACCGGGCAGAATAATGTTGCTCTTGATGTTGAACTCTTCCCCTTCTATGGCAGCCACATTGGATAATCCAATCAGACCGGCCTTCGCCACACTGTAGTTCACCACATCACGATTACCATACAGGCCATTGATGGAGCCGGTCAGGATGATTCTGCCGTAGCGCGCGTCACACATGCGGGGAAACGCCGCACGGACGACGTGAAAACCGCCCCTTAGGTGAACATCAAGCACGCTTTCAAAATCTTCGTATGACAATTCTTTAAGTGGACCGCGCCGCACGATGCCGGCGTTGTGAATCAGTATATCGACGCTGCCATATTCCTTGAGCGCAGCTTCGACTATGGCGGCTCCACCCTCCGGTGTTGCCACGCTGTCCGTATTGGCGATGGCGGTACCACCGGCTGCGATGATCTCATCCACCACTTGCTGGGCTGGTCCGGCGTCGCCACCGTCGCCGCCCATGCTCACGCCCGGATCGTTGACAACGATTTTTGCACCACGAGAGGCCAATAATCTGGCGTAAGCCGCTCCAAGCCCTCTTCCGGCGCCGGTTATAACCGCGACACGGTTATCGAATCTAAGTTCTGTCATGGGGAGTCCCTGTTAATCGTTGTTTCGTGCCAGTATATCTTCAAATGTTGTAGGTTGTGAATAGTTGTCCGGATAAATAATGAAATAGGATGCACTGCAAGGCGTAACAGGCGGAATAAATAGAATCAGGACACTATGCCATCATCAATAATATAATTATATGTCCGGACATATAAATTCGGTGCAATCATCCCCGAAACCGGTTTGCCGGGGTGGGCGGGGTTACAAATAGTGCCTTGTATTTGTACTCAGCCAGTATTAGCTTTCTGAACATGACTCAGAGTGTTTTGGATTTGCTGCCCCTGGCCAACAGCGCCAATGAGGCACTTAATCGCTTTACCCGCATAGCACCCTTAACCAAAGGTTTAGTATCAGGCTCCCAGCTTCTGTATGAGCGCGCTGCTATTTTAGGCCTTAAGCCTAAGCACGGCTTCAGTCCTGGCGGTAGCTGCCATCTTGTACAGTGCAGAGATGGTGTTCTGGCCATTAATTTGCCCCGCTCTTCCGATTGGGAACTTATCCCGGCGTGGTTGGGCCCCTGGGTCGATCACCTGAACGTTGCCGCCAATCAATGGCCGCTTCTGGCTACGATCTGCCGGGATCTCGAGGTGGGCCCATTGCTCCGCCAGGCTCATTGCCTGGGCCTGGCGGCCGCCCGGGCTGACCTGCTGCCTCCGCCACCGATGGAGCCGCTGGCCAAAATTGAGCTTGGTGCAGACTGGCAACCGCAGCAAACCGGTAGGTTCACGCAGCCTTTGGTGGTGGATCTGTCTTCGCTCTGGGCCGGGCCCCTGTGCGGCAGTTTGCTGCAAGCTGCCGGATGCCGTGTGATTAAAGTCGAAGGCAGTAACCGTTACGATGGCGCCCGTGAAGGCAACCCCCTCTTCTATCAATTGATGAATCAGGGCAAAGAGTCGGTGGTACTGGATTTTGGTTCAGAGTTCGGAATCCACCGACTGCATCAGCTTATGGACAGGGCGGATATAGTAATCGAGGCATCCCGGCCCAGAGCCCTCCATCATCTGGGTATTCATGCTGAACGCTGGGTGCAGGCAAAGCGTGGCCGAGTCTGGCTCAGCATCACTGGTTATGGCCGCACTGAACCGCAGGGTTCGCGGATTGGGTTTGGTGATGATGCGGGGGCTGCGGCGGGGCTATGCCGGATAATGTACGAAGCTACCGGTCGTTATCAGTTTGTGGGAGATGCAATAGCAGACCCGCTAACCGGCATTCACGGGGCATTGTATGCTTGGCAATCCTTCCGCACTGGTGCTAGTGAACTCATTGCACTATCCCTTCAGGAAATCACCGCCCGTTGCCTGCACAATGAGATGAGCCTGAACCGGCATGAGGTATTGGAATCCTGCCGCCGCTGGATTCGTCATAGCCGTGACTTAGGAGCGCTGTTCCCGGCGGGAGCGCGGCAGGCCCGTTTGCCCACGGCAATGCCCGGGCAACATACGGAAAGTGTGTTTCAGGAGCAGGGTACTGTTGGCAATAGCCTGATTTGATGCCCTGGTGTGCACCCCGCTGCAGTAATGTGATAGGTTGATTGGGCTTGGTAGCAAAAAAGTAAAAACAACAACAGAATGAATGTGGCTGGAAATGCTGATCACTAATGCGGAAGTTTATCAGGTCGGTTTGTATGATCTCAGAATTGATGGCGGCATCATTGTGGAGATGGGTCGCTTGCAGCCTTTGCATGGCGAGCCTGTTGTGGATGCTGCCGGTGGTGCATTGTTACCGGGTCTCACGGATCACCATATCCATTTTTTGAGTTACGCCGCTTCCCTTTCGTCCATCGATTGCAGCCCATCGAAAGTGGCTAACGGTATACAGCTGGCTGAATTGTTGCGGCAAACCCCAGGCGACACCTGGCTAAGAGGTTTTGGATACCACGAAAGTGTGGCAGGCGACATTGATCGTCACTGGATTGACCAATGCTGCGACCATCGCCCCGTACGAATACAACATCGAACGGGGCGATTATGGATATACAATTCTGCCGCCATTGAGCAGCTGAAACTGGCCATGGAACAGCAAAATTCCAACCATCCGTTAACGGCAAGCAGCTTGGAAAGCGGACGTTTTTACGATGCCGATCAATCCTTGGGAGACCTGCTCGGCCGTCATTTACCGCCGGTTGCTGAGGCCAGCCGCCGCTTGGCCGCTTTCGGTATTACCGCGTTTTCTGATATGACGCCATCCAATGATCAGGAAACATTTTCACTGTTTAAGCGGTTAAGACAACAGAACAACCTTCTGCAGCACGTTCAACTGGCCAGGAACAAACCTTTCACGCAAACCAATCCAACAGACAGTGTGATGCCCGGGCCTGTCAAAATTCATTTACATGAAAGCCGGCTTCCTGCGCTGCAGGATTTGGTGGATAGAATAACCTTGAGCCATGAACACGGGGTAGCGGTGGCGATCCACGCGGTTACGGAAATCGAGATGCTGTTCAGTATTACCGCACTGGAAGATGCCGGTACCATTCAGGGTGACCGTATTGAGCATGCCTCCGTGACCCCGGACTATCTGTTGGAAAAGATAAAGGCTCTGGACCTGACGGTGGTGACCCAGCCGCAATTTATATTTGAAAAAGGCGACACATACCGGCAGGACGTGGCAGCGGATTCACTGCCCCACCTGTACCGTTGTGCTGCCTTCGTCAATAGCGGTATCGCGCTGGCAGGGAGTTCTGATGCGCCCTTTGGCTGCCCTGATCCCTGGAGTTCAATGCGGGCAGCGGTCACGCGCCGCACCTCTTCCGGCCACGTGTTGACTGGCGACGAAGTGCTGAGCCCGGAACAGGCGCTTGCTCTCTACCTTGGCGGCCTTCACTCACCTGGTAAATTGCGTCAGCTTGAGGTGGGTGCCACCGCCGATCTCTGTTTGTTGGATCGGCCCTGGTTATTGGCACGAAGAACACTGCACAGCGATCATGTTAAACTGGTATTTAATCAGGGTACTCCAGTCTATCAAAAGCAGGACTGTATCAGTCTCCAATACCAGAAAGCTCAGCCCACGCTTTGATCAGGTCACCATCCGGTTCAAGCAGAAACCCTTTGCTGACCGCACTGTCAACTGAATCGGACACCGCTTCCACATAGTCTGCATTACTTGGGTACAGCGAAGCCAATGTGTCGTCGTCAAGCAGCCGGGTTGTTCCATAGATGGCACAGAACACGTCGCCGGGCTGCCCCTCTCCTGACAGCGCCGCCACGGGAACATCCACGTAGGGGGTACGTATTCCTCCCAACGCGTTGCCATATTCATCACGAATGATCGTAGCGGTTAATTCATCAACGGCCAGTCTTTCTGCCGGTGTTGGCGGCACTCCGCTACGGATCCAGCTGTCCAGCGCGGCGATAGCGGCCTTTACCACAAAATGCTGCGGGCCGGAGTTCACTGGCTCATCGCATTTCACAAGCACCGGGACCGCGTAACGGCTTTCCACCACCGCCGCAACATTTGGGTTATCCCCTTTATCCACCAATCCAAGATTGCCAACGTAGCGATCGGCATGGGCGGATCCGGCTACCTCCCACAGACGAAACCTATCGGTATCGGGCTGCCGGTCCGGGTAGGAGCCCAATATGGTCAGATCGGTTTCGGTTTGCAGCATCAATACCGGCACCGGCAGGTCATCGCGCACCTGCACTGAGTCCCGGGATTCAAAATTCAAATCGCTTGCCAAAGGGTCAGGTGTCAATGGCGCTGATCCGTGAATCCGGCTGTGAATCAGATAGCCATCAAAAAGGTTCTCCCGTGGCGCGATGGCATTGACATACGTAAGCAAATAATCTGCAGACTGTGATTCACCTGAAGCAATGGCGCGTTCCAGCGTCAGCTCCCCCAGTGGATTGAAATCCTGCGGGTCGATAACGGCTTTTGCTACCTGAGAGAAAATATCATAGGAAAATTTATCTCCCGGATGAACCAGCGTACTATACCGCCGGGGGTTGATCGTTTTCAGCGGCAGCGACAGGGCGAGCACCTGTACCCCGTTACCATCTATCCCGGACTTTTGGGCCGACACGCCAATCCATGCATAGCCGCTTCGCATCAGCTCAGTATGTGCCATGATCCATTCGGATGATGCCTCGGTACCACCGCTTACATTCAACCACTCGATGATGACCGTGCCGTTGAACTTTGTCGGATCACTGGGGCGGTAAACCACCATTCTGGTTTTGAATTCGGCTTCTTCATCAGGCTCTACCATCCACTTGCCGTCCAGTGTAAGCGGATTTGAGCTGACATAGCTGCGGGCAGTACCGGTGACAAAATACTCGGCCTTTTCGTATCCAAAGGGTTTGAGTTGTATGAGGGTTGAGCCAAGCAACCAGGGAATTCCGGGCACCAAACCCTGCTCTGGTATAACTTGTTTACAACCGGATACAGCAACGCAAAGGGTCATTACGGTGGCAAGCAACCTGCTCTTAAGATTGTTCATTATGATAACTCCAGGCTTTAGTCCAAAAGCGTATTCAATTTTTTTACATCAACGTCCAATCACCCGGCGTGCAAATCCGAGAAGGTAGATGGCGGGCGCCCGCCGTCGAATCAAGCTGTGTCATGAGATTTATCCCGTTTATTGTTTTTGTTGGCGTACAAGTTATCAGGCTATGATCTCAGCAGATCCAACGCCAGTAGCTTTTATATCGAAAGTGAAACAAGTCTATTGAAAACCGAATATGACCGGGTGTGGTAGGGAATCAGTTTATAGAGCAACAGAGCGTAAGCGGGTACTGAATTTTACGCCTCTATGGCATCAATCAGGCCCCACTCCAATGCTTGTGGGGCCTGGATTTTCTTTCCGGACAACACCAGATATGCCGTTCGCCGGCGACCAATGCGGCGCGAGATACTCACACAACCTCCCGCCCCCGGGATTAAACCCATGGACAATTCCGGTAACCAGAACAAGGTTTTGGCTGAGGCAGTAACCCGGCCGGCACAGGCCGGCAGCTCAATCCCGCTGCCGACACAGGCCTTGTGCACATAAAAATGAATTCGATCTGCATTGGTCAGCAGCAGTCTGGCGGGCGAAACCTGTGAACGAATCAGATGGGCGCTGGCGGGCGTTTCCACCTTGCCGAATTCCGTTAGTTCGCCACCGGTACAAAAGCAACGCCCCGCTGCGCTGACGTTGACTTTTCTGATGGTATTGTCCAGTTCCACCAGTTGCAGTACCTCCATCAACGCATCGCGCATCTCCACGGAATAGGCATTATCATTCTGCGGTCGATTGAGCTGCAGGTTCAACTGTTCCCCCTCACGGATTACGTTGATCGCGGGGCCGTCTGCTGGGTTACATTCGGAATTACTTTGCTGCGGTTGCCGGTCAAGCCAGCGCTTGAATTCAAAACCCGACTGCAGGGTTGCATAGGCCAGGGATTCGATAATAAGCCCTTGCGCCGGGGATACGTGTTCCACCGCTCTTAACACCTGGACCAGCACCGTTGAGGCCTGCGGGTAAGAGGCGATGCGTTTGGCAAGCAGTTTTGCGCCCGCGCGGGTCTCGGCAATGACATCCACACAATGGGCGGCGGCGGCGGCCTCGGATCCCACGCCAATGATCGGGCAGGGTTGCATACCTGCCCAATCCGCCAGCCTGGACAGTAACTCTGCGCCCATCTCTGAAAGACTGGCAAGATCCAGAATAATGGCAGGCTGGCCGCTGTCTGAGAGGATCTCGCTGCTGGACCTTAGCAATGCTGCTTGTATTGTGTCTTTGTCCAGCAAATCCATGTGTAGAACGCTACTGCCCGCAGAGTCGGATAGAATGATTTCTGATTAGCTCATCCACGGGCTGGATAACATAATGTTTGTTATCGGTGTAATCACTGTGGACCACATTGCCATCCCAGATAATGATGTCCAGGTCGATGCAGCGGGGGCCGGATTTGATCGGCCCCTTGACTCTGCCCAGGCGCTTCTCCACCTGCTTCAGGTATTGATTGAAATCCTCATAATCAAGCGTGGTTCCCAATAAGTAGGCGCCATTGAGAAAATCCGGCTGCTGTTGGTATCCATCCGGTTCAGTTTGAATGACGGTTGCCTCCCCCAGCAACTCCACTTCGTTATCCAGGATGTGGCGTGCCTTGCGCAAGTTGGTCTCCGGATCAATATTGGAACCGACAGAGACAATCACCAGATGTCGATCTCGTTGTGGGATCGCTTCACTGGAATTCATGGTTGTTCATCCGTATAGCTTGCATGATTTCTTCCCACCAGGTTAATGGATTCACCACCATCAACAAACAGGATCTGTCCGGTAAGAAAGTCGTTCTGGAGGATATAGTCCAGTGTTGTGGTCAAATGCGAATCACGTCCTTTCCTGGCCAGGGGGATACCTTCAATTCGCCACTGGATGTAGTCGTCGCCGCGGGACTCTCCCGGTAGGGTAACACCGGGTGCTATACCATTGCAGCGGATATTTGGTGCAAACTCCAACGCGGCCATGGTGGTAAAATCGGCTAAGGCTTTTTTAGACAACAGATAGGCTGAGTATTGGTATTGCTGATAGGCAATCTTGTTATCCAGAATATTGATGATTTGCCCCTTGCCGAGTCTTTTGGCGAAGCTGGCTGCCAACAGGAACGGGGTAACGAAATTCACCCTGAGCTGGGTTTCCAACAGTGCCCGATGGGTGTCCAGGGCATTGGCAGCCTCATAGGCTGAGGCGTTATTGATAATACAATCAAGTTGGGGAAAGCGGCGAGCAACCCTGGAAATAAAGTCGTCGGTGTCGAAGGGTTCGGTAAAATCCTGAACAAACACTTCACACTGGCGGCCCATGTGTTCAATGTCCCGGGCTAATTGCCTTGCCCCCTGTACTGATGAATTGCAGTGTAGGGCCAGGTCGTAACCCAATGTTGCCAGATGCCTTGCAAGTATACTTCCCAGTCTGGTACCCGCCCCGGTCACCAGAGCTGCTGCTGAATTCACCAATGCTACCGCCCAATACTTGTCCTGATTTAAGTTTTTATCTCAAACAACCGGAGCTAAGTCAACCACCGTCTAATGCACTGTCCAGATCAATCCGTCATCGACCTTTGCAGATGGCGGCCTCGATAATTCAACAACTTACATACTAATGATCAACATAGATGATTATATTTGTCCAGGCGGTTGACTCGGTAACTGCAGTGGCGTTATCTTGGAGGTCAGTTTTTGCTGGCAGAGTAAAACAAGGATAAACACAACAGCATAAACAGCGGAAATCCTGACACAACAACCGGTCCACATCATCCATTCAGACTATTGTTTTCCAAACAAAACCCTGCACCCTTACGGGGTGCCGTGTTATAAATGTTGGGCCACTGAAATGACTGATTGGTATCGCAATATTGCAAAGGTTGGTTGCGGGTGGATGACCAAACTTGTGGCCTGCGGCCTGGGTCACCTTCCCGGGTGATATCATCCCGCTGAAGAAATAGTTTTAATACAAAAAAAATAATAAGGACCATTTTTAAATGAGAGCTAAGTATTGGGTAAGCACCGTCGCCGGGATGATCCTGATTATTGCCACCACAGGGTGCTCAGTACGGGATATGGCAGCCAGCGGCATGGTTTCGTTTGGCAACGAATACATGAGCCCCTGGTTCATGGCCTCCAACGACACTGACGTCATGTGTGCCATGGGTGAAGGTATGGCGGCCATGACGTTTCCCATGGGGCCCAACATCGATCCCATGATTCCCATGGTAACGCTGGCATCCGGAATGTGTGCGGATGAGAAAGCGAAAGAGGCGGAACTGCGCTTTTTACGGGCCATGCTGAAAAACGATGTACCCACTGCGCAGGATGCACGCACCATGCAAAAACGCTGGACCACGTTGGCGGCCCAGCGCCAGTATTTCGGGTATCAGGCTGCGGAACGCTATTTCGGTGAGCCGGGTGGCGAATGCCCGGATTTTGCCGATAAAAACGAGGAAATGTCCTATTTGTTCGGCATGTTCGGCGGCTTGCAGGCGGTGCAAATGGACCTCTCTGTCAATGGCGCCGCCGGTGTGCCACTCGATTTAATGCCTAAAGCCCTGACCGGGTTGACCTGCGTTGACAGCGATAAGTTCTGGGGCGTTCCCAACGCCGTGCTGGCCGTGGTTGATATCACCAAAGCCAGATTGGATGGTGATGAATCCGCTGTGCAACTGGGTCTGGATCGCCTGGACCTTGCCGCCCGAACCGGTGAAGCCGCCGGGGTGCGCATGGTACATCTGATTGAGGCCACCCTGTACATGACCCAGGGCGATGACGCGGCAGTGAAAGATGTGATTCGTAAGCATGCAGCAATGAAAGAAGAGTTCCCGGCCAATCCTGATTTGAATCTATTGGATGATATGGCTACCCGGGGACTGCGCCTGATTTCCGACAAACTGTGGACAGCCAGTACTGGTCAACGCACGCCGTTCGGCAAATTCGGCACCTTCTGGGATGATCAGTTCGTGCCAACGGATGCGATGGATATCGATGACTTGCTGTGATGTAAAACGCTGAGTAACAACTGAGGAACGCACCATGAGAAAAACAATAATGAAGACCGTTTCAGGTTGCATCGCCGGCTTGGGTGCCGGTTTGCTAATGTCCGCTGCGTATGCGGCTGAGCCCCTGCCATTGAAAATGTGTGCTTTCATGTTTATGGGCGAAGGCGGCCCCGAGCATCAGGCTCTGCTGGACTATCAGGCAGCAGCTTTACAGTGGGGCGCAAAACTGGAGCTGAAATCCTATGTGCACGATAAAATCGTGGTGGAGGAACTAAAATCCGGTACCTGTGATATTGCCAATATGCCCAGCCTGCAGGCCCGGGCCTTCAATAAGTTTACCGGAACCCTGGACGCGCCCGCCGCCATGCCCACCTACGATCACCTGCGTACGGTGTTGCAAACGCTGGCAAAACCTTCCGCCGCGAAATATATGCGCAACGGCGACTTTGAAATAGTCGGTATTCAACCGGCAGGGGCCGTCTTTATCTTCACTAACGACAATACCATGAAAAGCATATCGGATCTGGCGGGCAAACGAATGGCCGTGCTGGATACCATGCCAGAAATGCGACAATTAGTGGTGGACCTGGGTATGACTCCGGTTTCATCCACCCTTACCAACATATTCCAGAAGTTCAACAATAACGCCATCGATATTACCGGCGGCCCTGCCATTGTGTACGAAATGATGGAATTGGAAAAAGGCTTGCGGCCTAACGGGGGTATCCTGGAAAACCCGGTGATGCAGGGCAACATCCAGTTTGTAGCCCGCTCAAGTAAATTGCCGGAAAACTTCGCACAAAAATCCCGTGAGTACTTCGTGAAAAACTTTGACGCAACCCTGAAATTTGTGCGTGAAGCAGAGAACAACATCCCCGAGGATCTATGGATACCACTGGACAGCAAAGGCCAGGAAGAATACCAAACGCAAACACGGCAAATCCGCCTGTCTTTCCGTGATCAGGATGTTTACGACCCCAAGATGCTCACCTTGTTACGTAAAATTCGCTGTAAGAAAGATCCCACGCTGGCTGAATGTACAGATCCCAACGCGGAATAATAAAAGAATAATTAAGAACAATATCGGTAATCGCTGTGAATGAACTGATCATGCAAAGTAGTAGTGAAAACAAAACCCGTTTGCTGGAGCGATTACCCATAATCGCTATTCTGTGTTTATTGATATTCATCATATTTGCCCGTACCGGTGAAAGTGTGCACGGGCAGATCACGCAGTTGGGTGCAGCAATCTGGGAAGATTATTTTATTCTGCGTGCCGACATTTCCGATCCCAACTGCGATCCGGACATCAATATTGAGCAACGCCTGAATCAGCTTGAGGCTGAGGCAGCCTCTTCCGCCGGCGATTTTGATTTGTTTGATGAAGGCTTCGACCGGGCATCGGCACGAACCTCCCTTGAGAACCAGATTCGTCAATGCCAACTGGAGTACACTCAGGCAACGGCACACCGGGATCAGGTAACCCCGGCGATCCGGATATTCAGTGCCATTGAAGAGAAGTTTTCCCAAGCCAGCATTTTTTCCACCGACAAACAACAACTATTGTTGCTGATTCTGTTGTTTATGTCCGCGGCGGTGGCAACGCTCAGGCGGCACCACATCAGTTTCCGGCCGATGGTCTCCAAACTGGACTTTCAGGTATCGCTGAGTTTGCAGCTGGTTGCCAACAGTGCGCTGGCCATATCCGCCTGGAAGTTTCGTTTCAACATGTTGGATTCTGAGATTCAATCCAACAACCCTGAACTGATTAACGGCATGGTCATTGGGGCTACTGTGCTGGCGCTGCTGGCATTGAAAGACCTGTTTAACATGCCGCAGGACGCCCCCAAAGGCGGCACCATTGGCCGGGCATTTCTGTCTATTCCACTGTACACCATTGTCATGTTGCTGTTTGCCTTCATTGTCATCGTGGATCAGGGGCACCTGGCAGGCCTTTCATTGTATTTCAGCGCCTTCTTTGATCAATCCGGTACCTATATCGATGTGGCCCTGTACCTTTGGTGCGGTATGTTATTGAAACAAACCCAACTGGGTGAAAGGGTCTTCAGCCTGTTCACACCGTGGCGTTTGCCGCCCGAGATTCTGGCATTTGTCGCCATTGTTGTAATGGCACTGCCGACCGCTTATACCGGTGCATCCTCAATCATTATTCTGGCCATGGGGGCTGTAGTCTACCGTGAACTGCGCAAAGTAGGCACGCGCCGCCAGTTGGCGTTGGCCGCCACTGCAATGAGCGGCAGCTCGGGGATTGTGTTAAAACCCTGTTTGATTGTGATTATCGTATCCATCCTGAATAAGGAAGTGGTCAGCGATGATCTGTTCTATTGGGGTATTCGAGTCTTCCTGCTCACAGCATTCGTATTCTTCGTATACGCCATGATCACCCGTAAAGACCCATTGCGCATCGCCCCCGTCAATGAAGCGCTGCCGGTTTCTCTTCGTCACGCCAGGCCTCTGCTCTTCTATTTTCTGATTTTTATGGCGGTAGCGTCTGCCTATTACTGGATTCTGGATGCCAGGCTGGATCAGTTTTCCGCCCCGGTTATTCTCCCGGTTATTATATTCTGGATCATTGTATACGAACGTACCATAAGCAAAGATAAACCTCTGTACGATGAGCCGGAGCGCATACCCACCCTGCCCGGTTCGCTCACCAAATCCATGACTGATGCATCCATCCACATTGGCGGTCTGCTGATGCTGATGTCAACGTTCATGATCATAAGCAGTCTGGGGGGTGAAGCGGTCGCCGCCACATTCCTGTATGACATTGATAATGGTTTCCTGATTATGGGGGCACTCATGTTGATGTTTGTCTTCATTGGTATGTTCATGGAAAGCATGGCTGCGGTCGGACTGGTCTCCATTGCCATTGCCCCCATTGCCTATGAGCAGGGCATTGATCCGATCCATTTTTGGATGACCTGCCTGGTGGCTCTGGAGCTGGGCTACTTAAGCCCGCCGGTGGCACTAAGCCATATTTTCACCCGTCAGGTTGTAGGGGAAGAAGAGGCATTGGCAGCCAGCCATGAGGGGGACACATTTTATTATCGTCATGAGCGCCTGTTGTTGCCATTGTTGGTAATGGGCACTACGCTTCTGATCGTCGGCTTTGGGCCTTTGCTGTATGGCATCAGCGGTTAATCAGGTGTATTTTGCTCCAGCTCGATGAGTTGGCCTTCCTTAATCAGGAACACCTTTTCTACCGGATTGATATGCGGTGTTTCAAATCGATTCCAATTGTGATTGGTGCGTTGGATAACAATGGTTGGTAGATCTGCAGAGTCGGTTTCCAACGCAGCCTGATGGGACTTTAACTCATCGCAAAAATAAACGTTGCACACATCAGAGCGTAACTCCCGAGGCAAAGCACAACCGCGGTCGGTCTGATTGATGCAGGCACCATTGATGGACTCATCCTGTAAGTATCCCAGGTAGCGTTGAACAATTTGCTCACCACTCAACTGCGGTTCCGCATCAAGTTGCCTTCTGATGGTAATGGAGCTGATAAAACCATGGTTGGCTCCCGAAGCACAACAACCACCTCGACAGAGTGTACATAATTGATCGCTGCGATCCCGAACATGAGGGTGTTTGCTCAGATAGGCCTCCTGCTGTAATAACCGTTCTTTTGCCAACACATGTTGATCAACAGGAATGGAGGCGGCGTTGTCGGCGTCCATTGCCTCGCTGGCCACCTGTTGCAAATGGCTCCGGTATGCGTCGATCCGGTCTGCGTCCAGCTTGATCATTTGTGAGAGACCGGTGGGAATCATCACCACTTCAATGGAATTCTTCGCAAGCTCCGGGTTGTGCTCGACCATTGCGTTGGCAATGCGCAGGTTTTGCTCTCGCTCCCGGTTCTGAACAGCCTTGATGTGTTCCTGCCTGGTCTGTTCCCGGAGCTTACGGGTGCGGATCAGTTTTTGCTGGAAGGCCAGATGTGGCTTGTATACTTCCGGAGCCATGGTGAGTCGTTGTCTGTGCAGGTGCTGGCACTGGGAATCGTTGCAGACATCATCACTGTCCCGGCCGCGGATGTGGGGGCCAAGCTCCGTATTGCAGATCAGGCAATGACGGCATTGCCGTTTTTGGTCATGGTACGGTTTTTCATTCATTCGGCTGCTGACGCTATTCCGCCCGGAATCCCCACCTGGATCAATGTTGGTTTCACTGAGAACGATTACACTGCTCTGATATGAGACCTAAATTGAGTATAGAGGTAGTATCACAGCATGGAAACACAACTCAAGCGGGCTTTCGATTATCCGTTTCGCATTTTCTTTTTATCGACCAGCATCTGGGCGATGGTGGTAATGATGCTCTGGGTTGCGGTCATGAGTGGCGCTTTGCATTATTCTTTTCCCCTCCCCGCCCTGCACTGGCATCAACATGAAATGTTGTACGGCTTTGTCAGCCCCGCCATCGCTGGGTTTCTGCTTACCGCGGTCTGCGTATGGACGAACACAGAGCGCTTGCACGGTGTCAGGTTGCTGTTGCTCTGGCTGGTTTGGCTCATGGGGCGTGTGGTCATGTTGATTAATCCGGGTGTCCCGGAGTTTGTATTGGTGTCGATCAATCTTGTGTTTCTGCCGCTGGTGCTATTGGATGCAGGGTTACGGGTGTGGAAGGTCCGCCAGCGGCGTCAATATGGCTTGATCGTCCTGGTGGGGCTGTATTGGGTGACTCAGATTGGTTTCTTGTTAACCGACCAGGGATATTGGTCAGAGGCAGCCATCATCACCCTATTGATGATCATGGCCGTAATCGGGGGCCGCATCACCCCGGCGTTCTCAGCAACCTGGCTGAGCAAACAGGGGCTCAGTGCCGAGGGCGTGCGCACTTACCCTCGTTTGGATCAACTGGCACTGGATAGCAGCCTGTTGCTGTGCGCAGCCCTGCCGGTTCAAAATAGCCTGCTAACCGGGGCGTTGGCCCTGGTGGCCGGCAGCAGCCACCTGGCACGAATAGTGGCATGGCGGGGTTGGCGGGTAAAGGCGGAACCACTGCTGTGGATTCTGCACCTGTCTTTTCTGTGGATTCCCGCCGCCCTGCTGCTGTTGGCGGCGGGCAAATTTGATCTGGCGCCTGTCAGCACCTGGGTTCATGCGGCAGGCGCAGGTGCCATTGCCTCACTTATACTGGGGATCATGGCCAGGGTATCGCTGGGCCACACAGGCCGCCCACTGGTGTTACCGGCGGGGTTGGTTGTGGCTTTCATTTTGGTTCAGGCTGCCGCGATTCTACGGGTAGCCACCAGTGCCGGGCAGCTGGAATGGCGGTTGGGCATCAGTATTACCGCTGCCTGCTGGGTCCTGGCATTTGCCATTTATCTCGGGCGCTATACTGCTATCCTATTGTCACCGAGAGTGGATGGCCGCCCGGGTTGATGAGCATCGGCAATGAATCTTGATGATCGTCAATGGTAACGGGTTGGACCCGGGTTACGATGAAATCCAAGACACAATATTGGGAGTGTGTACTATGTCAGCTGATTTGCTTCAGAAACAGAAAGAACTACAAGAGAAAAAAGACGAATTACTGTCTCGGCTGGAAGCCATTCAGAAAGACTACCGCAGCGGATTATCGGCTGATTCGGAAGAGCAGGCCATTCAGCTGGAAAATGCTGAAGTGCTGGAAGAAATCAGTCGGGTGACCAATGAAGAGCTACAAAAGGTGTCACAGGCTCTGGATCGTATTGAGCTGCAGCTGAAGCAGTAACTAATGTTGCTCGATCTTGTAGCCGAGCAGGTTGACTTCAGTGGCCTGCTCAACCTTGGTGCCAATGGCAATTTTTCCCATTCCACTCAACACCATTTCCCGGCGGTGCAAGCGCACTGAAGCGCCATCCCCCTCTCTTTTACCGCGCATCGCTTCCACATAGGTTCCGTTCGTACTGTGGTCGGTTAAGACGAACTCGCCCCAGCGAAATTCCAAACGGGCATGGGCTCGGGACGCCAGGGCGCTGTCGATGACCAGATTACAGGATGCGTCACGCCCGATCAGGAACGGCCCCTGCCCGGGAATCATTTCGATAATCTGTCCCTGGTAATACAGTTGCAACTCAAAAGGCAGGTTTTCCAGCTGGGTCAGTTGGGTAAACTGGGTGGCGTTCACCATGGAGGTGGAATCTTCCCGGTCCCACACCACCTCCTGAACCCGTATGGGTTTGGATTTACCTTTCACCCTGGTGGTCTGATAGGGGCGCAGCTGGAACACGTCACCATCGGTAAGGCAGCGCACCGTTGAGTCTGTAGCGATCACGCGCCCCGCCTCACACAGCGCGGCGACCCGGGCTGCGACATTCACCGTATCACCAAAAGGGTGTCCGGTGGAATCGTATTCTATCGGGCCGAAGTGAAAGCCGATTCGAATTTTGACAAACTGGTCATTGGCAACCGGATCACGAAAAAAGTGCTGCTGCATGGCGATGGCAGCCTGGGCTGCATCATCACAGTCTGCAAACATCAGCATGGCTTCATCGCCAATGGTTTCAACCAGATGCCCGTCATAGCGACGGGCATGCTGAACAATACGATCCAAGCTGGCGGATATGCAATCGTGGGCTTCGCTGTCGCCAAGTCGCTCATAAAGTTGCGTGCTGCCGGATACATCAGCAAACATGATGACGATTTTATCTGGCAGTAGCTGTGTCAATGAATTAGCCCAGGCAATGAATTGTGAGTTATTATGCCTTAAGTATACAAAACAATTGAAACCTGTAAAAAAAACCATGAATCGATTTAAGGCACTGGAAACACAGGCACGCGGATACCAAGTAGCACTGGAAGAGATGCTGCCCCACATAAAATTCAATGAACAGGGGCTTGTCCCGGCTATTGCTCAGCAGCATGACAGCAAAGAAGTGCTGATGATGGCCTGGATGAATCGGGAAGCGCTGGATGAAACCCTGCGCACCGGCCGGGTCTGTTACTGGTCCCGCTCGCGCCGCGGCTTATGGCGTAAAGGAGAAAGCAGCGGTCAGATTCAACAGCTTAAATCTCTGGTACTGGATTGTGACGGCGACACCATACTCATGCAGGTGGATCAAACCGGGCCTGCCTGTCACACCGGCCGGCGCAGTTGCTTCTTTTATGAAGTGGAGGGCGAGGTGATCAGCATCAACAGTGAAGTGCTGATTGATCCGGGCGAGCTGTATAAATAACATTCAAAAAAAAGGGAGAGCGTCGCTCTCCCTTTTTCTAGCTCACTGAATCACGAGTGATTTTCAGCTAAATAGAACCAGGTATCCAGCACCGAATCGGGGTTTAGTGAAACGCTGTCGATGCCTATGTCCATAAGCCAACGGGCTAAATCCGGATGATCGGAAGGTCCCTGACCACAGATCCCCACATACTTTCCTGCCTTGTTACAGGCCTCAATGGCCCGTTGCAACAACGCCTTAACGGCTGGATCCCGCTCATCGAACAGGTGAGACACGATACCGGAATCTCGATCCAGCCCCAACGTCAGCTGCGTCAGGTCATTGGAACCGATGGAGAAGCCGTCAAAATGCTCCAGGAACTCATCCGCCAACAGTGCATTGGTGGGCAGTTCACACATCATGATGATGCGCAGGCCCTTTTCTCCCCGCTTCAGGCCACTTGCCTCCAGCAGCTTGATGACCTGCTCCGCCTCGCCCACGGTACGCACAAAAGGCACCATCAGTTCGACATTATCCAGCCCCATTTCCTCGCGCACCTTTTTCATGGCGCGGCATTCCAGCTCAAAGCAGTCACGGAAACTTTCTGAGATATAACGGGAGGCGCCACGGAAGCCCAGCATCGGGTTTTCTTCTTCCGGCTCATACAGCTTGCCACCAATCAGGTTGGCGTATTCGTTGGATTTGAAGTCAGACAGGCGAACGATGACTTTCTTGGGGTAGAAAGACGCGGCCAGCGTGGCAACGCCCTCCACCAACTTCTCAATGTAAAACTCCACCGGGCCCGGATAACCGGAGATCCGCCGCTGCACGGATTGTTTTACATCCTTGGGCAGGCTCTCATAATTCAACAGTGCCTTGGGGTGTACACCAATCATTCGGTTAATGATGAACTCCAGTCGTGCCAGGCCGATACCGGCATTGGGTAGTGCCTGAAAATCGAATGCACGATCCGGATTACCCACATTCATCATGATCTTGAAGGGCAGATCCGGCATGGATTCAATGGAGTTTTTCTGCACATCAAACACCAGCTGGCCATCGTACACCATACCGGTATCCCCTTCCGCGCAGGAAACCGTAACTTCCTGGCCTTCCTGCAGGATATCGGTGGCGTCACCACAACCCACCACCGCAGGAATGCCCAGTTCTCGGGCAATGATTGCCGCGTGACAGGTACGCCCACCACGGTTGGTGACAATGGCAGAAGCCCGCTTCATTATGGGCTCCCAGTCGGGGTCGGTCATGTCGGTGACCAACACGTCCCCGGTCTGAACCTTGTCCATTTCCCGCAGGCTGGTAACCAGTTTCACGGCACCACTGCCGATGCGATGACCGATGGAGCGCCCTTCCACCAGCACTTTGCCGGTTTCTTTCAGCAGATATCGCTCCATCACATTGGTCTGACGGCTTTTTACCGTTTCCGGGCGAGCCTGGACAATGTACAGTTTGCCGTCATCACCATCCCGGGCCCACTCCACATCCACGGGGTGATCATAATGTTTCTCAATGATCATGCACTGCTTGGCAAGCGCCTGTACCTCATCATCGCTGATGGAGAACGTCTGACGGTCTTCTTTCTCCACATCCACCGTTTCGACGGATTTGCCAGTGGTGGTGGCACTGCCGTAAATCATTTTGACCGCTTTGCTGCCCAGGTTGCGGCGCAGAATGGCTGGCCGCCCGCCTTCCAGCGTGGGTTTGTGTACGTAAAACTCATCCGGGTTAACCTGGCCCTGAACCACGGTTTCACCCAATCCGTAGGCGGCGGTGATAAAGACCACATCGCGGAAACCGGATTCAGTATCGAGGGAGAACATAACGCCGCTGGCCCCGGTCTCACTGCGCACCATGCGCTGTACCCCGGCGGACAATGCCACCTGGCGATGCTCAAAACCCTGGTGCACGCGATAGGAGATGGCTCGATCATTAAACAGTGAGGCGAACACTTCCTTAACCGCATGGAGAACATTGTCGATGCCGTTAATATTGAGGAAGGTTTCCTGCTGGCCCGCGAACGAGGCATCGGGCAGATCTTCGGCGGTGGCTGAAGACCGCACCGCTACGGACATGTTGTCGTTGCCGTCCTGTAGCTTCTGGTAAGCCTCGCGTATGGCGGTTTCCAGTGCGGGTTGTAACGGGGTTTTGATTATAGATTCGCGGATTTCCTTACCCACCTCTGCCAGCTGATTGACATCGTTGACATCAAGATGGTCGAGGGCATCGTGGATTTTCTTGTCCAGTCCGCTTTGCTCCAGGAATTCACGGTAGGCCTGGGCGGTGGTGGCAAAACCACCGGGTACGGAAACCCCTGCACCAGACAGGTTGCTGATCATCTCACCGAGAGAGGCGTTCTTGCCACCCACTGTTTCAACGTCGTTTTTAGACAGATCCTGGAACCAAATTACATAGTTGCTCAAGGTCGTTCTCCCTACCTTGTAAAATGTGGAATCTAGGCACTTTTGGTGCCCGGCCAAAACGGGCGCAGGATAGCGCTCGCTCCTTTGGCGTGACTGGACGTTCGCTGCCGAAATGGGCAGGAATAATGCAATGACAGGGTACCATCATCCATTAGCAGCCACGCGGCGTTTCTTTTTAAGACGCAAGATTCTACTAAAAAAGTCAATAAATTACTCGTTCTAAATGGGGTTTCACGTTAAATTATTGCGTCAGTTTTGCCAAGCTTGGGAAGCACATATGAAGCGTACGGTTTTTTTTATTTCCGATGGTACCGGCATCACCGCCGAGACCCTCGGGCACTCTCTTCTGGCCCAATTCGATACCATCGATTTCGATCAGGTCACCATTCCGTACGTCTCCGATGAGCAAAAATTACGTCAGGCTGTATCGCGAATCAACAAAGCGGCTTTGGAAGACGAACTACCGCCTTTGGTGTTCAGCACCATAATCAATGATGACATTCGCTCTCAGCTGAGTCGCAGCAAAGCCTTTATGCTGGACATTTTTTCCAGCTTTTTAAAACCGCTGGAGGGGGCACTGGGTGCGGAATCCTCCTACTCAGTAGGCAAATCCCACTCCATCGTGGACGACAAAAGCTATCAGGTTCGCATCGATTCCGTGCATTACGCGCTGGATAACGACGATGGTGCCCGTACCCGGCATTACGATTCGGCGGATGTAATCCTGATCGGGGTTTCCCGCAGCGGCAAAACACCCACCTGTCTTTACCTGGCCCTGCAATTCGGGATCAAGGCCGCCAACTACCCTCTGACGGAGGATGATCTGGATGATCTTAATCTACCCAAGGCCCTGCGGGATCACCGCGCCAAGCTGTTCGGGTTAAGTATTGAGCCCGAGCGCCTGACGGCCATTCGCACAGAGCGTAAACCCAACAGCCGCTATGCCTCCATCAATCAGTGCGAAAGCGAAGTGCGCGGTGCGGAAGCGATCTTTAATCGGTTTGGCATCCCCTATGTAAACAGCACCCATGCCTCCATTGAAGAGATCTCCACACGGGTCATCGAAGCGGCGGGCATCAAACGTCGATTAGCTTAAATATCAATGGGTTGCATAACATAGTTAAACTGGATTCTGTTTTATTACCGTATTCATCCTGCACACTTGGTTGCTTTGAGCGAATAAGAGCACTGGGTGGTGGGCTGCTGCTGGACAGCGGCAGCGGCTACCCGGATCACATTGATGTGATCTGTGCAGCCCCCATCAGTGTGGCGCAGATGAACGCCAACGACACCGATCCTGACTCGTTCTACCGGCACCTGCGGCAACTGCTCGGGCAGCACCGGGCAACAGCCGGTGGGCACCCCGTTGCGCCGGGCTGGTTTGGGGTCTGGAGTTATCACCTGGGTCAGTTGCTGGAGTCGGTTACCTGCCAACAAAGTACATTACCCAAAGCCTGGATGGGCTTCTACCCCGCCATTATTCTGATTGATCATCAACGATGCCAAACTCATATGGTGAGCCTGGCAGACTATAAGGATCATGCGCAACGGTTGCAGTCTGCCTACCTGGCGTCATTGCAGGCACCAGCGGATAGCACACAGCCTTTCCGGTTGACCACGCCCTTTGAGGGCAATTTACCAGAACCGGATTATCAGAAAGCCTTTGCCCAAGTTCAGCACTATATAGAGCGCGGTGATTGCTATCAGATTAATCTTGCGCGGGAATTCAGCGCACACTATGAGGGCTGCCCCTGGCAGGCTTACCGGGTTTTGAGACAACAACAATCCGCTCCCATGGGTGGCTACCTGGAAGCTGACGATTGGAATCTTATAAGCCTTTCTCCCGAACGTTTTCTCAGCGTCAACCAAAGTAATGTACAGTCCAAGCCCATCAAAGGCACCCGCCCCCGCCACGATAACCCCCGCCAGGATCTGGCCAATCGTGAGGAGCTGCTCGGCAGCGTAAAGGATCGTGCAGAAAATCTGATGATTGTAGATTTGTTGCGCAATGACCTGGGACGCTCCTGCTCGGTGGGCAGCGTCAAAGTGGAAAAACTGTTCGACATTGAAAGCTTCAGTAACGTACACCATCTGGTCTCAACGGTGAGCGGCCGCCTGGCGCCGGATCTGGATGCACTGGATCTGCTGGCAGGGGCCTTTCCCGGTGGCTCCATAACCGGTGCCCCCAAACGCCGCGCGATGGAAATCATTGCTGAGCTGGAACCCCACGGGCGTGATTTCTATTGCGGCAGTTTGATGTATCTGGATGTGTGCGGACGCCTGGATTCCAGCATCCTGATTCGCAGCCTGGTGGCCCAGGCCGGCGTGATACGCTGTTGGGGCGGAGGTGGTATCGTGGCTGATTCCACCTGCGCTGCTGAATATCAGGAAATCAATGACAAAGTTGGAAAGATTCTTAAGACAATCCAATAAGATATTAAATTATAAAGAAATATCCCGGTTAGACGCCTTAATAAACTCAAGCTTCAAATCGGCATAGGTATTCACAGCAGGAAACTGGGGAAACTCATTTATCACGTTCTGGGGCGCTTTAAACAGGATGCCTGCTTCCGCCTCGCTGAGCATGGTGGTGTCATTGTAGGAATCACCGGCAGCAATACAGCGATAATTCAGCGAATGGAATGCTTTGACAGAAGAGCGCTTCGGATCTGCCTGGCGTAATTTGTAGTCGACGATGCGGCCGTCATCCGCCACTTCCAGGCGGTGACAGAACAGGGTCGGCCAACGCAGCTGGCGCATGAGAGGCTGGGCAAACTCGTAGAAGGTGTCCGACAGAATCACAACTTGAAAACGCTCACGTAACCAATCCACGAACTCCAGCGCCCCGTCCATCGGGCCCAGGGAATCGATGACTTCCTGAATCTCATTGAGCCCCAGTTTGTGCTGGTTGAGAATGGCCAGGCGCTGCTTCATCAGAACGTCGTAATCAGGAATATCCCGTGTCGTGGCTTTCAGTTCCTCAATTCCGGTTTTTTCAGCGAAATTGATCCAGATTTCAGGAACCAGTACCCCTTCCAGGTCAAGACATGCGATTTCCACGACATTCTCCAGTGATTTGCGTTAATTAGAGGCGTTTTGCTGGCGCAACTCTAGCGATATTCGAGGTGGGTTGCAATCACGGCGTTTTGATTCGGTTGAGTGCTTTACAGGGCTTTTTATATTTCTTTGGGTTATATGAAGGTGCCATTCTTGTATTTCGGACTTTTCTCCTTCTCTGCTAGAATACGCGCCCTCAGAGAGGTATGACGAATTACGTGCAGTGAGTAGAGAGGCTGAAATGACTTTATCCCAAGCGGAAGCGCAAGCGTGGAACAGCGAGCTGGAATCCAAATCACCCCAGGAGGTCCTGGCGGCAGCGCTGGATAAATATGACAACCTGGCCATTTCTTTCAGCGGTGCTGAAGATGTGGTTTTGGTGGATATGGCTGCAAAACTGGGTAAACCCTTCCGTGTTTTCACGCTGGATACCGGCCGTTTGCACCCGGAGACCTACCGTTTTCTGGAGAAGGTCCGCAATCATTATGATGTTAAGATTGAAGCCACCTTCCCGGATATGGCTCAGGTTGAGAAACTGCTCGAAGAAAAGGGCATGTTCAGCTTCTATCAGGATGACCACAAAGAGTGCTGCGCCATTCGCAAGGTGGGCCCACTGCGCCGCAAACTGAGTACGTTGAATGCTTGGGTGACCGGCCAGCGCAAGGATCAAAGCCCCGGAACCCGGGTGGATATCCCCCTTATCCAGATTGATGGCGCTTTCTCCACCGAGACCAATCAGTTGATTAAATTCAATCCTCTGGCAAACTGGAGCTCTGAGCAGGTCTGGGCGTACATTCGAAGCAACGACGTTCCTTATAATGAGCTGCACGAGAAAGGTTTCATCAGTATCGGTTGTGAGCCTTGCACCAGACCGGTTTTACCGAACCAGCATGAACGGGAAGGCCGTTGGTGGTGGGAAGAGGCAACGGCCAAAGAATGCGGCTTACACGCCATTAATGTTGATAAAAAATAGAGAGTTAGTGCGATGAAAATCACTCTGGTTAAGAAAATCCTGGCAGACGGCTCCCCCTGTAAAAAATGTGGTGAGGTAATCGGTCGGCTTGAAGATTCTGGCCAAATGGAGCGCATCGACGAGATTCTGGTGGCGGACGAGCGTGACCCCACCAGCGCCGGCATGTTGTTGGCCGCAGAGCTGAACGTCGACCGCGCGCCCTTCTTCGTGGTGGATTACGATGATGGTCGACAGAGTGTATACACCGTGTACTTCAAATTCGTAAAAGAAGTCCTGGAACAGACCACGGAAGAAAAGGACGAGCTGAAAGAGATTCTGCACAACAACCCGGATCTGGATTTTCTGTAACGGGTCACTGGCGGAAACCACAGCTCAGTACCCTATATACGAGTACCCCATAAAAAAGCCCCGGACGACCTGATCGCCCGGGGCTTTTCGCTGAGGAAAGCGACTTGTTACAGAACTGGCAGCTGGATGTGGCTGAATAACTCATCCAGCTCTGAGCGGGTGTGCCGTTCGACCGCTTCGTTGACCACTTCTTTGGTCAAATGAGGCGCAAACAGCTCGATGAACTCATACATAAACCCACGCAGGAAGGTACCCCGCCGGAAACCGATTTTGGTAACACTGGGCTCGAACAGATGCGACGCATCCAACGCCACCAGATCCGGGTCGTTATCATCGCAGGCCATTTTCGCAACGATGCCCACACCCAGCCCCAGCTTGACATAGGTCTTGATAACATCGGCATCCGCTGCGGTAAACACCACTTTCGGCGATAACCCTTTATCCAGGAACGCATCATCCAGTTTGGAACGGCCGGTGAACCCGAAGGTGTAAGTCACGATCGGCTGGCGGGCAACCTCCTCCAGTGTGATCTTGGATGATTGTGCCAGAGGATGGTTGCGGGGCACGATAATAGCCCGGTTCCAGCTGTAACAGGGCATCATAATAAGGTCACCAAACAGCTCCAGTGCTTCTGTTGCGATGGCAAAGTCTACTGTGCCGTCGGCCGCCATTTCTGAGATCTGGATCGGCGTGCCCTGATGCATGTGCAATGACACTTCAGGGTATTTATCTATGAAAGTTTCGATCACACCCGGCAGCGCATAGCGTGCCTGCGTGTGGGTGGTGGCCAACGACAGGCTGCCTTTGGTTTCATCACTGAACTCCTGGGCAACCTGCTTGATACTGTCAACTTTGCGTAGAATCTCGCCGGAAATCTTGAGGATCGCTTCCCCGGCCGGTGTTACCCGGGTTAAGTGTTTTCCACTGCGGGAAAAGATCTCGACACCCAATTCATCTTCCAGGAGTCGAATCTGTTTACTGATGCCGGGCTGCGATGTGTAGAGGCTTTGCGCGGTAACTGAGACGTTCAGATCGTGTCGCGCCACTTCCCAGATGTAACGCAATTGCTGAAGTTTCATGGATCTCCCTCCCCCTTCCTTTTTTATATTTGCACTCGGGGTTATAACAATATGAAAATATATTCCTTTGCAGAATAGGACAGAATGGATAAATTTACCAACCTCAAAACTTCAGATTGTTAAATTTTTTTCTGTTATTGCTGTTTAAACTTAGAAGAGATTGCCGGCGGCGTCTATGGATTTGGTTGTATACATATTAGCGGGCGCAGCGGTGGGCTTTGCCGTTGGGGTTACCGGTGTCGGAGGTGGCTCATTGATGACCCCTCTGTTGCTGCTGTTCGGCTTTCCGCCTCATGTGGCCGTTGGCACTGACCTCCTCTACGCGTCCATTACCAAAGCAGGTGGTGTGGTGGTGCACAAGCGCCAGGGCACCATACGCTGGAACATCGTATTTTATCTGTTTGCCGGCAGCCTGCCGGCCAGTCTAGCCACGGTGTATGTCCTGCACAGCTATTTCCCAGATTCTGAATCCTATGGCCATGTGCTGACCTCCATGCTGGGCATCATGCTGATTCTGACCTCTATTGTGCTGCTGTTTCGCAAAAAGATACTGTCGGAATCCCACGAGCACAACAAATCCGGGATTCTTGCGCACCTGCAACATCATTCTCCCCGCTATACCTGGGCCATGGGGGTTTTACTGGGAATCATGGTAACGCTTTCCTCGGTGGGCGCGGGTGCCTTCGGCGCGGCCGTGCTTCTCCTCCTTTACCCCCGCCTGCCTTCCATCAACGTCGTGGGCACCGACCTGGCCCATGCCGTACCCCTGACGTTGGTGGCGGGTACCGGACACCTGTTTTTAGGTAACGTGGATTTCTATCTGCTGGGTGCCCTGTTGGTAGGCTCTCTGCCCGCCATTTACGTGGGAACCAAGGTGGCCACCCGTCTCCCGGAGAAGTTTTTACAGCCCATGTTGGCCAGCATGCTGCTGGCTCTGGGTGTCAAATACGCGTTTTTCTAAGTTGTTGCTGATTTGGACGTATTCCTACCGCGGTGGTGGGCACCAGGTAAATGGGAATATGGGATAGCTGCAATACTTTCGATGCCACCGAACCGATGGCGGTGCTGTTATCCGATTGGTTGCCGTGGGTGCCCATCACAATCAGATCCGCATCAACGGCCCGTGCGGTTTCGAGAATCACTTCACAGGCCTCCCCATCCAGCACCAAAACATCCTGTATACAGGTCTTGGCTTCGCTGCGATCAATAAAGTCCTCCTCGAACGCCTGCCTGACCCTGGCGCGGATGGTGGTCATCACGGCTTCGTAGCCATGCAATCTCAATGCAGCCTTATCTTCCTGGGGTACATAGGTTTCCAGCAGCGCACCGGCAAAGACGCTTACCGGTTCCACCGCGTGAATAACCGTGACCCGGGCGCTGTGTTTGTTTGCGAGCTCACACACGTGCTCAAGAATATAGGGGCCATACAGCCCGAGATCGGTAGCATACAGGATGTTGTTTAACATTAATTAACAAGACTTCAACGGCAGAATGTACGTTCTTTGACCATTTTTAAATCATAGCAGGTGCTCCTGTCTTTGCCTGAATTGATTCACTCTAAATAACTGGAAAAGAAGAAGTAAATTCAGTTAGGCGCAGCTAAAAACGGTGGCTTGAAATTGTGCGCTGAAAAGCGCGAAGTGGTCCGCATTCCCGCTATTACAAATTGGTTTAGTTTGGGTTTGGTGACTACTTTTTAAGTATTCAAATGGACGCAGTTTCAATAACGTATTAGGTAGTCGTTGCAGTATGAATGTGCATGGTTTCTGGAAAGGTTTGATCGCGGGCGCAGTGTGCAGTGCGTGTATTGCTTCTGTTGGAGCGAACGCCGCCGAGATCGAAGCCCATGGCATCCGACTGACAGAAGAACAAAGCCACCTGTTAAACGGTTACCATCCCCCTGCCCGTGCCAATTATGACATGCACGGACTCATGCCCAACCCGGGCATGGCGATCCCTTTGGTTGCACTGAAATTTACTGCCGAGACCAACCTGATGAAAGGCAACGCACTTGAGTTGGGGGCAAATTATCGATCCTGGCGCATTGATCCTCTCTCGGCGGAAATCGATGTAACCACAGTGGGCACCACGTTCACAGTGCAGGCCGGATCGCTGCCAACCCCGCTGCTGAAGGCCCTGGATTTCTCCAGCGCCATTCGGGAAAAGGTCGAACTGTGCCCGGAAAAGATCATTGATAAAATGGTCATCGATGGCGCAGTTGGGTTCAACTACAGTTGGTAAGCGCACAAATCGGCTGAACTACTTTGCCTGATTGGCAACGCCATGGGGAACGTGGCCGGCTGCCACATGCTCACTGGCAGACACACAATGCCCTTCCTGATCATCAAAGAACACATCTGCACCAAAGGCCTTAAGAAAGGCGCCCTTATCCAAACCACCCAGGAACAGGGATTCATCAATCCTGATATTCCAGTTACGCAACGTGCGTACGACTCGCTCATGGGCTGGCGCGGAACGCGCCGTCACCAGAGCCGTACGGATGGGGCAATCTTCCTCCTTGAATTGCGCCTGCAGATTATGCAACGCCTGCAGGAAAGGCTTGAACGGCCCGCCGCGCATCGGCGTTTTGGCGGCCGCTCTTTCTGATGCGGTAAACGCTTCCAGCCCCTGGCTTTGATATATCTGTTCTGATTCATCGGAGAACAACACCGCGTCGCCATCAAACGCGATTTTCAATTCAGTGGCCAGGTTCTTCTGTGTCGCTTTGCTGGGGGAAATAATGCTGGCGGCGGCATAGCCATTTTCAAGGGCGTTGCGTACATCCTCAGGGTTGGTGGACAAAAACAAGTGGGCGCCGAAGGCTTCCACGTACCGATAGGGGCTCTTGCCACCGGAAAAGGCCGCACGGGTAATAGGCAGCTTCCAGTTTTCTATGGCATTGAAGACCCTTAAACCGGTATCCGCAGAATTGCGTGACAACAGAATTACCTCGACACCGGTTTCACCGGAAACCATATCGTTGATGGCCAGCAGCTTCTTAACCAGTGGATAAGCCTCCCCGGTTTCCAGAGGCGTGTCCTCATTGTCGATTTGATATTGACGGTAGGCCTCAAGGCCCTGCTCCCGGTAGATTCTGTGGCTCTCCGACAAGTCGAACAGTGCGCTGGAGGACGTGGCAATAACCAATTTGCCATCGAAGGTTATGGGCATTAAATGGCTACCTCTTCCAGATGATCAATGAGTGGAAAATACAGGAACAGTTTTGTTGGCAACGGATGCTCTGCATTCAGCGCAGAGTGGTATCCCAGCAACTGGCTGCGATATTGACCCACCTGCTGTTGCAAAAATTCAGTCAGGTCATTTTCCGGTTCAGAAAGTTTATAGTCAATGATATAGCGGGTGCCATTTTCCACAAAAGTGCGATCCACAATGAATTTCTCTATGGGCTTATCCGTCTGATTACGCATGATCGAAAACTCTGCAGCATCGTGGGATTTGGGCGCCTGGAAGAGCCATGCGCCATGCTGCGACCGTTGTATCTGAGTCACGGCCCGAGTGACGATATCCAGTGCCTGTGGAATGTCTGGTGTTTCAAGTCCCATGCGACTGAGTTCCTGGGCCCAGGTATCCGCCAGCTGCGCCGGATCCAGGGTTCCATAGAGAGACGGGCGCTTAGCCATTGCTTCCAGTATTGCATGGGTGAGAGTACCTGCATGGCGCCTGATCTGAGAGCCTGATTCCACTTGCTCGATGGTAGGCGCATCATGGGGTTCAGGTTGGGCGGCAACCGCTGGCCCGCACCCCGTTTGCACAGCGTCAAGGAAGGCACTGGTGGCTGAACGGAAACAACGGTAGGCAGGTGTTTCCGTTTGGGGTTCAACATCGATCCGCTGATATAACAGATCGGAAATCCGGGGGATCAGGAAAGCCAAAAGGCTTTGCCCATCCGGCGCTTTCAGATCCCCGTCATCCTGTTCCACGCAAGCGCTGAGCAATAAGCGTTGCTTCGCGCGGGTACAGGCTACATACAACAAGCGAGCGGCTTCGTTACGAAGCCTTTGCCGCTGCAGGCGCCATAGATACGCGTATACCGTACTATCGTTTTTCTCATGCCTTAACTCAAACGGCGCCAGAAAAAGTTCCTGCTGCTCCGCGACTTGGGCGGTTTGCTTATCCAGCAGAATTAAGGGCTTATCGTCTGCTCGCGGTTTGCGATGCAGTTGCGGCAGAAACACACTGTCGAATTCAAGCCCTTTGGATTTATGCATGGTCATGACCTGAACCACCCGGGTACCCACCGGGTGGATCTCGGGAGGAACAAACAGATCATCCAGCTTTTTGCGCAAGGCCTGAAAATCCGGAATATCGGCAATGGTATCGATGGTATCAAGCAAACCAAAAAACAAATCAATTGATTGCAGGTCGGCTTTATTCCGGGCAGAAGCCGGAATGCCCAGTTGCAGTACGATGGAACGCAGGGCGTGCTGCCATTCCGACCGGTGTCGGTTAAGGTAAGCGTTCTGATAGACCGCTCTGATATGTTTAAGCTTGCTGACGGTAAGATCGTTTTCCCAGGGGCAGTCCTCAAGTTTCTGCAGCGCATTCCAGGGCACGCTATCCAGGTTGTTCAGCGTATCCAGTTCTTTCAAGGTTAAGCCCAGCCAGGGGCCCCGCAGCAGGGCAAACCAGGAGACCTTGTCGTTAGGTGAAAGCAATGCGCGGGCGGCAGCCAGCAAATCGCTGATGATCTGACTTTGGGACAATGATTCTATGTCCACTGCCTGGTAGGGAATACCTGCATTTTTCAGATGGGGTACGATGTGGCCCACATGAGATTTGCCCTTTACCAGAATCGCAACGCTCTCCTGCCGGGGTAGATCTTTGATCTGCTCGCAGATCCAGTGTGCCTCTTCCACATCGGCGGACGCTCGTTGATTTTTTTCATGGCCGAAGAGGGTAACGGAAACCGCATCAGCCGGCTTGGCATCCTTACTGGCAACAGATGCGGAATACTGTACTGCCCCCGTTCTGGTGTTGGCCGCCGCGGGAAAAATACGCTTAAAAACTCTGTTTACCCAGTCAATCACGGTTGCCGAGGAACGGAAATTGGAGGTCAGGGTTAGCGGGATTAAATTGATACTGCCAAGCCTTTGCGAGCGCCAAAGCCGCAGAAAGAGCCCCACGTCGGCTTTCCTAAAGGCATAGATCGATTGCATTGGGTCGCCCACCAGGAAGAGTGTGCGTCCATCGTTCTGCTCCCATCCCGACGTGAGTCGGTCCAGCAACTCAACCTGAACAAAGGAGGTATCCTGGAACTCATCGACCAGAATGTGTGATATCTTGTTGTCCAACAACAACGTAACATCGGATGGCATGTCCCCGGTGCCAAGGGTCATAAGAGCCGATAACGCTACTTCATTGAAGTCAACGCTGCGTTGGCTCTGGAACACCAGTTTTAAATGGGCTGCGGCATAGCGCATGATCTGTAACACGTCATCCAGCAATTGCCACTGTTCCGGGCTGAGGCTTGCGTGGGGCAGATTGACAAATTCCTGAACGCTTGCGATACCGGGCTCACCACTGCGCTCCAGTTGCTCAACCAGCTGCTTGACACGGGCTTTGTATTCTTTGGCCAGTTTTTTTTCCGCTGCGTTATCACCTGTAGGAAATCCCTCATTCTTGGTGAAGCGTGAGCGCGGTTGAAGTTGACCGGTGAGCAGCAGTTTCAGTTGCTCCTTGGTGTGCTCGAACTCCCCTTCCACGGTATCAAGCAAAGGATGCGTCAGGTTTTGCGCCCGCAGTTGATTCTTGGCATAAATGCAGATTTGCTCCAACTCGGGAAAGAAATCGGGATCGAAATGAGCTTGTACCAGCTCTAATCCATCCTGGTTCAGATTGGCAAGGGAGTGTTCCAACAAAGCCCTGAACTGATCCATGTTGCCATGGACGGCACTGACATCCGCCAGCCAATGATCACGCTGAGCAAGCATCTGGATCACCAGATTGCTTAACTTGGTAAAGTGATTGTCAAGGTTACCCAGCACCCGGCGCAATGCCTTACCCAGCTCATCCCCTGCATCCAGGGAGGCAAGTAACTCTCTGGCAGCCTCGGTGTAGAGTTCCGTTGGGTCTTCGGCAATTGAAAACTGAACCCCCAATCCGGACGCCAATGGCCGGTTCTTGACAATGCCGCTGCAAAAGCTATCGATGGTAAGCAGGCGTAGCCGGTTTTGATTCTGCTTCAATCCCCAGTTGTGTTCACGGTCTTTGGCCAGCACCTGATTGCCTAATGTATAAAACTGAAGTTCGTACGGGTTTTCCGGCGGCGGCCCTGCAGCCAGTTCCAATGCCTCCATCACTCGCACCCGCATTTCCGCGGCGGCTTTTTTCGTGAACGTGATTGCCAGAATTTCTTCAGGCTCCTCCACAAGAGCCAATAACTTGAGTATGCGTAACGTCAACACACCGGTCTTGCCGGAACCGGCCGGCGCCTGAACAATAAAACTGTTGGTGATGTCCAGTGCTTTATCCCGTTGCAGCTGATCACTCACGGTCACGGTGTTGCTCCTTGATACGACAAACTGGTGACAGGTGACAATATTGGCAAACCTGGTTGTTCAGCGGTGTCACACTGGCAACACCCTGCTGATACTCCAGGGCCAATTGTTCCAACGTTTGACGCCATTCCCCAACTTGATCTGCCCACCCTGCTGTGGGGCTCTTTACGGTGCGCGCAGCGCGCTCGGTAAACTGCACGTTATGATCCTGCAGCCCTTGCCACTCTGCTTTCTCAGGGCGGATAATGCCGAAATAAATCCCTTTTGTGTGTTCAGGGTTGATCAGTGCGTAAAGTGGAAGCTGGGGCTCCTCTGGCCTTGGCCCCAGCCATGAGGCTGTATTTTTTATACCGGTTTTATAATCAATAATGGCGCGACTGCCGTCTTCGAGTACATCAATGCGGTCAACCGTCAATGTCAATTCCATACCCGCCAGGGAGACGGTCTGCCGCTTCTCAATATTTTCCACCTTGAACGGTGCTCTTGTTAGCTCCGCGTTGCGCAGCCACTGGTACACGGATTGAAAGGTGCGTTCCCGCTCCAGTTGGTAAAGCGCTTCCGGTTGCAAATACGTTTCCTGCCTGAAACGCGCCATTTCACCATCCAGGATCTGATTGAGCACGCTTTGCAGCTCGTTGTCCCGTGCGATGAGCTGAGCCAGCCCGTGGTAGTCGGTAATCTCACGCCAGAATGACTCCAACACTCGGTGCACCAGCGAACCGCGGTCACTGGCCTTGATCCCTTCCTGCAGATTGTCTTCAGAGCGGATTCCCAGACGGTATTCTGCATAGGCTTTAAAGGGGCACAGTGACTGGGCCTGAATGACACCACTGCCGCCCCTACTGGATTGCGATTGCAGTTCGGTGCCCAGATCATCACCCGCATCCACTGACAGCAAGCCGGCAAGCTGAAACCGCCGCTCTTCTTGTGACACAAAATCCATCCCTACCGTAAAGTCGGTGATCGGTGCGATGGGTTCAAGCAATGGTGACATCAAAAGCTGGGAGTCACCTTCATATTCTCCCCAACTGAACACCACCTGGGGTGCTGCCTGGGCAAAGCCGTCAAGAATGGTGCGGGCGTATTCCAGCTCCCGATCCGGGCCAGATCCGGGCATGCCGTAGCGACGCAAGGTACTGCGCGGCAGCAACGGGTTGGCTGACACCGGCTGGGGCCACTGTCGACTTTCACATTCACACACCCACAAACCATCGAAATTCATGGCCGCCGCTTCAAGAACGCCCATTACCTGTATTGGTGCAGTTTCGGTTTGGGGTTGGAAGGTGACCGCTTTCAACGCCTGGCTGACTTCATTGAGAAAGCCGGCATAGCGGATCGGGTCCATGATTGCATCCAGTTCCGTCAGTGACTGTAATGTTTCCTGAACACGCAGATTTACCTGATACGATTCACTGTCCAGGGTTCTTTCCTGCAACCATCCCAGCGCTGCCAAAATTCGGTTTAGCCAGACCAACCAATTTCGCAGTGATGTGGTTTGCCCCCGTTGAGCAAGTGTCCTGTCACTGACCTTGAACAGAGGAATCGGTTCGGCTTCGGTGGGCGAGTTGCTCGCTGAAAACACTTTCCATAATTCATGGACGATGCTCCAGTTCAAAAATGCCCGGTTCTTGCTTCTTAACCAGACGATGAAGGCGTCGCGCATCTGGAAGTGCTGGACTCCACCGGAAAAAAACGGGCTCTTTAGCAGGACTTCCCATTCAGCCAGCCGCAAATTACCCCCCAACGCCTTTAACATCAACAACAGATGGCTACACAGAGAAAACGACGACAGTGGCTGACCTGCAGTGATATTTATAACGTGCCGCCAATCGTCCGCTAACCGGTCCGGGTACGCTGCCACCAAATCAGCACAGAGTTTTTCCAGATGCAGCCGTTGATGCTGCAGGTTCGGAATGACAATGGCAAAACGCTTCAGGGGCCAAGCAAAGTGCTGCTGCACAGCCCAGGACAGCGCGGCTTTGAACTGCGCCCCATAGTCAACGAAGGATAATGTTCCGCTGTGCCCCTGTTGTCGGTGTTGGCCACTGACGCAGACTTCTATTCCGGCCGCTGTCAGGGCGGATTCAAGGTGTGTTAGCTGCGGCTCCTGCAGATCGTTGAAACCATGCAGAAACACCCGTTCAGCCTCGCATAAGTCCGTTCCCCATCGATCGTGAATCAGGCGGGGCAATCCCGCCGGGTCGATCCAATGGTGCTCGCGAAGATCCTCCAGGAATTGCTGGTGGGCGGCGGCAAACACACGGTTTTCTTCAGACTCCCCGAGATTCCAGTCGGTGCTGGGCAGGTGCCACCGACAAATGAGGGTACGTGCCTGCTGGCAGAGTTGAATGAGCCCTTCCAGGTGATTGGGCTCAGCAACAACATCCGTCAGATGTTTCTGCCACAACGAGCGGACTTGAAGCGGCGAGAGCAGTCGCGGTAAGGCTGGGTTGCTCACCAGCGCCAAGCGGTTGTACTGTTCCAGAAACCAGCTGTCCAGGGGTTGGGTACGCAGTGCGTGCCATGTTTTGAGGCGCTGTCGGGTACGCTGAATCTCATCGTAATCCCGTTGCAACCAGGCCGATAGCCGTCGGTTGGGGGTTAAAATGAGGTCACCTGGCCCCAACTGGGTGAGATCTAATGGTGTATGGGTCACGGGCCTATTTACAGACAAATTAAGGAAAACTATCGGATTAATGCAGATATTTTGCGATTTATACTGTCGAATCTATGCAACTGTCATCCCGATTGGGCTAGAATCGGTTACCTGTTCATGATACCTCAAAGCTAGTTTAAATAGGATCCAATTACAATGTCTGAAAACAGCGTCGACAACGTCAATGTTGCCTCGCAAGAGCTGCTGATCACGCCGAATCAGCTCAAAGAAGAAATACCTCTCACCGATAAGGCCCGTGCTGTCGTGGTCCAAGGTAGAGACGATGTGCGAAACATTCTGGATCGCAAGGATTACCGCCTGTTTTTGGTGGTTGGCCCCTGCTCCATTCACGACGTTGACGCTGCAAAAGATTATGCCCAGCGCTTAAAGAAACTGGCGGATGAGGTGTCGGACACTCTGCTGCTGATCATGCGTGTCTATTTTGAAAAGCCCCGCACCACGGTGGGTTGGAAAGGCCTGATCAACGACCCTTATCTGAATGACACGTTCAAGATCCAGGACGGGCTGCACATATCCCGCAAGTTGTTGGTGGACCTTTCAGAGATTGGTTTGCCACTGGCCACTGAAGCACTGGATCCCATATCACCCCAGTACCTGCAGGACCTGATCAGTTGGTCAGCCATTGGGGCGCGCACCACTGAATCCCAAACCCACCGGGAAATGTCCAGTGGCTTGTCTTCTGCTGTGGGCTTTAAAAACGGTACCGACGGTTCGCTCACCGTTGCAGTGAACGCTCTGCACTCGGTTTCCAGCCCCCACAGTTTTCTGGGTATCAACCAGGAAGGTCAGGTAGCCATCATCAATACCCGTGGTAATGCCTATGGTCATGTGGTGTTGCGGGGTGGCGGCGGCAAGCCCAACTATGATTCCGTCAGTGTTGCGCTGGCGGAAAAAGAGCTGGCTAAAGAGCAGCTTTCGCAGAATATCATGGTGGATTGCAGCCACGCCAACTCCAACAAGGATCCGGGCCTGCAGCCTTTGGTGATGGAGAACGTCACCAATCAAATACTCGAAGGCAACAAGTCCATCGTTGGTTTGATGATCGAAAGCCACATCAACTGGGGTAGCCAGAAGATAACCGATGACCACAGCCAGATGCAGTACGGCGTTTCCGTGACGGACGCCTGCATTGATTGGGAAACCACGGAAAAAAGCATTCGTGAGATGCACGAAAAGCTGAAAGACGTATTACCCGCCCGGTAAACAACAAAAGGCCCCGACAGGGGCCTTTTTCTTCTGGCGCAGACCCTACTTGAAGTAGGCGTTCTCTGTGACACTGTGGTCGGTTTCGTCCGTTACCCGTTTCAGTTGCGGCACTTTTTCCAGGAGGGTCTTCTCGATACCTTCTTTCAAGGTTACGTCCACCATGCCGCAACCCTGGCAGCCGCCACCAAACTTAAGTACAGCAACGCTGTCATCGTCCACCAACCCCACCAGCTGAACATTGCCCCCGTGGGAGGCCAGCTGGGGGTTGATCTCGCTGTACAGAATGTAATTTACTTTCTGCTCCACCGATGCGTTTTCATCGATCTGTGGCACCTTGGATTTGGGGGCGCGAAAAGTAAGCTGCCCTCCCATGCGATCCTTGGCGTAGTCTATGACGGCATCTTCCAGGAACGGTACGCTTTCTGCATCGATAAAGGCGTTAAACCCCTTTAACTCCAGCTTGGTGTCCGTGGGCTCCTCTTCGCCGTGCGCGCAGTAAGCCATGCAGCACTCGGCATGAGGCGTTCCGGGCCTTTCAACGAAAATCCGCACGCCCATCCCTTCGTTGTCCTGCTTGGACAGCAAGTCCAACAAGTACTCTTGTGCTGTGTCGGTTACGTTTATAAAACTGTCTGACATGGTAAAACCTTCAATACGTTGTGCGTTACTAGGATAGCGGGTAGGAACACTAAAACCAAGTACTGCACTCGGGTATTGGCAAAATGATGAAAAAATTCGCTGCCAATATGAAAAATAATCAATCCGGCTGTGCCCGGGAAGAGTGTGGCTTCTGCTACAATGGCGCCCCTTACCATCGTATCGTCAACATTCTAAGAGCCTGATTTTAAGATGAAAACCCTAGAAGATCGCCTTTCCAGCCTGCAAGCCGCGTTGTCCGAACGAATCCTGATACTGGACGGTGCCATGGGCACAATGATACAGGCCTACCAGCTTCAGGAACAGGATTATCGTGGCGATTTACTGGCAAATCATCACAAAGATCTTAAGGGAAACAATGATTTACTGACCCTGACGCGGCCGGATGTCATCGCTGCCATTTACCAAGCCTATCTCGATGTGGGTGCCGACATCATCGAAACCAACACCTTCAACTCCACCGCAGTGTCGCAGGCAGATTACGACCTTGAGAGCATGGTATACGAGCTTAATAAAGTGGGGGCGGAGCTGGCCCGGGTGGCTTGTGATGAGAAGACCCGGGAAACACCGGATAAGCCGCGATTTGTGGCCGGGGTGCTGGGCCCAACCAGCCGTACCTGCTCCATTTCCCCGGATGTGAACCGGCCTGAGTACCGCAATATTACCTTTGACGAGCTGGTGGACAACTACAGTGAGGCTACGCGGGGCCTGGTGGATGGTGGGGCTGACATCATTCTGATCGAAACGGTTTTTGATACCCTTAATTGCCGGGCCGCCATTTTTGCGGTGCGTCGTTACTTCCGCGAGCATAATGTGGAGCTGCCGATCATGATCTCCGGCACCATTACCGATGCCAGCGGACGCACCCTCTCCGGTCAAACCACCGAAGCATTCTACAACTCGATCATTCACGCCAAACCATTGAGCATCGGCTTAAACTGTGCGCTGGGGGCCGACCAGTTGCGCCCTTATGTGGAAGAGCTGTCCCGGGTGGCAGCATGCCGGGTCAGCGCCCACCCCAATGCGGGGCTGCCCAATGAGTTCGGTGCCTACGATCAAACCCCGGAGGAGATGGCACTGATCGTCAAGGAGTTTGCCACCAGCGGATTTCTGAACATTATTGGAGGTTGCTGTGGCACATCTCCCGAGCACATCAAGGCCATTGCCCAGGCGATGGAAGGTATAAAACCCAGGGTCATTCCGCAGATCAAGCCGGCATTGCGATTATCCGGGCTGGAACCCTTCAATGTGGATGAAAGCTCCCTGTTTGTGAACGTGGGTGAGCGTACCAACGTCACCGGATCCGCCAAATTCCGCCGCCTCATCAAAGAGGAACACTTTGAAGAAGCCCTGCAGGTAGCGCGGGATCAGGTGGAGAATGGTGCTCAGATCATCGACATCAACATGGATGAAGGCATGCTTGATTCCGAGCAGGCCATGATCACCTTCCTCAACCTGATTGGATCGGAACCGGATATCAGCCGGGTGCCGATTATGCTTGATTCATCAAAATGGGAAATTCTCGAGGCCGGGCTCAAACGCATTCAGGGGAAAGGCGTTGTCAATTCCATCAGCCTCAAAGAAGGCGAAACAGAATTTCTGGAACGGGCCCGCCTGTGCATGGAGTACGGCGCTGCCATCGTAGTCATGGCATTTGATGAGAATGGCCAGGCGGACACGGCCCAGCGCAAGCAGGAAATTGTCAAACGATCCTATGATTTATTGGTGGGCATCGGGTTTCCCCCGCAGGACATTATTTTTGATCCCAACGTGTTTGCAGTGGCCACCGGTATCGATGAACACAACAACTATGCAGTGGATTTCATCGATGCCTGTGCGTACATCAAACAGAACCTGCCCCATGCGCTGTCATCCGGCGGCATCAGTAACGTTTCATTCTCATTCCGCGGCAACGATCCGGTGCGCGAAGCCATACACGCGGTGTTTCTGTATCACGCCATTAAAGCAGGGCTGACCATGGGCATCGTCAATGCCGGACAGTTGGCCATTTATGAGGATATCCCCGGTGACCTGCGGGAGCGGGTTGAAGACGTGATCTTAAACCGGCGGCAAGATGGTACAGATCGACTGCTGGAGATAGCCGAGCAGTTTCGGGGTGAAGGTGGCCAACGAGTCAAAGAAGATGACGCCTGGCGCGATTTGCCCGTTAATGAAAGATTACAGCACGCATTGGTCAAAGGTATCACCAGCCACATTATCGAAGACACCGAAGAAGCACGATTACAGGCACAGCGCCCCATAGAAGTCATTGAAGGCCCTCTGATGGATGGCATGAACGTGGTGGGTGATCTGTTTGGGCAGGGCAAAATGTTTTTGCCGCAGGTGGTAAAAAGTGCGCGTGTTATGAAGCAGTCCGTGGCCCATTTGATTCCCTACATCGAAGCCGAGAAAGACGAGCACACCAAGGCCAAGGGCAAAATCCTGATGGCTACGGTGAAAGGGGATGTCCACGATATCGGTAAAAACATCGTCGGCGTCGTTTTGCAGTGTAATAACTTCGAAGTTATCGATCTGGGGGTTATGGTGCCCTGCGATAAGATTCTGGCCGAAGCAAAAAAACATGAAGTGGACATCATCGGGCTCAGCGGGCTGATCACCCCATCGTTGGATGAGATGGTTCACGTCGCCAAGGAAATGCAACGCCTGGATATCCAGTTGCCGCTGCTGATCGGTGGTGCTACCACCTCCAAGGCCCACACGGCTGTAAAAATCGAGCCACAGTTCGATAAATGCCCTGTGGTCTACGTGGCCGATGCGTCTCGCAGCGTTAACATCGCTGCCAACCTCCTGAATGCAACACAAAGCTTGGCCTTACATGAAAAAGTGAAAGAAGAGTACGCGGTCATTCGTGAGCGTAACGCAAAACGGGGCAACCGAACCAAACTGCTGAGTTACGGTGCCGCCCAGGATAATGCCAAGCAGGTGGACTGGGAACATTATACCCCCCCTGCTCCTGCCTTCACCGGCGTCAAAGTGTTTGATCATTACCCTTTGCAGGAATTGGTTGATCGAATCGACTGGACGCCGTTCTTTATATCCTGGGAATTGTCAGGTAAATACCCCGCCATACTGCAGGACAAGGTTGTGGGCGAAGAGGCAAGCAAACTGTTTGCCGATGCCCAGGTCATGCTGCAAAAAATTATTGACGAAAAATGGTTGACTGCCAGAGCGGTAATTGGATTCTGGCCAGCACAGCGTATTGGTACCGATGACATTGCGCTGCTCAATGAAGATGGCTCTGAATTGGCCGTATTGCACCATCTGCGGCAGCAAACGGATAAGGCCAACGACCAACCCAATTTCTGTCTGTCTGACTTTGTCGCTCCTGCCGGCACCAAAAGGGATTATGTGGGCGGTTTTGTGGTCACCGCAGGGCACGGAGTGGATGAAAAAGTGGCGGAATTCGAGGCCAATCACGATGACTACAATGCCATCCTGCTTAAATCGCTGGCAGATCGCTTGGCCGAAGCGCTGGCAGAACGCATGCACGAGCGGGTTAGAAAGGAATTTTGGGGCTACGCCAATGACGAGCAGCTTTCCAATGATGAGCTAATTAAGGAAAAATACGCGGGCATCCGCCCTGCTCCCGGCTATCCGGCCTGCCCCGATCATACAGAAAAGGCAACATTGTTTGATTTACTCGACGCCAGCGAGAATACCGGCGTAGAACTAACCGAGCACTTTGCCATGTTCCCCACGGCGGCTGTGAGCGGCTGGTATTTCTCACACCCCGAATCGCGCTATTATGCGGTAGGTAAAATCAACCGGGATCAGGTTGAGGATTACGCCGACCGTAAAGGCATGGATCTGTCGGAAGCAGAGCGCTGGTTGAGCCCCAACCTGATCTATGACCCATAGAACCGGTCCCTGAACAAAGGTGCCTCGATCATGAGCCTGGAGCTGAACGTAGAGCTAATCCTTTACCACTTTATGCAAATCGGTATCGCTTTTTTACTGGCGTTACCGGTTGCGATTAACCGCGAACAATCAGCGGGAGGTGCCGGCTTACGTACCTTTCCTCTGGTAGCGGTGGCCGCCTGCGCCTACATGCTGGTGGGTATGAGTGTCTATGAGGGTTCTGATGCGGAAGCCAGAGTCATGTACGGGATTCTCACCGGCATGGGCTTTATCGGTGGCGGAGCGATTCTTAAAAGCAACGGCAAAGTCGGTGGCACCGCCACGGCGGCCGCCATCTGGAACACCGGTGCAATAGGCGTATCCGTTGCTTACGGTCGATACGAAATCGCGTTGGTACTGTCTTTTATAAACTTTGTTGTGTTTCAATTGGCCAATCCCATAAAAAAAATCAGTGGTGCAAACCGCAACCAGGAATGAAATGACAGGCTACTGGCCGGATACGCAGCGACGACGACAAATATGGAGCCTGGCTCTGCCGATTATGGCAGGCATGATCTCGCAAAGTATTTTAAACATCGTGGATACCTGGATGGTATCGCACCTGGGCAGTCACGCCTTGGCGGCTGTGGGCATGGCCAGCAATACCAACTATCTGGCATCCGCCGCTGTTATCGGTCTGGGAGCCGGCGTACAGGCCATGGTGGCCCGGCGCCGTGGGGAGAATAATGTCACTGAAATGGCATTACCCTTGAATACAGGGTTGCTGATCGCCCTGATCATGGCAATCCCCTTGTTTCTGGTGTTCTTTTTCAGCGCTAAGCCCCTAATGGCGTTTTTAATCGATGATCCTCAGGTCACGCCGCTGGCCGCCGATTACTTTGCCATCCGTATCGCCGGCCTGTTTGCCCTTGGCATGAACTTCAGCTTTCGGGGCTATTGGAACGGAATTAATCGCTCCACCGTTTATATGCGTACCCTGATTGTAATGCATGTGGTCAACATCATATTGAGCTATGGTTTGATTTTTGGTGCCTTTGGTCTGCCTGAACTGGGTGTGGTGGGCGCGGGATTGGGCACCACCCTGGCGTTGTATCTGGCCAGTATTCTGTATCTGATACAGTGCTGGTTATTCTCCCGCAACGCAGGCTTTTTAAGGGCTTGGCCTGGTTGGCGACAAATCAAGGACACCCTTCAGTTGGCGCTGCCCAACTCCATTCAACAGGTGTTCTTCGCCGGTGGGTTGACCACGCTATTCTGGATTATCGCTCAGGTTGGCACCAATGAGCTGGCGATTGGTCATGTGCTGATTACCATCATCCTGTTTCTGATTCTGCCGGCAATGGGCCTGGGCATGGCGGCCACCTCTTTGGTGAGCCAGTCCCTGGGGCGCAGTGAACCTAATGACGCTTACCTGTGGGGTGTGAATATCACCTTGCTGGGCATGCTGTTTCTGTGGCTGGTGGCCTTGCCCTTGGTAGTAATGCCCGATCAGGTGCTCAGTTTGTTTTTCCAGGAGCCGGCCCTTATCGAGCTGGCCCGCGCACCGCTGCAGATCACCGGCTTGTTTATTGGGTTGGATGCCTGTGGAATCATACTGTCGCAGGCGCTTCTGGGGGCCGGTGCCAGCCGATCCGTTATGAAAATCAGCATTCTCCTGCAATGGGGTTTCTTCATACCAGCGGCGTTTCTCGTTGGCCCCTATTTGGGGCTCGGCTTACTGGGTATATGGATATGCCAATTGCTACAGCGTTTACTACAGGCCATTATAATGGCCTATCAGTGGCGGGCCGGGCGCTGGGCAACCATTCGCATTTAAGCAGAGTGTATGCAAATGTCTGAAAATAAAGAAAATACACAGAACAAAGATCAATTCGAAGCCGACAAGCATCATGGTCGGGGTTTTTTGGCGTTGATACAAAGTACGCTGGCGGCCATTTTTGGCGTTCAGAGCGACAAAAACCGCGAAGAAGACTTCAAGCAAGGGGATGCATCCCAGTTCATTACCATGGGTATTATTGCCGTGGTGGTCATCGTGGTGGTGATGATCCTGGTTGTGAGAAGCGTTCTGGAGTCCGCCGGACAATAACCCAAACAATAACCTTCTAGCCTAGTCTGGTAATGCTCGTTATTCATAAATGTATATATTGATATTTCAAAATATTCCTTTTATGAATAAAGCCATGCTGGTAACCTGCTCGCCTTAAAATCGCACGACCCTCTGTATTAACCGCCTAATACCATGATTTTTATGTGGTTACGGCCGTCGAACGCAGTAAACGAACCTAGTTATGTACTCATATACCGAATACGATCAGCAACTGTTGAATGAACGGGTTGCCCAGTATCGCAATCAAACCACGCGATTCCTGGAAGGCAAACTGTCCGAAGAAGAATTTCTGGCCCTGCGTCTGCAGAACGGCCTGTATGTGCAACGCCATGCGCCCATGCTGCGGGTTGCCATCCCATACGGCATGCTCAATAGTGCCCAGGTCAGGGTGCTGGCGGAAATCGCCCGTGATTACGACAAAGGTTACGCACATTTCAGCACCCGGCAGAACATCCAGTACAACTGGCCTGCTCTGGAGCTGGTACCGGATATTCTGGAGAAGCTTGCGTCTGTGCAAATGCACGCCATTCAAACCAGCGGCAACTGTATTCGCAACGTCACCACCGATCAGTTTGCCGGTGTGGCCACGGACGAAAGGGAAGATCCCCGCCCCTGGTGCGAAATCATCCGCCAGTGGAGTACCTTCCATCCGGAATTTGCCTACCTGCCACGAAAATTCAAAATCGCGGTTAACGCGTCGGAATCCGATCGGGCGGCAATCAAGTTCCATGATATCGGGGTTGAGATTGTGGGCGATGCCGACGGCAACACAGCCTTCGATATCTGGGTTGGTGGCGGCTTGGGCCGTACCCCGATAGTGGCAGAAAAAATCACCGAGGCGCTGGCTCCCAAATACCTGTTGTCCTATCTTGAGGCCATTCTGCGAGTGTACAACCGTTACGGCCGCCGTGATAACAAGTACAAGGCTCGCATCAAGATTCTGGTCAAAGCACTGGGCGTAGAAGCCTTTCGGGAAAAGGTGGAGGCCGAATGGCTCCATATGAAAGACACCGATATGGATCTGCCCCAGGCGGAAATCGACCGTATGAAGGCTTTCTTCCCCGCTCCGCAGTATGCCTTGCTGCCGCAAGCCGGTAATCAGCTACAGCAGCAAAGAGCTTCCAATCCTGGTTTCGATGCCTGGGTCAAACGCAATTGCACTGCCCATAAGCAACCTGGCTACATGGCAGTAACGCTGTCGTTGAAAGCCACCTCGGTAGCCCCGGGGGATGTCACCACCGATGAGCTGTTTGCCATTGCCGATCTGGCGGATCAATACAGTTTCGGTGAGGTTCGCAGCACTCACAAGCAAAACGTCGTATTGGCCGATGTCCAGCAAGACCAACTGTTTGAGTTGTGGGAAAAGCTCAAGGGTCTGGGCTTCGCCACCGCCAATATTGGTTGCCTTACGGACGTAATCTGCTGCCCGGGAGGCGATTTCTGCTCCCTGGCAAACGCCAAGTCCATCCCCATAGCCGAGCAGATCCAGCGTCAGTTTGATGATCTGGATTACCTCTATGACCTGGGTGAAATCGAACTCAATATTTCCGGTTGCATGAACGCTTGCGGCCATCACCACATCGGCAACATTGGTATCCTGGGTGTGGACAAGAAAGGCGAGGAATATTATCAGGTGTCACTGGGTGGCTGTTCCGGTCGCGATGCCAAAGTAGGCAAAATCATCGGTCCCTCATTCTTTGAGAACGATATTGCGAATGTGGTCACCAAGATCATCGATGTCTTTGTTGAAAAACGTATCGAAGGCGAGTCATTCCTCTCAACCTACGAGCGAGTTGGCATGGCGCCTTTTAAGGAGCGTGTCTATGCCGCATAAGATTATTAAGAACCGTGCCATCGTTGAAGACACCTTCACTCATATCAATGAAGCCGGTGACTTACCGGCTGAAGGCAACGTCATTATCCCTCAGTCGCTGTGGCCGGAGCTGGAATCCAAACTCAAAGATCATAACGGCAAGGTTGGGATTAAGGTCAGTGGTGACATTGAACCCGAAGAGATTGCCGGCTATTTGGATTCGGTGGACCTGATTGCCATTGAGTTTCCTGTGTTCCGTGACGGCCGGGGCTATTCACTGGCCCGCATTTTACGCGACCGAATGGGTTATGAAGGTGAGCTTCGCGCTTGTGGTGATGTATTGCGGGATCAAATGTTCTACATGCAGCGCTGCGGTTTCAATAGCTTTGAGCCCAGAGCAGATCGCTGTATAGAAGAAGCACTGACCGGATTGAATGATTTCTCGGTTACCTACCAGGCAGATGCGAACGAAAAGAAACCCATTTATCAGCGTCGGTCGTAATTGATTAAGCGGAGTTTCATGGCCACCGGCATACCTGGTGGCCATGATGCACTGGCGCCCTCTTACTATCACCGCCTCCAGAAATCCGGGATCAGCAGGCTCAGCACTGTGAAATATTCCAGCCTTCCCAGAATCATGGTAAAGGTCAGCACCCAGGTACCAAAGTCGGATACCGGCTGAAAGTTACTGTCTAATTCGCCAAACGCAGGCCCCAGCACATTGAGACAGGCCGCAACTGCCGTCAGGGCGGAAAGAAAACCCAGACCCGATGCCATCATAACAAGCGTCAGAACCATTGTGCTGACGGCGGCGACAAACATGAACACCACTGACGCCCCTAACACGGATGGCGTAACAGGTCTGCCCTGAAACTTGACAATAAATACACCACGGGAATGTATCAGGCGTTTGATTTCGAGATTGAAGAGCTTCACGCTCAGAATATTTCTGATCATCTTGTTACCACCTGCAGTGGAGCCCGCACAACCGCCGAGATAGCCAGCAAATATCAGAAGAAACACCACAGACAATGGCCAGTCTGCAAAGCTATCGGCAGCAAAGCCAGTGCTCGTCATGAACGAAATCAAATGAAACGCTCCTGCATTTAGTGCAACCCAGCTGTCGGAATACCCCCCCTGTTGACGTAAACCAAACCAGATCATCGACGTGATGAGTGCGATGCATAGCAGGAAATACCGGGTTTCCTCATCTCTCCAGTACAGTTTCAGTTGGCGACTGCGCCAAACTTTGAAATGCAGGGCAAAACTGATTGCCCCCAACAACATAAATATATCAGCCACCATGAGTACAGCGTTGCTGTTGAAATACCCCAAACTGGAATCATGGGTGGAAAACCCGCCGGTTGAAACTGTAGTTAAACTATGGCTTATGGCATCGAAGACAGACATGCCAGCCACATAGTAAGCAACGGCGCACAGCGCAGTCAGCACGAAATAGACAACCCACAGATAATGGGCTGTCTTGGCTATCCGGGGTGATAATTTTTCATCCTTAACGGGGCCTGGCGTTTCAGCCTTCAAAAGCTTTGTACCGCCCACATTGAGCATTGGCAACACCGCCACCACAAATATCACCACACCCAGCCCACCCAGCCACTGCAGGAACTGCCGATAGAGCAAAAAGGATTTCGGTAGGTCGTCGAGCCCAGTCAGTATGGTGGCGCCGGTGGTCGTTAAGGCGCTGACCGACTCGAACACACCATCACTGATGGAAACCTTGGTTACCATGATGATGGGAAAGGCCCCAAACAAACCGCTTACCAACCAGGTTGACACAGCAAACAGCACCGCATCCCGAAACCCCACTCGACGGAACTCGCGTTCTTTACCGGCCAATTGCACCAATAGGTAGGCAACAGCGAGGAAGACAACCGCAGGTGTGAAGAACTCTACCTCTTCGTGGTCCTCAAAAACGAGAACCGACAACATCCCGAAGAGGAAATCTACAGCCCCCATTAACCCGATAGGCAGAGCGAGCAGGTAGAGTGTCAGGGATTTACGTATCATTACTAAAGCGATACCTGTTTGCAGTTTGAAAAAACGGTGCGTATTGTCAGCACCAAAGGCATATTAGATACTCTGTCTTATCAATGGGCAAGTAATGAACAAATCAGGGAATTGATTTTTTCATGGCGTATGACCTAATCTAGGCAACGGTTATATTCCACACTGAGACTGACTTCACTGGCCACTTTCCGGAGATTCCGAAGATGCATGAGCAAGTAAAGGATTATTACGGCAAAACCTTACAAAACAGTGAGGATTTGCAGACCAATGCTTGCTGCACCGACACCGCAATGCCGGACTACCTAAAAGCCGTATTGTCCTCTATCCATGATGAGGTGATGGCTCGATATTACGGTTGCGGGCTTATTGCACCCCAGTTGCTGAAAGGCATGCGCATCCTGGATCTGGGGTGTGGATCGGGGCGTGATTGTTATGCGCTGTCGGCCCTGGTTGGGGAGCAGGGGTACGTGGTGGGTGTTGATATGACCGATGAGCAACTGCATATCGCCAATCAGTATGTGGATTACCACACCGAGCGATTTGGCTATGATCAGCCTAATGTACGCTTTGTGAAAGGCTATATCGAAAAGCTGGATCAACTCGATCTGGAGGCAAACTCTTTTGATATCATCGTATCCAATTGCGTCATCAACCTTTCTCCCGATAAGGAAGCCGTTCTCAAGCACGCCTACCGGCTACTGAAACCCGGTGGAGAAATGTATTTTTCAGACGTTTACTCCGATAGGCGGATACCACCAGACTTGATCTCCGATCCGGTATTGTATGGTGAGTGCTTGAGTGGTGCATTGTATTGGAATGACTTTGTCAATCTGGCAAAGCATTGTGGATTTACGGATCCCAGACTGGTAGAAGACCGGGTACTCACCATTGATAACCCCGAAATCCAATCCAGGCTTGCCGGCATTTCATTTTTCAGCGCTACTTATCGCCTGTTCAAGCTGGATGCGCTGGAGCCAGCCTGTGAAGATTATGGCCAGGCGGTAATTTACAAGGGCACCATTCTCCACAGCCCCCATCAAGTGCTGCTGGACAAGCATCACCTGATTGCAGCCGGCAAGGTTTTCCCGGTATGCGGCAACACCTACCGGATGCTGCATGACACCCGTTTTAAGGATCACTTTGAGTTTATTGGTAATTGGGAAACCCATTTTGGTATTTTCGAAGGCTGCGGCACCGCCCTGCCCTTTGCCACCACCAGCACCGACCAGAGTGACGGTGGCTGTTGTTAAAAATATCCAACCCAGGCTAATCGGTTTTGCTAAACTGGTAGTATGGTTTACCGGGGGTAGCGCGAATGGGTTCTGAATCCATTGTTTTTTCCATTTTCTTGATATTCAGTGGCGCCGCAGTCATTTCATCCTTCGCCCTGTTCACGCGCCAACCGTTGATTGTGGGTTACATTGTTCTGGGTGGATTATTCGGCCCTTACGGATTGGATCTGGTTTCTGACAGTAAAACCCTCGAACAGATCAGCCATATTGGTATCGTTTTTCTATTGTTCCTGCTGGGCCTGGACCTGCAGCCCCGCAATTTTGGCAAGCTGATCGGGCGAAGTGCGCTGGTCACCATCACCAGCGGGGTTATTCTGTGCCTGTTGGGTACGTTGATCTGCCGGCAGTTCGATTTCAGTTGGATGGAATCCGGGGTAATTGGTGTCTCCCTGATGTTCTCCAGTACCATCATTGGCATCAAGCTTCTCCCCACCACCATGCTCCATCATAAGCACACCGGCGAGGTGTTGATCGCAATTCTGTTGATCCAGGATATGCTTGCCATCATTACCCTTATTTTGCTCTCCGGTACGGATCACATTGGTGATGTGGGTGCCTGGTTGGGGGTTGGTATTGCCCTGCCCGGTTTAATCCTGGGCGCTCAGTACGCGGTACGCTGGGTCATTTTGCCCTTGCTGACGCGCTTTGACCGCTTCCACGAATACATATTTTTGCTGGCGATAGGATGGTGTCTGGGGGTGGCTGAATTGGCGGAAGCGCTGGGGTTGTCTTTGGAGATCGGTGCTTTCGTCGCTGGAATCAGTTTGGCCAACAGCCCTATTGCCCAATACATAGCGACCAATCTTAAGCCTTTGCGGGATTTTTTCCTGATTCTGTTTTTCTTCTCTATCGGCGCGGGCTTCAATCTGGGCCTGGTTAGCCAGATTTGGGTTCCCAGCTTGCTCATCACAGCCGTGGTATTGGTGCTGAAACCCGTACTTCATGCCAAGCTCCTGCGCGCCGTTGGCGAATCGAAGCATCTGTCCTGGGAAGCCGGTTTCCGCCTTGGTCAAACCAGTGAATTCTCGTTACTCATCGCCTTCATCGCCAGCGCCCAGGGCCTGATTGGCGTGGTGGCTGCCCACGTTATCCAGGCAACGGCCATTCTGACGTTTTTGATGTCCACCTACATCGTGGTATTTCGGTTTCCCACCCCAATCGCCATATCCGACCGATTACGCAGGGATTAATCGCATTATCGGGTACGCCGCAAGACGTACATCACTACTCCGGAAAGGGCAAGTGTCAGCATAAAGATTGCGCCCAGGTCCATGAGCAACCAGCCCCAACCGCCGAACCAGCGCCCGGCATGTACATCCAGAATAAAGCGTTCCCAGGTTAGATCCTGTACTCGAAACTGGCTCTGGAGAGATTGGGTCATTGGAGCGGGCACCGACTGCCACTGGGGGAGTATCATCTCATACCCCGATACCGCGGTTACTTCAAAGGAATCAACATCCAGTAAATACTGGTTTTGTGTAAACTGCAGGAGCAACCGGCCATCGTTCTTAATGCGGCCGGACTTGATCAATCGCCCTTCCGGCAGCGCGCTGAAGATTTCAATTCTGTCACCATCGGTGGAGAACAGCTCGACTTTGGAAGCGCAGGATGCAATTACCATAGGATCAAGCCAACTGACGCTGTGCCAGTCGCTGCTGCAGGTCGCTACGGAAACATCATCCCGGAACAGCTGGGTGCCCCCAATAACCCATAGATGTTCATCAACTGCCAGGCCCTGATAGGTTTCAGGGGCATTGAAGCCATAACTGTTCAAGATCCACTGGACTGATATCGGGCTTCGATCCCAGCCAAGTTGGCTACTGTGATTTGCCAGTATCCCAGTGATTGAAAGCACAATGATCAACGCGCACGCCAACAAACCAACACGCCGATGCCAATGCCAAAGAGTTCGAATGATTGTAGCGCGCTTCATAATGCCAATTGTTGGTGAAGATACAGAGCCCATCGAGCCACCGCGGTGACCGCGTTGACCGATAGTGTTGCTCCGCTGATGCTATCAATATTCCGGCTCAATTCATATTGATCCAGATGGGCATCCTGGAATTGCCGTTTAAAGAAATCATGCCGCACCTCTCCCCCCCGGGATTCCCGGTAAACCAGAATCTCCACCATCTTAATGCGGTCACCTTCTATGACCACTCCGATGGTAATCGGATGCTCTTTACCAATTTCATCCATTATCCAGGCGGTTCGCTGCCCTGCTTGCCAATAACGGGTGCGGAGCCCGGAGGGTGGATGGTCCAGCAATTTTGTGCCCACTTCCTTGCGTTCACCGGTAAACCAAATGACATGGTTGTTTGGCTCAGCGTCAGGAAACGCGAGCGCAAGGAATTGCGCTTGCGACAAGTACACTTGATCGGAATACGCAGGCAAGGGAATCAGAAACAGGAACAGGTATACGAATCGTTTCATATCTTTTACTACAAACAAACCCCGGCTGGTGTCTCCAGCTGGGGTTTGCAGGTGATTAAACAATATTGGACACGGTAAGAAAATCAGAAGCTCCAGCCAATGCCCAGATTGAAACCTTTTTTGGTGTCATTAGGTTCATTGGTTTTTTGAAAGTCAGCTTTCAAGGCCACGGTTTCAACCAGCCAATAGTTAATACCGGCATCAATCTGATCGTAATCAGACTCGATGCTGCTGTCGGCGGCCTGATTATCCCATTCGCTGTAACGGGCAAAGATACCCAGCTTGCTGGTCAGCTTATAGGACGGCTCGATATACCAACCGGTTTGCTCGCTGGATCCGGCTGCCACGTCATCAATGGCACTGTCGATATCCCAGGTCGCATACAGCGCTCTCAGACCCACGGGGCCCTTTTGCAGATCAACGTGCGTCTCAAGCAAAAGCGCGTCAAGGTCCTGAACAACGCCAACCACATCGCCCTGCATCAGATCCTGTTGCTGCTGCACGGTAAAGCCTGCCTGTACCCCGGGTATGCCATTCCACACCAGGCGGGCGGTATAAGCCAGATCAGTCGCATTGGCTTCACTGGTTTTCTGGCGGCCATCGCGGACCTTAAACTTACCACCGTCGATATCCAGATACAGACCTGAACTCACCGCCACATCATAGCTGACACCAGCGGCCACTTCACCGGAGCCCATCACACCACCTTCCCACCAGGTGGTTGGAATAATGTTCTTTTCAACATTATTGCGCTCCACACCGTAAAACGTGTCAGGCTCATGGGTTTCATTGAGGATGCCCACAGGAACCAGAAAGACACCGGCCTTGGCTGAGTGATTGGCGGCGTAGTCATACTCGATAAAGGCCTGTTCTATTTCAACTTCGCCGTTTTTACCTTCACCGGCCACGTTGTGTTCCACTTCCAGCTCGGAGAAGAACCGCACTTTGTCGCTAAACCGATGGCCGAAAAACAGTACAAACCGGTGCAGATCCAGCTCCACATTGTCCTTGGCTGCAGATTCGCTGTCGATATTGTTGTAGTGCACCTCAGCATAACCACCGAAACTGGTGTCAGCCCACCAGCCGTGCCCCAGATTGGCGTTGCTTTCCATGGCGCTGGTTAGTGCATCCAGCTGCGCCTGCTGCTCCTGCAGTTGACGCTTTAATAAGTCGATTTCTTCCTGGTTGGCGACGGCCCCGGCACTGGTGATTCCCGCCCCAAGCGCAACCGCTGCTGTTATTAGATTCTTAGCCATTAGCTAGCCCCTCAGCTATGTTACAGATTAATGAATGAAGGGCTGAATTAAAGAGCAAATAGAATACAAATGCAAATAATTTGCGTTTGTCGTCAGGCTAGTCTACTTTGACCACATATCGGCCCAAATGCTGTCCCTTTAATACTTGAGCAATGGCCTCAGGTAATTGTGGCAGGGTAATCTGCCGGGTTGTATCGGCCTTGAACGTGGCAAAGTCCGGGAACATCCATTGTTTTCCAATCATGTTCCAAATATCCTGCTTAACATCCAGTGGCAGCTCCACTGAGTCAACACCCAGTAGATTGACCCCTCTTAAGATAAAGGGAAACACGCTGGTATTGATGTCGTTGCCTCCCACCATGCCACAGCAGGCCACACTGCCACCATACTGAACCGACTTGATGACGTTACTGAGGACCGCGCCACCCACCGTGTCCACCACCGCCGCCCACTGCGGTTTGTTCATGGGGCGAGCGGCGTTTTCCAGTAAGGCCTCACGTGAGATAACACTGGTTGCACCCACCGCTTTCAACAGAGCCTCCTGATCGGACTTTCCGGTGCTGGCAACAACGTCGAACCCCATATTGCGCAGTAACCAAACGGCAACAATGCCAACCCCACCGGTTGCGCCGGTCACCAGTACCGGGCCCTGTTCCGGGGCAATGCCCACCTGCAGCAGCGTGTCCACACACATGGCTGCGGTAAAGCCGGCGGTGCCAAACACCATGGCATCCTCGGCCGATAAACTCTTGGGGCGGCGGATCACCCAATCCGATGGCACACGGATCTTGCCGGCAAATCCCCCGGCGGTGTTCATACCCAGGTCATACCCCATCACGATCACAGGGTCACCCGGCTGCAATCGGGGATCAATGGAAGACTCAACGCTGCCCGCAGCATCGATGCCCGGCGTATGGGGGTAGTTACGGGTTACCCCTTTGTTTCCCGATGCGGATAACGCATCTTTATAGTTCAGTGACGAATACTCTACGTTGATCACCACATCTCCGGGTGGTAAATCATCCAGGGTACGGTCGACGATGGACGGTTCGAACCTGCCGTCCGTTTCGCTTACCAGAAATGCCTTGAAAGTATCCGTCATGGTGGTCTCCTTAAACGAGGTGCTTGCCGCGTGATTGCAGTATACCCATCAGTCTGGTGACGGAGCGGGTCAGCGCGCCTTCCATAGCAAAGCCAAGCCGATCGGCCATGGACTTTTTCACTTCGTATGATACTTCGAAAATATCGCTGCTCTGACTGGCGTCATACAAATAATCGTCACTGGTCTGGATAACGTCGATCAAGCCCAGATCCACACATTGCTGGCCATACCAGTGCTCCCCGGTGGCAACGGCGTCCACGTCCAATGCGGGTCGATTGCGTTTGATTAAATCCTTGAAGAGAACATGTGTTTCCTCAATTTCCTCTACAAATTTCTTTTTGCCTTCTTCGGTGTTTTCACCCAGCATGGTCACCGTGCGCTTGAAATCGCCAGCAGTGTAGATGTCATAATCCACATCGTATTTCTTAAGAATCCGGTTAAAATTGGGCAGCTCTGCAACCACACCGATGGAGCCAAGAATGGCAAAGGGGGCGGCAATAATCTTATTGGCGGTACAGGCCATCATGTAGCCACCGCTGGCAGCAACTTTGTCCACGCACACCGTTAACGGGATTTCCTTTTGTCGTATACGCTCCAGTTGGGAGGATGCCAAGCCATAGGAATGTACCTGGCCACCGGGGCTTTCCAAGCGCAGAACCACTTCGTCCTGTTTTTCTGCCATGGTCAGCACGGCAGTAACTTCGTTGGCGAATTCCTCCACTCCCGAGGCCTTTACATCGCCATCAAAATCAAGCACGAAGACACGTTTGCGGCGCGCTTCTTCTTTATGCTTTTTCTTGGCTTTCTCCTCTTTCTTGCGGGCCTTCTCAATGTCCTTCAATTCATCTTTATCCAGGATATTGTGGCGCAGCGCATCGCGCAGGTCTTCGAAGAAATCGTTAAGGGGCGTGACCTGGATTTCGCCTTTATGATCCCTGCGTTGTCGGGATTGAGCGGTGGCTGCTGCCACGGCGATGATCATGAGAATGGCAATAACAATGGTGACGGCTTTGGCCAGGAACAGGCCATAGTCGGACAAAAATTCGATCACAGATGAACCTCGGGTGTTTTATTAATCCTGATTATTATACGAGGCCCTAAGATACCCCAAAGGGGTTGGGAATCCCACCTATTCCCATTCGCGAATGGCGATGATCGCCCGATCATTCTCCGGGCGTGCAATCAGCCCATTGGAGGTCAGTTGGATTGAAAACAAGGCGCCATCGGCCATGGGTAAAAAGGTGGCACTGCCATACTCTGCATCGAACCAGTGAATATGGCGGGATAGGCGGTCAATAGCGGACCAAAGATCGAATCCGACATCCGGATTACTGAGGGCGTAGACACTGCGCGGCTTGGTGCGCTCATCCTCCAGGGTGAAATAGCGGCCCTGGATGCGATCCAGCTTGTATCCGGGCCGACCACCGAGGCTGGCCAGAAGGCCTTTCCATTTGATCACCCGCGCATCCACCTGCCACAAATCACCGGAAATTTCGAACGGTATTTCAGAGCCGCTGGCGGACATAACCACATTGGCTTTGTATACCTGGTTGTCTAGTTTGTCAAAGCTGATGGTGGCGACAGTAACCTCTTTATCCACAGGTCGATAGGCATTGACGTTCAAAGCGGTGAGGCCCATGAAGATGGCCAGAATCAAGAATATGAAGCCGACCGTCCCCTTGATCCAGCCTAAGAACCAATCTCGGCGTAACAGCATGAATAACGCAATAGCCAGAAAAATCAGGCCAACGATCGCAAATGGGGCGGTGATCCACTGATATTGCATGATTAGATTCCGTTAGTTAAAGCCTTGGCTGGACATTTTCTTCACATAGGTGGCAATCAGTTCATGTGATATTGACCCCCGTGGCGGAATCATGGGCAGCTGATTGATACTCCACCAACCCGCTTCTTCGATTTCGTCATCCTCGAGCACGAGTTCCCCACCGGCATACTCAGCATGGAAACCGATCATCAGTGAATGGGGAAATGGCCAGGGTTGGCTACCCATATATTCCAAATTTGTCACCTTTACACCAACCTCTTCGGCAATTTCCCGGTGTATGGCCATCTCCAGGGTTTCACCCGGCTCCACAAATCCGGCAAGCGTGGAGAACATTCCAGGGGGAAAACCGGAGGACCGGGCCAGTAACACTTCATCGCCTTTAGTCACCAATACGATGATACAAGGGGATATGCGGGGATACTGCGTATGACCGCATTGCGGACACTGTTTGGCGCGATCACGATCATGGGCCAGGGTCCGGGTACCGCAGCGTCCGCAATACTGATGGTTTCTATCCCATTCCAGCACCTGCCGCGCCTTACCGGCGATGGTAAACAGGTTGGGATCGATCATCATGGCCACTCGACGTAAATCGTGCAGGACAAAATGAGGTGGCAGGGGGGCTTCTTCTCGAAGGGCGACAGCAAAACAATGGGTTGTCTGCCATTCTCCCAGGTAATGGGGCTCATCGTGTGCCAGCCCCAACAGGTCAAACTTGTCAATCTGCGGTACACTCAAACCATGCTGGTCCTGAACCATCAACAGTTTGCCCTGATAAAAGGCAAACCAGATTGGGTCACCTTGCACATCTTCGGGTGCTATTACCCCGGGAATAAATTCCATCATCACCTACCGTTATGCGGCTTTTACCGGAAAACCAAGCTCCTGCATGCTTTCTTCCGCCACATCCATTATGCCTTCGCCAATGGGTTTATCGTCTTCCATGCCTTCCAGATAGTAATCCACACTGGTGATGGCATCCGCCAGGGTTTCCATTAACGCCGGCGTGGGGGTTTCCGAGCGATCTTTTATGAGCTTGTTCTCAATAAACGCCTCACAGGAATTAACCACCGCTGCCGCCCGTTGCAATTGCAGGAAGACCAGGCCGCCCCAGACTGATTTGAGTGTCACCGGTACATTATTGAGATGCATGCCATCCCAGTTGGAATCCATAAAGGACGTGATCGCCCGTTTTGCCAGGGACAATCCTGCTCGAGCCTCGCCAACCACTACCCGCCGGGCGTCATCCAGCTGGGTAACTGAAATCCCGTCGTGTATAGCCTCTTCGGCCTTACTGCTGTAGAGGTTGCTGTCGGGGCCACGCCGGGGTGATAAGGTGGCAATGCTGTTTTCAACGTACAGCAACGCATCTGCAACGGTATTGAATTCTTCCGACTCCGGATCGATGTCTTCTGCCGACCAGTTACGAACCACATCGGACTTTTCTTTGAACAGGCCTGCGGCTTTACTCAACCCAAGCATGATCAGGGTATTGGCAACCTTGCGCATGGAATCGGCGATACCATCAAACCCTTCGTCGTCACCGGAGGCCCCGCGGGCCCCGAGATCCAGCGCATCCTTAATGTGGTTGAGTTCTTCGGCAAGGGCTTCTGCTACCGAGCGAATCACTGTACCGCCGGGGCCACGTAAAATTTCGCGCTCATGCCGCAAACTGGCATCGGTCAAACCACCGGTCTCCAGTTTGAACAACTCGGTGACCTGTTTTAGGTTCTCACCCACCGGGCCCGCCAGCGAGGCGATGTAGACACACTCTTGCACGGTGGGTTTGGCAGGTTCCTTATTGAGGGCGCCTTCCCCCAAATGCACCACATTTTTTATCTGGCGGTCCACCATGCCGAGCAAGGATTTACGCGCCGTGTTTAACTCCACCGCTTCCTGTCCAATGGCTTCCAGCACAGCCTGTGTTAACCACCACAGCTTGGAAATGGGTGTGTTGCCGCACAGCGCATCAATGCGCGACACTGCTCTGGACATCATCTTAGCGTTTGCGGAGATGCTCTCATTGCGCAGAATGCCCAGTAAACCCACTTGATACATGTGCCGCAACCTGCGGCCGGACGCCTGCAGCTGCGCGATATCCGGAGTAGCCGCATCCGGTTTCGGCGGCCTGGGGGGGTTATTCTCACCCAAATCGAAAAACACGCTCTCGGTGATCAATGAGCGGTTGAGGAAAAACCGCACTTCGTTGATGGTGGGTATCAGCAGCACCGGCAAAGCCTGTTTCTTCACCTCCACGTACTCGAGGTAATGGATCAGCACCATGATCGCATTACTGATGGCGGCAAGCTCTTTCTCGTTGTTTTTATCGTGATGGGCAAGAATCTTGTGGCCCAGTTGCTCCAGTTCTTCGGACAACAGGGAGGCACCGGGCAGGTTGATCAGTTTGAAAACCCCCTTGATCAGAGCGAATTGCTCGATGGCGGCCTTCAGGCGGGCTTCGTTTTCCGGCTCTTCGACAAATTGCTCCAGATTGGATTCTGCAATCGAGAGCGACTCATCGATTTGCTCTTTAACCAGATTGAGAGAAGCAGAACCTTCAATTGTTAGCATGCTGACACCGTTCTTGTTCTATGGATGCGGATATTGTGGTCAAGCCTGTTTACGGCTCAACCTAACCTAAAAATGTTTATCCAGGGCGTTTAATCATTATAGATTCTTTTTCCCGTTTTACTTCAACGAGATAACTACAGCCCCCACCGCAGGTTACGGGTACACATTAGCTTTAAAACGAGAAATCAGCCCTAACCTATTGTTAAACTGTATCTTTTAATTCAAACCTCGACAAGATAAACAGTGGAACCACTGCACAGAACCGGAATTTTGTTATTGCTTAAGCCAGATACAGTTACCGCCTGAGCTCTTATCGATACTGGCAAGACGCTCATTGTGCAGCGCCAATTCCTCAGAGGTGGCCGCCAGTACCCGTAATCTGGGTCGTTCACCGGCAAGGCGCTTGATGGCGGCTCCGGTAATGCCCCCCTCTTCGCCGTCTTCCCCAGTGGATAACACCAGGTTGGTCTGGCCGCCGGTCATGCCCAGGTAGACGTACGCCAGGATCTCAGCATCGAGCAATGCCCCGTGAAGATCCCGGTGGGAATTATCGATTTCGTAGCGTTTACAGAGGGCGTCCAGACTGTTGCGTTGCCCCGGGTGCATCTTTCTGGCCATCAACAAGGTATCAAGCACGGTGCAGTGGTCTTCTGTCTTGCCGAAACCGGCCTTCAGCAGACCAAATTCGTGATCCATAAAGCCCACGTCGAACGCGGCGTTGTGAATGACCAATTGCGCCCCTTTGATGTAGTCAAGAAACTCCCGGGCGATGTCCTTGAAACGGGGTTTATCCGCCAGGAATTCGTTGGTAATGCCATGTACCTCAATGGCCCCGTCATCAATTTCCCGGTCCGGCTGCAGGTAACGATGAAAATTGTTTCCCGTAAGACGGCGGTTCACCATTTCCACACAGCCTATTTCGATGATGCGGTGCCCTTCTGCAGGTTCCAGGCCGGTGGTTTCTGTGTCCAGTACAATCTGTCTCATGTCATCGCCCTAACATCTCATCTATGGCATCGTTGGCCAGTTGGTCCACAATTTCGTTTTCACGGTGGCCGCTGTGCCCTTTTACCCAATGCCACTCCACCTCATGGGCTTCACTGGCCTTATCCAGCGCCTGCCACAGGTCGGCATTTTTGACCGGTTTCTTGGCGGCATTTTTCCAGCCTTTCTTTTTCCAGCCGTGAATCCACTCCGTAATTCCTTTGCGTACGTATTGGGAATCCGTGGTCAGGCTTACCTTACAGGGGCGCTTAAGGCTTTGCAGCGCCATCACTGCGGCCGTCAGTTCCATGCGGTTATTGGTGGTATCCGGTTCCGCACCCTTGAGCGGTTTTTCGTGGCCATTATAGCGCAGCAGTACACCCCAGCCGCCTGGCCCCGGGTTTCCCTTACAGGCACCATCGGTGAAAATTTCAACAAAATCCATTATGACTCCGAACCGCCTCCGGGACTAAACGGTTTGCGGGTTGAGGGTTTGGCGATCCCAGTGATGGGAATATTAACCAATGTTTCTTTTACTGTTTTGAAGCGGGGCTTGATGGGCGTCAGGGTGGAAACCTGCTTGACCGCCACCATCACGTAAACACCACCCCGTTGTTGCCAGATGCGTTGGCCAAGGTACGACAACCAGTTAAATAAATTGCGGGTGCGCCGGTTTGCGGTGGGCAGGCCGAAGGCGGTACTTTCATACCCCTCCACCTGAAAATCCAGAAGCTTGAGCCAATCCGATAAACGATAAGGACTCAAGAAATTTCCGCTCCAGGGCATGCCGGCGGACTGCATCAGTATAAAACGCCCCAACCCCCAAAGACTCCAGGGATTGAACCCCACGATGACAATCTTGCCACCGGGGATGACGGCACGGGAAATTTCCCGTAAGGCACGATGGGGAGCGCTGCTGAAATCCAGGCTGTGATGCAGGATGGCCACATCGATACTCTCTGTGGCCAAGGCCAGATCGTCAAGATGGCTGCACACACAATGGTAGCGACTGGAGTGCTGTGGCTGGTCACAGACGAACAGCTTGTTGTGGATGGTTGAGGCCTCGGCGAGCCACTGGGGTTCACCGATGCCGGTCTGCACCAGATGATACCCAAACAAGGAGGGTAGCACCCGGTCCAGGATGTCCCTCTCCTGCTGCAGCAGCTCCTGACCTAATTCGGTTTTAAACCAGGCACTCAACAATGGATGCACGGATGCACCATGCACTTGTTGAAAGGGTTTGAACAGTCTGGGTAAACTCATGGTAAGCGGGCGTGTCCAATAGTGCTCATCACAATAATCTCGATCAGGTTATCATATTCCATGCTGAATCTTCATCCTGTACCTGCGTTTACCGACAACTACATATGGTGTTTACACGATAATCAATCGGCGTATGTGGTGGACCCGGGCCAGGCCGACCCGGTGTTGGATTACCTGAATGACCGTGCCCTTACCTTACGGGGTATTTTGATTACCCATCATCACTGGGATCATGTATCCGGTATCGAGGCTTTGTTACAGGTGTTTCCCGGTATCCCCGTTTGGGGCCCTGCCCGCGAGGATATTCCGTGCTGTTCCCAACCATTGGCCGAAGGCGATCAGGTGAACCTGGATTGGGGCCTGGTGTTTCGGGTTCTTGAGGTGCCCGGGCATACCCTGGGCCACATCGCTTACTACGCTGAAACCACGCCTTTGGGGCCACTGTTGTTCTGCGGTGATACCCTGTTTTCCTCTGGCTGTGGCCGCCTCTTTGAGGGGACTCCCCAGCAAATGCATCAGTCATTACAGGCGCTCTCCGTGTTGCCTGTTGAAACGCTGGTGTGCTGCACCCACGAATATACCACCGCCAACCTGGCCTTCGCCCAGGCCGTTGAGCCGCAAAACGCCGCAATACAGGAAAGAATCGCCCAGGTGGCGGCCTTGCGTGATCAAAATTTGCCCAGCTTACCCTCCAGCATTGGCCTGGAGCAGGCAGTGAATCCCTTTTTAAGGGTGACGCAGTCAACGGTACTGGAAAGTTTGCAGCAAAAATGCGGTGAACGTCCGGCCACCGAAGTAGAGAGCTTTGCTACACTTCGCCACTGGAAAGATAATTTCTGATTAGCACCACATTGTTTGGTACCACCGTTTTAGTATCACATTGTAAAAAGGGCGCTCATAACCCTGGATTCCGCTGCGAGAGTAGTCAAAGTAGGATTGAAGTATTGAATTTGTTTACGTTGTTCCGCCCCAGACTGGTTATGACCGGTAGTCTTCTTCTAACGCTATGTGCCTGTTCCCTGAACAGCACCCGGCAACCAGAAATCGTGACTTACAGCGCTGATCCATCGCCAATGGCAGAAGATCTGCCCCTGATGAGCAGCGATCCCACCGCCGACTACAGCGGACCTGATTATTTTATACCCGGCGTGTTCGACCAGGTGCCTGACCCCGCCACCGATGGCGACCTGGCAAGTTCGCTGCCATCGGTGTGGGAGATCTATCGCAAACATACCATACTGGATCTTTCAGAGGACAATCCCAGGATCAAAGCACAACGGGACTGGTACGCCAAACACCAATCCTATATTGACCGGGTCACCCGGCGTGCCGAACCCTATCTTTACTACATTATCGAGGAATCCATAAAGCGCGGCCTGCCCAGTGAACTGGCGTTGTTGCCCGTGGTGGAGAGTGCCTACGATCCGTTCGCTTATTCCCATGGCCGGGCGGCGGGTATCTGGCAATTCATTCCCGGCACCGGACGCGCCTTTGGACTCAACCAGACCTGGTGGTATGAAGGTCGCCGCGACATCGTCGCCGCCACCAACGCGGCCATGGATTACCTGGAATCCCTGAACCGCCAGTTTGATGGTGACTGGATGCTGGCATTGGCTTCCTACAATTCCGGCGCGGGCACAGTGCGCAATGCCATTCGCCGCAATAAAAGCAAAGGCAAACCCACGGATTTCTGGTCACTGGATCTACCCAGGGAAACCCGTGCCTATGTGCCCAAATTGATTGCTATTTCGCAGCTGTTTGCTGAGCCGGAAAAGTATGGCCTGACCCTGATTGATTATCCCTATCAGCCTTTCTTTGAAGCCATCGACATCGGCGGGCAACTGGATCTGGCGATGGCGGCCGGCATGGCCGGTATTACCATGGAGGAGTTGTATCGTCTGAATCCCGCTTTTAATCGCTGGGCGACGGATCCCGCCGGGCCCCATCGACTGCTGGTACCGGTTGGAAATGCAGACGCCATGCGTGCGGAGCTGAACAAACTGCCGCCGGAAAAACGGGTGGCCTGGGCCCGATACACAATTCAATCCGGCGATTCGATTTTGTCGATTTCAAAAAAGCACAACATCACGCCGCAACTACTAAAGCAGGTCAATCATCTTAAATCCAACACGATCCGGGCGGGTAAAACGTTATTGATTCCGCAATCTTCCGAACCGCTGGACCACTACAGCCTGAGTGCCGACCAGCGCCTGGAAGCCAAGCAAAACCGCCTGGTAGAAGGTAAACAAAAGACACTCCACAAGGTGAAACCCGGTGAAACGTTCTGGTCTATTTCCAGGCAATATAATATTCACCACCGCACCCTGGCAAAGTGGAACGGGATGGCGCCTACTGACACACTGTCCACCGGAAAAACGCTGGTGATCTGGTCTGCCAAGCCCCAACTGGCAACATCGGGCATGCAAGGGCAGCGCATGCGGAAGATTCGTTACCGGGCCCGCAGCGGCGATTCCTACGCCGGCATCGCCAACCGGTTCAATGTGTCCCTGGGGCAACTAAAACGCTGGAATGATATTGATATTAAAAAATATCTGCAGCCGGGGGATATGCTCACCCTGTATGTGGATGTGGCAAACGCTCCCTGAGCCGTCAGCCCTGATTGGCCGTGAGAGCCAGCCCCGCTTGCTGCGACAACATTGTGAAGCCGGCATATTGCTGGTCGTTTAGCGGCGTCTTCGAATTTGCACAATCGCCATAGAACACACCGATGGGGCGTCGGGAAACGATAATGGGCGCAACAAAATATTCTTGCCACCCCAGTGCCTCTTGTAACGCCTCGGTATGGAGATAGGCGCGGCCGGCCATCAGGCGGGACCCCATCCAGAACTGCTGGGACTGTCGAATGGCGTTGGAAAAGGCGTTTTCTTCCATCAAACCAATCTTCATGCGTGACTTGAACTCCAGTTCAACCTCGCCTTTGAAAAATTTGGGCACCAGTGTCTTTCTATCTTTCGAAACCAGGGACATCACCACCCGCTCCAGGCCAAGGGCATCGCACATTCCACCCATCACCAGGCTCAACATCTGGTTTACGTCCACCTTCTTATCGGCAATGAGCTTATTCAGCTGCTGCATGATGTTCATCTGCAAATGCACATCCTGGACGCCCACCTGAAGCTTGGTTTCCGTATCGTCCCGGTCCAGCACAGGTTGTGGTTCCGGTTGTCGTGTGCCGGTGAGTGCCATCTCGATAAGATCTTCCAGCCCTTCTTCGCCAGCTGCATCGGCGCCATTGGATTCCGCTGAGGCAGCCATGTTAGCTTGCGGTTGTGAGGTTTCACGCACACGGCTTTTTTCACTGCGCAGGGGCACCACCACGGAGCTGCTCTTATGTGGATCCGAGGTGGTTTCCGAGTTGGGTATCAGGTGCCGTACCTTGGATGCCCCATAATGTACCGCCAGATCCTGGGCCATATCCGCCATCTGCTTTACTTCTTCCAGGGCATCCTTGAAGCTGATATTGCGGTATTTAGCGATCTTCTTGATGACGTTTTTCACCGGTTCTGCGTTCCAGCCAAGCATTGCCACCTGACTGAGTTCATCGCCCAGCAACACAGCCTGCGCCGGCTTGCTGGGTAGCTTGGGACGGTTAAGGGCTTCCAGCAGGACATCACCCAATTCCCATTGCCTGGCAAGCTCTATTGATATCTGATCGAAACTGCAGCCAAGCACCTGAACGGCGGCATCGTTGGCGGTCACAGAAGCATCACGCAACAGCATATTCAGCTTGCGGCTAACTTCATCATCCCGCGACAGCATGGATAATTCGGCGAAATGCAGCAGTAAGGTGGAAATGAAGATTTCTTCCTGATCCGGGGTTTTTGCGGAGCGCAGCAAGCCCCTGGCCTGCATTGCCGCATGAAACGAATTGGCGATCTGCGTCATCAGATGCTCGGAGGGATTCTGCTTTAGGATGTTGTCCAGAATCTGCATGGACAGCGAGACATCGCGAATAGTGGTAAACCCAAGCATGACGATGGCCCGGGTAATGGTCTTGATGTTCCCTCCCAGCCCCTTATAGACAACGCTGTTCGAGATCTGCAAGACACGGGAGGTGAGGCTGGGGTCCTTGAGTATCTGTTCAGTCAACTGGGACACCCGTGAGTCGTCTTCAGTGGTGAGCTTGCTCAGCTTCTGCACGGTCTCTGCCAGTGCCGGCATGTGCTCTTTCCCCAGAAATTCCACCCAATCAGCAACGGAGTTTTTTTGTTCCACCAGCATCCCAACTCACTATCCATAGGCCCAACGTACTTGTAAGTCTAGTCACATTCACAGTGATGTGCTTGTTTTGTTTGAAGTTATTGTGTTATCCGGTTATAAAGGTTGAGTGTTATACACCATCTACTGCAAACCCATAATAAAACCAATAGGTTATCTGTCTTTATGGCTGTAAATTCAGTTGCTTATCCTCCTGGCATGGCCACTATGAAGCCCAGATACCGAAAGCAAATAAGGCCACTGTGGGTCATTTTTGCCAGCCTGCTGTGGGTGACCATTCCCGCCGTGGCCACCGCCGACGTTACCGTCGCCCATGCCATCAGTCTCTATGGGCAACCCAAGTACCCGCAAGGTTTTCAGCACTTTGATTACGTCAATCCCAATGCGCCCAAAGGTGGCCGGATCACACTGCCCGCGTTAGGCAGCTTTGACACACTGAACCCCTATGTACTGAAGGGAATCAGCCCCTCCTCTTTCGCCGGCCTGTATGGTATCAGCGAGCTCAGTGAACCCCTCATGGTGGGTACCAGCTATTACCTGGAGTCCGGCGACGAGCCCCAGACAGCCTATTGCCTGATATGTGAATGGGTGGAGTATCCGCCTGACCACAGTTGGATCATCTTTCAGATCAACCCCAAAGCCCGTTTCCATAACGGCACCCGGATCACCGCCAATGATGTGGCCTTCAGCTACCAGCTGCTCACGTCAGATCAGGCACACCCTGCCTTTCACAACAATCTATTAGCAGTTGAGAAGGTTGAGGTGCTCTCGCCCCAGCGGGTTCGATTCCGCTTTAAAGGGCCCTCTGAGCGTTCCAACCTGCTCCGTGTGGGTGAATTGCCCGTCATGTCGGAAGCCCACTGGAAACAACACCCATTTGGTGAATCGTCTGGAACCCCGCAGCCCCTGAGTGGTCCTTACACAGTGAAAGATTTTGTTTTGGGCAATTACATCACCCTGCAACGGGTCGATGATTTTTGGGCTAAAGAGCACCCGGTATACCAGGGTATGTTTAATTTTGACGAAGTGCGATACGACTTTTACCGGGATCGAACGGTGGCCTTCGAGGCCTTCAAATCAGGAGCGGCTGATTTTTGGATGGAGAACGTTTCCAAGAACTGGGCTACTGCCTATGACTTTCCGGATGTGAAGAACGGCACCATCCAAAAAGTCGAACTGCCCCACTCCATTCCATCGGGTACCCAGGCATTTTTCATCAACATGCGTCGGGCCAAATTCCAGGATGTGCGGGTTCGCAAGGCGCTCTCCCTCATGTTCGACTTCCAATGGACCAATAAGAATATCTTTAGTGGCGCCTACACCCGAAATCAGACCCATTTTCCCAATTCGGTGATGGCTGCACGCGGCCTGCCCTCCCCAAGGGAGCGGGACCTGCTCGAGCCTTTCCGACAACAATTGCCGACGGAATTGTTTACTGAAGAGTTTTCCTACCCCGTGTATGATGAACCGGGCAAACTGCGTAAAAATATGAAATTAGCCATGCAGTTGCTCCGGTCAGCTGGTTGGGAGTATCAGAATCAGCGCTTGATCAACAGCCAAAACGGTCAGCATTTTCAATTTGAGATACTGATCAATAGCCCCTCATTTCAGCGGGTATTGCTGCCGTACTCCAAAAACCTGGCCAAAATTGGCATCGAAACTTCGGTCAGAATTGTCGACCGCGCACAGTATAAAGTGAGGCTCGATGATTTCGACTTCGACATGACTGTTTTCGTACTACCGCAGTCGGCCTCACCCGGTCAGGAACAACGGCTTTATTTTCACAGCAGCCAGGCGAACGTGAGAGGCTCAAAAAACCTCTCGGGTATCCAGGATCCCGTGGTGGATGCCATGATTCAGCATATCACCTCCGCCAACACTCATGCAGATCTGGTGGCGGCGGTCAGAGCCATGGATAGAGTTCTTTTATGGAACTACTACTCAATACCACACTGGCATCTGGGGTATCATCGATTGGCTTACAAGAATATTTTTTCCAAACCCCGGAACCCGGCCGATATGTCACTGGCCTTCCAGACCTGGTGGGTGCGTGATACCAAAAATTCAGTAAATCGTTAAGGAAAGCGCATTGATGCTTGAACTCAAAAAACTTGTCACAATGGCCGTTATGGCAGCCTTATCGACGGTGTCGCTCGCCAACGACATCATCTCAAGTCATGGCATTGCCATGCACGGTGACATGAAGTATGCCAAAGATTTTAGCCATTTCGAGTATACCAATCCCGAGGCTCCGAAAGGCGGCACGGCCACGCTGGCTGTGGCCGGCACTTTCGATTCCTTTAATCCGGACATCGTCAAGGGGGATGCCAGCGCTTATGTGGCATTAACCTACGATACCCTTATGGTGCAGGCGCGGGATGAGCCGTTCACCGTCTACGGGCTGGTGGCCGAATCGGTTGAATATCCGGAAGATCGATCCTGGATTATATTCCACATCAATCCGGCTGCCCGCTTCCATGACGGCCATCCCATTACGGCCGAAGACGTGGTGTTCACCTTTAATACCCTGGTGGAAAAAGGCTCACCCTTTTATAGTGCCTATTATGCAGACGTGGTAAAAGTGGAAGCGCTGGATACCCAACGTGTGAAGTTCACCGCCCGTGACGGCAAAAATCGTGAGCTACCCCTGGTGCTGGGGCAATTGAAAGTTCTGCCCAAACACTTTTGGGAGAACCGGGACTTTGGCGAAGCCAATCTTGACCTACCGTTGGGTAGTGGCCCTTACCGTATAAAATCGTTCGAAACCGGCAAGACAATCGTACTGGAGCGTGTTGCCGATTACTGGGCAAAAGATCTCCCGGTACAGAAAGGTATGTATAACTTCGATACTCTTCATGTGGATTACTACCGTGATCAAACCGTTATGCTTGAGGCGTTCAAAAGCGGTCGCTATGACTACCGCGAAGAAAATCAGTCAAAACGCTGGGCCACTGAATACGATGGTGACAAGTTCCAGAGCGGCGAGATTATCAAAAAGGAAATAGTGCACCAGAACCCAACCGGAATGCAGGCGTTTGTCATGAATACTCGCCGTGATCTGTTCAAAGATCCACGAGTACGAAAAGCATTGGACTTGGCCTTCGATTTTGAGTGGACCAACAAACAACTTTTTTACGGGGCCTACAATCGCACAGAAAGTTATTTTTCCAATTCTGAGCTGGCTGCCACCGGCCTTCCATCGGAGGCGGAGCTGGCCTTGCTCGCCCCCTACCGCGAAGACATCCCTGAAGCGGTATTCACAAAAGTCTATTCTTCACCCACAACCGATGGCAGCGGCAATAATCGCAAGAATATTCGCGCTGCCATCAAGTTGTTAAAAGACGCCGGCTGGACCTTTCGCGGAACAGATCTGGTGCATGCCGAAAGCGGTCAGCCGTTTCGATTTGAGATACTGCTCTACAGTAAAGATTTCGAACGCATTGTGTTGCCCTACGTCAAAAACCTTAAAAAACTGGGTATTGAAGCCAGCGCGCGACTCGTGGATTCAACCAACTATATTCGCATCGTTCGTGACTTCGAATTTGACATGATCATCGGCAGTTTTGGGCAGTCCAACTCACCTGGCAATGAGCAGCGGGACTACTGGTTTTCCAAATTTGCCGATCATAAAGGAAGCCGTAATCTGATCGGAGTTAAAGATCCCGTGGTTGACGTTTTAATAGAAGAGATCATCAGCGCGCAAACACGGGACGATCTGGTGGCAGCCTGTCGAGCCCTGGATCGGGTCCTACTCTGGAGTCATTACGTGGTACCGCAGTGGCATATCAACAAACACCGCCTGGCCTATTGGAATAAGTTTGAGCAACCCGCAATTGCTCCCATCTACGGGGATGTGGGATTCTACACCTGGTGGGCCAAGCAACCAAAAGCGAGTGATCAGTAGTCCTTATGCTGGCGTATATAATTCGCAGATTGCTGCTGATTGTGCCCACCCTGTTGGGAATTCTAACCTTGAACTTCGTTATCATTCAGGCGGCTCCCGGCGGTCCGGTTGAACAAATGATTGCACAACTGGAGGGCATTGAGGGCGGGGCTGCCTCCCGTATCGGCGGTGGAGCCCAAAGCGAAGTTCGTACCAATACCGGCAGCAATTCCAACTACCGGGGCTCCCAGGGCCTTGATCCGGAATTAATCGAAAAAATTGAAAAGATGTATGGGTTTGATAAGCCGGCCTGGGAGCGCTTTCTTATCATGGTGAAAAATTACTTTACCCTGGATTTCGGTGACAGTTTTTTTCGCGACAAAAGTGTCATAGAACTGATCAAGGAAAAAATGCCGGTGTCCATTTCCCTGGGATTCTGGTCTACCTTGATCGTGTACCTCATATCGATCCCGCTGGGCATCCGTAAAGCGATAAAACACGGGGAGAGTTTCGATATCTGGACCAGTTCCGTGGTTATCATAGGTAACGCAATCCCCTCTTTTCTGTTCGCTATTTTTCTAATCGTGGTCTTTGCCGGCGGCAGTTATTTTAACGTCTTTCCGCTGCGGGGTTTAACGTCACCCAATTTTGAAGAACTGACGTTGGCCGGAAAAATCCTGGATTATTTCTGGCACCTTGCCTTGCCCATCACCGCATTAGTCATAGGCAGTTTTGCAACACTGACAATGCTGACCAAAAACTCTTTCCTGGATGAAATAGGCAAACAGTATGTGGTCACTGCGAGAGCCAAAGGTTTGACGGAAACACAAGTGCTGTATGGTCACGTTTTTCGTAACGCCATGTTGATCATTATTGCCGGTATACCTGCAGCACTGGTATCCATTTTTTTCACTGGCGCATTTCTCATTGAAGTCATATTCTCACTGGATGGGTTGGGTTTACTCGGTTTTGAATCCATCCTTTCCCGTGACTACCCTGTGATTTTTGGCACGCTTTTCATCTTTACACTGATCTCATTGATCGTGGGGCTAATCAGTGATGTGACCTACACGCTGGTTGATCCCAGAATTGATTTTGAATCCAGGGGATAGCTGCATTGTTTAATTTAACCCCTATAAACCAGCGACGTTTCCAACGGTTCAAATCCAACAAGCGAGGATGGCTATCGCTTTGGCTCTTTCTGTTGTTGTTTTTTGTCACGCTGTTTGCAGAGCTGATTGCCAATGACAAACCCTTGCTGATCAATTACAAAGGACAGTATTACTTTCCTATCGTTAAAACCTATTCAGAGTTGGAATTTGGCGGCGATCTGCCTACCGAAGCCGATTATCGTGACGAGTTTGTGGTGGATCTGATCACCGAACACGGCTGGATGGTTTACCCACCTGTTCGCTTTAGCTATGACACCATAAATTATGATTTATCGACTCCGGCACCCTCTCCTCCGGATCGTGCAAACCTGCTGGGCACAGATGATCAAGGCAGGGATGTATTGGCTCGGTTGATTTATGGCTTCAGAATTTCCGTGTTATTCGGTTTGGCACTGACTATTTTCAGCTCTGTCGCTGGAATAGCGGTAGGCGCAGTACAGGGATACTACGGCGGTAAAACCGACCTCTTCGGCCAGCGCTTTATTGAGATCTGGTCCTCCCTGCCCACGCTGTTTCTACTCATTATCCTATCCAGCATCGTTAAACCCAACTTCTGGTGGTTACTGGGCATCATGTTGTTGTTCAGTTGGATGTCGTTGGTTCCGGTTGTGAGGGCGGAGTTCCTGCGCGGCCGCAACCTGGAATACGTAAAGGCGGCTAAAGCATTGGGGTTGAACGATATCGGCATCATGTACAAGCACATTCTGCCGAATGCCATGGTTGCAACCATCACCTTTATGCCTTTTATTTTAACCGGCTCCATTACCACATTGACTGCACTGGATTTTCTCGGGTTCGGATTACCTCCTGGTTCCCCTTCACTGGGCGAACTGGTGTCGCAGGGGAAATCCAATTTACAGGCACCCTGGTTGGGAATCAGCGCATTCTTTGTGCTGAGTATCATGCTCACCCTGCTGGTTTTTATCGGTGAAGCGTTTCGAGACGCATTTGACCCCCGTGCACATTAACAGGATTGGAAAATGACAAGCGACACCATACTCAGTGTACAGTCGTTATCAGTAGCCTTTCGGCAGGGTGAACAATCAAATCTTGCTGTCGATAACGTAAGCTTCGACCTTAAAAAGGGTGAAACCTTTGCCCTGGTTGGTGAAAGCGGTTCCGGTAAATCAGTTACCGCCATGGCCATTACCAAATTGCTGCCAGAATCCATCACCGAATACAGCTCGGGGAGCGTTATATTTGAAAATGAGAATCTGCTGGACAAAAGCGAATCTCAATTAAGGCAGATTCGAGGCAACCGGATCGGCATGATTTTTCAGGAGCCTTTGACAGCATTAAATCCTCTACACACCGTACAGAAACAGATCGGAGAGATTCTACGAATTCACCGGGGGCTCAACGGCAAGCCGGCAACAACAAGAATCATTGAGCTACTGGGTTTGGTGGGCATACCAGACCCCGCAAGTCGATTGGGTGCCTACCCGCACCAACTGTCCGGTGGTCAACGTCAACGTGTGATGATCGCCATGGCATTGGCGAACGAACCGGATATTCTGATCGCCGACGAACCTACCACCGCCCTGGATGTCACCATTCAGAAGCAGGTGCTTTTGCTGTTGCAGGAATTGCAACAGAAGCTGGGTATGACGGTACTGCTGATTACCCACGACCTGGGTGTAGTACGGCGCTATGCACACCGTGTGGGTGTAATGACCCGGGGTAAACTGGTAGAAGTGGCCGACTCAGAAGTTCTTTTTACAAATCCACAGCATGCTTACACTAGGGCATTACTTGATGCCGAACCCAAAGGGTTACCGGTGAACGCCCGGCAGGACGTTACCGCGATCATGAAAGTGGATTCGCTGAGGGTATGGTTTCCGGTAAAAAAAGGCGTGTTCAAACACACGGTGGGTTACATCAAAGCTGTGGACGATATCAGTTTTACCATCAAAAGAGGGCATACCCTTGGCATCGTCGGGGAAAGTGGCTCAGGTAAAACAACGCTGGTGCAGGCGCTTCTAAAACTCACTGGCAGCAGCGGTTCAATTCTGTTTAACGATCAGGATCTGCAACCTTTGAATTCCACTGAGGTTCGCCCTTTGCGCAAAAAGATGCAAATTGTGTTTCAGGATCCTTTCAGCAGCCTATCTCCGCGGATGAGCATAGAGGAAATCGTCGCGGAAGGTTTGGTCATTCACGATATCGGCACCGCTGCGGAACGGGCCGACAGAGTCAAGCAGGCGCTTGCCGAAGTGGGCCTGGACCCAGAGATGCGCCACCGTTTTCCCCATGAGTTTTCAGGTGGTCAACGGCAGCGAATAGCGGTGGCGCGAGCCCTTATTCTTGACCCTGAGCTCATTGTGCTGGATGAGCCCACTTCCGCCCTTGATCGATCAATTCAGGCGCAACTCATGGATCTATTACGCTCCTTGCAGGACAAGCATGGGTTTTCCTATATTTTCATCAGCCACGATTTAAAGGTCGTTAAGACCATAGCCCACGATGTTTTGGTGCTAAAAGAGGGCAAGGCTCTTGAGTATGGACCCGCGAAATCTGTATTTGAGGCGCCGCAACACCCATATACAGTGGAACTGCTGGAGTCGGCGTTTGCCATATAGAAAAGCCGGCGTAGTGCCGGCTTTTCTATTCAGTCATATCTGAGGTCACTAGCGCATTTCTATCTCTGCGCTGTCTTTTAACGAAGCAACGTAATTATTGAAATCCTGATTTCCAAACTGCTGTGAAGCGGATGATTTCGCCTGCATAATTTCGGTTTCGCTTAGATCAAACTCACCTTCAATTACTTTATTCAGCACTACAATTTCCTGGTCCCCACTGGGAAGCGAAACCTTCTTCGCGCTGATGGTTGATTCCGTTGGCTTTGGCATCTCATAGGCTGTGGAAATTACGGAACGCGACACATCTCCACTCTGCCGTGTAATCTCGACGTTTTCCTTCCACTCAAGATCAAACTCCTCTGCAATTGCAGCAAGCTCTGAGCCGGCCTTCAGCTTCTCAACTATCTGTTCGGCTTTGTCCTGAGCGAGCTGACGCATTTTCTGTTGCAGCAACGCGGAACTGACCTGGGCACGCACCTCTTCCAGAGATTGGTCACGGGCCGGCTGATGCTCAGCCAGACGTAGTACTGCCACTTTATTGTCCGGCAGCTCAACAACTTCACTGTTGTGACCTTCGTTCAACACCGTATCCGAGAAAGCTGCTGCGATAAAGTCACTGTCAGCCGCCACCCCGGATCCACCACGGGCAGTGAAAAAGTCTGTGGTCTCAACAGGCGATTCGTAGTCTTCTGAAATAATCTGCAGATCACCTGATTCATAGGCTTTTCGGCTAATATCATCGATTGCCACATCAAGCTTCTCCCGCGCCAGGTCCTGCTTTAACTCTGCTACCAGTTCCGCTTTCTTTTCATCGAAAGGCACTGCCTCGGGTTTTTCTATTCCGGTTAACTTGATGAGGTGGTAACCGAACTCAGTCTTCACAATATCTGACGTATCACCTTCTGACTGGAGTGCAAACAGAGCATCTTCGAAGGCACCGTCGTAAAGGCCCCGACCGGCAAAATCCAAATCACCGCCTGCAGGGGCTGTTGCGATATCATCAGAGTATTCGTTTGCCAGTGCCTCGAATGACTCCCCGGCCTGCAATTTTTCCTGCACTTCGGTTATGCGTTCCAGCGCTTCCTGCTCTGAGCGATCATCATTAATCTCCACCAGAACATGAGATGCCCTGCGCCGTTCCTGGGCATCCAGTGACTTCACATATTCATCATAGGCAGACACAATGTCTGCCTCTTCCACCTTAATATCAGCAGCAAAGTCATCCAGACCTATAGTCACGTAATGAACCTTAACCTTTTCTTCCGTGCGATATTGCCGTTGATTGGCCTGATAATAGTCTTCGATTTCCTCTTCTGTTAACTCAATACTGTCTTTCAACGGGGCCGCTTTTAACGTGGAGAAACTGACAACCCGTTTCTGGTCATTGAGCTTAACCACATGTTCCAATTCAGGCTTGGTAATGAAAGCGGTTTTGCCGATCCCAGACTGCAATTGCTCCAATACCATGCTTTCCTGCACAGCATCAAAGAGCCGTGCCTTGCTGAAGTTGGCCTGCACCAGCAGAGTTTCCAATTTGTCGTTGGAGAATTCACCCGACTCATCCTGGAACTGGGGCAATGAGCGCACGTAGGATTTCACCAGATTGCTGGATACCGCCAGGCCTTCCTTCTCTGACGCCTGACGAATGAGTTCTTTCTGAATCAGGCCTTCCACGACGCGCGGACGCAACATGTCATCGGTCAGGAAAGAGTCATCAATGTTGCCGCCCATCTGTTGTTTCAGGTTACGACGTTGATTCTCAATGCCCCGATTCACTTCGATTTTGGATATTTCCACCCCATTGACTGTAAACGCCACATCCTGGCTGCCGCTGGAATTGAAAATGCCTTCTATTCCGAAGAATGCGAATGGCAGGATGAAGATGACAAGCAAAAGCTTACCCAACCATCCTTTCAGCAAATTACGAAACTGCTGCATGATCTTTTAGCTCCAAAAGGGGTTCCCTGAAAATAAAAAGAGAAGCGTATCATAGATGCGCTTCTCTTCAATCTTAACTTCAGGCAACAACCACAGAAAAAGGACTACTTTGATAATGGCGGAGCGGACGGGACTCGAACCCGCGACCCCCGGCGTGACAGGCCGGTATTCTAACCAACTGAACTACCGCTCCATTGACCTGTAAACAATTAAATAATTTAGCGTAAAAATTAGCCAAACTGAAATGCTCTGGGTGACCTTGCCTGGTCCATTTAATCGTTGTTATTGTGATTCTTCCTGACTACTTTTCCAACAGCCGGACACGCTCATCAGCCGTTGACAGCATCCTTGAGCGCTTTACCTGGTTTGAAAGTAGGAATTTTTGCCGCTGGAATTTCAATCGGCTGACCAGTCTGAGGATTACGTCCACTGCGTGCAGCTCGGTCTTTAACGGCAAAGGTGCCGAAACCAACAAGAACTACCTGATCATTTTGCTGCAGCGCACCGGTTACGGTATCAATTACAGCGTCCAGTGCACGACCAGCTTGAGCTTTAGGAATATCGGCAGAAGCGGCAATAGCGTCGATCAATTCAGATTTGTTCACAAGACTCCCCTTTTAAAAGAATAATGTCTGCGGATTTGACCAAGAATCTTGGCTCTATTTTGGTGAAAACGTTCGGCCTTAGGACCGTCTGAGGCCCCGTCTCTTGTGGCGGAGCAACTTTATACCAACTGCTAAAAAGGGCTGTCAAGCGCGCCTCTCTCGCTGCAGAGAAATAATTTTTTTCAAGTCATTTTTCCGGCATTCTTATCTTATTTTTTTGGGAAAGATAGTGAGTTAATAACCACGTCAAGGGATGAAGTGTTCAGGCTGGAAAAAAATCCAGCCTGAACAAACGCGGCTTAGTGAGTACTCAGCCGATCGTTATCGTCTTCTTCTGTGTCTTCCCGGGTCGCAAGTTCAACCGGTTCGGGCAGCGCTTCCGGCATATTTACCAACGCCAGCTCAAGCACTTCGTCAATCCATTTAACACAATGAATATCGAGATCCTCTTTAATATTATCTGGAATTTCTTTGAGATCCCGCTCATTTTCTTTCGGAATAATGATGGTGGTTATGCCACCCCGGTGGGCCGCCAACAGCTTTTCCTTTAAGCCGCCGATGGGCAGAACCTGGCCCCGTAATGTAATTTCACCGGTCATTGCCACATTGGATCGCACGGGAATATTAGTAAGCACTGACACCAAAGCAGTACACATTCCAATTCCGGCGCTGGGGCCATCTTTGGGTGTCGCCCCTTCGGGAACGTGAATGTGGATGTCATTCTTATCATGGAACTCCGGCGATATGCCCAGAAGATGCGAGCGGCTGCGCACCACTGTAAGCGCTGCCTGGATGGATTCCTGCATCACATCACCCAGGGATCCGGTACGAATCTGGCGCCCTTTGCCGGGCACCGAGGCCGCTTCTATGGTCAGCAGCTCTCCACCCACCGATGTCCAGGCCAAGCCGGTAACCTGACCGATACGGTCTTCGTCTTCTTTCTTTCCGTAATTGAACTTACGCACACCGCTGTATTCTTCCAGTTGTTCCGGAGAAATGGTAATGGGTTCCAAAGTGGCACTCAAAACGTTCTCTTTCACGTGCTTGCGACAGACTTTTGCGATTTCCCTTTCCAGCCCACGAACACCGGACTCACGGGTGTAATATCGAATGAGGTGACGAATGGAATCATCGCTCATATCAAGCTCTTCTTCTTTCAACCCATTCATCTTGCGCTGTTTCGGCACAAGGTATTTTTGCGCAATGTTCAGCTTTTCATCTTCGGTGTATCCCGGAATGCGGATTACTTCCATACGATCCAGCAAAGGTGCCGGGATGTTCATTGAATTTGATGTACAGATAAACAATACGTCGGAAAGATCGTAATCCACCTCAAGGTAGTGATCGTTAAATGTATTGTTTTGCTCCGGGTCCAGCACTTCAAGCAGTGCCGAAGCGGGATCGCCGCGCATATCCACACCCATTTTGTCGATCTCATCGAGCAGGAACAGTGGATTTTTAACACCCACTTTAGAGATCTTCTGCACCAGCTTGCCGGGCATGGAACCGATATAAGTACGGCGGTGGCCCCGAATTTCAGCTTCGTCACGAACACCACCCAACGCCATGCGCACAAATTTCCGGTTGGTGGCTTTGGCGATGGACTGGCCCAGAGAGGTCTTACCCACACCGGGAGGACCAACCAGGCATAATACAGGGCCGCGGATTTTATTGACCCGCGCTTGCACCGCAAGATACTCAAGAATCCGTTCTTTGACTTCATCCAGACCATAATGATCCTGATCCAGGATCTCTTTGGCTTTCTTCAGATCGTGACGAACCTTGCTCTTTTTCTTCCAGGGCAAGTTCACCATCCAATCCAGATAGCTGCGCACCACCGTCGCTTCCGCCGACATGGGTGACATCATCTTCAGTTTATTCAGTTCAGCCTTGGTTTTTTCTTTGGCTTCCTTGGTCATACCCGAGGATTCAATTTTCTTTTCAAATTCCTCAAGCTCATTACCACCCTCTTCCAGATCACCAAGCTCTTTCTGGATTGCTTTCATCTGTTCGTTCAGGTAGTACTCACGCTGGCTCTTTTCCATCTGCTTTTTAACACGGCCGCGAATTCTCTTCTCGACCTGCAGCAGATCAATCTCACCTTCCATCAGCGCCATCAGATGATCAATTCGCTCACGGATGTCGAATATTTCGAGAATACGTTGCTTGTCTTGAATCTTCAGCGCCAAATGGGCGGCGATGGTATCGGATAAGCGGCCAGGCTCTTCAATATTACTGACCGACGTGAGAATCTCAGAGGCAACTTTCTTGCTCAGTTTTACGTACTGCTCAAACTGAGAAAGAAGCGAACGGGCCAGCACTTCACCTTCCCGCTCATCAACACTGGATAATGGTGTTTCCCGTACTTCAGCCTTGAGATAGCCATTATCAAGAATGACGTTTTTAGTGAACGCACGGTTAGCGCCTTCAACCAGCACCTTGACAGTGCCATCAGGTAATTTCAGTAACTGGAGAATGGTGGCGATGGTTCCCACCTGGTACAGGTCACTGGGCGCCGGATCATCGTCCGAAGCATTCACCTGTGCCACAAGCACAATTTGCTTGTCCGTCTCCATGGCCTCTTCCAGCGCCTTAATCGATTTTTCACGGCCCACAAACAAAGGGATAACCATGTGCGGATAGACCACTACGTCCCGAAGCGCCAGGAGGGGAAATTGCTTAGATTCGCTGGGAAATGCCATTGACGGTACCTGCTGCAGAATAGGGTTTGATCATGCTTGATTCAATTATCGTGCCGACCACAGTTCGTATTCAAATACAATGGGGGCATCAGATCTGTTTATCAAGGGCTTATCGTCTTGTGCTGAATAAAAAGGGGCCTTACGGCCCCTTTCTAACTCGATCAGTTGCGCTTTAATCGTCAGGGACGGCTCTGGCCTGATCGTTATTCTCATAGATCATGAGCGGCTCAGATTCGCCCTTGATAACAGCACCGTCAATGACGACTTTCACCAGGTTTTTCATGGACGGTACATCGTACATGGTGTCCAGCAATACCGACTCGAGAATGGAGCGCAAGCCCCTGGCGCCGGTTTTACGCTCCATGGCTTTCTTGGCAACCGCCACCAGCGCATCTTCACGAAAGTCGAGGTCAACATCATCCAACTCAAACAATTTACTGTATTGTTTGGTCAGTGAGTTCTTGGGCTCAGTCAGAATCTGTACCAGGGCTTCCTCATCCAGCTCTTCCAGGGTGGCAATCACCGGTAGACGGCCGACAAACTCTGGAATCAAGCCATACCTCACCAGATCCTCAGGCTCAACTACTTTCAGCATCTCGCCCACAGTACGTTTATCATCCTTACTTTTCACGGTGGCCGAGAAACCAATTCCGCTCTTTTCCGACCGATCACTGATTACTTTATCCAGTCCGGCGAAGGCGCCGCCACAGATAAACAGAATATTGGACGTGTCCACCTGCAGGAACTCCTGCTGCGGATGCTTGCGACCACCCTGCGGCGGTACCGAGGCTACTGTCCCTTCGATCAACTTCAACAGTGCCTGCTGCACGCCCTCGCCAGAAACATCGCGGGTAATGGAGGGGTTGTCGGACTTACGGGAAATCTTATCGATTTCATCGATGTAGACAATGCCCATTTGTGCTTTTTCCACATCGTAGTCACATTTCTGCAGCAGCTTCTGAATAATATTTTCCACATCCTCGCCCACATAACCGGCTTCGGTTAATGTGGTCGCATCAGCAATCGTGAATGGGACATTAAGCAAGCGGGCAAGGGTTTCGGCCAGCAACGTTTTCCCGCTGCCGGTGGGGCCGATCAGCAGGATGTTACTCTTACCCAACTCTACTTCGGCATTGTTTCCCTTCGCAGATTTCGCAGATCCTGACCGCAGGCGCTTGTAGTGGTTATAAACAGCAACTGAAAGCACCTTTTTCGCCCGTGACTGACCAATAACATAATCATCCAGGATGTTTTTGATTTCGGACGGCGTTGGCAACTTGTCAGATGTGCTGTCGCTGCTTTCTTCCTGCACTTCTTCCCGAATGATGTCGTTGCATAGATCAACGCATTCGTCGCAGATAAATACAGAGGGTCCGGCTATCAGCTTGCGCACTTCGTGTTGGCTTTTGCCACAAAAAGAGCAATACAGGAGCTTTCCGCTGTCCTCGCCTTTGCCGTCTCTTTCGTCAGTCATTTACTTACCTCATCGGACCTGCATCTTTCACATATAGAAAGATGCAGCGAAAACCCGGTTTTTGCAAGTCCGGGATTCCCGCCTTTTTCACATTTAGTCTAAATAGCAACGATAACTCATTGATTTATAAGCTATCGCTTCTCAAGCACCTGATCAACCAAACCATATTCTTTTGCATCATAAGCGCTCATGAAGTTATCCCGGTCTGTGTCCAGTTCAATCTTCTCAATGGGCTGCCCGGTATGGCTGGCCAGAATTTCGTTAAGGCGCTTTTTCATCTGTATGATTTCTCTGGCGTGGATCTCAATATCAGAGGCCTGCCCCTGAAAACCGCCCAGAGGCTGGTGAATCATAACGCGGGAATTGGGCAGGCAGTAACGCTTGCCATTGGCGCCTGCCGTGAGCAGCAGCGAGCCCATTGAACAAGCCTGACCCACACACATGGTGGATACATCGGGTTTGATGAACTGCATGGTATCGTATATCGCCATGCCGGCAGTCACCGAACCACCCGGTGAGTTAATGTAGAAGTGGATGTCCTTGTCGGGGTTTTCCGATTCCAGAAACAGAAGTTGGGCCACGATCAGATTGGCCATATGGTCTTCCACCTGGCCCACCATGAATATCACGCGCTCTTTCAGCAGGCGGGAGTAGATGTCGAAGGAACGCTCCCCCCGGGCAGTCTGCTCGATAACCATGGGCACAAGGCCGGTATTCAAAATGGGGTTACGGTCTATCAACTCTTCATAGCGGTGAGACATGTGATGATCCTTACAATTCAAACATTGTTGATGGTCTTGTAATAAAAGCCCCGCATCTTCATGTAGATGCGGCCTTTATAAAGCATTTCAATACCTTGGCTCGCTTTTATTTACTATAGCGCCAATATCAAAAGGATCACATGCTTTGGACAAAAAAAAACGCGGCCGAAGGCCGCGTTTTATGTTTCGATTAAAAATTACTCAGCTTCATTCTGAGGTTGTTTAACCGCTTCTTCATAACTCATTTCCTGCTCGGCCACCGTGGCCTGCTCCAGAATCAGGTCAACCACCTGATCTTCCAGCACCATGGCTTCAACCTGTTGCAGCATTTGCTGATTCTCATAGTACCAGGAGACCACCTGCTCCGGGTTCTCATAGGGCTGGGCCATTTCCTCGATGGTGCTGCGCACACGCTCGGCATCGGCTTTCACCTCTTTTTCTTTGATCAGCTCACCCAACACCAGCGCCAGCTTAACGGCTCGGGTAGCCTGGCCTTCAAACAGCTCAGCCGGCAGCATATTCATGTCGAAGTTCTGGCCGCCACCGAATTGCTGCATCATCTGCTGACGCTGACGATCAATTTCAGAATCAATCAGTGCCTTGGGCACTTCAACATCGTTGTTCTCCAGCACGCCATCCATAACCTCTTTCTTAACGCGGTTCTTGATGGCGTTCTTCAGTTCACGCTCCATGTTGTTGCGAATTTCGGCGCGAAACTCATCCATACTGGTTTCTGCTTTCTGGGTAAAGTTCTTGATGAACTCTTCATTAACCTCAGGCAGCGTCTTAGATTCCACCTTGTTCACGGTGATCTTGAACTGAACGGCTTGCCCTTTCAGTACTTCAGAGTGGTAGTCTTCCGGGAAGGTAACGTCGATCACCTTTTCTTCACCCTTGGACATGCCAATGATGCCGTCTTCAAAACCGGGAATCATCTGGCCGGAACCCAGCACCAGATTCTGTCCGTCAGCAGTGCCGCCTTCGAACGCTTCACCGTCTTTGGTGCCGAGAAAATTAATATTAACCTGATCACCCTGCTCTGCCGCACGATCGACTTCTTCAAAGGCTGCTCTTTGCTCCCGCAAGCGCTCGATCATATTATCAATGTCGGTTTCATTGATTTCAGCAACCGGACGCACCACAGAGATGTTATCCAGCCCCTGCACGGTGACCTCGGGATAAACCTCGAAAGTTGCCACAAACTCCAGATCCTGACCGGGCTGGTCTTTGGTTCTTTCGATGGAGGGGTAGCCAGCGGGGCTCAGGGATTCTTTGGTGACGGCGTCATAAAATGAGTTGCTGACCACTTCGCCGATGACTTCTTCGCGAATGGATTTGCCAAAGCGACGACGCACCTCTTTAAGGGGCACTTTTCCAGGACGGAAACCATCAATTCGCACCTGCTTGGCGGCATCCTTCAGTTTTTGATCAACGGCGGTATCAATGGTGTCAGCGGGTACGCCAACAGTCAGGCGGCGGCCGAGTCCAGAAGTGGTTTCCACGGAAACTTGCATAATTAAGTCACCTTTCGGTTATCTACTCTCAAAACAAGAAACCGGCAATATCCGCGGGACATTACCGGTCTCGATTTTTGCCCCTTAACACCCTGCCGCGCAGGACGTGGGAAAATGGGGTGGACGATGGGGCTCGAACCCACGACGACCGGAATCACAATCCGGGGCTCTACCAACTGAGCTACGCCCACCAGCAAAACGTTTTACCAAACCCGGCTACTTTACCGGTTTTGATGTTCCAGATGAAGAGGCTGGCGCGCCCGGCAGGACTCGAACCTGCAACCGCCGGCTTAGAAGGCCGATGCTCTATCCGGTTGAGCTACGAGCGCATTAACCCGAGTACACTGCTAATCATCTGTATTGGTTGAACTTTATGGTCGGGGCAGAGGGATTCGAACCCCCGACATCCTGCTCCCAAAGCAGGCGCGCTACCAGACTGCGCTATGCCCCGAATCTCCACCACTCCGATGAAGAGGGCCGCATAATATACATCCCGTGTGCTTGCGTCAAACACTTTCATAAATTTCAATGAGATCAAACCCTTGATGGCAGATCTTTACCCCATTGCCACTATAATGAGACAATACCGCGCCTGAAAACTGACCCCCGAATTTGAACCCAATTTTGCCTGGATTCCGAACCAAACCTATGACTGCACACATCATCAATGGCACTGCCATTGCCGCCAATTTGAAAGCCGACATCAAGCACGCTGTTGAAAAGCGCCAGCAGGAAGGTAAGCGGGCTCCTGGTCTGGCGGTAATTCTGGTGGGCAGTGATCCGGCCTCCTCTGTTTATGTCAACAAAAAGCGTCAATCCTGTGAGGAAGTGGGCTTTGTCTCCAAGTCGTTCGATTTGCCGGCGGATACCACCCAGCAAACCCTCAATGATCTGGTGCAGACACTGAACCAGGATCCGGAAATCGATGGCATACTGGTACAGCTTCCCCTGCCCGCCCACCTGGATGATAAAGAGATCATTAATGCGATTCGCCCGGACAAGGATGTGGACGGTTTCCACCCTTACAATATGGGTCGCCTTGCACAACGCATCCCCTTACTGCGCCCCTGCACACCCAAGGGTATCATGCGCCTGATTGAATCCACCGCTGTTCCACTGCACGGCCTGGAGGCGGTAATCGTGGGTGCATCCAATATTGTGGGCCGCCCTATGGCGCTGGAACTGCTGCTGGCCGGGTGCACGGTAACCTCCTGCCACCGTTTCACCCGAAACCTGAAGGATCATGTGGCACGGGCGGATCTGCTGGTGGTGGCGGTGGGCAAACCTGAATTTATTCCCGGCGACTGGGTCAAACCCGGCGCCATTGTGATCGATGTGGGCATTAATCGCTGCGAAGATGGTAAGCTCAGAGGGGATATCGAGTTCAAACCTGCCGCCGAACGTGCTGCCTGGATCACCCCTGTACCCGGTGGTGTGGGCCCGCTGACGGTGGCAACACTGCTGGAAAACACGTTGATCGCGGCGCAAGATCTGCATCAATAGAATCCAATTGAAATACATTACTCAATCAACAGGAAAGAAAAATGGAAGCAATCTTGGTAATTCTTCACACCAGCATGGGCGACATCAAACTTGAGCTGAATAAAGAAAAAGCCCCCGTCACCGTGGAAAATTTTGTGGGCTATGTCAACGACGGCCACTACAACGGCACCGTCTTTCATCGCGTCATCGATGGCTTTATGATTCAGGGCGGTGGTTTCGATAAGGATATGCAACAGAAACCCACCAAGGATCCGATCAAGAACGAAGCGAACAACGGCCTGAAGAATGACCTGGGCACCATCGCCATGGCCCGCACACAGGACCCGCATTCCGCTTCGGCTCAATTTTTCATTAATATCAAAGACAACGATTTTCTGAACTTTTCCGCCGAGTCCACCCAGGGCTGGGGTTATGCGGTATTCGGCAAAGTGGTTGATGGCATGGACGTGGTAAACCAGATTAAAGAGGTCAAAACCGGTCGCCACGGCTTCCATCAGGATGTACCCATGGAACCCGTTATCATTGAAACAGCGGAAGTTGTTACCCAGTAAGCATGACCACACTCTTTATTTCCGACTTGCACCTGGAAGACCAGCGCCCGGACATCACCCGGGCGTTCTTCTATTTTCTGGATCAGTTCGAAGGCAAGGCCGAGCGACTGTTTATACTGGGTGATTTGTTTGAAATCTGGTTGGGTGATGATGCCCTGACCGAAACTGCCCGCCGGGTATCCACCCGCTTAAAGCAGTTTTCTGCTACCGGTTGCAGGGTGTTTATCATGCACGGTAATCGTGATTTTCTGCTGGGGCCGGACTATGCCCGGGCTTGCGGCGCCCAGTTGATTGATGAACCCTGTATCATCAGAGTTGCAGAACAGGATTGCCTGTTAATGCACGGTGACACCCTCTGCACGGATGACAGGCTGTATATGGATTTTCGCACGATGGTGCGCAACCCTGACTGGCAAAAAGCGTTTCTCGCCAAGCCCATTGCAGAGCGGATTGCTTTTGGTCGACAGGCCCGAAATCAAAGCCAGGAGGATGCCAAAGACAAAACCTATGAAATCCTGGACGTCAATGAGGACGCGGTAATCAACACCTGCAAACAGCATAACACGCCGCTGTTTGTGCATGGACACACCCACCGGCCTGACCGTCATGTGGTGGATCTGGGGGGCCGGACCTGTGAACGCATTGTGCTGGGGGATTGGCACAGCCAAGGTTGGTACCTTATTGCAGATGAAGACCAACTGGAGTTAAAGAGCTTCAGCTTTCCTTCACAATAAGGGCTGCGCCGGTATACCGCTGTGGAAACGGAATTCCTCATCGGCGCTTTCGATCAGCTCCCGCTCAATCTCTCTGAAGGCGTTCACACGATCATCAATGGGCTCGGATGAATACTCGCGTGCCAGATCCAGATAGTCCTCGAAATGCCGGCTCTCTGATTTGAGCAGAAACTGGTAGTATTTTCCAATATCCTGCGTGGCTTCCAGCTTGAGCAAATGGGGTACCAATGCTTCAAAGCGCTCACAGGAACGGGCTTCAATAAAGGCACCAATGATTAAGGTATCAACCAATTTGTTGGGCTCGGTCTGGCGAATATGCTTGCGCAAACCCATGGCGTAACGTGCCGGGCTCAGGTGATCATAGGTCACACCATGTTTTTCCATGAGTTCCAGCACTTGCTCAAAGTGAAGCAACTCCTCTCTCGCAAGTTGTGACAGTTTGTTCAGTAGATTGCGCCGGTCGACATAGCGGAACAAAAGATTCAGTGCGGTGGATGCTGCTTTTTTCTCGCAATGGGCGTGATCAATCAGCAGCGTGGGAAGATTACTGAGTGCTGCTTCTATCCATTCCGGTGGTGTTGAACACCCCAAAAAGGCTCTGACTTCACTCATTTCTGCCATATCCAAAGTTCCTGCGCTGATTTCAAAGGGCGGATTATACTTACACGATAGTTTGAAATCGATTTTTATCCTATCCTATGTGCTTCATTACCGAATGGATCGCATTACTCAGTGAGCAGCAAGTCACAAACCCATGATGTAAAAGGGGCCGTTTTTGTTCGTATCCTGACCTTGATTGGGAAGCTTCCCCTCCCTACCCTGGGCCTGATCGGTGACATGCTGGGTTACCTGGCCTGGTACATCGCCCCCGGCCCGCGCAACGTCACACTGAAAAATCTTGAGCTTTGCTTCCCAGACATGGACGCAGCGGAACGAACAAGCCTTGCCAAAGCATCCCTGCGGGAAACCTTGCGAACTGCTTTGGAAGTGGCTGCAGCCTGGTCACAAACCAGTGATCGCATGTTGTCTTACATAACCCATGCGGAGAACGAACAGCTGCTGGTCGAGGCCCAAGCGGTAGGTAAAGGTGTTGTGTTTATCGTGCCACATTTCGGCAATTGGGAACTGGCGAATTACTATATGGCCAAGAAGTGTGATCTGCTTGCCATGTACAAGCCGGCTGAATCCGCCGCTTTGGATAAATTAATCCATAAGGCTCGGTCGCAGAATACTCAAATGGTTGCTGCGGACCGACGCGGTGTATTGGCGCTTTACAAAGCGCTTCCCCAAGGCAAGGCGACCGGCGTGCTGCCCGACCAGGAGCCTGAGATCAAAACCGGTGTTTGGGTACCTTTCTTTGGCGTCACCGCCCTGACCCCCAAGCTGGTCAGTAAGCTGAGCAATGACACTGACTCCGTTGCCATCGGTTTTGGTTGTCAACGCAATCCGGATGGAAAAACCTTTCACGTCTTCTATGAGCCGGTGGATGCCGCGTTCTACACATCCGATATCGAAACCTCAGCTGCCGCCATGAATCGCTGTGTGGAGAACATCATCCTGCGGGACCCAAAACAGTACCAATGGGAATACAAGCGCTTTAAGCGACGCCCCAACAAACAACCCAGCCTGTATAAATGACCGATCGGTCCACCTATCAATTTTTATCAAAACTCTGAATTACAATGAGTTACGACAGTTTGTTGCCAAGAGCTCTGAAGTTTTGATTGCTGTAAACTGATTTGAAGTTTGGTATAATTCGCGCGCAAAATTTTCGGTATCGCACGCCCATCTTACATTCGGTGGGCATTCGCTGGCTGGCAAAACCGGCCCACCGCAATCGAAGTCACACTGTAGAGAGGTCATACCGTGCTCGAAGCTTATCGCAAACATGTAGAAGAACGTGCCGCCCAAGGCATCCCACCCAAGCCCTTGGACGAGAAACAAGCCGCCGATCTGGTGGAGTTGCTGAAGAATCCACCCGCCGGAGAAGAAGACTTTCTGGTAGAGCTGTTGACCTATCGTGTTCCTGCCGGTGTTGATCAGGCTGCCTACGTAAAGGCAGGTTTTCTGGCTGCGGTCGCAAAAGGTGAGGCCACCTCTCCGCTGATTGACAAGCGCAAAGCCACTGAATTGCTGGGCACCATGCTCGGTGGCTACAACGTCCAGCCATTGATTGATTTACTGGATGATGCCGAAGTGGGCGATCTGGCCGTTGCCGGCCTGAGTAAAACCCTCCTGGTATTCGACGCATTCCACGATGTGGTCGAAAAGTCCAAGAACAGTGAGAATGCCAAGAAAGTTCTGCAATCCTGGGCTGATGGTGAGTGGTTCACCAGCAAGCCTGAACTGCCGCAAAAAATCACCATCACGGTGTTCAAGGTGACCGGTGAAACCAATACCGATGACCTGTCCCCAGCCCAGGATGCATGGTCGCGACCGGACATCCCGTTGCACGCCAACGCCATGCTGAAAAACGAACGGGAAGGCATCACCCCGGAGAAGCCCGGTGAAATCGGCCCCATCAGCCAGATTGAAGCCCTTAAAGCCAAAGGCCATACCGTTGCCTATGTGGGCGACGTTGTGGGTACCGGATCATCCCGTAAGTCCGCCACCAACTCGGTGCTGTGGTTTACCGGTGATGACATTCCGTATATTCCCAACAAGCGACAAGGCGGTATCTGTATCGGCAGCAAAATCGCACCGATTTTCTTCAATACCATGGAAGATGCCGGCGCCCTGCCCTTCGAAGCGGATGTATCCGATCTGAACATGGGCGATGTGGTGGACATCTATCCCTATGAAGGCAAAATCACAAAGCACGACTCCGATGAAGTGATTTCAGAATTCCAGTTGAAGTCCGACGTTCTGATCGATGAGGTTCGCGCCGGTGGCCGTATCAATATGATCATCGGCCGTGGCCTGACCAACCGGGCCCGGGAAGCACTGGGATTGGGTGCATCCGACCTGTTCCGTTCCCCTGTTGATGTTGCCGCTTCGGATAAGGGCTTCACTCTGGCGCAGAAAATGGTCGGAAAAGCCTGTGGCGTTGAAGGTGTTCGCCCCGGCCAATACTGCGAACCCAGAATGACCACAGTGGGCTCGCAGGACACCACCGGGCCGATGACCCGTGATGAACTGAAGGATCTTGCGTGCCTGGGTTTCTCAGCCGATCTTACCATGCAGTCCTTCTGCCACACAGCGGCCTACCCCAAACCTGTGGATGTGGAAATGCAGCACAGCCTGCCCGACTTTATTATGAATCGCGGCGGCGTATCCCTGCGCCCTGGTGACGGTATTATCCACAGCTGGCTGAACCGTATGTTGCTGCCGGACACGGTGGGCACCGGTGGTGATTCCCACACACGATTCCCCATTGGCATTTCCTTCCCGGCTGGCTCGGGCTTGGTCGCGTTTGCCGCAGCCACCGGCGTCATGCCTCTGGATATGCCCGAATCGGTATTGGTCAAATTCACCGGTAAGCGTCAACCCGGAATCACTCTGCGCGACCTGGTACACGCTATTCCGCTGTACGCCATCAAATCCGGTTTTCTGACCGTTGAGAAAAAAGGCAAAAAGAACATCTTCTCCGGCCGGGTGCTGGAAATTGAAGGGCTGGAAGATCTCACCGTAGAACAGGCTTTCGAACTGTCCGATGCATCCGCGGAACGTTCAGCAGCAGGTTGCACCATTACCCTGTCTGAAGAATCCGTTGCTGAGTACCTGAAATCCAATATCACGCTGCTGAAGTGGATGATTGCCAACGGCTATGGTGCTGCTCGCACTCTGGAACGCCGCATCACCGCCATGGAAGAATGGCTCGCCAATCCATCTTTGATGCGTGCCGATGCGGACGCCGAGTACACCGAAGTTATCGAAATCAATATGGATGAGATCAAAGAGCCCATCCTGTGCTGCCCCAATGACCCAGACGATGCCAAAACCCTGTCTGATGTGGCCGGTGACAAAATCGATGAGGTTTTCATTGGCTCCTGCATGACCAATATCGGCCACTTCCGTGCAGCCGGTAAGCTGTTGGATAAAGTGCCCGGTGGTTCCCTGAGCACACGCCTGTGGCTGGCACCACCCACCAAGATGGACGAGCACCAATTAATGGAAGAAGGTTACTACAACATTTACGGCCGCGCCGGTGCCCGCACTGAGATGCCCGGTTGTTCTCTGTGTATGGGTAACCAGGCTCGCGTCGCACCTGGATCCACAGTGGTTTCCACCTCTACCCGCAACTTCCCCAACCGTTTGGGCCAGGGAGCGAATGTGTATCTGGGGTCTGCTGAATTGGCGTCGGTGGCTGCGGTTCTGGGTAAACTGCCTAGCGCAGAAGAGTACATGACATACGCGCAAGATATTGACAGCATGGCTGCTGACATCTATCGCTACATGAACTTTGATAAGATGCCTGAGTATCAGGAAGTGGCTGACAAAGTGAAGATCCAGGTGGCCCAGGACGCCTAAGATCAGAAGCCAATAAAAAAGCCCCGTTCTGCGGGGCTTTTTTATTGCTCTAGAATGTTCTCGCTATGCCAATATTGATACCGGTACTTCGCACATCGAAAGGCTTGCTGCTGTCATCAAGAAAATCCGAACGTTGTTTGTAGGTAAACTCGGAACGCAGCAGCCACCGGTTCTTCAGATCCCAAAGCACACCCGCACCGACATAAAATCCCCAACCGGAATCGGAAGCAGTGTCGCTACCGGATGGTTTAAGGCCATAGAATGCCTCGTCGAGGGTTATCTCCATACGATAGGCAAGCAGCCCACCGCGACCAAACAATACCAATGAGTCCATCCAATCAGTTTCGGTTTGGTAATGAATACCCGCCAGCAACTCCACACTGTCTAAGGTGAGTTGGTAAGAGCCGGTATTATCCTCCTGTGTGGGAGTGGATGCATCATTGATTCCGGTAACCGCTGCTTCCAGGTAAAAACGCTGCTGCAGATGCCATAGCACTCCCGCTTCCGCCGACAATGAATTATCAAAGTCTGCGTCTGCCACATCCAACCAATCATAGCTGAGCAACAGGTAAACTTGCCGGGATTCAACTGAACCGGTGTCTGCGTGACCCACCGCAGAGTACATACCCAAAACCATCACCGACAACCATGGGAGCAATAAAGACTTCAAGGCCGATACTCCACTGTTACGGTGTCGCTGGTGCTGCCAATGGCGAATCCGCCGCTGATATCCGCACCCAGATCGTTCCCGACTTCGCGGAACACGGTTAATGACAGGGTGCAATATTCCAAGTCGAAAGTTTCAATTTTTATATCCTGGCGCCCAATCAATCCGAATGAATAGGTCTCCAGTATAGAGCCTACGATAATAACACTGAGAGCGCTGAGCGTATTGGTGACTTGAGTAATAAAATTGGTGGACGGTATTAATTCACCAACAGATACCGTATGGGAACCCGGATCCGCACTGGATAGAATGTCGGATGTTCCCCATTGCACCTCGCGGGAGCCCGAGAAACAGGTCTGCACACTGGTAAACCGGGTTTGCTCAGTATCGGGTGAAGACGTCCAACTGAGCACAATCTCCTGACTTCGCGTTGTATAGATCTCATTGGATAACGGCGAACTCAATACAATGGCCTCCGGAAACGCAACTTGCGTGCGGTAACCCACCAACTCCCCGGGGCCCGGGTCCACCAGCAGCTCATCAACCGGATACCAACGATCAGCTCGCGCAGCGACCGGATCAAAATCCACAGCAAACTCAATCCCCGCCGTGGCGTCTGAAAAATCCACAACTGTGGAGTAATCCCCACTCAAATTCTGCAATGAACGCAAAATAGAGGAATCGGTATCACTTTCGGCAACGATGATGTCACCACCAACAAGCGCCGCTTTGCGACCATCCTGAAAATAGGAGGCAGCTACGTTGGCCTGGAGTAAGCCCGCCGGCAGGTTTGCCTGTATCGTGACCGACACACCTTCGTTGGAAACAGGGGCTCGCAGAGAGTCGCTCTCACCCGAGTAGCAGGCGGTCAATGCCGGTAAAAGAACGCATAACAGGGGAATAAAACGCATTTACAAACTCAATCGCTTGAAGACGAATTCAGGGATGTTTTTGATGATCAGCATAACCCCCCACCAAAACCAGGGTAAGTAGACTTCATTACGTTTCTTATCGATGGCACTGACAATACCGGCAGCCACCTGGTCCGGCGTTGCCCAAAGCGGTCCACCCTTATCAAATTCCGTGGTCATCGGTGTGTCGACAAATCCGGGTTTCACGGTCAGAACGTGAACCCCGGATGCGAACAACCGGTTTCGCAACCCCTGTAGAAACAGGGTAACCATTCCCTTGGCCGCGCCATAAACATAGTTGGACTGTCGCCCCCGATCCCCCGCCACTGAGGAAATAACCGCTATATTCCCCGCTCCCTGCTTCTCAAATTCATTGGCTGCAAGCGTGCAGAGTGAGATCACGCTTAGCGCATTGGTATTGATTTCAGCCAACGCGGTTTCATAGGATGCTTCACATGCTTTCTGGTCGGGCAAGGTACCATGGGCAATCAGGATGCCATCTATCCTGCCCATGGCGTCCAGTGCGGCATCCCAACAGGGCTGATGGGAATCCGTAGCGTTTACGTCCAGCAAGTGAGTATGAACCTTGGCGGCTCCTCTTACTTGATAATCATTTGCTAAAGTGTCCAGCTTGCTCTGATTTCGAGCCACCAGAAACAGGCTGTAACCACGAACCGCCCAAAGCCGACAAACCGACTCCGCAATGGCAGAGGTCGCTCCAATAATAATCCAATTTTTCATGATGTTGATTCCATTACTCGCTGCCAGAAACTGGAGGTTATATGAGGATCTTTAAAGTGTTGCAACTTGCTGGCATTCGGATAAAACGACTGAAAGTGCTCAGCTTTCATGTGCGCATCCTTGGCGGGATACAGGGCACCGCCCGCCTGCACCACCACCTCATCAAGTTGATCAAACAGGTGCATGGTGAGACTGCCTTTATAGGGAAAATCCAGTGCCAGGGTGGTGCCCGGCCTGGGAAAGGAAAGCAGTGCCGGCGTTGGAACATCACCGAATACTTTCAATACTGCAAGAAAAGATCCGTAATTGGCTCTGCCGATGCGCTGTAGAAGCTCTGTTATGGCGGCTTCACTGTTTTCCATGGGAATCACACACTGGTATTGCAGGAAACCTTTTGGCCCGTACATTCGATTCCAATTATGAATGTGATCCAGAGGGTAGAAAAACGGATCATAGTGCATCGTCTGATAGGAAACTTTGTCCAATTGACGATTATAATAGAGCCAGTTAAACGCTTTCAAAGACAGGCTGTTCACCAGGGATACCGGCGGATCCAACGGCATGCTCAGTTGCGTACCCGGCCGCGGCGGCCTGGGCTGAACCGGACGGGCATGATTACCCCGGGTAAAATGGCCACGACCAAGCTTGTTACCAGCGGCCAGGCAATCAACCCAGGCTACTGTGTATTCATAATCCTGCTCCGATTCCTCTGAGAGCCGGAAAAATTCGGCAAGGTTTTCATACTTGATATTCTCAGCATTGATAGCGGAATTGGACACTTTTTTCAGTTGCAGTTCCGCCCAGGTAATAAACCCGGTCAGGCCCAGTCCGCCAATAGTGGCAGCATACCAGTCAGCGTTTTCAGTGCTGGAACAGACCCGCCTTGAACCGTCGCTGCGCAACAGCTCAAACTGAATCACATGGGAGCCAAAGGTTCCCGCCACATGATGGTTCTTGCCATGAACATCATTGGCGATGGAGCCGCCAACGGTGGCAAATTTGGTACCCGGTGTTACCGGTAAAAACCAGCCCTGTGGCTCCGCCACGGCAAGGATATCCGCTAATGTAGTGCCAGCCTCGCAGCGCATCACCCCGGATTCCGTATCAAAGCTGATAAAGCGCCTCATAAACCGGGTAGAAAGCACAGTGCCCTCTTGCAGCATGCAACTATCACCGTAGCTGCGCGCATTACCCTGTGGCAGAAACGGTGTTTCTGTTGCAGGCAAAGTATCAGGCATCCAGTGCAGGTCTTGACCCATTTGTTGCTGATAGGGGTATCTGCCCCAGGATACGTAAGGTTTAGTCATACACTACACCGCCAACACCATAAATCCGGCTATCAATATTCCACATATCACGCTGGCCTTGTCTTTTAACGCAAAAACGATGGGATCATCATCCATGTTGCCGCGATGAGCAATAATCCATATACGACTCACCCAATACAACATAATCAAACAAGCGGGCCACATGAGAACCGGATCAGTGTACATGCCTTTCACTTCGGGACTGTTGATGTACAACGCAAGCACCAAAACTGAAATGTATCCGCTGGCCCCTCCCAGAGAAGACAAGAGCTCCAGATCCTCCACCTGATAACCCCGGCCCAGTGCCTTGGTTGCACTGGCGGACTTAAGTTTCATCAACTCAGTATACCGTTTGATAATAGCCAGACTTAGAAAAACGAATATGGAAAAGGACAATAGCCAGAAGGAGAGGAAAACACCGATAGCCGCCGCGCCAGCAACAATCCTGACCGTGTACAGTGACGCCAATGTAACAACATCCACCATCACTAAACGCTTTAACTTGAAACTATAGGCCAGGGTCAGCACATAGTAGACCGCCAGCACAATCTGAAAGTCCGTGGGCAGGAACAGGCAGGCAACAATCGCGACCAACAGTAATAGTGGGGTTCCCACAATGCCGAACAGCAACGACAGAGTTCCGGCGGCAAACGGTCTGTTGCGCTTGGTTGCGTGTTGACGATCGTCACTGAGATCGAGCAAATCATTCAGAAAATACACACTGGATGCGCATAGGGAAAACGCAAAAAAACCAAGCACGCTCATCAACAACACGTCCAGGCTTTGCAATTGGTGCGAGGTGATCAAGGGCACAAAAATCAGCGCGTTCTTCACCCATTGATGCACACGCAGGGCTTTTACGATGGTTCGCAACGATGGCGAGGCAACAGCAAAAGAAGCTTCAATGTCGCACAATGCACCGGCTTTTCGTGCCAACCGATCGTTGCCTACGACAACGGCGGAACCGGCATGGCTCCATACCTTCAGATCCACATCCGCATTGCCGGCATAGGCGTATTGCCCCTCACCAAATCGATCAATCAAGGCTTTTCTCTTCGCCGTGCCGGAAAGGTTAAGTGTGTCGCTTGATGACAGCACGTCATCGAACAGCTTGAGGTAGTCGGCAATACCGTGGGCATAACGCTGGTGAGAAGCAGTTGCCAGGACAATGGTACGACCTGCCTTCTTTTGTTGCTTAAGATAGTCAACAACGGCCTCGTTGTACGGCAACACCTCAACCAGAATATCAACACGCCGGGCAATCTCTGCTTTAAGATTTGCTTTACCCTTGAGCAGCCAAAGAAAAACAAAAACGAGATTGAGCGGATTTGCCTTAATCAGGAGCATAAACGACTCAAGCAGCAAATCGGTTTTAATCAACGTACCATCAAGGTCCACCACCAATGGTTTTTTGTTATCTGTCATGCATTCAACCTAAATCCGATACTTCTTTACCTGAGAGGGGCACAATGCCCCGAATAGCGAGAATTCCCGCCACTATAAGCCCTATGAATACCGCAAACCAGAGGGTCGCAATTCTGCAAATAAGTGTGGCAGCAATGGCCACAGGTTCCGGCACTCCAGAGGCAATCAACAACAATCCCATGACAGCTTCAGTGGATCCCAGACCGCCAGGGAGAAAAGAGATAGCGCCGATTAATACCGCGACACCATAGATACTGATGGCAGCGATTGGGCTGATGTCCTGCCCCAATCGTTCCAACAAATACCAGAACCCAATGCCTTCCGCGGTCCAGGCTACTATGCCGATAATGATACCCCCGAACAGCTCTTTATTCTTCAACAAAACCGCCGACGAATTTAACAGGTCCAATACATGGCCCGCCAATTGCGCCGGCTTGTGGGGTAAAGAGTTGGAGGATCGCTGCAGCCAGCCTAAGATCCATCGGCTGTGGAGCAAAGGCAGACTACCAAAAATAACGGCGGCCGTGAGCACCACCACCAGCGCATAGCCATCAAACAGGACAGCGGCCGCACTGGCCATCAGTACGATGGTCAATAAATCCTGAAAACGCTCCACGAAAAACGTGCTGATGGTATTGTTGAAGCTGATTCCATGTTGCTTTAGATAAAGGGACCTGACAGTTTCACCCGCTTTTCCCGGTGTAGTCGACAGGGCAAATCCGCTCACGTAGTAAGCCAAATGACGGCGGTGAGGAATGGCCATATCCGACAATTTGGTCAGATACCACTCCCAACGCCAGTAACGCAGCAAATAGTTGATCAGGGATAACCCCAAGATAACCGCCCAGCCGATCGCTCCCAGTTTCGCAATGGCCGCCCCGGTTTCGTGAAAGTCTCCGAGAAACATAGCGCCAAAGTACAGGCCAATTGCGATGATTACCGACAGAATGATCGGTTTTTGAAACCGCCCCATAGAAATTCAATCCATCAAATTCAAATTTTGAGGCTGGCGACCGCCTGCCCTAGTTGTTGTTCTAGAGCCGCTATGCTATCACTTTTTGTGGCGGATTTGTTGCCCTGGGATTCACTTTCCCCACTTTTGGAGTACTTGATTTCAGAATATATATTACTGATTTTATTAATATTATTCTTCTGTTCAGGGAACTGCTCCTGGGCCCGGCGGGAAAACGCATCAATACCTTCACCCACCTCGCGGTCTAGACCTTTGAGTGCAAGCATGCTTAGAAACTTCATATAATGCTTGTCTGCCTTGCTTAACCGGTGGATCGGCCTCTGGGAATACAGCATCCAACCAGCGAGACAGAGCACAACGAAGCCACCGCATATTCCCAGCAGCAAGGCAATTCGTTTAGGGGTAACTTCCCCAAGAAATGCTTGCAGCAATCTGTTTTGCGCCTCATGGTCAAACGACACCACGTTCTTGAACCAGAGATAGTCAACATAATCCGCCATCATCCGCAACTCTTCCAGCATAGGAAGATTTCTGACATCCAGATCAGAGAAAGGGGAAAAGCGCAGACTTTCCTCGTCCAGGCTCTGCCGTAAAGAACCGGTTTCAATTCGATGTGGCGCGATGGCGGCGGTGGGATCCACATGCACCCATCCTTTACCTTTGTCCCAAAATTCTACCCAGGCATGAGCGTCGTATTGATGCACCAGCAGGTAATTGCCTATGGGATGTGACTCACCTCCCTGGTAACCACCCACCATCCTGGCTGGAATACCTGCGGCCCGCATAATATACACAAACGCCCCGGCATAATGAGCGCAAAAACCCTTTTTGGTTTGAAACAGAAACTCATCAATACTGTTGGCTCCCAGCTTAGGTGGCTTTAACGTATAGACAAATTCCTCCCGTCTAAATCGCTCCAATATCCCATTGGAGATTAGCGCGGGCGCGCCACCTGTCTGACGATAGAGTTCTCGCCCCCAGGTCAGTGCTCTGGAATTTCCGGAAGGTGGTAAAGTGGTATAACGGACCCAGGACTCCCGGGGCATGCCAAGTGCCTCATATTGGTATTGAAAGTAGCTTTCAACAGCATAACTGACCGGGTTATCGACGAGTTGCTCCGCGTAGTTAACCAGACTATTGGCAGTCTTATGACGGATTCCGTTCAGGTTTGCCCAGGCAATTGCCGGCAGCCAATCCTGGCCTGTGGGTTCAAGGTAAACCCGATAGCTGAGCGGCTCTCCTGCCTTTTCAAGGCGGGCAGGATCAAAAGGCAAATAGACACCCTCTTTTTGAGCATGCCAGGTGCGACCATCAAACCGATCGAATATCAATGCCCGCCAATAACGATCTCGTGGTTCCGGAATGGCGCCATCAAAATCCACTCTGAAAGCGAGTTCTGTAGACAGTGACAGTTCAGCAATGTCCCCCGGTGATATGGATTCACTCAGTCCGGTACGGGCCATTTTCGTTTGCATGCCCAGTTCCCAGATCGGACCAATGCGAGGGAACAAAAAAAACAGCACCAACAGTAATGGAACAGCCTGCAGGATCGATATCAAAGCCACTTTCAGTGGACGCCAAAGCGCAATGTTGGTACCACTCATGTTGAGCGCTACCAACGCAGACGAAATTACGACCAAAACGACGAATACATAGATCGACGTAAACAGTGAACTGGAAAAAAGGAACTCCGTTGCCAGCACAAAAAAGGACAATATGACCACGAGGAAGGCATCGCGCCGGGTATACATCTCCAATTGCTTAAACAAATAAGCCGTTATAAGGAGTGCAACGCCAGCATCCGGCCCAAATATAGTGCCATGATGATAGACTATTGCTAATACACCGCAACAAACCAGCAACAAACGCACCCAACGTGGCGGAAACGTGAGGCGTTGCCTGAAGACCTGAATCCTCCATACCATAACAACCCCAAACACTAACTGCAGCCAGACGGGCACCCGCTGCATATGAGGTAAAACCGATAACACTACACTGGTTATCAAGAATACGAACGCGGTACGCGGCATCGGAAATACATGGGGTTTACTGTCTGCCATGTGGGTACTCTGCCAGTGCCTTCAGGCAGTCCTCTTCATGCTGCTTGCCGGTGGCTGGTGTGATGAGCGTTCCGGGGAACTCCATTCCGAAAGGTTCGTTGGTTTTCGACAGTTGTAGAACCCAAAAACACAGCTGCGACAGCTTGGTTTCAATATCCATGGCTGGCATTTCACTCCATTTAAGCCAGGAGGATTTGGCCTGATAACCATGAAACTCTTTGCTATATAGTACATTGCGCCTGGCAAAGGCTTTCCAATCCACCATTCGCATTGAATCCGATTGATTAAAGGCTCTCAAACCCGCAAAGTCTTCCTGACCATCTTTGATAATGGCACTGCCCTGCTCCCGGTCGCTTGCACTGATACTACTAAGCTCACATTCGATGGGCTTTGGGTACACCAGCGCAGACATATCCAAATCAAGCCAGGTCCATGATTGACACAACCCAAATGGATACACGGCATGCAGTTTAAATCGACCTGGTTTATAACGGCCCCTCTCAGTGGTTTTCAACAATGCTGTGACTGCTACCTGCTGATCGCGTATCAAGTTGTACGCCTGGGACTCGTAACCTTGCCAATAACAGTAGATTGACTGGTGATCCTTACGTTTAGATTTGGAGAGATGAATGACAAACTTCGCCTCGGCCCCAACAAAGGCTGGCTCAGAGTGGCCCGCACTCACCTCCATTCCGGACAAATTGGAAAAAGTTTGCAGAATATTTACAACAAACAGGCTGACTAAAAAGAAACTGAAATTCAGAATCATGGTGTTGTCATAATTAACACCAGCGACAAAAAGCAGAAAGGCAGTGAGCAGATACCCCAACCCCATCCAGGTAGGCAGAATAAAGATACGCTTCTGGGTCAACAGAACCCGGTTTCTGGGTGGAATTCTTTTATCCAGCCAAAGTTCCCAGCGCCCCCTAAACATCTCTCGAATGCTGTTCACCTTTACCGCCCTGCCAGCACATCAACCTGTTTTAACACACTGTCCACCAGGCGCTGCCCCTCATGACCGGTCACATCCTGGGAACCGGCCAAGCGATGCTCGGCAACCGCTGGCAGCACTGCCTGTACATCTTCTGGAATGACATGTTCTCGGCCGGAGACAAAGGCATAGGCTTGCGAGCATTGCACCAAGGCCATTCCCGCCCGGGGTGAAAGCCCGAAGTTGAAACGATTGGATTGCCGGGTGAAAGCCAAAATCCGCTGCACGTAATCAAGCAAAGCGTCGGATACAAAAATCCTGGTCACGCTTTGCTGCAGCTGATCAAGCCCTTCCCCATCAATGGCCGCCGGCAGCTTTTCCATATCCTGACGGGGATTGAAGCCGTTGAGCAATTTTCGCTCTACTGATGGATCAGGGTAGCCCAGACTGATTCGCATTAAAAAACGATCCAGTTGTGATTCTGGCAAGGGGTAGGTTCCCATCTGGGAAATGGGGTTTTGGGTGGCAATCACAAAAAACGGTTTTGGCAAGGGATAGGTGTTACCGTCCACCGTTATCTGGCGTTCTTCCATGGCCTCGAGTAAAGCACCCTGTGTTTTTGGTGTGGCGCGGTTGATTTCGTCCGCCAGCAGCACCTGTGAAAAAACAGGGCCGGGGCGAAATTCGAACTCTGTGGTGGTTTGATTGAAGATGGAGGTACCCAGAATATCGGCTGGCAAGAGATCACTGGTGAACTGTATGCGCTGATATTCCAGGCCAAGCACCTTTGCCAGCGCATGGGCCAGCGTTGTCTTTCCCATGCCGGGCAGATCCTCAACCAGCAAGTGCCCTTTCGCCAACAGGCAAGATAACGCCAGTTTGATCTGTTCCTCTTTACCCAGTAGAACGTTTGCCAATGCACGAATCAGTGCTGAAGCGGATGTGGACACAAGGACTCCCTAGGACAACTGCGACCTGATATCACGACCAATAATCAGTCAACCATAAAAAAGGCTGCCGGCTGCAACCCTTAGGTTACAGTCTAGCAGCCTTCTGCCTACTAGCCTGTGTTGTATTGGTTTTAATGTGAATCAGATCAGCTTGTTAAGGCCTCGAGCCAAGTCCGCTTTGATATCATCAATGTGCTCTAAACCGACAGCAACACGAATGAGGTTTTCACTGATGCCTGCTTCGGCTTTGGCCTCATCAGAAAGCCGGCCATGGGTGGTCGTGGCCGGGTGTGTGATCGTGGTTTTGGCGTCACCCAAATTACCGGTTATAGACAGGAAGCGAGTATCGTCGATGACGCCCCAGGCCTGTTCCCGGCCACCTTTCACACGAAATGACAAAACGCCGCCAAATGCGCTCTGCTGCTCTCTGGCCAAAAGATGCTGGGGATGACTGGGCAACCCCGCATAAAACACTTTCTCAACAGCCACATGCTGTTCCAGCCAGTCTGCCAGCCTTAGTGCATTGGCTGAATGCGCCTGCATTCTGAGGCTGAGGGTTTCCAGCCCCTTCAGAAAAACCCAGGCATTAAACGGACTCATGGTAGGGCCGGCACTGCGCAAAAAACCAAAGACCTCTTCCATCAGCTCATTGCGCCCGCATACCGCGCCACCGATACAACGCCCCTGCCCGTCCAAAAACTTGGTAGCCGAGTGCAGCGCGATATCCGCGCCAAACTCCAACGGGCGCTGCAGCGCCGGTGTGCAGAAGCAATTATCCACTACCAGCAAGGCACCGTGATTATGAGCCAGCTCGGCCAGGTGAACCACATTTGCTACTTCACACAGTGGATTGGATGGGGTCTCCAGAAACAGCAACTTGGTTTTACTGGTGATCGCCGCTTCCCATTGCCCCATATCCGTAAGGGAGACAAAGGTGGTTTTGATACCGAATTTCTGCAGGTATTTTTCAAACAGAACATTGGTGGTACCAAACACACTGCGGGAACTGATGATTTCATCCCCGGCCTCCAGCAAGGCCATTACCGTGCTCAGAATGGCGGCCATACCGGATGCAGTTGCCACGCAGCGCTCCGCCCCTTCCATCGCCGCCAGACGCTGTTCAAACGAGCGCACCGTGGGATTGGTAAAGCGGGAATAGATGTTACCGGGTTCGTCACCGGAAAACCGGGCCGCGGCCTGGGCTGCGCTGTCGAACACATAGCTGGATGTGGTAAATATAGGTTCACCATGGGCGCCTTCATCGGTGCGCAACTGGCCTTCCCGCAGGGCCAAGGTTTCAAGATGCAATGGCGCTGTATCGTCAAAATGATCCATGGAACTCGTCACCTGCCTGTTTATTCAATCGCACTAGTTCGTGTTATGCAGGTCAATACTTTCACTATTAACCATCAGCTGCGACACTTTTTGACTTTTGGCGTCGTCGCTGCGACTGGCCTCCAGCCGCTCCAAATAGCCTGTATTAATGTCACCGGTAATGTACTCGCCATTAAATACAGAGCAGTCAAAATGCTGGATTTCAGGATTGCCTTCCTGAGAGGCAGCCACCAGATCCTCCAGATCCTGATACACCAACCAATCCGCGCCGATCAGCTTTTGAATCTCTTTCACCGAACGGCCATGGGCGATCAGCTCTCGGGCAGCAGGCATGTCAATGCCATACACGTTGGGATAACAAACCGGCGGTGCAGCGGAAGCAAAATACACGTTCCTGGCGCCAGCATCCCTGGCCATCTCAATAATCTGATTGCACGTGGTACCGCGCACGATGGAATCATCCACCAGTAGTACATTCTTACCCTGAAACTCCAATCCAATCGCATTCAGTTTCTGACGGACGGATTTCTTGCGCTCGTTTTGCCCCGGCATGATAAAGGTACGTCCGATATAACGGTTTTTAATAAACCCTTCCCTGAATTTGACGCCCAGGTTGTATGCCAGCTGCAACGCAGAAGTACGGCTGGTATCCGGAATTGGAATAACGACATCGATATCGTGATCCGGCCAGACCCGTTTGATCTTGTCCGCCAGCTTCTCTCCCATACGCAAACGGGATTTATACACTGAAATCCCATCCATGATGGAGTCCGGGCGCGCCAAATACACGTGTTCAAAAATGCAGGGCCGGTACTCGGGACGCCGAGCACACTGACGGGTGAAGAGTTTGCCATCCATGTTGATGAAGACCGCCTCGCCCGGTGCGATATCCCGCACCAGCTCAAACCCCATGGCCTGCAGGGCAACACTCTCCGATGCGATCATATATTCCATGCCCTCGGCTGTTTCACGCTCGCCGAAACACACCGGACGAATGCCGTTGGGGTCCCGAAACCCGACGATGCCGTAACCGGTGATCATGGCCACAACAGCGTAAGCCCCTTTACACCGTTCATGCACTGCAGAAACGGCGGTAAAGATATCTTCTTCCGTGGGTACCAGCTTGCCCAGGCGTTGCAGTTCATGGGCCAGTATATTCAGCAACACCTCAGAATCGGAATTGGTGTTAATGTGGCGCAAATCGGTTTTATAAAGATCTTCACCGATTTCAGCCGCATTGGTCAGATTGCCGTTATGGGCCAACGTTATGCCGTACGGGCTATTAACATAGAAAGGCTGTGCTTCGGCAGAGCTGGATGAACCGGCAGTGGGGTAACGGACATGGCCGATGCCCATATTGCCCATCAGGCGGCGCATGTGCCGGGAGCGGAACACATCCCGCACCATGCCATTGTCTTTACGTAAATAAAGCTTATCCTGGTCACAGGTGACAATTCCCGCGGCGTCCTGCCCTCTATGTTGTAATACGGTCAGAGCATCATAAATGGTCTGATTGACATTGGAGCGGCCAACTATGCCGACTATTCCGCACATTCGTTTTACCTCGATACGTCGTGTGCCTGGATTTTCCTATAATAGCGCAAATAGCGATCTCTATTCAGCGCCAATATCCATGATCTTCTCCCAGATCACCTGCCCCGTTTGTGCTGTCCAGTCTTCCACCATCATAAAATGAGGAATCAACATGGACTCTTTCCACCAGGGGTCCAGCGGCATCTGAGTCATGCGGGCAAGCACGGCCAGTGAGATTACTACCAGCAGGCAGCCACGCACTAATCCGAATGCACTGCCCAGAACCCGGTCGGTTCCGGTCAGACCGGTCACTTTAATCACTTCTTTGATCAGGTGCTTGATCAGCGCACCCACTATCATGGTGAGAATAAACAGGGCAATGAACGCCAGTGGTTGTCTGGCCGAAGGCGGATCAACCCAGTCTGACAGAACGATGGCCAACGGCACACTGAACAGCCGGGCAATTACAAAGGCCGCTATCCAGGTCACCAACGAGAGTGCTTCCAAGGTAAATCCGCGGTGCAGACTGAGGGCCATGGAAAGACCTATAATGCCGAGAATGACATAATCAGCAATGCTCATCGATGGGAAATACCTGGGAAATCCGATTGAATGTGGAAAGGGCGCATTCTAACAGAGCCTCTGTTAAATTCCTAATCCACACCCCTCAAGGAATATACTTTAAAATCAGGGTGTTAAGCTTAAAATCCCGTTCCAGTGCCGTTTTTTGCTGCTCCAGACGGTGGCGCCTTATTTCCGGCCCCACATACACCTTATGCAAACCTGCCACTGCCTTGGTGTATGCCTTGTAGCCGGCATCATTGAGCTTGTCACGCAGGCGGTTTGCATTCTCCTGACTGGAAAAGGCCCCAACCTGAATAATCCAGGCCTCCGCCAGATCCACCCTGTTATCCGCAGCATTCTGAATCGCGCGATCCACTTCCTGTTCTTGGGCGATATAGTCTTCCACAGGGAGCGATTCCGGGGTCTTGGGAGCAGCATCGGGCTCGGCGGAAAAGGTTTCCGTGGAGCGGGTTTCCTCTGCTGCTTTGCGGGCTTCGGTTTGTTCTACCTGGGCGATCACCGATCGCGCCTCATCTTCGAGGGTACTGAAATCCTGCGCCTGAATCGTCATCGCGGGTTGCTCCGGATAAGCGTAGTCCGCGGAATTGACCCGTTGTTGCTGCCCATCGAACACCAGAGGCAAAAATATGACCGCTAATGAGATCAGGACAATGGCGCCCACTAACCGCTGCTTCAAGTTTTGATCCAATGATCTAATCCTTATCCGAGTGCATCAAACCGCTGTATTGTATAACGTCTGCAACGGTATAAAAGGACCCAAATACCAGGATCAGATCATTTTTGTCGACCGTTTTCACCAGTTTCCGGCAAATTGTTGAAGGGCTGGGCTGGGGAGCGTCACACCGGGCACCTGCGTCCAGTAGCCGCTGCCGCAAGTCACCGGCCTGCGCAGCTCGCTCCGCCTGCAGTTCAGCCGGATACCAATGGTCCACCACCGGCAACAATTCCAGTACTGTATTGAGAATATCCTTATCCGCCAACATGCCGATTACGCAATGTACCCGGCGCTTTGGAAGCGCCTTCAGATAGTGGGCAAGGGCTTTCGCTGCATGAGGGTTGTGCCCCACATCCAGCATCACCCTGGGGTGATCGTGAATCACCTGACGGCGCCCGGTAACCGACACCCGGGACAAGGCCTGATTATACTGTGACGGCAAAAGCGGGAACGGGGCCAACACCAGTGCCTGCAGCGCGGTGGCTGCGTTCTGCAAGTAGATGGCCGGTGTGGTCAGCTGCTCATACCGGCATTGCCGCCCATCGTTACCCGTAACCGTGGCCGACCAGCCGGACTCGGTTGCCTGCCAGTCAAAGTGATCGCCCTGCTGGTATAACTGACAGCCCATCTGCCCTGCCCGCTCCGCGACATCCCGCGGTAAATCAGCTTCACCGATCACCAGCGGCCGACCCGCTCGGCCGATGCCAATTTTTTCGTACCCGATCTGGGTGCGGTCAGACCCCAGCCATTCCTGATGATCCAGGTCGATGCTGGTGACCACCGCAATAGAAGGCGCCCACACATTGACCGCATCAAGACGCCCACCCAGACCGACCTCAAGAATCCAGGCATCCAGGTTTTCCTGCTTGAACAACCAAATGGCAGCCAGGGTGGTAAATTCGAAATAGGTTAGGCTGACATCCCCCCGCTGCGCCTCAACGGCTGCAAACGCCCGCACCAACTGCTCATCATCACACTGACAACCATTGATCATGACTCTTTCATTGAATCGAACCAGGTGGGGAGAGGTATAAACGCCGGTTGTATGATTGCCGGCGCGTAAAAACTCATTGATCAGGGCAACCGAAGAGCCTTTGCCGTTGGTGCCGGCTACTGTGAAAATGAAGGGGTTGTCAGAGAGTAACTGAAGGCGCTCAGCCACCACCCGGATACGCTCCAATCCCATATCGATGGATTTGAAATGGAGTTTCTCCAGGCGGCTCAGCCAATCTTCAAGCTGCATTTTGGGGTAACAGTTTGTCCATCAACCGATATAACGTATCGCGCAACTCATGGCGATGGACAATCATGTCCAGGGCGCCGTGCTCCAGTAAAAACTCACTGCGCTGAAAGCCTTCCGGCAGTTTTTGGCGTACGGTCTGCTCGATAACCCGCGGCCCGGCAAAACCAATCAACGCATTGGGCTCAGCCAGGTTGATATCGCCCAGCATGGCCAGACTGGCGGACACCCCACCATAAACAGGATCGGTCATCACCGAAAAGAACGGCAGGCGGTTTTCTTTCAGTTTTTCCAGCACCGCACTGGTTTTTGCCATTTGCATCAGTGAGAACAAGGCCTCCTGCATCCGGGCGCCGCCGCTGGCAGAAAAACAGACCAAAGGACAACTGTGCTCGATAGCGGCATTGGCTGCCCGTACGAACTTCTCACCGACGATGGTTCCCATCGAACCACCCAGAAACTCAAACTCGAAAGCCACCGCCACCACCGGGTAGCCTTGAACCGTGCCCCGGAATGCCACCAGGGCGTCTTTTTCGCCGGTGCCTTTCTGGGCGCTGGCCAGGCGATCTTTGTAGCGCTTACTGTCTTTGAACTTCAAGCGGTCCACCGGCTCCAGTTCCGCCGCCAGTTCCTCCCGGCCTTCGGCATCAAGAAACAAATCCAGGCGCCGGCGGGCATTGATACGCATGTGATGGTCGCACTTGGGGCAGACGTCCTGGTTCTTCTCCAGCTCCGGCCGATAAAGGAACGCACCGCACTTTGCGCACTTCTTCCACAAACCTTCAGGTACTTCGGTCTTTTTGGTCGAACTTCTTCCTACACTGGGTAGTATCTTTCCCAGCCAGCTGCTACTCATAACAACGCCACCCTGATTTCATTATGTTTATTATTACTGATCCAGGCCGTGGCGCAGGGATTGAACGAATTCGGATACCTTGGACATCATGGTATCGCGATCATCCTGAAATTCGGCAATCAACTTCACCAGGGCACTGCCAACCACTACCCCATCAGCGTTCTCACCGATCAGGCGCGCGGTTTCAGCGTCCTTGATACCAAAGCCTACCGCAATGGGCAAATCCGTTGTTTTACGAATTGTTTCCAACTTCCTGTTTACCCCCTCCACGTCCAGGTTGCCGGCACCGGTCACACCCTTCAGGGAAACGTAATACAGGTAACCTCGGCCACTGGCAGCAATCCGCGCAATTCGGGCATCACTGGTGGTGGGTGCAATCAGAAAAATCGTGTCCAGGCCCGCCGCGTCAAACAGTTTGATGGGCTCTACCGCTGCTTCCGGCGGTAAATCCACAATGATAAGACCATCCACACCGGCTGCCGCTGCATCTTGGGCGAACTGTTCATAACCATACACTTCCACCGGATTCAGGTATCCCATTAACACGATGGGCGTATCCTGATTGGTTTCGCGAAAGGATTTGACCATCTCCAGTGCATGGGTGGTGGTTACGCCGTTAGCCAGCGCCCGTTCATCGGCCAACTGAATCACCGGGCCGTCCGCCATGGGGTCAGAAAAGGGAATACCCAACTCAATGATGTCTGCACCCTGCTCTGCCAGCCTATGCATTAACGGCACGGTTACCTCCAACTGGGGGTCGCCGGCTGTAATAAAGGGGATCAGGGCTTTCTTGTTCTGTTGCTTCAAATTCTGAAGGCACGCTGTGATGCGGCTCATCTTGTAAACTCCTTAAAACCTTATCAAAAGCACCCTGTCAGAGGCTGATGCCGTCAATCTCGGCAACGGTCAAAATATCTTTGTCACCACGGCCGGATAGATTGACGATAATAATATCGTCTCTGGTCATGGTCGGCGCCAGTTTGGCCGCGTAAGCCAGCGCATGGCTGGACTCCAGGGCAGGCATGATCCCTTCAATGCGGGTCAGGTTGCGGAATGCTGCCAGGGCCTCATCATCGTTGGCCGCAACATAATTCACTCGGCCACAATCTTTGAGCCAGGAGTGTTCAGGCCCGACCCCAGGATAATCAAGGCCGGCGGAAACGGAATGGGTATGCATAATCTGCCCGGCACCATCCTCCATCAGATAGGTGCGGTTGCCATGCAGCACGCCGGGCCGACCAGCACACAATGGCGCGGCATGCTGACCACTGGCCAGACCTAGGCCGCCTGCCTCCACGCCGTACATGGTCACCGACTCATCGGCGAGGAACGGATGGAACAGACCTATGGCATTGGAGCCACCGCCAACACAGGCAATCAACGCATCGGGCAGGCGCCCCGTTTGATCCTGACATTGTTGCCGCGCTTCACGGCCAATCACACACTGAAAATCCCGAACCAGCATGGGATAAGGGTGGGGGCCGGCTACAGTACCAATGATATAAAACGTATCGTCCACATTGGTTACCCAATCCCGGAGCGCTTCGTTCATGGCATCTTTCAGGGTTTTGGTACCGGAAGTAACAGGAGTCACCTTGGCACCCAAAAGCTTCATGCGATAAACGTTAAGGGACTGACGCTTGATGTCCTCCGCCCCCATAAACACCTCGCATTCCAGCCCAAGCCGCGCTGCCACCGTGGCGCTGGCCACGCCGTGCTGCCCGGCACCGGTCTCGGCGATGACCCGCCGCTTACCGGTGTACTTGGCCAGTAAAGCCTGACCAATAGTGTTATTCACTTTATGGGCACCGGTGTGATTTAAATCCTCACGCTTAAGGTAAATCTGTGCTCCACCCAATTGCTCAGACCAACGTTCAGCATGATAAAGAGGGCTGGGACGGCCGACATAATGGGCCAAATCCTTGTCAAAGGCTGCCTGGAATTCAGGGTCTTTTGACAATTTCAGGTAGATCTCTTCCAGTTCATCCAACGCAGACATAAGCGTCTCGGAAACGAAGCGCCCACCATAGGGGCCAAAATTTCCAAGATCATCCGGCGTATTCAGAAAATCACGCTCATTCTGAGACACTGTGTACTCCTGTGATAAAAGCTTTAATCAAAGCATGGTCTTTCTTGCCTTTGGAAGACTCGACGCCTCCACTCACATCGACGGCCCAGGGCTTAACCTGTCGTATCGCTGCAGCCACATTGGAGGGGTCCAGGCCACCGGCCAGAACGATGGGTTTATCGAGGTCGCGGGGCACCTTTTCCCAGTCGAAAACCTGACCGGTTCCGCCTGGTGTGCCTGACATATAGGTGTCGAGAAGAATACCACGACTGCTGTGGTATGTGTGACATTGTGCCACCAAATCAACGCCGTCTTTCATTCTGACCGCTTTGATGTAGGGCTTGTTCCAACGCCGACAGCGGTGTTCGCTTTCGTCACCATGGAATTGCAACAGATCCAACGGCAGTGCATCGAGAACCCCCCCTAAAAACCGGTCATCCGCATTGACAAACAAACCCACACTGGTCACAAACGGGGGCAAATTCGCCAAAATGGTTTTGGCGGTATCCACGCTAACATTTCTGGGGCTTGGCTCGAAGAACACGAAGCCCAGGGCATCGGCACCTGCATCCACCGCCGCCAAAGCGTCTTCGGTATTGGTGATTCCACAAATCTTTACCCGGGTCAAAGCTGGATACTCTCAATTCCGTAAAAGGAACGGGATTTTAACAGATTAATCCGAATCTGCGGAAAGGATTAGGCAAGGTCTAGGTCAGCTCAGGGTATCCGCAAGTGGCATGAAGGGAATATCGCGCTCCGGTTCAGGGATTCCGAACTCTTCCGGATAGCCCACTCTCATAAAGAACAGGCCAAACGGTGGCGCAGTGACACCGCCGAGGGCACGGTTACGGTGGTCGAGCACTTGATTTACCCACTGCAGGGGTTCTTTGCCGCAACCGATGGCCATCAACACGCCGGCGATGTTCCTCACCATATGCTGCAAAAACGCGTTGGCTTGTATATCCATAACGATCAGATGGCCGTGTCGCCTGAGTTTGATGTGATGGATAGTGCGCACCGGGGACTTGGCCTGGCAGCCCTGGGCCTGAAAGGAACTGAAATCATGCTCACCCACCAAGACATCGGCGGCTTGCTGCATCAGAGCGACATCAAGGGGGCGATAGTTCCAGGTCAGATGTTGCATTCCCAATGCCGGCCGCACCGGGTGGTTATAAATCACGTAACGATAGGCACGGGATAGGGCAGAAAATCGGGCGTGAAAATCATCCGCAACCGGTTTGGCCCAGCGTACAGAAATACTATTGGGAAGATTTCGGTTGCTGCCAAATACCCAGCCTTTTTCTGGGCGGTGGGAACGGGTATCGAAATGCACCACCTGGCCCACGCCATGCACCCCGGTGTCGGTTCTGCCGGCGCATATTACCCGCGTGGGATGATCGGCCACTTTGGCGAGCGCGCGTTCCAGATGCTCCTGCACTGAATCGGGATCATGCTTCTGACGCTGCCAGCCACAGTAATGACTGCCATCATATTCCACACCCAACGCCACTCGCATACATTGCCCCTGAAGAAAACGAAAAGAGGGCCTGCAGGCCCTCTTGCGCGAATGTTACGAAGTTGTGTAATACGAATCAAGACTCCAGACGGGTCAACAGATCCTTGGCCTCGCTTTTTTGATTGTCATTACCCTCGATCATGACCTCATCCAGTATGTCCTTGGCGCCATCGCGATCCCCCATGTCAATGTAGGCTCGGGCCAGATCCAGCTTGGTGGATGCTTCATCGGCATCGGACAGAAAATCAAGCTCTTCACCGGAATCGTCCATATCATTGGCCGCCGGAGCCGCGGGTGCAGCAGGGGGCGTCATGTCGGCTATGATCGTTTGATCGTCGTCGGCGGGCACATCCGCATCGGAAGGCTCCCCACTGTCCAGAAAATCCGCATCCAGATCAAGGTCCAGCTCATCGGCCAACTGCGCCGCGGACTGTGAATCCAATTCCAGATCGTCCTCTGATTCGGAGCTTGCCGGTGCTTCTGGCGCAGGCTCAGCCGGGGCCTCTTCTGAATCGGAGAAATCCAGCGATGGTGTCTCATCCAGTTCGGTGGTGGAGCTGTCAAAGTCCAGATCAAAGTCCATGTCGTTGGACTCAGGCACCTCTTCCGCAGGGGCTTCCGGTTCTTCAACATTGAAATCCATGGACAAATCTTTGTTGCTGTCATCCGGGGTTTCGGTGCTTCCGGCGCCGCTTACCTCATCCAGTGAAAAATCGGTATCAAAATCCAGAGACACTTCATCCGATTCATTGGTGGGTTCCGCGGGGGCAGCACTGCTGCTGTCGGAATCAAAGGCGGTATCCAGGTCGAAGTCCAGGGTGCTGGCATCGTCTTCAGTTTTGGGGCTGTCTTCCTCGTCATCCAGATCAAGGTTCAGGTCAAAATCCAGGCCGGCCACTTCAGCGGCACTTTGCTGCTCGGAGGGTTCTTCAGTTCCGGCTTCCGCCTGATCCGCCGGGAAACTGGTTCCGGTGTCTTCCAGGTCACCCAGATCGAAATCCAGACCGGTATCGGATTCCTGCTCCAGCTCACTCTCTATTTCGCTGCCTGTCTCGCTGGCGGGTGTTTCCCCGGGCTCCGACAGTGCTGAATCCAGATCATCAAAATCAAAACTTTCAGCAGCTGAATCCGCTAATATGGTGTCATCGCCATCCTGATCAGCGCCATGGTCTGACGACACACTATCCTCAGGCACGCTGCTCAGTTTGTCACGCAGGCCGTCGGCCCGGCTGACGTCGGCTGAGGTTCCCACATCCTGCAGCACCCGATAGTGATTCATAAAGATCTCGGGTTCGTTGGCTTCAGCGCAGACCTCACAGAGTTTCAGACGGATGTCAGCTCTGTCTGGCTCGCTTTCCGCTGCTTTCTCCAACATCTCGATGGCCTGCGGGAATCGGCCGTAAGCGATATAAATGTCCGCTTCCCCAATCACATCCGATGTCTGTGGAACGGTTTCCTCATCCGCACTGGCTTCAACCGCTTCCTCGAACGCATCGTCTTCTTCCAGGTTGACGGAATCCAGTTCCAACAGGTCATCACCACCATGGGCTTCAGGCAAATCAAACTCTTCGGGGATATCCTCCTCAAGTTCGGCCCCGGCCTGCTTGCGGCGCGCCGCCACCAGCCCCAGTACGATCAACAGTACAATGGCTCCACCACCGGCGGCAAGGTACATGGGGTTGGACAGGATCTGGCTAACCAAATCCTGCTGCGATACCGCAGGTGGTTGCGCGGGTTCAGGTTGCTTGGGCTCCTCCACCTCGACCCCGGCCAAATCGGGCTCTGCATCCATTGCGGGATCTTCAGCATCGGTTGCGGTGGAGGGCATGGCCTCGGTGCCAACCATTTCATCTTCGCTTTCACCCGTGTCTTCGGCAAAGTTATAGTCAACGCCCTCCTCCGATGATTCTTCCGGAGCAATCAGCTCACCGGTGGTGACATCGTCCTCTGCCATTGGGGCTTGTTCGGGCTCTTCGGTGATCAGGTCACCGGCCATCACCGGTTCGGATGTATCGTCTTCCACTGCCGGGGTTGCCTGCATCTCGGCTTGCTGCGCCGCTTCCAGTTCCCGTAGTTTTGCCTGCAAGGCGGCGATTTGCTCATCCTTTAAGGTAAGAACCTTTTCTGAAGTATCCAACTGGTCTTCCAGGTCAGACATACGCAAGCGGAGTTCTTCATTCTCCAGCTTGAACTTGTCGACGGTCTCTTCCGCTACCACCAATTGATCCCGTAACTGACCAGAATCGCCCGCGCCACCCTGCCCTGTATCGCTGCTGTCGGTGCCGGCGGACACCAGTTTCAAGCGGTCCGGTGATTGGCCACTGGCGGGATCCTGTTCGCGGCTAACACTACGACCGCTGAGGTCAATCTGGCGAGCTTCCGTATCTGAAGAACCTGAAATGCGTTCCCGCCATTGACGGTTTTGCTCTGCCGCCATGGCAATCGCATCGCGACTGGACAGCTGCATGACTTCTTCTTCAGTGGGGGCGCGCAATACGGCGCCTTTCTTCAGTAAATTGATGTTGTCGTCAATGAAGGCATCCGGGTTTTTGCGCTGAATCGCCATCATGGTCTGCTGGATGCTGACCCTGTCTGATGGCTTCATGCTTCTGGCGATGCTCCAAAGGCTGTCGTTACTGCCGATGGTATGCGTACCGGCCTGGCTGCCCTGGGCGTATTCGCCACTGCTGTAGGACGGCTGTGGCGAATCCGTTTGGTAGGTGGTGGTAACCGGTTGCACTGAACGGGTGGGCGTTGCAGACGAGGTTGTTGGCGCTGCGACGCTATCGGCCTGCTGGCTGCTGTAGATCGGAGGATCCAGCAATAGCGTGTATTCCCGCAACAGGCGCCCCGCTGGCCAGTTCACTTCCACCAGAAAATTCAGAAACGGCTCTTTTACGGGCTTTCGGGAGCGGATCTTGATGATCGACTTCCCTTGATCATTGACGGTTACCTCGAATTTGAGATCGGTCAAAAAATGGAAGCGCTCTACGTTGGCAGAAGCAAAATCTTCCTGGGAAGCGAGTGCGGGTAAAATCTCATTGGAAGTAAGCTCTCTTACCTGCACCAGTTCGATTTCAGCGTCCAGCGGTTCACTCAAAGCTGAATTGAGCTTGATTTCGCCCAAACCCAGTGCGTTGGCCAACCCAGGGATAAGTACACCCACACCAAGCATTGCAGCGGCAAGTTTACGAACCATTATCTATTCCTTCGCTTATATGACCACCGGACGGCAAAGCCATCCCTTCGTTTTTCTTAAATTTGTCACGTTAGGTCTCGGCGTGGCCTGACGGCAAGCTAGGCGATCCCCTTCATCAACCCGACTGCAACAAATACGAATCCAGCAACCTGCTGATTTACTAAACTATTAACTTGCTTAGGAGAGCCATTCATTTTTTGAAAGCTACCCCTAACAAGGATAGCTTTCAATTTGCGGTTGTCAGGCAAATTCTTGAATAATCGTGACCCAGTTACCTGATTAATCTAGAACCAGCCTGACAAGATTGAGGTAAGTATCAATTATAAATAGTGTTTTATCAACTCTTCGGCGATTTGCACGCTGTTGGTGGCCGCCCCTTTGCGAACATTATCCGCCACCACCCAGAGGTTGATACCCCGGGGATGAGAGATGTCTTCCCGGATACGTCCAACAAAAGTGTCATCCTTATCGGCAGCATCGGTTACCGCCGTGGGGTAGCCACCATCCTGGCGGGTATCCAGCACGGTTATTCCGGGTGCCGCCTGCAGCAGTTCGGTGACCTGCTGGGCACTGATCTTGGCACGGGTTTCGATATGCACGGCTTCGGAATGCCCATAAAAAACCGGTATGCGCACGCAGGTAGGATTGACTTCAATGCTGTCGTCACCAAAGATCTTCTTGGTTTCCCAAACCATTTTCATTTCTTCTTTGGTATAGCCGTTTTCCTGGAACACATCGATGTGTGGCAGCGCATTGAATGCAATCTGCTTGGGGTACACTTCGGCTTTGGTAGGCTGTCCGTTCAACAGATCCCGGGTTTGTACGGCCAGCTCCTCGATCGCCTCTTTACCCGTGCCGGAAACCGCCTGGTAGGTGGCCACATTAATGCGTTCGATACCCACCGCATCATGGATGGGCTTCAATGCCACCAGCATCTGTATGGTTGAGCAGTTGGGATTGGCAATGATGCCGCGGGTCTTGTACTCCGCAATCTTGTCGGGGTTCACTTCCGGCACCACCAGAGGGATATCCTTTTCATAGCGGTAATGGGAGGTATTATCGATAACCACACAGCCCGCAGCAGCGGCTTTGGGTGCAAATTCAGCGGAAATCGACCCGCCGGCGGAGAACAGGCCGATCTGAACCTTGGAGAAATCGAACTCGGCCAGGTTTTGTACCCGAATATTCTTGCCCTTGAACTGGACGATCTTTCCCTCTGAGCGCTCGCTGGCCAGTGGATAAAGAGTGCCGACCGGAAAGTTTCGCTCCTCCAGTACCCGCATCATGGTTTCACCCACCGCACCGGTGGCACCCACTACTGCTACATCGTATGTCTTACTCATAACATCCTTCTTCAACACTTGGTTGCTTGATCGTTGTTTGTGTTCAATCAGCTACTTGATTTCACTGTATTCAAGACGGCTTCACCCATCTGGGCGGTACTTACTTTCTGGCTGCCGTCGGTGTAGATATCCGCAGTCCGGTAGCCCAGATCCAGCACCTTACTGACAGCGGCTTCAAGGCGATCGGCAGTAGCCCCATACCCCAGGGAATATCTCAACATCATGGCGGCAGAGAGAATGGTGGCCAGGGGATTGGCCAAGCCTTTACCGGCAATATCCGGGGCTGAGCCGTGGCAGGGCTCGTACATGCCCTTGTTGTCCTTATCCAGGGAGGCCGACGGCAGCATGCCGATCGACCCGGTCAGCATGGCCGCTGCATCGGAGAGAATATCGCCGAACATATTGCCCGTAACCATGACATCGAACTGTTTGGGAGCCCGGATCAGTTGCATGGCCGCGTTATCCACATACATATGGCTTAACTCGACTTCCGGATACTCTTTACTGAGATCGGTCATAATCTCACGCCACAATTCGGTTACTTCCAGGACATTGGCCTTATCCACAGAACAGAGCTTCTTGCCCCGTTTCATGGCCGCCTCAAAGGCCATGCGACCAATCCGGATGATCTCTGATTCACTGTATACATAGGTGTTGTAGCCCTGGCGCTCGCCGTTTTCCAGCGTGCGTATCCCTCGAGGCTGGCCGAAGTATATGCCACCGGTAAGTTCACGCACTATCAGGATATCCAGCCCGGAAACCAGCTCCGGCTTCAGGCTGGAGGCGCTGGCCAGCTGTGGATAGAGCATGGCTGGCCGCAGATTACCGAACAGTTCCAGCTCCGAACGCAGTCTCAGCAGCCCTTTTTCCGGGCGAATCGCTATCTCCAGGGACTCCCATTTTGGCCCGCCGATGGCACCAAACAGGATGGCATCCGCTGACTTTGCCAAGGCCAGGGCATCTTCCGTCAGGGGTACACCAGCAGCGTCAATGGACGCCCCGCCCACCAGGGCGTGTTCAAACTCCAATCCCAGGCCCTCGTCTTCATTGACGAAACGCAAAACGGCTTCCGCCTGCGCCATGATCTCCGGCCCGATGCCGTCACCGGCCATAATCAAAACATTTTTAGACATCTCAATTCCTACTGCTTGGTTTATTTGATGACATCGAACAACCAGGGCGAATTTGCTTTGCGCCGGGCTTCGTATGCTTTGATCAACTCGGCATCCTGCAAGGTAATCCCGATATCATCAAGCCCCTCCAGCAAACAATGCTTACGGAACGGATCCACATAAAATTCGATACGGCTGCCGTCTGGTTTGATGATGTGCTGGGTTTCCAGGTCAATGGTCAGTGAGTAACCCTCATTGGCAGCAACCTGCTGGAACAACTCATCGATTATTTTTTCATCTAAAACAATGGGTAACAAGCCATTCTTAAAGCTATTGTTAAAGAAAATGTCCGCAAAACTGGGTGCCAATACCGCACGAAAGCCAAAATCGGTCAAAGCCCAGGGCGCATGCTCCCGACTGGAACCACAGCCAAAATTACGGCGCGCCAGTAAAACGCTGGCCCCTTTGTAACGTGGCTTGTTCAATACAAAATCAGGATTGATGGGGCGGTGACTGCAATCCTGGCCCGGCTGCCCTTCATCCAGGTAACGCAGCTCATCAAATAGATTGGGCCCGAAGCCGGTACGCTTGATGGACTTCAAAAACTGTTTGGGAATGATCAGGTCCGTATCCACATTGGCTCGATCCAATGGTGCAACAATACCTTCAAACTGGGTAAATTTTTCCATCTCTCACTCTCCCCTGGGCTCAGGCCATGTCTCGAACATCTATAAAGTGACCGGCAATCGCCGCCGCTGCCGCCATCGCCGGGCTCACCAGATGGGTGCGGCCACCATACCCCTGTCGCCCTTCAAAATTTCGATTGGATGTGGAGGCGCAATGCTCGCCATCACCCAGGCGGTCGGCATTCATTGCCAGGCACATTGAACAACCAGGCTCACGCCACTCAAAACCAGCCTCAACAAAGATTTTATCCAGGCCTTCTTTTTCCGCTTGTGATTTTACCAGGCCCGACCCTGGCACCACCATTGCCTGCTTCACCTTGGGGGACACTTTGCGCCCCCTGGCAATGGCCGCCGCTGCCCGCAAATCTTCTATACGCGAGTTGGTGCAGGAGCCGATAAAGACGCGATCCGGCACTACATCTGACATGGTGATACCCGGTTTGAGCCCCATGTATTCATAAGCACGGCGCATGCCTTCTGCCTTGACCGGGTCCGATTCACGGTCCGGGTCCGGCAAGGCCTCGTCGATGGCCACCACCATCTCCGGTGATGTCCCCCAACTCACCTGGGGTTTAATCTGCGAGCCATCCAATACCACGACAGCATCAAATTCTGCATCGTCGTCGCTCTGCAAGGTCTGCCAGTAGGCAACCGCTTTCTCCCAGTCATCGCCCTGGGGCGAGTAGGGCCGGCCTTCGAAATAGGCAATGGTTTTTTCGTCAACCGCGATCATACCGGCACGTGCGCCAGCTTCAATGGCCATGTTACAGACGGTCATGCGGCCTTCCATCGACAGGCCTCTGATTACGCTGCCGCCGAACTCGATGGCATATCCGGTGCCGCCTGCAGTGCCGATTTTGGCGATGATGGCCAACACCACGTCTTTCGCTGTCACACCGGGGCCCAATTCACCATCCACCCGCACCAGCATGCTTTTCATCTTTTTCTGAATCAGGCACTGGGTTGCCAACACATGCTCAACTTCAGAAGTACCAATACCGTGGGCCAGGGCACCGAACGCACCGTGAGTCGCAGTATGGCTGTCACCGCAGACAATCGTCATACCCGGTAAGGTTGCCCCCTGCTCCGGCCCCACGACATGCACTATACCCTGGCGGTGATCCTGCATTTTGAATTCGAGGATACCGAATTCATCGCAATTATCGTCCAGGGTCTGTACCTGAATTCGGGACACCTCATCTGCTATGGGGCCGCTTCGGTCGGTAGTGGGCACATTGTGATCCGGGGTCGCAATGTTGGCATCGATGCGCCAGGGTTTACGCCCAGCCAAACGCAGACCTTCAAACGCCTGGGGCGAGGTGACTTCATGCAACAACTGGCGGTCGATGTAGATCAATGCCGTTCCATCTTCCCTTTGTTTGACAACGTGGTCATCCCACAACTTGTCATACAATGTCTTGCCTGCCATGGTGGTTCCTCTCAACAGTTACTCTATCAACAATGACACTCTCAATTGGGCCAATCCTAAAGGGAGCCGCTCCATAAAACAAATTCATATTTTTTATTCATTGCATTACCATATGGAATACAACGAATAATCGAGGGTGAAATCAATGGAAATCGGGGAACTCAAGGCATTCGTTGCCGTGGCCGAGCTGGGATCATTCTCACTGGCTGCCCAGCAGCTGCACCTGACCCAGCCCGCGGTCAGCAAACGCATCAGCCTTTTGGAAGCCGGATTGAACTGTCAGCTGTTTGACCGCATCGGCCGCCAGATCACCCTGACGGAATCCGGCCGCGATCTGCTGCCGCGGGCCAATCGCATTCTGCTGGAAATGGAGGATTTGCGCAGGGCCATGTCGAGCCTGAGCAATGACGTCAGCGGTACCCTGAAAATTGGAACCTCCCATCATATTGGTTTACACCGCTTACCACCGATATTGAAACAGTTCTCCCGCCTGTATCCGCAGGTAAAGCTGGACATCCAGTTCATTGACTCAGAGATGGCATTTGATCTGGTGATGCACGGCAAATTGGAGGTGGGTATTGTTACCTTACCACCGGACCAAGACCTCACCCTTAAAACCATTCCCATCTGGGAAGATCCACTGGCCTTTATGGTTGCGGTGGATCACCCACTGGCTGCCGCCACCGACATCGATATCCAGAGCCTGGCGCAACATCCCGCCATTTTGCCCAGTATGTCCACGTTCACGCGAAGAATCGTCGAGAGCCTGTTTCAGGAGCGGACACTGAACATTGAAGTGCCGATCTCAACCAATTATCTTGAAACCATCAAGATGATGGCCTCCATCGGCCTGGGCTGGACGGTGCTCCCTGCCACCATGCTGGATTCTGAGGTGGTAGAACTGCCGATCCGGGATGTTTCCCTGAATCGTCATCTGGGCGTGGTGTATCACCCGGGGCACTCTCTTTCCAATGCAGCCAAAGCGATTCTGGATCTATTGGAAGCCCCCGGAATCTGATCCGCTAAGGGGTTTTGTGCGCAAAAGCCAGGCGCAGGAATTCACGGTAAAGTAGCACCTGCTGTACCAACGAGTTGTTACTCATGAATATGCGAGAGAGAATGATTCCACCTTCGACACAGGATGTGAACATATCCGCCAGCGCGATGATGGAAACGTCGGTGTTCATGGGGTATTTATCTGCGATTTTGTCCAGTCGAATCTGAATCAATTTACGCCATACCAGAACCCCCTGCTTGATGAGTTCCCGTATTTCTTCATCGAACTGTTGGCTCTCGTAGGTAAAGCCGGCAACAAGACACCCCGGATGGGTCTCATCCAGATTCTCGAGCATGTCTGCAAACAAACCGAGAAACGCCAGCAACTGCTGAAGCGGGTCATCCGAGGACTGATCTGCAAGCAGGAACAACTCATCGAATATACGGTTGTCCTGTTCCAGGTAACGTTCAATCAATGCCCTGGCGAGATCTTTCTTGCCATTAAAATGGTAAAAAAAACCACCCTTGGTGATGGCCGCATTTTTTATGATGTCGTCGATGGAGGTGGCGGAGAACCCATGGTTCAATATGATCGATTCAGCCACTCCCAGTATCCGCTCACGGGTGCCTACCGCTTTTGTGTTGCTCGCCATGATGACAACCAGGGTCCCCTAGCTGTACCAAAGGTACAGTTATTTTGTGAATTTTAACGGCCAAGTCCTGACCTCTGGTCCACTGCTTTTGAACAGCAGACTCCATACACTTCCTGCCCACACCCTACAGCGTTTGACCACACAGGAAGCGATACCATGTTCGATGAAATACTGAGCAAGCTCAATAACCAACCATACCTTACCGACAGCGGATTGGAAACCACTCTGGTATTCCATGAAGGGTTGGAGCTGCCCTGCTTTGCCGCCTTTACGTTGCTGGACTCGGCAGCCGGCCGCGAAACCTTGAGACACTACTATCGCCGCCATTTAGCCATTGCCGCCCGCAAGGAGGTTGGCTTTATCCTGGACACACCCACCTGGCGGGCCAGCCCAGATTGGGCCCTGCGCATGGACATGAGCCTGTCCGATCTGCAGCGACTGAACAGCAAAGCGGTTGATGAAATGAAACAGCTCCAAAGCGAAGCTGGGGCAACCGCCACCCTGATCAGTGGCTGCATAGGCCCCCGCAGTGATGGCTATCAGCCAGCATTTATTATGAGCAGCGCTGAAGCCAAGGATTATCACCAGCAACAGATTCTCTGGCTGCAGCAAGCGGGAGTGGATCTGATCAGCGCCCTTACCCTGTGTTATACCGATGAAGCCATCGGCATTACGCAGGCCGCACAACAACTGGAAATCCCGGTGGTGATTTCGTTTACTGTGGAGACCGATGGCCAGCTCATCAATGGCATGCCGCTACGGGACGCCATTGAATCCGTGGACCAAGCCACCAATGAGGGGCCCCTGTACTACATGGTGAACTGCGCGCACCCCTCTCATTTTCAGAACCACTTGCAGGGGGAGCACTGGTTGAGCCGTATCAAGGGCATCCGCGCCAATGCCTCCACCAAAAGCCACGCCGATCTGGACAACTCGGTAACCCTGGATGCGGGAGATCCACAGGCGCTTGGTGAATCCTATAAGGAACTGAAGCATCTACTGCCCGATTTAAGGGTCTATGGCGGCTGTTGCGGAACCGATCATCGGCATATCGAGGCCATTTCCCATGCCTGTTGCTGAGCAATAATAGCAAGCTGCTAATAACGGTAAGTCAACCGACCCTTCATGCCCTGTTGCCGATACCACTCGATGGTCCACGGTGTATCGGTAACACGGGCCTGTGCCCAGGCGGCAATCACATAGACCCAGCATTGAATCAGGCTATCCTGCTCACTCAACCTGACCTCGGTCCGCACTCGACGATACAGCTCACCCTCATATCTATCCAGGTGCTCAAGTTCCGCCTGCGTCACACCGTATAATAGCGTGCCGGGGACCCGGCAATGAGGGGCTGCTGTGATGCCGGGAAAATTGGCCCGGGCAACCAGGCCACAACGATAACCATCAAGCCAGGCAGCATCACCCGGCAGCGTCCGCCCAATGATGCGTTCAGTAATCTCCGGTAACTGCAGGGTGCCGTAGGCAAACAGGGCGTGTTGCTTCACGGTCAGGCCAGGTGATTCAGGTCGATTTGCAGGAAACTGGTGACATGAGGATGAGCACCAAAGCCGTCACCGATGCATTCCCTGTCCAAGGCCATGGTAACCAGCCCGGCGCTATGGGCAGCGTCCAGCTCTGCCACTACGTCGGATAAAAACAGTATCTCCGCCCCCGGCAGTTGCAGCGTATTCTTGATCCGCTCATACGAAGCCGCATCGCGCTTGCCACCGATTCTGGTATCGAAAAAATGGTCGAATAGCGCCGTCAGATCACCGGCTTCGCTGTATCCAAAAAGCAGAACCTGTGCCGCTTCAGAACCGGACGAATAGACGTTCAGGGAAAGTCCCTGCTGTTTCCAGCTACGCAGCACCGCTGCCACTTCCTGATACAGGTGGCCTTTTAATTGCCCGCTCTCATAACCGTGCCGCCAAATCATGCCCTGCAAGGTTTTCAGTGGTGTGATTTTGAGATCCTGTTCAATCCAGTTAACCAGTATCTCCCCCACCCGCTCCAGGCTGGCACCGGGCTCCCCGGCCTCCGCCCTGACCGCACTGATTTCCTGCTCAACATCAGGCCGCTCGGCATTATCCAATACAAACTGTTGGATTCGTGCTTTGGCATAGGGGAACAAGGTATCTGCAACGAACGAGATGCTGGTGGTGGTGCCTTCAATATCGGTTACGATGGCTTTGATGCTCACTTCGCCAGGGCCTCATAGCGGGGGAACTCATCGGCAATCTTCTCGCCGGTGAAGTTGGCTACCCAACCATCGGGATTGGTAAACAGGCGTACCGCAGTGAAATTGGGGCTGTCGCCCATATCAAACCAATGCTGAGTGTTTGCCGGCACACTGATCAGATCGTTCTTGCAGCATTGCACCGCATAAACGCCATCACTCAGGTGCAGGTAAAACAACCCATCGCCTTTTACGAAAAAACGAACTTCGTCCTCTGAATGAGTGTGTTCATTGAGGAACTTATTACGCAGTGCAATCTTGTCGGGGTGATCCGGTGTCATGTTGATGACGTCCGCTGTCTGGTAGCCGCCTTCTTGTTTCAGCTTATTAATCGAGTCGGCGTAAGCGGCCAGAATGTCATCGGTTGTGGATTGTGCGGTGATCGGGAAGTTCGCTTCCCACTGCTCGAAGCGCACCCCTTTTTCACCGAGTATCCGTGCAATTTCCTGCAGATCCTGGGTAACCACGTCGGCCTGGGCCGCGCTCTTGTCGTTAAAGACGTACAATGTGCTCATTGTCTTTTCCTCTATTTCAGCAGCAAGCAACTTTTGTATTCACATTCCATAAGGAACTCCATGGCTTCGCTGTGACGTTTGGCATCCGCAACGGTTGTGCCCCAACTGTAGATGCCATGGCCGGCCAGGATAAACGCCGGGCATACCGGGCCTGCACGCAGATAAGCATCCACGTCTTTGGCCAGCTCTACCATATTCTGGCTGTTGGGGATCACCGGCACCACAATTTCCTGCTCATGGCTGGTCACCCCTGCGAACGCCTTTTGCATTTCGTAATTGTTAAAACGAATGTCGCCACTCCAGATCACCCGGCTGAATACCGTACCATAGACCGAATGGGTATGGATGACGTAGCCGGCATCGGGCATGTGACCATAAATCAGGGCGTGCAGCAGGGTTTCCGCCGATGGCCTTTTGTCGCTGTTGTAGGGGTCGCCCTGGGAATTGACCTCCATCAGGTCGTCCTCGGTGAGCGCTCCCTTGGCATTCCCCGACACCGTGATGAGAATACGCTGATCATCAATACGTGCGGACAGATTGCCGCTGGTTGCCGGGCACCAATTGTGGGATTCCACCCAGCGCCCTATTTCCATTACATCTTGTTTAAGCTGATTGAGTTCCGTCATGGGATACCCTGTATGAAGAATGTGTTGCCAGCGCCATGGCTAACAGTCCAGCGGCCAATGCGGCAGTGGCTGCCATAAAGTAAGCCATGGATCCACCCCAGTTTTCAACAATGAAGCCGGAAAGAAAGGCCCCCGAAGCGCCGCCGGCACCGAAACTCAGCGCGCTGTACATGGCCTGCCCCTGCCCCGCCGCCGTGGGGCTGAAGTACTGATGAATCAGATGCATGGCAATGGCGTGGAACACGCCAAATGTGGCGGCATGACTGACCTGGGCAATGAGGATAATCAGTAGATGCTCCGGGTACAGCCCGGTCACCAGCCAACGTGCAGCGGCGATGAACAAACAGGCAATAGTCAGACTGCGCACACTAAAATAACCAAACAGCCGGTGCACCAGCAGAAACACGACAATCTCGGCGATCACACCCAACGCCCATAACCAGCCGATCAGGGACTTGCTGTAACCAAAATCCCCCAGATAGATGGAAAAAAAGGTGTAATAGGGGCCGTGGGATACTTGTAACAGAAAGCAGATGGCGAAAAAAAGAATAGGCTGCGGTGATTTCAATTGCTGCACGAAGGCCTTCAGACTGCCCTGATGACGGACCGAATGTTGCGGGCTGCTGACCGCAAAACTGGATAGCGCGATCAGCAACAACATCACAGCAAGAATAGCCGGCAATGTCTGCAGGGAATGGTTCTCAAAAAACCAACCCAGGCCCACCACCGCGACCACAAATCCAACGGATCCCCACACCCTTATGCGGCTGTATTGATCGGTGGCTGTGTCCAGATGGCGCAGGGTAATGACTTCAAATTGGGGGAGAATCGCATTCCAGAAAAAGCTGAAACCCGCCATCACCAGGGCCATGCCCCAGAATCCGGGTTTTAAAAACATGAAGCCGAAGATAAGCACGGCCAGCAGCGCGCCGCCACGAATGACTTGAAGCCGCTTGCCGGTATGGTCCGCCAGCCAACCCCAGACATTGGGGGCAACCAGTTTGGTGCCCACCAGAACAGCCATTAACTGGCCGATTTCAGCCAGCGTGAAACCTTCTTCACGCAGAAACAGGCCCCAGAAAGGCAGCATGGAACCCAACAAACCGAAATACCAGAAGTAGAAACCGGATAAACGCCAATAGGGAACCCGTTCCGACACCACTTATTCCTGGACGCGGCCCGGGATCACCGGAGTGCAGGAATGAACATCCGCATTCTGCCCCCGATGACGCAACAGGTGATCCATCAGCACAATGGCCATCATGGCTTCGGCAATGGGTGTCGCCCGTACCCCCACACAGGGGTCATGACGCCCGGTGGTCACCACTTCCAGTGCGTTACCGCTGGTATCGATGCTGCGCCCCGGTATACGCAGACTTGAGGTTGGCTTGAGCGCTATATTGGCAACGATGTCCTGACCGGAGGAAATCCCGCCCAGGATGCCCCCGGCGTGGTTGCTGAGGAACCCTTCCGGCGTCAGCTCATCCCGATGCTGTTCACCCCGCTGCGTCACACACTGGAACCCGGCACCGATTTCCACCCCTTTCACCGCATTGATGCTCATCAGGGCATGGGCCAGATCCGCATCCAGGCGATCAAAGATGGGCTCGCCCAATCCCGGCATGACCCCGGTGGCGACCACCGTGACCTTGGCGCCGATGGAGCTGCCGTCCCGTCTCAGCTGGTCGATTAGCGCTTCCATCTGTGGTACCACCGCCGGATCAGGGCAGAAAAACGGATTCTGTTCCACTGCATCCCAATCGAACGCGGTTGGTGTGATATCACCGATTTGCGAGACATACCCCCGCACATCTATTCCATACCGGATTTTCAGGTACTTCTTGGCGATGGCGCCGGCGGCAACCCGCATGGCGGTTTCACGGGCGGAAGAACGCCCGCCGCCACGATAATCCCGCACCCCGTATTTCTGCTGATAGGTGTAATCCGCGTGGGCGGGACGGAAAGTATCCTTGATATCCGAATAATCCTTGGACTTCTGATCCTTGTTTCTGATGAGCAGGCCGATGGCCGTGCCGGTGGTCTTGCCTTCGAACACCCCGGACAGGATCTGAACCTCATCATCTTCCCGGCGCTGAGTTGTGTACTTTGAAGTGCCGGGTTTGCGCCGGTCCAGATCCCGTTGCAAGTCCGCCTCAGACAGATCCAGGCCCGGTGGGCAGCCGTCCACGATACAGCCCAGGGCGACACCGTGACTCTCGCCAAAAGTGCTGACGGTAAACAACTTTCCAAAAGAATTTCCTGACATGATGTGCTCTGAATCTGATGAGGTTGAACAGGGCGCCATTATACCTGCCGCCCTGCAAACATGCTAAACCAATTTAGACACGTCTATATTATTTTAAATCAATCAGTTAAGAATCATACCTAAAGTACAAAATCAGCTTGATGATGATCAATTTGCTCCTTGGTCAACAGGAACACACCCATTCCACCCCGCTCAAACTCTAACCAGGTGAAGCCAACCTGGGGGTAGGCGTCTTCCAGTGCCTCCCAGGAATTACCCACCTCGATCACGGCAATCCCACCGGGGTTCAGGTGACGGGACAGCTCGGGCAGCATTTTGCGCACGATATCCAGACCGTCGTTGCCCGCCTCCAGTCCCATCCTCGGCTCATGATGAAATTCATCCGCCAGAGCATCCATATCCTGCTTATCCACATAGGGTGGATTGGATACGATGATGTCATAGGTACGGCCATCCAGAGCCTCAAACAGATCGGAGTAGATCACATTAACCTGTTGCTCAAAGCCCAGATCCAGCACATTACGCTCCGCCACATCCAGGGCGTCTTCGCTGAGATCCGCACAATCCACCAGCGCATCAGGGAAATACTGGGCGCAGGCAATACCGATACAACCACTGCCGGTACACAAATCCAGTATGCTCTCTACTGCCGCGGGATCGATCCAGGGCGCAAATTGCTTTTCTATCAGCTCACCGATGGGCGAGCGCGGAATCAAAACCCGTTGATCCACCTGGAACGGAATGCCGGCAAACCAGCCCACTCCGGTGAGATAGGCGGTGGGCACCCGCTCCAGCACCCGTCGTGCCAACAGGCTGCAGATCACCTTGCGCTCGGCGGGCAATACCCGGGCATCCTGTATTCGAACATCGGTATCCCAGGGTAAATGCAGGGCATGGAGCACCAATGCCACGGCCTCATCCCAGGGATCGTCGAAACCGTGCCCCAGCACCAGCTGATGTTCGTTGAATAGACTCACTGACCAGCGCAGAAAATCCCGGATGGTGGCGAGCTCAGAAATCGCCTCGTCGATGCTGAGTAGGTCCTGACTGGAGTCGGGTATGGCAACCATGTTCTCTCTTCCGTGGCAAAAGCCGGAATTTTACATGGTTGGAGGGAAATCCTCTAACGCCTTGTGCGCATTCGGGACCGAATCAAGGCACGATTCTTCTGACGACGTTGACGGGAGGTAAAGCTGGCTTTGCGGCTGCGCGGCATGGGGGTGGCGTGTTTCACAGTAAGCGCACTCTTGGTCGGACAGTAATCTTAGGAAGATAGGCCAAATCGATCAATTATCAACCAATTTGAGGCGAATCAGCCTTCAACGCGAACCCGATCACATTCTATGGTTCCCAATCCGGCGCCACCCATTCCACCCAGACTCTTCCCGGCGCATCCGGCCTGGGTGCCAGATTGGCCGCATCCAGCACCGGCACGTCAAGCCCCTTTGCTTTCAGCTGAGCCTGTAATACCTCTGCCACAGGCGCTAATGCCTGGGCCTCCCCATGGCGATGAATCACCAGCAGCTCAGGTTTCACATCGCCGGCATGACGGGTCACTTTTTCCACCACCAGTGAAAAATCAGGCATTCCCTCTTTTATAACCAGTTCACCCAGAATCAAATAACCCTGCTCCTCCAGCATGCTTGCAATCACTTGCGCATCCAGCTTCAATTCCGGAACAAACAGGGTTTCACGGTAGAAATACCGGCGGCGGTTAGGCCGTTCAACCAGGTAATAAACATGGTACCGGCGGGCCCCCCTGTCTTTGACCACCCACAGACTCTGCGTACGATCATTGCCATAGAGCATGGGTTCATTGAACTTGGCATTGGCCCAGGCAAAGCTCTCACCGCAATCCCGGCTGAAACAGGAAAACAGAAGTTCATATTGGGCAGACTCCAGAACACTCTGCACCTGATCCCTGGCCTCCTGTATGTTTTCGCCACCGGTTAACTCCCACACCGTGGAAGAAAACTCCCCGTCCATGCGCTTGTAGGTTGCCGGCATGTCCCGGCCCAGTGATCGATCCAGTTTGATTCGGCCCAAGGGCAGAATATAGTGACGGGATTCATCCCGTTGCTCAGAAACCACTTCCGATGACTGAAAAATCGTCTGACCGGATGCAGCCATGGCTGCAAGCGAAGTCAGAAGAAAGCTTAAAACAATGGCCCGTCCACCCAGAATGTCCATTACATTCCCTTTTATGTCAACGGTTTAGAAACTAGCAGACCCCATGCCGGTATTCAAGCTATGTTCAACTGAAGTTAAATTTGGACTACTATCAGGTTTCCAGCAGTTTATTCAACATCAACGTTTTTTATTGAGGGATTTCCATGGATGGGTCGGATTCAAAGCGGGTCTTGATTACCGGCGGGGCCAGTGGTTTGGGCAAGGCTCTGGCAATGAAATACGCGGCAGAACGACATCAGGTTGCCATTGTGGACCTCAATGATGAGCGCGGCGCGGAAACACTCGAGCAATTGCTGAACCATGGCATGGATGCGTTCTACCAGCAATGTGATGTACGAGAGGCCCATAGCGTGCAACGGGCCGTGGCGGCCGTGCAGCAGCGCTGGGGCGGGATCGACATCATGATCAACAACGCCGGGGTGGCCGCCGGTGGCCCGTTTGACTGGGTCAGCAGCGATGACTGGGAATGGGTTATGGACATCAATTTCTTCGGTGTACTGCGCGGCTGCCAGGCGGCGGTGCCGGCCATGAAACAACAGGGCGGCGGACATCTGGTGAACATTGCGTCCATGGCCGGGTTGCTCAACCCCCCCGGCATGAGCAACTACAATGTTTCGAAAGCAGCGGTTATCTCGCTGTCGGAAACCCTGGTGGCCGAGTTAGAGCCGCACGGCATTGGCGTCACCTGTGTTTGCCCCTCCTTTTTCAAAACCAATTTGGGCGAATCCATGCGCTCACCGGATAAAACCACCGCCGCCAAACTGGACAAGCTGGTGGCGGGTTCCAATGAACTCAGCGCCGATGATATTGCCAGCCTGATCTACGCAGCGGTGGATTCCAAAACCTTTTTGTTAATGCCCCATGCAAAAGCCCGCGCTGCCTGGGATTACAAATGCCAGAGCCTTGAGCGGCATTTGGAAGCCCAGCGCAAGCTGGCACAACAAATAAAGGAACAGGCCAAACCGGCATAGAGCCCAGGCCGCTGAATCGCCCCCGCAGCTCCCGCTGACTCTGCTTTACAGGATCGAAAATGAGTCCTAAGTTTGAGTTAACATGCGGGGATTCAGGATTCATGACCAACACCTTTCTCTTGTTGCTGGTGCTCACCGGCGGTCTCATACTGACCGCCAATCATGCGCATGCAGTGGACATTGGTTTCAGCGGTTTTGGTACGGTTGCGGCGGGGAAAGTCACAAGTGAAGCGGACCCTCCAGTGCTGGTTGATCCCGTATCCGGCGCCGAATACGACAACGCCATACGCTTTGAGCCCGAGAGCCTCATCGCCTTGCGGGCGGTTTCAGAGGTAAACGATCAGGTCACTGCCACCATCCAGGTTATTGGCAAAGGTGCCGAAAGCAGTGATGCCGACATTGAATGGGCCTACGCCACGTATCGGCTAAGCGCAGAAACCGTGTTTAATGCGGGCCGTTTCCGCTTACCGCTTTTCTATTATTCCGATTTTCTGGACGCAGCGTATGCCTACCACTGGATTCGACCGCCAGTCGATGTCTATTCCATACCTGCTTCAACCCTCACCGGGGTCAACATCTTCAATACCCACTATTTCCACAACGTAGGTTTGACAACTCAAATCTGGTACGGCGCTGAGGAAAAAGAGGACGATGAGGTGGTGGCCGATATCACCAAGAGCCAGGGCATCAATGTCATACTCGACTATGAGTGGCTCCGGCTGCGGGCTGTGTACCATACCATTCGCATCAGCCTGGATGTTAAACCGATCCTGGTGAGCAGCGCCGGAGGCTTGATCCAGTTGGACCCTGAGCCCTCAGAGGGTAAGGTGGAATACATCGCGCTGGGCTTTATGGCTGACTATGGATCACTGCTCTGGCGCAGCGAATTCACCCATATCGACAGTGTACTTAACGTCGATACAGAGATAACTGGTTACGCATCCCTTGGATATATGATTGGCCGATTCACTCCGCACTATACTTATTCATTCAGAGATGCATCCCCTGATACTGAAACCCACACGGTGGGCGTGCGCTGGGATTTCAAGCAGGCGGCGGCGTTGAAGGTAGAGTATTCCAATTCGTACCAGGATGGCCGTGACGAGACTCCCCCGACCGGGGAGTCCCGTACAGAATTCATATCCATGGCATTGGACTTTGTGTTCTAGAGGCATGACTATGTTACGTCAAGCTGGACCCATCTTCACCCTGCTGGTTGCACTCATGCTCCACGCACCGCCGGTGTTTGCAGAACAATATGCCGTGATCGTTCATCCGAGCAATGCCGCAGACTTTGACAGCAATATCATTGGGCGGATTTTCCTGACCAAACAAAAGACCTTCTCCACCGGGGCAGATGCCATCCCCATCGAGTTAAAACACCCCTCCAAATCGCGCCAACTGTTTCACCAGAAGATCATCAAAAAATCGGACGCACAAATACGCTCCTACTGGACCATGCTGTTGTTCTCCGGTAAGGGAACACCACCGAAAGAGGTGCCCTCTGAACAAAAAGTACTGGAGCTGGTGGCTGGCAATCCCAACATGGTGGGTTATGTATCGGCTCAAGCGGTAAACGATCAGGTAAAAGTCGTTTTGCGGTTCTAACCGGAGTACCTGAATCAGGCCTGCTTATCCCGCCGGCTGCACACTTTCAGGAAGGGTTGTAGCCCTGCTCATAGCGAACATCGCAACCCGTGCCTCCGTTATCATAGCCAGGCAGCGATATGGGCAGCTCCGGTTCTGAATTGGTCACCCGCTGCAAAAACTCCCTGGCGGTATACCGGTCAGGATAACGGTTATGCCCCGTTCCCAGCTCCAGAAACAGCCCTATGCCAGCGTTTTCCAGATTTGGTTCCTGTACCGGGCCGGTATTACTCAATGGTGTTAAATCCAGAATCTGGTCGGTATCAAAAAACGATGATTGGCGACTCAAAGGTGCCACCGGTTGAATCAGCCCCGCTCTTGCCAGCCCGAAACCCAAGGCCGCGGAAGCTTCCCGCGGCACACAGCCATCCTGATAACCGGCAGTCTGCAGTAAACTTTTTGTTTGCATATCGCGGACATAATTCGCCGAATCTGCAGGATCGTGCATGGTCTGCAAGACTTGCATCAGGGGGTGGAAATAGTCCACCTCCGACTGCACAAAACCCGGCAGAATGACCGGTATAAGCTCACGAATACTGCCCCGATGGGTTGCCTGAAAATAGGCATGGGATGCCGCGGCGCTCAGGATTCCGATGTCGAACACCGGGTCCATGGCCATCGCCAAAGGTGCCACACTGGCCCCCTGACTGTGTGCGCCCAGAACCGCAGTATCGTCACGTACGCTGAATTGCGAAAAATCAAAGTTCAGCGCTTGCTGATCCAAATCAGACCGCTGGAGGATCTCTGGTAACAGCAGGGCGATGCGGCGCAGATAAAGTTGATCGGCGGCACTTTGGATATGGTTTCCAATGTTGGCAGGAGGGTTGAACAGATTGTAAAACGTTAACCCTTCTATCCCGATATCAGGAACATTAAGGCCTATCGCTTTCAGCCATTCCCGATAACTTGCCAAAATCGGGGCGGCACGGTAGCCGGTTTGATGGGGCGCCACTGAGAGGGCGACATGCTCGAATGTTTGGCCATCATAAAAGCCGGGAAACCTGGAGGCAGAGCCGTACGAGGCGCCACTGCCATCGGCATAAATCATCGGAATCCTGGCGGTGTCACCACCTGAGCAGCCAATGAGAATGGTCATCCTGGTGGATTCCCACCCCTGTTGCAGCGCCAGCCCACTCTGCTCATCCACGGCAATCATCCCCCCGGCCAGGGTGTAGGGTGCCACCCCTTGTTGCCACACGGGCAGATCAACATCGGCTTCCATGGGCAGATAAGAATAATAGCCACACATGGGCCCGGCACTTCGGATAGTGACCGATTCCATGATGCTGTCATCATCCAGCCGGGCGATTGCCCGAGCCACAGGATAGGTATAACGGGTGGGATCCATGGTGCTGTAAACGGTAAACGCAGCCACCTGATCCGGGCTCCAGGCGGTGTGATCGGCGGTATAGCTGGCCACCAACCGCCACTGGTCTTGCAGTTGTTGCCAGAGATCCCCCGCCAATGCTTCAGGCGCAGAGCCGGCCGCCAGCGCGGTTAGCAGGGGGGGCAGCCAGGATCGGTTCCCCTGTCAGGCTTCGCAGGCCCTTGAAAATAATAGCTGCATAGCGGGTATCCGGTTCCAGGGAATAACCAGGGACCGGCATCATCGTCAACAAGTGACCCGGCTGATAAACCGTCGTGACCGGGTCGAAATTGGAACGTACGGGAATTCGCTGCAGATAGGCCGGATGATCAGGATCAATGTTCACCAACATCATGACCGAATCATCGGCCAGCGTCGCTTTGGCCGGTGGCAAAACGCTTGGGTCGAGCGCACGGTTGAACTGAAACACGACACCTGCATTGGTGCTGAAACCGTTTATGTAGGGAACCCCTTTTGCCAGCACCGTGGCCAGCAGTGGATTGCCGGTTCCCGGGAACCCGGCTAAATCCAGTGTGCCATCCTGCTGTCGCCGCAAATCGTTGGGCCAGGGAAAACTGAAGAAGCCCTCCCCCTGCCAGTCCATCTTCGGTACGGCCGACCCGCCACACCCCGGCAGCGTCCCCAAGACAGCCATTGTCAGCATCAGCAGGCTCAACGCGTTCCGTTTTCCCATCCCCATGGCACCCATTCCTTTATTGGCCTGATAAAGTCCGTTTTCTTGGTGTTTTACGTTGTGGAAATACTATCAACATCTTATGCGGATTCACCATCACCCGATCAGGTGACCGGCAAATTACCTGCAACCAGAATGGTCGTGACCGCTCGTCCACTATATAATCTACCTTTCTTTAGTAGGGGCCGGTAAAATGTGTGGCTTCTCGATCTCCACCATTTCACCGTCTAATCGATTAAATACCTTATAAATCAGGTATTAACGATTCACGGCCTGAAATTAAAACGCTTGTTTAAAGGACCTTTATAAGGGCACGGGTAATCCATGAAACTGACATTGACCGATTCTGACACCCAATCCATCCTTGCCAGACTGGCTGAATCCAATCAAAAGCACAGCTCAATGTACCCCGGCGATTCTTCTGACCGACAGCCGGTGCACACCGTGTACGGTGGTGCCAACCTGTTCAAAGCTGGCGCCGCACAGAAACTCGGTGGACTGGCGCAACGAGCCTTGAATACCTATGCACCGGATTTCTGCGCCCTGGCACGGATTGTTGGGATGACCGGAAGCGAATCACTGCCCACCACGGCCACAGAGGCCGCCGCGCTGGGAGAAGCCGTCGCGGCCGATCCGGTCAAGATGAAAGACGCCAACCCTGCAGCCTGGTTGGCCTATACCGTATACGATCGTGTCCTGAAAAAACTCTCCAGCGAGCCCATCGAAGACAGCCGCATCGACTTCGAAGATGGTTACGGTAACCGCCCCGATGATGAAGAAGATGCCGATGCGGTGCGTTCCGCGGAGGAAGTTGCCAAAGGTATGGAAGAAGGCACCCTGCCTCCCTTTATCGGTATTCGAATTAAAACCTTCACCGAGGAATGCCGCGAGCGCTCGGTACGCACACTGGATCTGTTCTTAACCCGCCTGGCCGAGGTGACCGGTGGCAAGGTGCCGGAAAACTTTATCATCACCCTGCCCAAAGTAACCCATCCCGAACAAGTGTCGGCGCTGGCAGATCTGCTGGACATTCTGGAAGAAAAGTGCGGCTACGCAGCGGGCAGCCTGAAACTGGAAATCATGATTGAAACCACCCAGGCCATCATCGATGCCGATGGTTCCAACCAGGTTCGACTGCTGGCAGCGGCGGCCCGTGGCCGTTGTCGCTCCGCCATTTTCGGAACATACGATTACACTGCAACCTGCAATATCACTGCTGCGCACCAGACTCACACCCACCCGGCCTCGGATTTTGCCCGCCATGTTCTGCAGGTAGCCTGCGCCGGTACCGGCCTCACCATCAGTGATGGTGCCACCACTGTGATGCCCATCGGCCCCCACAAGGGTGAGCTGACCAACCAGCAGGTGCTGGAAAATACCGCCGTCGTCCACTCCGCCTGGAAACTGCATTATGACAATATCCAGCATTCTCTGCGGCACGCCTATTACCAGGGCTGGGACCTGAATCCCGGCCAGTTGCCGATTCGATATGCAGCCGTGTATGCGTTCTTCCTGGAGGGGTTACCGGATGCCTCCAAGCGCCTGGAGGCCTTCATTAATAAGGCAGCCCAAGCCACCCTGGTGGGCAATACCTTTGACGATGCCGCCACCGGCCAGGGCCTGCTGAATTTCTTCCTGCGCGGAATCGCCTGCGGTGCCATCACCCAGCAGGAGGCCATTGCCACCGGCATTACCATGGATGAACTGAAATCCCGCTCATTCGTTCACATCGTTTCAAATCGTGCTCAGGGTTAATTGGGCTGTCGTCGTTGTTGATCGACGCAAAATAGACGATATTGATTAGATGCTAAGGGTGCGCAATAGTCGCACCTGACTCTTTCAGCTTTAACGGAGATCCCAATGTCTTCAGCTATCGACCAGGCACGCGCCCTCATTGATCAAGCTCAAACTGCTCTCAACGCTGCGCTCAGCCACCTCAAGGCCTACAGTACGTCAGCAGGCCGCGTGTCCGGTTCCAAACTGGATGAAAAGCAACTGGCCTGCTACGAGGTCGCCTATTGCGAAGCCGAAATCACCGCCGCGAAAGTCATGCTCGGCTACAGCAGCAACGTGGCGCAAGCCAAAAATGGCGAGGCCAACCGTATTGAGGAACGCCTGGCCCTGCAGTACTCGGCTGAAGCTCTGCAGAATGTGCGCGGGCGGTTTAACGCACGTCGTGCAGATTTTGGTTTTACCCGGCAACAGCTGACGGCAACCCTGGATTCCGATGAGGTGGATGCCTTTATCAATCAGTATCTCTCCACCGAGAGCATGCAGGCTGTGGGCAAAGCTGTACTGGAGAACGCCGGATTCACCGGTGAATACATGCTGGACGAGGAAAAGGAAATGATGCGGGACCAGTTCCGTTCATTTGCCACGGAAGTGGTCATGCCTCTGGCCGAGCATATTCACACCAAGGACCTGGACATTCCCGACGATATCCTGAAGCCTCTGGTCGACCTGGGCTGTTTTGGTTTATCCATACCGATGCAATACGGTGGTATCCAGCCTGACGACAACGAAGATAATCTGGGCATGATTGTTGTGACCGAAGAACTGTCCCGTGGCTCGCTGGGAGCGGCTGGCAGCCTTATTACCCGCCCCGAAATCATGGCCCGCGCGTTGCTGAAAGGGGGCACCGAAGAGCAAAAGCAGTATTGGTTGCCCAAACTCGCGCAAGCTGAACCCCTGAATGCGGTGGCCGTCACTGAACCTAACTTTGGCTCTGATGTGGCCGGAATGAAGCTGAAGGCCACCCAGGTGGAAGGCGGCTGGGTGCTGGATGGCGAGAAAACCTGGTGTACCTTTGCCGGCAAAGCCGGTGTGCTGCTCACTCTGGCCCGTACCAATTCTGATATGAGCTCCGGCCACAAAGGCCTCACCATGTTCCTGGTTGAAAAACCCTCCACCGCGGGCCACGCCTTCGCCCATGAGCAAACCAATGGCGGCACCATCACCGGCAAAGCCATCCCCACCATTGGCTATCGTGGCATGCATTCCTTTACGGTATTCTTTGATAATTACTTTGTGCCCGATTCTCATGTGTTGGGCGGTGCGGAAGGTATCGGTAAAGGCTTCTATTACACCATGGCCGGTTTTGCCGGTGGCCGCATCCAGACCGCCGCCCGCGCCACGGGCGTAATGCAGGCTGCCTTTGAACGGGCACTGGATTATTCCCGCGAGCGGGTGGTCTTCGGCAAAGCCATTGGTGAATATCAGTTAACCCTGGTCAAAATCGCCCGTATGGCCATGTTGCTGCAAGTCTCCCGGCAGTTTACCTACCATGTCGCGCGGCTGATGGACGAAGGCAAAGGCCAGATGGAAGCCAGCCTGGTGAAACTGTACTCCTGTAAATCCTCAGAATGGCTGTGCCGGGAGGCCATGCAGATTCACGGTGGAATGGGGTACGCTGAAGAATCTTCAGTCAGCCGTTACTTTATCGATTCCCGCGTGCTTTCCATTTTCGAAGGCGCAGAAGAGACACTGGCACTGAAAGTCATCGCCAAAGCACTGGTCGAAAACGCGGCTTAATCAAGAAGGATTTAGTATGCCCATCAAGTTCAGCCCCCAAACCGAATTGGCCCCCGCAACCGAGATTACGCTTGCCAGCGTTCGTCATCCCCAGTACGGACGCTATTTGGAAGAGTACGTACCCGGGCAGATTTTTGTCCATCCGCGGGGATTCTCGTTTACCCAGTCCGCTATTGATGCCTTCTCACGTACCTACATGCAGTGCAATCCGCTGTATCTGGATCTTGAGTATGCCAAAGCCCACGGTTTTGAGAAGCTGCCGGCATCACCGCAAATGGTATTCAACGTGGTGTTGTCCCTGGGTGTGCAGAACGACTCGGAAAAAGTCATCGCCAATCTGGGTTATTACAATGCACAGTTTTTAAATCCTGTGTATCCGGGCGACACCGTACGCGCCATGACCATGGTGGTTGATCGCAAGGAACGGGGCGCAGACAAGCCGGGCATTGTCACCATTCGCACTTTGGGTGTAAACCAACGCTGTGAAGTGGTATTGCAGTATGAGCGCAAACTGATGGTGGCCTATCGCGGCGACCGCCTGCCCACCGTGCCCGTGGCCGAGGGGGAAGCACCGGTTTTTCCCTGGCAGGAGGATGCCCGGATCAACCTGCCTGACGCCCTGCCCACTGCATTGCGTCATGTGACCAGGAGCGTCACCGGCTGGAACACCTATGCGGAAGATTTCACCCCTGGCGATATCATTGTTCACAATAATGGCCGTACCATCAGCGATGAACATTTTGCCCTGACCTACCAGGTGGGTAACACTCACCCTCTGCACTACGACAAGGTGTTCAGTCAAAGTCTGAGCGGCCCCATGAGCGGTAATCCCATTGTCTATGGGGGCCTGGTCTACGCCTGGCTGGAGGGCCTGGCCAGCCGCGATCTGTCGGAGAACGCGGTCTGGGAATTGGGCTTCACCGAAGGTTACCACACACAACCGGCGTTCGCCGGCGATACGGTATTCGCCCTCACCCGTATCCTGCGGGTTGACGATGCTCCGGACGAGCTCAAAGATCACGCCAGCGTGGTGAGCCTGCAATTTATCGGCGTGAAGAACATCACGGCAGCCGCTGCCCTTGAGCAGCACGGCGCGGATCTCTTCATCAAGGAGAACGATAAAAAAGCCCTTGGCAAGAGCAAGATCACTGACAAAATATTTGAAATCGAGCGCCGCCTGCTGATCAAAAAACGCGGTTAAGCCCACTGTTTCTGGAATACGGCCATGAGCGATAAAAAACCCCATATTATTTACGATCAGGAAGGCCAAGCCGGCAAAGACCGCCCCTGGATATTCAGGACGTACGCTGGCCACACCAATGTGCGGGCATCCAACGAGCTGTATCGCAGCAATCTTGCCAAGGGGCAAACCGGCCTCAGCATCGCCTTCGACCTGGCCACCCAATGCGGATACAGCTCGGATGAAGACATCGCGCGCCCGGAAATCGGCAAAGTGGGTGTGCCCATCAATACGCTGGATGATTTTGCCATTCTGTTTGATGAGATGGCGATGGATGAAATCAATACGTCCATGACCATCAACGGCACGTCCATGTGGCTGCTGTCACTGTACATTGCCCTGGCGCAAGAGCGCGGCATTGAGTTGGCAAAACTGCAGGGCACCACCCAGAACGATCTCATCAAGGAATTTTTGGCCCGCGGCACCTATGTGTTCCCACCGGATCAGTCCATCAAGCTGATCGTGGATATGTACGAATATTGCTTGAACAATATTCCCAAATGGAACCCGTCCAACGTCTGCTCTTACCATTTGCAGGAAGCAGGCGCGACCCCGGTGCAGGAGCTGGCTTATTCCCTGGTGACCGCCATCACCGTGCTGGACGCCATTAAAGAACGCAACTGCTTCAACGAGGAAGAGTTTGAGCGCTGCGTAGGCCGGGTTTCCTTCTTCGTTAATGCAGGCATGCGCTTCATTGAGGAAATGTGCAAGATGCGCGCGTTTACTGAGCTGTGGGACGAGATCTGCCAGGAGCGCTATGCCGTCAAAAACCCGAAATTCCGCCGCTTTCGGTATGGCGTGCAGGTGAATTCTCTGGGGCTAACCGAAGAACAGCCGGAGAACAACGCCTGGCGCATCCTGATTGAAGCCCTGGGCGTGACCCTGTCCCGCAATGCCCGCTGTCGTGCCCTGCAACTGCCGGCCTGGAACGAAGCCCTGTCCCTGCCCCGCCCTTGGGATCAACAATGGTCACTGCGCCTGCAGCAGATTCTGGCCTACGAAACCGACTTGCTGGAATACCCTGACCTGTTCGACGGTTCACCGGTTGTGCAATCCAAGGTCGATGACCTGAAGGCACAGGCCAAAGAAGAGATTCAGAAAATTCTGGACGCCGGCGGTGGTGTTGAAGCCATTAAAACCGGCTACATGAAATCACAACTGGTGATCTCCCAGGCTGAGCGCATGGCCAAGATCAACACCGGTGAGCAGGTCGTGGTGGGCAAGAACCGCTGGGCCGAAGGTATTGCCTCTCCCCTGCTCTCGGCAGCCGATGGCGGCGTGTTCAAAGTGGATCCGGAATCCGCTGCCGACACCCTGAATGCATTACATGAAACCAAAGCAAAGCGTGATGAAGCCAAAGCCCAGGCCTGCCTCAAGCAACTGAAAGATGATGCCGAAGCGGGCAAAAACCTCATGGAGGCGTCCATTGCCTGCGCCCATGCCAGGGTCTCAACCGGCGAATGGGCCGCAACCCTGCGTGAAGTGTTCGGCGAGTATCGCCCCCCCACCGGTGTGGAAGGGCAAACGCTTTCATTGGAAAATGACAAACTGCAAACCGTCCGCGCCAAAGTTAAGCAGTTTATGGAGCAATACGGACATCGACCCCGCATTGTGGTTGGCAAGCCCGGCCTCGATGGCCACTCAAACGGCGCTGAAATGATTTCGGTGGCAGCACGCCATGCGGGCTTTGATGTCATCTATTTCGGAATTCGGTTGAGTGCCGTGGATATTGTGCAGTCGGCTATCGAAGAAGACGTGGATGTTATCGGCATCTCGCTGTTATCCGGTTCACATAATGAAATCATTGACCAGCTTATGGCCGAGCTGGACAAAGAAGGAGCCCGTGACGCCATACCGGTAATTCTGGGTGGCATTATTCCGCAATCGGATATACCCAATTTGGAGCAGAAAGGCATTCAACGGGTATTTACCCCCAAAGATTATGACCTGATGGACATCATGAACACCATTATGGACCTGATCCTCAATGCCAAAAAAACCGCGGCATAGGTGCTCGCAGGTTCTATGTCCCTACCCTCCCGCATGCCTTTAGAACCAGCCTGGTTGGAAAAACTCACCCAGGCCAAAGCACTGAAGAAATGGCCTTTGGCCAAGCTCATTACCCTGTTTGAAAGCCAACTACCGGATAACGCCTGCGTGCGGGAGGCGATCCACCACTACATAGCACAACACCCGCAGAGCTTTAGCAAAGAGGCCACGATTATCGGATTCACCGGCACACCGGGGGCCGGAAAATCCTCCCTCATTGCCGAACTGTGCCGCACCATTCTACAGAAAAGCAAAACCGCCACCATTGCCGTGCTGGCCATAGACCCCTCAAGCCAGGTCTCCGGCGGCTCCATACTGGGTGATCGTACCCGGATGCATTATGGTAAAAAAGAAACGCGGCTTTATTTCCGATCTCAGGCATCAAACCTGGAACTGGGAGGCGTTACAGAGGCCACCTTTCAGGCCTGCCGCCTCCTCCGACATCTGTTTGATTTCATCATTATTGAAACCGTGGGCATTGGTCAAAATGAAATTGATATTCAATTCATGACCGACCATACCTTTCTGGTGATGCAGCCATTGGCGGGGGATCAGATCCAGTTCATGAAATGCGGCATCATGGAAATCCCGGATAGCTTCATCGTCAACAAATGCGACGAAGAGAAGCTGGCCAGAAGCAGCTACCATATGTTGCGCAGCTCATTGAAACAAGCAAGGCTTGTAGAGCTGCATGCGGAAGATGACTATAGGCAGTCGGCCAAAGATCAGATATTCCTCACCAGCGCCGTCAAAAACCGAGGTATTGAAACCCTTTGCGATCACATACTGCAACTGCCTTCGAAAACTCACTGGCATAAAACCGAAGCCTTTTATCTGCAGAAGAGCATACAGAAGCGTTTTGGGGAGTTTGGGCTATCGTTGATCAGCGACAACCCAGACAAGGAACTGTTGTCTTCAATAACGTTAAGCTATGAGGAAAAGGAAAGAAAAGTCCTGCAGTTGATCCAGTCTCACATCAAATAAACAGGTTAAGCGTTGATTTCTATTGCGCCAGAAAACGCTCGATCATTTCAACCACGGGTTTAAAGGTTTCGGGCTCCAGATGAAGGTGATGATTGCCATCATACTCCGCCCACTCCAATTGAGGGACCAACTGGATCCTTTGGCTGATCACCGCATTACCCGTCAGAAAACTTTGCTTACCGGTCACCAACATTGCCGGCATGTTCAGCTCCTTCAGGTACGCCGATACCATGCCCTCGGTTAATCGAATTGCCGAAGACATCACCAGCCGTGGGTCGGAACGCCAGGTGAAGCCACCCGACACCGACATTAAACCCCGCGAGCACAAACTCTCCGCTGCCGCTCGGCTGATTCCCCCTATGCCTTTCATGCGGGCCTCAACCGCCTCATCACGGGTTTCATAGATGGGTTTACTCTTGGCTGCAGCCCGTTTCATATCGGAGACCGCCGAGCGCAGCACCCTGGGAGCTTCCTCGGCCTCGCTGGTGTTGCTACCAATGCCTTCGATCAATATCAACTTTTCAACCCGATCGGGGAAGGACCCTGCCAGCATAGTGGAAACGCCGGTGCCCATGGAGTGTCCCATCAAGGTAAAGCGCTCCAGATCAAGAGCATCCGCCAGGCCAATCACATCATCAACGTTGTCGATAAAATGGTAACGAACCCCTTCCGGCCGATGGGAGCTGAAGCCATGCCCCGCAAAATCCAATGCAATGATTCGATAATCCTTTAATCCGGGGGCCAGCCGATCATAGGTGGCCGCATTATCCAACCAACCGTGCAGGGCAATAATGGCCGGTTTATCCGCATCCCCCCACTGTTTAGCAGCCAACTCCCGGCCGGCCAGATTGATCCGAATCTCTTCAGTCAGCATGTTCTACACCCTGTATAAATTGTTGTATCAGTGAAACAGTAGCCTTCGGCTGTTGCAATGGAAACATATGTTGCCCGGGGATCATCTGCCGTTCCAGGTCAAAGTAATCGCAGAACGGAATCACGCATTGCTTGAGGGAAGCATCACTGCGGTCAGCATGGATTACCTTGATGGGAACACCTTCTGGCCGGCGGTAGGATTTCAGATTGACCGGAGTGTTGCGGAAAATTCCAACTTCAACATCAACATCGAAAGTCAGCTCCACCGCACCTTCATTGTGAGTTTCATTACCCGCCGCCACCGGCTTTACCACCACATCACTGAACGCTGCAAAGCACGCGGCGTCAAATTGAAACAGCTTTTTGGAGGCGAAATACTGCAACGCTTGTTCCCGGCTGGGCCAGGAACGGCGCCGGAACTTTGATTTGCCGGCGGGTGTCAGATCATCCGATCTGCCCAACAGTTTGGCAATTCTGAAGGCCCAGGCCAACTTACCCCACAACAGCGGCGGGTCCAGCATCAACACGCCTTTAAAACGCTCGGGCTGCTTGCAGGCTGCAATAAAGCTGATGACGGAACCCAATGAATGGCCAACTGCCAGCACCGGTTCGGTTGTCTGCTGAGCCAGAAAATCCAGTAGCTCATCAGCCAGGTACTGCCAACCCCCGGCATAGGGGTAGTCAGGGTTATGACCAAACTGAGGGTTATAGATCACCTGATGGGGAGCCAGAGCGGTAAAAAGCGGCTTGTAACTGGCAGCTGGAATACCATTGGCGTGAGCGAAATGTATCAACATACTATCTTCATCAGATCACACCTGTGACCTGCTATTCCCACTGAACTTTCTCTTTCGAGTCGTACCAGTTTTCAATCCGATCCTCATAGCGTGATTCCAGCACATTACGCTTAATCTTCAGGGTCGGTGTCATGATGCCATTTTCAATAGACCACTCGCCATTGGTTACCACAATGGTTTTCAGCTTTTCGTGGGGATCCAACGTCGCATTCACCTGCTCGTACAACTTGATCAAATCCTGGTGAATGGACTCTCGGCTTGCACCCTCCTGCAAGGCAGCCAGGTCTGATTCAGACAAGGCAACCAGGGCAATGGGTTGCGGCATGGCATTGCCCACTACGCAGACTTGCTCCACATGGGCGTCCGCCAGCAACTTGGATTCGATAGGAAAGGGAGCCACATACTTACCTTTGCTGGTCTTGAAAATCTCCTTAATGCGCCCGGTGATTTTCAGGCTGCCGTCCGGTTCGGTAACCCCCACGTCACCGGTATGCAGAAAACCCTCCTCATTCAAGGTTTCACGGGTTTTCTCCGGCTCTTTGTAATAGCCGATCATATTGGTTGGCGAACGAACCAGCACTTCACCACCCTCACCAATTTTTACTTCCACCGTCGGGTTAGCCTGCCCCACATACCCTACCCGGCCATTTCCCTGCCGTGTACTGTGAGAATAACCCATATTCTCCGTCATCCCGTACACTTCCAGAATTTCGATACCCAGTCGCTTGTACCAATCCAGCAGAGAACCGGAAATTGGCGCAGCACCACTGAAGCACAACCGTGCATCATTTAAACCAATGGCTTCTCTCAACTTCTTTTTTATGATTCCCGATACCAGCGGAATACGCAGCAGCAGATTCAGTTTACGTTCATCCATCTTGGAAAAAACCCCAGCCTGAAACTTTGCCCAAATCCTCGGTACCGCAAAAAAGATGGTGGGCCGCGCACGTTGCAAGTCAGAGGCAAAGGTATCCAGCGATTCAGCGAAAAACACATGCATGCCCTGATACAGTTGCATCATCTCCACAACCATTCGCTCAGCAACGTGAGATAGCGGCAAGTAGGACAAGGCACGGTCATCCGGTGACGCCTCATAGATATTGGCAGCCTGACTGGCACCGGACGCAATACTGTTAAAGGTGTGCATTACACCTTTTGGCATACCGGTTGTGCCGGAGGTATAGATAATGGTGGCCAGCTCGGTGTGGCTCCGCGAGGGGCTGGCCTGCATTGGCTCAGATGATTCGACGATTTCATTCCAGGTGGGAAAGGCATTGTCCGGGCTTAAGGGAAAGCTGATGCAGGATACGTCATCGGGAACACCCGCGGCCATTGCGGGCCAGTCATCCAGCTTACCGACAAAAAGGTACTTTGATTCACTGTGCTCCAGAATCTGGCGAACGCTGTCGGCGGTCAGTGTTGGATAAAGCGGTACGGAAACCGCACCCGCCATCCATATTGCCAGATCAGCCATCACCCAGTGAGCACAGTTCTTTGATACCAGCGCAACGTTATCGCCTGGTTTTACCCCTATCTTCTGCAGATAGGAGGCCATTGCCCTCACCTGTTGTCCGGCCTCGTGCCAGGTGATGTCAACCACCACCCCATCGCCCATCGGCTGCGTGAAACAAATTTTGGTAGGGGTGTGTTTCTCCCAGTGATAAAACCGCTCCAGGGGAAGCGGAATCCCGGTGTTGATTTTCACCTCGCGTGTGGGCTGAACTTTTGCGGAAGCGCTCATGGCCTTGTACTCTTTGTTTTTATTTCACAGATATTGGGAAGGTTAAGCGTAGAACTATGGCCGATCGCCCCATAAAGTTCAACTGATTGAAATGGCCTAAATTCCCGGTGTTTTATACCATTCCAGAATCATGGAGCCGGAAGCAAAAACATCACCCTGCAGACAGGCGATGGATGCAGTCGCCATGCCGATGGAAGGTTGTGCATGGCCTTCGGTGAGTACACTCAACAACAGGGACACCAGCGGGTTGTGACTAACCAACAGCAAAGGCCCCTGCGCCTGGTCAGCGCTTTCCTGATACCGTGACAGCAACGCCAGCACTGCCATTGGGTGGTCATCTGGGGTAATACCCTCCACAGTTTCCACCAGCGGATTACACCCGTGCTGCGTAAGACCGGCCACCACCGCATCTTTGGTTTGCTGCGCCCGCAAATAGGGGCTTACCCAAATCAAGCCCGGTGGTTCCGCCAATAGCGTATCAACCATGCTCTCTGCTTCCGCTATACCCCGTTCAGACAGGGGCCGCTCAGCATCTGTGTTGGCACGGCTCACTGCATCGCCATGGCGCATCACATATACCGTACTCACGGTTTTTTCTCGTTTACCGTAGGCCACTCATTGAATGGGTAGGGTTTGACATCGGATTTCATGGAAATGTAATCAACGATCTGCGCCATGTAACGGCCAAAGCTGGCGCCGAAGCGCTTCAATTCATCCTGGGGTTGCCCCGACAATAAACGCACCGCCACCTGTATCGCGCCCAAGCCGATCAACACATACCCAGCCAAGACGAAAACCAGATAAAACAGAATCATGTAAAGGGCCGTCAAAAACAGCGAATCTTTTTCCTGCGGCTGCGAATCCTGACTCATCGTTTTTACCCTCTCTTTAAATTAGCCAGCTTGTCCGGCCCTGGTAATACAAATTCCACATCGGTATTCTGTTCACCCAACATCAGTTTCTGGATAACATCCTTTAGTTCTTTTTCCTCGAACAAAATCTCATATAGACCATGCACTAACGGCATATAGACTTCCAGTTCTTCAGACTTTCCCTTGACCAGACGGATGGTATTGACCCCTTCTGCGGTGCCCCCCAGATTATCGAGAATCTCATCCAAAGCCCGGCCCTGGGCCAATGCGTGGCCCACCTGATAATTTCGACTTAAAGGCGAAGTACAGGTTACGTACAAGTCACCGACCCCCGCCAGCCCCAGAAAGGTCATGGGATTACCGCCTAATCGGGCCGCAAAGCGGCTCATCTCGGCAAGGCTGCGGGTAATCAGCATACTCTTGGTGTTTTCACCCATCCCCATGGCAGCCGCCATGCCGGAGGCGATGGCATAGATATTTTTTAAGGCGCCCCCCAGTTCAACACCAAAGCGATCGCTATTGGCATAGACACGGAAATAATTGCAGGACAAGGTGTCCTGAACAGTCTGTCTTACCACGCCGTATTCACTGGCAATGACCGACCCGGTCAGGGTGCGCTCGGCAATTTCCTTGGCCAGATTGGGCCCGCTCAATACGCCGATTTTGGAACAGGGGGTGCAATCTTCCAGAATCTGGCTCATCAATCGAAAGCCATCCATCTCGATACCCTTGGTGGTGCTGACCAGCATCTTGCTGTCATCCAGCCACTGCGCAGCCTGAGTCACCACTTGCTTAAACGCTTTACTGGGAATGGCCACAAACAACAGATCGGAACTGGAGACCGCATCTTGCAGGCTGGTGGTGGGTTGTATCGAGGGGTTTAGTTTTTTGCCGGGCAGGTACTGCGTGTTTTCATTTTGAGTGGCGATGTTGCGTACGGTCTCGGCGTTACGCATCCACAGCATGACCCGGTGCCCGTTGTCGGCCAGGATATTGGCAATGGAGGTGCCGAAGCTCCCGCCACCCAACACGGCAACTTGCTTCACTTCGGTTGTCATTCAGTTATCCAACTAAGAGAGAATCCAACGCTTAAGCCCGTATTCGGAATACAGGAATTCCTTGGTTCCGGTGGGGCCAGACATTTCCAATTTGACAGGGCCTTCATTCGATTCAACGATCAACGACATTCTCATGAAGGGGTTCGTTACACGTTCAACCTGCATTAATTGCGCTGCAGGCTCAACCGATTCGGGCACTCGGCCAAACACCAGAACATACCCCTCCTCCGTTTCCTGAACCGCTTTGATATGGTCCAGTACCAACGACAGTAGGGCTTCGCGAATCTCCTCTGCTGCCTCCCGGGTGAACGGGTAAGTTATTGAATAATCGACCACGTTGCCTCCCAAATTTCCTGAACATCATTTCTATGATAACAGGCCTGCAGGCAGATGGAATGGCGAAATGAAATAAATGACACCGGCATTACTGCCGGTGTCAGCTTGATTTTTAACCAAGCGCTTCCATCAACAGCTTGTTGATCCGCTTGACATACTCGGCCGGATCCTCCAAAGAGCGACCTTCCGACAATGCTGCCTGATCAAAGACAATTTGCGCCAACTCCTCAAACCGATCTTCCTGTAGCTCGCCATTCAGACGCTCCATCAGCGGGTGGGCAGGGTTAATCTCCATGGTGGGCTTGCTTTCCGGCATTTTCTGACCCGCCGCCTCCATAATCTGGCGCATCTGTGCCCCCATATCGTAGGCACCCACCACCAGGCAGGCAGGGGAATCAGTAAGACGATGGGAAACCTTCACCTCTGAAACCTTGGCGGTCAACACCTCCTGCAACCGCTTCACCAGATCTTCCGAGGTTTTCTCGACTTCTTCCTGTTGCTTTTTATCTTCCTCGGTTTCAATGTCCCCCAGGTCCAGATCACCTTTGGCGATATTGATGAAGCTCTTGCCCTTGTAATCAAACAGTTGCCCCATCATCCACTCGTCAATGCGGTCATACATCAACACCACTTCAACCCCTTTCTTGCGGAAGATTTCAAGGTGCGGACTGTTGGCGGCCGCGTTGTAGTTCTCTGCGGTGATGTAGTAGATCTTGTCCTGCCCTTCCTTCATGCGCTCGATGTAATCATCCAGCGACACCACCTGCTCCGCTGTACCCGTGTATGTGGTGGCAAAACGGAACAAACCGGCAATCTTTTCCTTGTTGGCATAATCCTCTGCCGGCCCCTCTTTCAGAACCTGGCCAAACTGCTTCCAGAACTCCTTGTAGTCTTCCGGCTCCAGCTTTCTGATCATATCCAGGGAACGCTTGGTGAGCGCATTCTTGATGCTCTCCACAGTCTTATTGGACTGCAGAATTTCCCGCGACACGTTCAAAGGCAGATCATTGGAATCCAACACACCCTTCATGAAACGCAGGTACATGGGCATGAACTGATCCGCGTCATCCATAATAAATACACGCTGAACGTAGAGTTTTAACCCCCGGGAAGCTTCACGTTGATACAAGTCAAACGGTGCCCGCTTGGGTACATACAGCAGCGACGTGTACTCCTGCTTACCTTCTACACGGTTGTGGCTCCAGGCCAGCGGCTCTTCGAAGTCGTGGGAAATGTGCTTGTAGAATTCCTTGTATTCGTCGTCGCCGATTTCATTGCGGGAACGGGTCCACAGAGCTGTAGCCTTGTTGACCACCTCGTATTCGGGGGCTTTGTCTTCCGTTTTTTCCTCTTCGGATTCATCGCTGGAAGGCAACTCATTCTTGACCATTTCAATGGGCAGAGATATATGGTCAGAGTATTTCGAGACGATGCTGCGCAGCCTCCAGCCGTCGGCGAACTCTTCTTCCCCTTCGCGCAGATGCAATACAATGGACGTGCCACGGCCTTCCCGGTTCACCTGCTCTACCGTAAAATCACCTTCGCCTTCTGATACCCAGTGCACACCGTTTTCAGCGGGTTCACCGGCTTTGCGGGTGAACACCTCCACCTTGTCTGCCACCACAAAGGCAGAATAAAACCCCACGCCAAACTGGCCGATCAATTGGGAATCCTGCTTTTGATCTCCGGTGAGGTTTTTCAGAAATTCACTGGTTCCGGACTTGGCAATGGTACCCAGGTGGCTGATGACGTCATCCCGGTTCATCCCGATTCCATTATCGGTAATGGTGATGGTTTTGTTATCCTCATCGAACTCGATGCGAATTTTGAGATCACCATCGCCTTCCATGATGTCGGCTTGGGACAGGCTGAGGAATCGGAGCTTGTCGGCAGCGTCAGAAGCATTGGATATCAGCTCCCGCAGAAAGATCTCCTTGTTGCTGTACAAAGAGTGGATCATCAGATGTAACAGCTGTTTTACTTCGGCCTGGAAGCCAAGGGTTTCTTTGTTGGCATCGACTGTCATGGTTGTAACGCGCTCCTCATAACGGTATAGATAAAGCGGCTTGACGCCGCATTGTGGAGAATAGAAATAAACACTCAGGCTAAATGGGGGCTCAAGCGGTGATATCAAGCCCCATGCCGCAAATTTTTACTCATATGCCACCGCCTATAGGTCTTAAAAAACAACGAGATGCAAGACAGTACCCCCAACAAAACCAAATCGGATAAGGCTGCTCCCAGAGTGGCCCTCTATGTCACCTGTCTGGTCAACACACTACGGCCGCAGATTGGCTTCGCCTGCGTACAACTGATAGAGCGCATGGGTTTTCGGGTGGAGGTACCCGCCACTCAGACCTGCTGCGGCCAGCCCGGCTACAACGGCGGGCTCCGGCAGCAGGCCATGGCAATAGCCAGACAGCAGATTGCCCTGCTGGAGCCTTTCGACCATGTGGTGGTTCCCTCTGGTTCCTGCGCCGGGATGATGATTAACCACTATCCTGAGTTGCTCAAACAAGACCTCAGTTGGTTGCAGCGGTCCCAGGCACTGGCCGGCAAAACACTGGAGCTTGCGCAGTTTCTGGATCAGCATCACTGGGAACCCGACTCACCACCGCCGCAGCACCATCGCAGAACCTGGGCACACCACACCAGCTGTTCCTGCCGCCGGGAAACCCGATCCCACCAATGCGCTGAATCGATGCTGCAACTCGCCGGCTATGAACTGGCTGAACTCCAGGATCAAGCGGTCTGTTGCGGATTCGGCGGCAGCTTTGCCGCAAAATTTGATGCACTGTCCAGCAGGATGGGGCGCAACAAACTCAACCAAGTGGCAGATTGTAAGGCCACCGGCGTGGTATCCGCTGATCTGGGCTGCCTGCTGCACCTGGAATCATTGGCAGGGATGACAGGATTGTCGGGATTGGCAGAGAAAGGCACTCAGGATTTTCTGCATGTAGCAGAGCTGCTGGCTGCCTGCCAAGAACCACAACAATCAAGCAGCGATGTGCCGACATCATGAAGGGCCCAACACCGGATTCGTTTAGGGCCAATGCCGAACACGCGCTGCAGGACGCCACACTGCAGCACGCGTTGGGACGCGCACAAAGTGGATTCGTGGCTAAACGCGCCCACGCCATTGCCATGGTGGATGATTTTGAACAACTGAAGCAACGCGCTCAGGCCGCCAAATCGCGTGCCCTTGCCAACCTTGCGCCCCTTTTAGAGCAATTCGAAGCCAGCGTGGTGGCCTCCGGCGGCCAGGTTCATTGGGCATCCACAACCGGCGAGTTGAATCAACAGGTGATTGATATCTGCAACGGGGTCGGGGCGCACCGCATTATCAAAGGCAAATCCATGATCGGCGAAGAAGCCGGCCTAAACGCGGCCATGGAGCACGCCGGATTCGAGCTGGTTGAAAGTGATCTGGGTGAGTACATCATCCAGCTGGCGCAAGAGCCACCAAGTCATATTATCGCCCCCGCCATTCATAAAACCCGGCAGCAGGTAGCGGAGCTGTTTAAGCAATTCCATGAGCTGGGTGATCGCGGCCTGACACAGATTTCCGATCTGGTAAACGAAGCCAGGCAGGTTTTGCGCAGTGCTTTTCTTACTGCCGATGTGGGAATCACCGGGGCTAATTTATTGATCGCCGAGAACGGCTCCATCTGCATTGTGACCAATGAGGGTAATGGAGATTTGAGCGCCAGCCTGCCTGCTGTGCATATCGTTGTGGCCAGTATCGAAAAGGTGGTGGCAACCATGGACGATGCCTCGGATATCCTGGAGGTGCTGGCTCGCAGTGCCACCGGCCAGCATATGAGTGCCTACACCAGCTTTTTTAATGGCCCAAAACGCGAGGCAGATGCCGGTGGGCCGAAACAATTCCATATTGTGTTGTTGGACAATGGGCGCAGCGATCTATTGGGTGGCCCGTTTGAATCCATACTCAGCTGCATAAAATGCGGTGCCTGCCTCAATCACTGCCCGGTGTACACCAACGTGGGCGGCCATGCCTACGGTTGGGTGTATCCAGGCCCCATGGGCTCCGTTCTCACTCCATTATTACAGGGCCTTAAGGCCACCACCCCACTTCCCAACGCGTCCACGTTTTGTGGCCGCTGCGAGGCGGTCTGCCCCATGGGAATCCCCCTGCCCCAAATGCTGAGAACGCTGCGGGAACAGCAGCATGACATGGCCCTTGATAACCTGCCCTGGCGTGCAGGCTTGGGTTTCTACAGCTGGCTGTCGCTCCACCCCAGGCTGTTCAACCGGTTTGCCAGATGGATACGCATGGGACTGAAAATAACACCAAGATGGCTCTGGCCAAGGCACCGGCAAGCGGTTCAACCCCAGGGAACAACCACATTCCTGGCACAGTGGCAACACCGGAAAACGAAAACATGAGCAATAGTGACCGAGCCAGATCCCAGATATTGAACACCCTCAAGCGCCAGGCCAAACCGATGGCCGTTGACCAGCCTGCCCTGCAAGTCGAATTGCAGTGGGGCCAGCAGGAAAGCTTTCAAAACCAGCTGAAAAGCAACGGAGCGGACTGCGAAAGGGTAGCAGATTCGGTGGCAGCGCTGGCGGCAGTGGATGCGCTTATCAAGCGCAATGGCTGGCATCCGTTGCCGGTCATCGCGCCCGGCCTGCTGCAAAAAGTGCAGCTTGCAAACAGGTGGGATTCAATCCATACGGAGGTTACAGAAGCAGGCACTGTCGCTGTCTCTGAAGCCTATTGCGGCATTGCAGATACTGGTAGCCTAGTGTGCCTGTCATCGCCGGATAACCCCACCTCGCTCAATTTTCTGGCGGAACATCATGTTGTGTTTTTACCCGGACATCGCATCGTAGCGGGTAAACGCGATGTCTGGAAACTGATGCAGGCTGAGGGTATTCATACACCAAGGGCCATCAACCTCATCAGTGGACCATCACGCACCGCAGACATCGAACAAACCATACAGCTGGGTGCCCATGGGCCCCGCAGCTTGACTGTGTTTCTTCTGGACCAGCTTAATCCTTGAGCCGCACCGCCTTAACCTCCCGGCGCCGAACCATCATGGCCACCTCTCCGGCATCAAGATACCGCACCAATGACACATTGTAGCGATCCACTGAATCCACCAGCCCTTCACGCACCTTGCCATCATGGGTAATCAATTCAACATTGCGCCCGATCAGCTCATCCAGATCTTTTTCGCCGAAGGTTTCCAGCACCGCTAACATGGGCTCCTGCTTGATAGATGCCGGAGGTGCCTTTTGAATGGTTTGCAAAGCACCAATCAGTTCGCGTACCGGAGAACGCTCAACCACCCATTCTTTTTCGTTTTTGTACAATTGGATCCTGATATCGTGGACACTGCCATCCACCATTACCAATTGAACATCAGTATGACCAGTGAAGGTTTCCAGACTGGTTTGATAGAAGGTGTCATCAAAGCCAATGACTTTGTCCAGTGACGTACCCAGGTTGTTGATTAGATACTGCCGGGCAATGTATTCGATGGTATCGTTTGAATCGTAGGAACGGACCACGTCATCGAATTCCCATATCACATCTTTGGTGGATGCAGTGAAATTTCCCGCAAGAAAGCCATTGCGACCATCCGGTAATTTAAGCAGGATCTCGCCCTGGTACCGATTGTCAGAAACACGGTCCAGATACAGTTCCATCCAATAATCCCGTTCGAAAGATTGAACTGATGGTAACGCTGATTGGGGCCGGTATTGGAGCACATGCACCAATGGAAAGTTGTCCGAATCCGGAGTTAAATCAAGCATCAGGTTTCCGCTGCCTGCAACATCAAAGTCCTGTAACTCGATGGCAATTTCAAGAATCTCATCCTTGCCAAGTTGCTTGAAGCGCAACATGCCATCGGCAAAAACCACTTGCTCAAACCGATAGTCGGCACCCAGGTAGCGACCATAGCCTATGCCCGTTGCGCGCACCCTGCGTTTTATATCGTAATCCGAAGCATAGGTTTCCGAGGACAGTAACAGCGGTGACTGGGCGTAAGCCGGGGCAACATAATCCCGAACAGCGGATAGTGGGTGCCCATCAAACAGAAACGGATTGCTCCTGATAAACAAAGCGCCGAACAACAACACGGCAATCAGGGACACCCCATGCAGCACACCCTGCACCTGTGTGGCATGCCAGCGTGCCCCATAGAACGGTATCCAGCTAGCGGGAAACAGGGTACACGCCAGCCCCCAGGATAAAGATTCCCCAAACGCAAGCCTCAAGCAATTGATGGTCAACGCCCCAAACACCAAAAGGGAGACACCAAGTAAGACTGTTTCCATGATTGTTTCCAGTGTTGCTCCTATTCAACCAGAGCGACTATTTACTATTTAATTATTGTTTTTGTCAGTGCCCCTAAAACTGAACACTTTTAGTACAGCTCCTACATTAACCAAGTGTTACGACAGTAGCAAGTGCGCTCTTGCCGTGGCCACCGGCTCCTCTTTTTTGGCCTGCCACACCACCACCGATACGTTTGCAATGCGGCGCCCCATGCGCAGCACTTTGCACTCGGCAAAACTGTCCCTAAACAGGCCGGCACTCAGGTAATCGATTGATAAATCGACCACTTTTGGGAAGGTTGGGGTTTCCATCATCATCAGCAGGTGCAACTGGGCAGACTGTTCAATAAAGCCCCCCAAGACCCCGCCATGGATGGCCGGTAACGTTGGATTGCCTATGTTCGAGTGGTTGGCGGGCAAGGTGAAGATCACCTCATCCCCTGCTTTCATACAGCCCATACCAATGGTACAGGCATAGGGAATGGCGCTCACCAGGGAGGCATAGTCGTTGGTTTCCCGGCACCGGTGCACGATATCCTTGATGCTCATGAGGCCGCCTCCGCCCCTGGGCCGGCCTGCCAGGGTACTTTACTGAGCCCCATGCGCATAAAGTTGGCAACACAGTGGGCAATGGGTTGATCCCGGCTGTCCTGATAGGCGACGCCACGGGCAAACACCACGCTTCTGGTTTTTCTGTAGGCGGTCACATAGGCGAACACATCGCGGGGAGGTTCTGCCGGTCGCATATAATCAATCCTCAAATCTATGGTTGGGGTAATGTCAAAATCAGGCGACATTGCCTGTGCGACAGCCAGTCCGCAGGCCTGATCCATCAAACTGGTAATGGCTCCACCATGAATGACCCCGGTATCCGGGTTCCCAATGATTTTGTCTGAGTATGGCAGGCGCACAATCAGGCCTTCCGGTGTAATCTCTTCCAGGGTCATACCCAGCACCATGCTGTGTTTGACACCGTTAAGAAACATATTCAAACCATCTTCCAGCGCCAAAGGTTGGGCTGGCGCTTTATCATCGCTCATGGAGACTCTCCACCAAATGTGGCTCTGTTAACCCGAATCAAAGCCTTAAGTGCATTAGAATGAAATTCCCGCCGATACAGCACACCCACCACCCAGGCAGAGGTTGCCATAAAAATCCAGGGGTTTATAAACCATAGCAGGAATGCCAGGCCGAAATAGTAAGAGCGCAACCCCAGATTGAACGCGTAGGCGGCCCGCGAAATGACGCTGCCTGCGCCGAGCGTGAACTCGCCATGATCTGACATCCGATCCGATGATTTTGCCGGTGCCATCCCGATCACAACGGAGGCAAACCCATACTGCCTCAGTGCCCAACTAAACTTGAAAAATGCGTAAACAAAAATGCCCATCAGTAAAAACAGCTTCAGCTCCCAGGCTGCCTTGGACGCGCTCACCGCAAAGGGAAGCTCTTCAGCCAATGAAATCACTCTGTCCGTCGCACCCAGCACAGTCAGAATACCGGCCAGAATGATTAGGGTGGAAGAGGCAAAGAAAGAGACGTTGCGCTCCAGATTGGCAATCAGAGAGGCATCGGCCACTCTGTTTTCCCGCTCCAGCATCTCGGTCATCCAACGGCAACGCTGCTGGTGCAGCACGCTGGACAGGCAATTCTTGCTTCGTGCCTTGCGCTCTGAATACTGGGTATAACCAACCCAACAAAAAAGAAACCAGCTGAATGCCAGCGCATCAACATAAACGAGATCTAAAATAGCAAGGTTTTGCAAGGAAGCATGCCCACTCTAGTACAATTTTTTGTAATAATAGCAAATATTTAGAGCAAAAATTCAAGGATTATCGTGCCCGGGCGTCAAACCAATATCCGTACCGCAGCCGTGTTCGCCCTGCTCACTTCATTGGTTGCCAGCATGGCCGCAGCCGCCACCAAGTACCTCACGGCATTAATCGACGCCAGTGTGGTTGTGTGCATTCAATACCTCATTTGCCTGCTGACATTAACCCCCTGGATTATCCAATCTGGCGTCAAGGGCATTGCCACAAAGGTCCCCAGGGCGCACCTGATCCGGGGGCTGGCGGGCTGGGCCTGTTTCTATACCTACTATGTCGCCATCAGCAAAATACCCCTGATGGATGCTTCACTGCTGCGTAACACAGCTCCGCTTTGCGTGCCTTTCTTTGGCTTTCTGCTGTTTCGCAACCGCATCGGAGTGCTGGGTATTGTGGGAATCCTGGTGGGATTTGCCGGCGTGATGTTCATCCTTAAACCGGAAGGCGCCAGTATCAGCCTGTGGCACGGAGTTGGCTTCCTTTCCGGTGTAACACTGGCATTGTCAATGATTTATACCCGGGAGCTGGCCCATACGGAACCTTCCAACCGCATCCTGTTCTACTACTTTCTGATTTCTCTTCTGCTCAGCATTCCCCTCGCCCTGTATAAAGCCGAGCCTATACCATTCACCGCACTGCCCCCACTGCTGTTTGTTGGGCTCTCAATTTTCATCACCATGAAGTTATACAACCATGCCTATGCCAACGCCCCGGCCAGCACCATCGCCCCCCTAACCTATTTCGGTGTTATATTTGCTGGTGTGTTCGGCTGGCTGTTCTGGGATCAGATTCCCGATGCCAAGAGCCTGGTTGGTATGCTGTTGATCGTAACCGGAGGCATCATGGCGATTCTGGCAAGGCCGTTTCACCCGGAGCGTTGAACCAGGTACGAGCCTTGCCTGCGCCCCTATGAATTAGCACTTCACATTCATCGCATTTGTGGTACCATGGTACCACTAACAACAAAAACAAAAATGCATCATGAATTTATACCAGCAGTATTCAAGCGCATTTGAGTCTATCGACAAACCGGCAGCCTGGGTTGATATGGATCGACTTGACGACAACATTGCAACCAATCTGGCAAGAGCGAAAAACCGCTCCATCCGCATCGCGTCCAAGTCAGTGCGCAGCGTGCACATACTCCGCCACATACTGAACAGCAGCCAGCAGTTTAACGGCATCATGTGTTATCACCCTCGTGAGGCCGCTTACCTGGCGCAGCAAGGTTTTGATGATTTATTAATTGCCTATCCCAGCCTGTGCCGGAGCAGCATTATTGAAGCTCTGCACGCCTCAACCGCTCCGGTTAAGATCTGTTTTATGGTGGATCGAATTGAGCATGTGGCTTTACTGGACGCACTGGCCGCGGAACACAACCTTTGCGCCAATATCTGTCTTGATCTTGATCTATCGGTTCCTTTCCCGGGCCTGCATTTCGGTGTGCACAGGTCATCCATCAAATCGGCCCGGGAGGCCGTGGATTTCTATCGCCGGATCGCCACCTACTCCCACGTGAAGCTGTGCGGACTCATGGGATACGAAGCCCAGATCGCTGGCTTGGGTGATGATATACCCGGCAAGTTCATACAAAACCTGGCGGTACGGCATCTTAAGAAAAAATCCATTCCCGTGATCAACGAACGCCGTACCGAAACCATACTGGCGCTGATCCGCGAAGGCGCGGACCTTAGCATCATCAACGGCGGTGGTACCGGCAGCGTGGAATCCACTCTGGAAGAACCCCTGGTGAACGAAATAACCGTCGGCAGCGGTTTTTTCTGCTCTCACCTGTTTGACTATTATCGCAACTTCAGCCTGAAACCCGCTGCCGGTTTTGTAACGACAGTGGCGCGTAAACCCAGTGCGTCAATTGTCACCTGTAATGGTGGCGGTTATGTCGCCTCCGGCAGCGCTGAGAAAATCAAGATGCCGCTGCCTTATCTGCCATCAGGGTTAAAACTGGATAGCAATGAAGGTACCGGCGAAGTACAAACACCGCTGCATACCAACCATTGCACGCACAGCTTGAAGCCCGGCGATCCGGTTTTCTTTCGTCATGCCAAAGCCGGTGAACTATGCGAACACTTCAACCACCTGCATTTGATGCGTAATGGAGTGATCACCAATAAGGTAAACACCTATCGGGGAGATGGCTGGACATTCATGTGAGTTCAGCGACAAGGATCAATAGCACCATGAAACAACAGGTTCACGAGTACATCATCATAGGCTCCGGAGCATCCGGATCAGTCATCGCCCATGAATTAACAAAAGCAGGCGCCGATGTGCTTATGCTTGAGGCAGGCAAACGTTTCTCGGCTGCAACGTTTCCCGACAACGAACTGGATGCCAATGCGCAATTAATGTGGAATGGCGGAATGGATGCCAGTGCCGATGCCAGTACACTGTTCATTCGCGGCAAGGCCGTGGGCGGTGGAACCATCATCAATCAATGTCTGCTGGATCGCTTCGACGCTATGGCTCTGGACAGCTGGCGTGAAAAATCCGGACTGCCATTTTTTAACAGCCACGACCTTGCAACGCATTATGATGCTGTCGAATCCAACCTTTCCCTGCATCATATGGAAGAACGTGACTGGAATACCAATGCCAGATTGTACGTTAAAGGTTTCGAACAAAAAGGCTTTGGATGGGCACCGCTGCGCAGGGGTCAAAGCAACTGTGGTACCGGCAATGATTGCATGACCTGTCTGGGTGGGTGTCCACGCTCTTCAAAACAAAGCATGCTGGAAACCTTTTTGCCCAAAGCCGAAGCTCAGGGGCTTAAGATTCAATCCGAATTTTTGGTGCGCGAGGTGATCCATGGGCCACACCTGGTGAGCATTGCCGGTTATCACAAAAACGTAGCCACCACGCTTTATGCCAAAAAGGTCATATTAGCAAGCGGTGCCCTGGGCACCACTGAACTGCTGCTGAGATCCCGGCTGCAGGATCGCCTCCCGGCACTGGGAAAAGGGTTTTATTGTCATCCACAATGGATGACCATCGCATTGTTTGATGAGCTTATCGATTCCCACAAAGGGGCCTTTCAAACCGTTAAATCGGATGAACCCCGGTTTCGAAAAGCGGGATTCAAACTGGAGAATGTGTTTGCGGGCCCCATAGCAATCGGGTTGCTGAAGCCGGGTTACGGGTTTGAACATCAGCGTTTTATGCGCCGCTACCGTAATATGGCCTGTATTGAAGTGGCGGTGCGGGATCAGGATCCGGGCACAATTTCACTGAATAAACGTGATCGGCTCACAATCAACAAACCGCTGTCTGATGTCGACAGGCAAAAAGCAGAAAATGGCAATCAACTGGTGGCGGACATGTTTCACGATATCGGTGCCAATGAAGTGATGACGTCACCATTACAGATCGGACTGCATCTGATGGGGGGGTGCGCAATCGGCAATGATGAGCGTACCTCCGTGGTCAACGAAGCATTTCAAGTGCATGGAATGAACAACCTCTATATTGCCGATTCTTCTGTATTCCCGGACGCTCCCGGCATTAATCCGTCCCTGACCATTATGGCCCTGTCCCATCAGGCTGCAGCCTCTATTCTACGGCAGAACGGCATGCAATCAGCAACATCCAAGCCCACCAGAGAGGCGGTTTTATGAGTGATTTTACGTCCGGACTGTTTACCCTGAAACAGCTGCGTGGCTTGCAGAAACTGGGGGATATTCTCATGCCCGCTGGCCATGGTTTTCCTTCATTCTCAGAAAGCGGGTGCATACACCAAGTGGACACCGCAATGGGCAGCGCCCACCCGGACGATATCCGTGATTTCGGATTTCTGCTACTGCTGTGTTATTACGCTCCGGTAACCGTCATCAGATGGATTGTCAGTTGCGCAGACCATGCGGAGCGCTTCCCAAATCTGCTGGCGATCCAATTCAGAAAACTCAACATAGGAATAAAAGGCGTTGTTGTCAGCCTCTACTATTCGGGTAAGGTGGGCATTGGCCAGACCGGTTCACCCCTTGACGTGATTGAATTCAAACTCACCTGCAAACCCCTGGACCAATAATCATGCTAGACAACCAGCTCGAATCCAGCTCACTTGCTCAACCACTGGAGCCACTGCTTGATCTGTCCAGTCGCCAGGCAGCCGACATTTTTGCCCGGGCCGGGCGCGCACAGTCAAACCTGTCAAAACTAACGCTGGATATCCGGCTCGCCGGTCTGCGGAAACTATTGGATTACGTGGTTGAAAACCGGGATGACATCATCGATGTGCTGTGTCGGGAGACCAGAAAATGCCGAACCGATGCACTGGTTTCAGAAGTGCTGGGTGTATTGGACAATTTTGAATGGCTGCTGAAAAATGCCAGAAAGATCCTCAGGGAAAAGCGGGTTTCCACGCCCATCACTCTACTGGGGAAACGATCACGCATCGTGCATGAACCGCTCGGCACGGTTCTCATTATAGCGCCCTGGAATTATCCCCTGCACATTGGGCTGACCTCCATTCTGGCAGCCTACGTTGCCGGTAACGCAGTGATATTCAAACCGTCCGAACTGACCCCCATGCAGGGATTGTTTGAAAAACTATTCGCCGTCGACCCGGTAATGGCAGACAGCATCCAGGTAGTGTACGGTACCGGCAAATCCGCGGAACAATTAATTGAGCAAAAGCCTGCCAAGGTGTTTTTCACCGGCAGCGCCCGCACCGGCCGCAAGATTCTCCATCAATGTGCCGAGCACTTGATTCCCGTTGACCTTGAATTAGGTGGTAAAGATCAGGCTATTGTTTTTGATGACGTGAACCTGGAGCGTTCCGTTAAAGGCGTTATCTGGGGGGCCCTCACCAACGCCGGGCAGTCCTGCAGTTCCGTGGAACGAGTGTATGTGCAGAGCAGGATTTATGAACAGTTCGTTGCCTTGGCTCAGCAGGAAATTGAAAAGCTGGTCCTCAACAGCGGTGATGCAGGTAATGCCGATGTGGGTGGCATGACAGCGGATTTTCAACTGGATATCGTTCATCGACAGGTGATGGATGCCCAAGCCAAAGGTGCCAGGATTCTCACCGGAGGCGCCACCCTGCTGGACAACGAATTATTCTATCTGCCCACACTGATCACCGGCATTGAGGATGATATGGCGCTGATGACGCAAGAGACCTTCGGGCCGGTGGTACCCATTCTACCGTTCAACACGGAAGATGAGGTGGTGGATTGCTGCAACGCGTCAGCCTTTGGGCTCAGCGCCAGTGTGTGGAGCAAAAATCTGGTGCGTGCCAACCGGGTAGCCCGTCGACTTGAGTGCGGTGCCGTCAGCATCAACAACGTTATGCTCACGGAAGGCAATCCCGCCCTGCCCTTTGGTGGCACTAAGCTCAGCGGCTATGGACGCCAGAAAGGTGAGGAAGGTCTGCTGGGCTATACCCGATCCAAATCCATTCTCATTGACAAAGATAGCCAGAAACTGGAGCCGAACTGGTATCCTTATACGCGCTCTAAGTATCTTGCCTTTGATCAGCTGATCAAGACCATGTTTAGCCATAACCTACTGAAATTATTGAAGATGGCGATTATTGGCCTGAAACTGGAGACAATCGCCAAGCGACCAAGATAGCCCCTACAAGGAAATTTACTTGATTTTTTCCCTCTGTGGACATCATAATACTCCAGAGACTCGCAGGGGGATCACTCATGCATACAAACACTGCCACCCAACACAGCTACCAGAACCGGGATGACCGTGTCAGTGCGGCCGCACTGCTCAATTTTTTCGGCATAACCGACGAATGGGGGCTCAGCAGCAGGGATCAGATGATCCTGCTGGGCAATCCGGCCAAAAGCAGCTTCTATCGCATGAAAGAGTTTGCCGACGGCAAAATCAATAAACCGATCCGATTGTCGCAGGATACTCTGGAGAGGGTCTCATATGTCATGGGCATCTACAAAGCACTGAACATTCTCTTACCCAACCCTAAAAGAGCCGCTGACTGGATCAAAAAACCGAATGCCGCACCGCTATTCAACGGCCAGTCGGCACTGGACATTATGCTAAACGGGCGAGTTACCGACTTGAGCGATGTACGCCGATTTCTCGATGGTGAACGGGGACATTAATTGCAATGCCAATCAGCGAACACAAGGAAGTCTGGGTTGACGGCCCTCAGTACCGAATTATTCCAACCAAGTTTCCGCCCATTAATTTTTTCGAACGTTTTACTCCACCGGAACTGATGGATGAAGCATTTGAAATAGAATCGTTGACCAACGAACGCCTGCAGGACGAAGTCGGTCAGCTCTCTCATGTTGCCACCTCTGATCGTGTCAGCGGCCCCGGTGCCAGCGTGGTTATGGCCTCATTCACTCACACCGGGTATGCCAGCCGTTTCACCGATGGCAGTTATGGCGTCTATTACGCGGCACGGGATCTGGAAACCGCTATTCACGAAACGGTTTATCATCGGGAGCGGTTTATGAGCTATACCCGGGAGCCGGCCTGCGAGATTGACGTGAGAGTGTATAAGGGTACGGTACAAAAACCATTAATTGACCTCAGAGCGCAACAATACAGCCATCTGATGCAGCCTGATCCCGAACAGTATCATGATGCTCAGCTGTTTGCCGCCACCTTGAGAGCGGAGCAACGCAACGGACTTCTGTACCCCTCGGCCCGCAATCTGGGCGGGGAATGCATTGCCGCCTTCAAACCCACAACGGTTTCCTTACCCGTGCAAAGCAAGTGGCTGGTGTATCATTGGAATGGGCAACGCATCAATAAAGTGTTCGAAAAACGGGAAATGCTGATCAAGCTAAAGAGCGGGCAAGAAGAGGAAGAACAACTGCTCTCCCTCTGCTGAGCGTCAAACGCAACGCAAGCCCGTCAGATAAACTCAAGCTTAACCGGGAGTTTGTCCCCGGGCACCGGCAGAGACGTCATATCAATCGGCATTTGGTATCCGGGCTCCACCGACCATTTGAAGCGTAAAAGTATCTGGTGAAGAATGGCCTTCACCTGCACTTCAGCAAAATGCAACCCAATACACATATGAGCACCACCGCCGAAAGGTACCCAAGCGTAAGGGTGAATCTTGTCCTCCCGCCGCTCGTCCGAAAACCGGCCGGGGTCAAATTCAGTGGGATTCTTCCAATACTCCGGCATGTAATGGGTAAAATAAGGCGAAACCGAAACCAACGATCCCTTGGGAATCAATACATCCTTGTACACCACGTCTTTAACCGTCCGGCGGGGAATAGAAGGAACCGGTGAGCACAGGCGAAGCGACTCCTTCATGACCAGGGTCATACCAGTGAGCTTTTCCAGATCGTCAAATTCCAGATGTGACCTGCCCAGTTGCCGGCTTTCTTCACGTAGCTGGTCCTGCCATTCCGGATTCTTGGCTAAATGATAAAGCATCGTACACAGAGTAATGGTGGACGTATCATGGGCCGCCATCATTAAAAATATCATGTGATTGATGACATCATCATCAGAGAACTTCTGCCCCTCTTCGGTTTCAGCCCGACACAGTTGGCTGAATAAATCCGAACCGTTAGCCGCTCTCTTCTCTGCTATACGGGACTTGAAATACCGATACAACAGCTTGCGGCCATCCAATCCTTTCTTCCAGCGTCCGCCAGGTACCGGGTAGCGAACCAGGGCGGTCCCGGCCCTGACCGTGTCAATAAACGCTTTATTCAGTGCCGACGCTTCCGGGCCCAGCTTTTCACCCATGAAAATTTCGGTGGCCATATCCAGCGTCAGCTTTTTTATGGCCGTAAAAACATGGAAATCATCCTGTGGTAACCACCTCTGGATACCCTGTTCAATGGGCCGCTGCATCTCCCCCAGATACTGTACCAGAACTGGCTTCTTAAACGCGTTCTGCATGATCCGGCGATGATGACGATGCTCCTCAAAATCCAGCAACATAATCCCGCGATGGAAAAACTTGCCGATAAAGAAATCCCATCCCTGGTTGTTGGAAAACATATCGCCGCGGTTCTGGAACACAAATTGATTTGCATCAGGGCCCAACATACTGACCATTCGGGTTCCAAACAGATTACACCAGCTGATTTCCCCCAGTTGGTCGAAGCGCTTGCGTGAAAACTTGATCGGATTGGCCATGGAGTGGAAGGTATAACCCACCAAGGGCAATCCCGGATCACCGGGAATGGGTTTCGCGGTCAACTTTTCCCCTTCCTGCAACGTTACGCCAGAAACAGTCATATTCATCTCCGAACTTATTATTGTCGATAACAGCTAACAGAGCCTGACTCATCAGTCTCTTGATTAATCCAGAATAGAGAGGTACAAATAACAATACAACCCTGTATGTTTTTATTAGGGAATCTCTGCTAATGTCAAAACTATCTAAGCATGATTGGGTATCTGCGGGCATCAACCAATTAAAAGAGCATGGCCCCGCAGGCGTATCCGGGGAAAAAATAGCGCGCCGACTGGACGTCACCCGGGGCTCCTTCTACCACCACTTTCGCTCAGTGGACGAACTGGTCAAGCTGATGCTGGAATTCTGGGAGCAAACGCAAACCACGGACATCCTCAACCGGTCCAATCAGGACTATGAGGATTTGAACGAAAAAATGACCATGTTACTGGAATCGGCCTGGAACACCGATGCTGACCTCGAGATCGCTATACGCCAATGGGCCTTCACCAACGCCACCGTCCGTCAACATGTTGAGAGAATTGATCAAATCCGCCTTGGCTATATATCGGCAATCTATTCGCAGTTGGTTAACGACCCCAAGCGCGGCCCAAAGCTGGGAAAGATCGCATACTACGGCTTGCTGGGGGCTCTTCACGCCTGGCCCCGCTTTACCAAAAACAGGCTGCGGGACACCATCCTGGAGATTCAAGAAATCCTTACCGAATAAAACAACTTAAGCCAATGTAACTCTTTGTATAGTTTGCAAAATATAGGTTAGCAATTAAACTTGAGTTAAGTAGATCGATTAGACAGAGCGAAGTCGCCTGAGTCTGATAGCATACAGGCCTGAGCCCGATAACCGGATGTAATCACTTGAAAAATGGAAACTCATTGGGGCACCGATCATTGCTGCGCGCGCTGCCGATTTTCCTCTGCCTGTTCGCCCCTGCATCCGCTCTCAGCGCAGGGCCCGACGAATACACTTTAAAATTTGTTTACCTTTATAATTTTACCAAATTCATAAATTGGGAAGCAGAATCCACACAATTCCCTGAAGCGCCGTTTCACATTTGTGTTATCGGGCAACTTCCCGGCAATGAACCTCTGGATGTACTGCAAACCAAGCGCTCAAAAAACCGGCCCATTACCACAGGCAGATACAAAAGCAGTAGTGAAACCCAAGACTGTCATATATTGTTCATTACGAAAAGCATACGAAGATCTGAGGTGAACCAAATACTTGCCCAGCCCCATAAAAATACCATTGTAGTTGGTGAAACCAGAGATTTTGCCCGTGATAAAGGTGATATTGGGTTTGTTATTGATGACGAACAACACGTGAGAGTGGAGATAAACCTGGAGAACACGCACCGCAAAAACATAACCATTCGAGCCCCTTTGCTTGAAATCGCCCGCAAGATTTACCGAACAGAGGATAACGGCTGATGAAACTGCTCAGATCGATGTCCCTGCGGGTAAAGACCATCATGATCGCAATGGTTACCAGCTCACTTGCGTTGACGATTTCAGGGATGTTCTTCTCCCTTTATGATTATCAGAACGCTCATCAGAAAGCCGATCAGGAATACAAGGTAATCGCCACCATTCTGGCAGACCGCAGCAAAGTGTCCCTGGAGTTTCTGGATAAGGTCAGCGCCACGGATAACCTGGCCTCCCTTGATGCTCATAAAGCCATCACCCTGGCCTGTCTGTTTGATGTGGACGACACGCTGTTTGCCTCTTATCACCGCAACTCCTATCGCCCCAAGCGATGCCCAACGTCACTACCCAGCCAACCGGTGTTTGATGACAATCTGTTCAAGGAAATAAGGGAACCGGTGATCTTCGAAGATACCGTTATCGGTACTCTCTACTTGCTCGCAGACCTGGGCGACCTGCGCGAAACCATGTTTCTCCATATTGCGACCAGTATCATCATCATTGGTATCACGTTGTTCATTACCTTTTTACTTGCCGTCCGCCTGCAGTCTTTCGTCACCGTTCCCATAAAGAAACTGCAGGACACAGCAATCAAGATACGACAATCCGATAATTATTCCTTGCGCGCAGACAAAACCACGGAAGACGAGTTGGGCAACCTGGTGGACGCATTCAATGGCATGGTAGCCAAGATTGAGCATGATAATGTTGCCTTGCGGGACAGTGAAGAACGTTTTCGCACCTTGACCGCATCCTCTCCAGTGGGCGTCTTTCAAACCGACGAAGAGGGCCAATACACCTACGTGAATGCCCGCTGGCGTGAAATAACCAACATATACGATATACACCTGACGCAGGAATCCTGGATCAAAACATTACATCCCGAGGAACGCTTTCAAGTGTTATCCCGTTGGCGGGAATCGCTGGAAAAAGGTGAAGAATTCCGCATGGAATATCGTATGCTAAGGGACGATGGCGAGGATATTAACGTTATCTGCCACGCCAAACCCCTCTATGAAGGAAACGGTCAGATTGTGGGGTATCTGGGTAGCCTGTCGGATATATCAGAACTGAAATCAGTGCAGTTGCAGCTTGAGCAGCTTGCCTTATACGATCCGCTGACCAAACTGGCCAATCGTCACTTATTCCGTAATCGCCTGGAAAAGGCACTGAAACATGCAGAAAGAGAAGGCAGCATGATCGCTCTTCTCTTTTTGGACATTGATCATTTCAAAAAGATCAATGATACCATGGGCCATGACCAAGGTGACGAACTGTTAAAAGCCATTGCTCACCGGCTGCGTTTCTGTACCCGCCCCGGCGATACGGTTGCCCGAATGGGAGGCGATGAATTTACCATTCTTGTTCCTGAAATAAGCGAAGGCTATGAAGCCGATGCCATCGCCCGCAAAGTGCTTGACGTACTTAAGGTCCCCATTCGTCTGACCGGGTTGGAAGTGATCATTACCACCAGCATTGGGATCAGCGTGGGCCTGAAGGATGCAGAAGATGCCAATGCATTAATGAAAAATGCCGACTTAGCCATGTATCGGGCCAAAGCCAAGGGACGGGACAACTATCAATTTTTCTCTGATGAGATGAACGTTGAGCTTTCCCGACAATTGGCGCTGGAGGCAGAACTGAGAATCGCTCTCCAGCAAGAACAGTTTGAACTTTACTATCAGCCTCAAATCAATCTTAATGATGGTACGTTAATAGGCTATGAGGCCCTGCTGCGTTGGAAGCACCCTGAAAAAGGTTTCATCCCACCGTCTGAATTCATTCCTGTGGCGGAAGATTCCGGTTTGATTCTGCCATTGGGGGAATGGGTGTTACGGCACGCCTGCCGGGATATAAAACAATTCAGAAAAGAAGGCCTGCTACCCAACAGTGGTCATGTGGCCGTTAACATTTCACCCCGCCAGTTCCACGACCCAAACCTGGTCACCGTGATCAAAGATATGATTGATTCTGCAGGCATTGAAAGCAGTCATTTACAGGTAGAGATCACTGAGAACCTGCTGATGGAGAATGTGGAAGCCACCATCGCCACGCTGAACTTGCTCAAGGAACTCGGCATCATACTCGCTATTGACGATTTTGGCACAGGCTACTCATCGTTGAATTATCTAAAGCGCCTGCCAATCCACGTTCTGAAAGTGGATCGCTCTTTTGTTATGGATATTCCGGCAGATAAAGATGACATGGAGATCACCAGTGCAGTGATCGCCATGGCGCACAAACTGGGCCTTACTGTGGTAGCGGAAGGAGTGGAGATCATTGAGCAGGCTGATTTTCTCAAGGAGAACCAGTGTGATTTCGCTCAGGGCTTCTATTATGGCAAGCCCATGAGCGTTGCGGATCTGTATAAACATATTGGAAACGTGGAGCGTTGGCGCTCCAGTGGCTAGTTTTTCAAAGACTGGTGAGCAGTTTCCTGAATAGCCCCTTATCGATGTCGTTTTCCCTGATGGTCAGCAGTTCACCAATGATATCCTGAATCGAAAATGCCACTTCATCCCGCAGTTCAAATAGTGCGTCCTGATCGTTCTCTTTACCCTGATATGGAGACACCTCAATTTCATCACCAATGGCGAAGTAGAATCGCTCTGGGCGAGGCAGTGCCGTTAAACCTAAGCCTCGTGTTAATGGCATGATGATATCGCCTCCCCGCAACAGGCCTTTCTTCTCCAGTAATCCGGCTTTCTTTAGTAACTTACCAACCGGGGATTGCAGGATATCTTCAGCATCCAATACGATGTCATACATATCATCGGGGCCCACAACGGCAAATGGCAGAATGTTGTAACCATGCTGAATCGCCATACTGCAAAAGCCTGTGCGTCGTTTCCATGTCAACTGGTATTGTTCACCCTTGCGTTTGCTGACCTCCCTTGCGCCACCAGGAAATACCAGAACATGCTCCCCTCGTTGCATTAACGCAGAACAGTTCTCCCGCGTGCCCTCCACGCCTCCGGTGCGATCAAGCACATCGCGCCACAACGGAATATCATAGTGCTGATGATCGGCCAGAGCCCGCACCAATACACCGCGTTCCCGATAAATCTGAGCCAGAAACAACGGCACATCAATCACCCCATAGATGGTGTGATTGCCTACCAATAGCGTGGGCTTGTTCGGATCCAGTTTTTCCAAGCCATAGAATTTTGGGCTGAAATAGGCCCTTAAGGGAGCGGTCAATTTCCACAGTTGTTTTGCATCAAACAACTCTGTCTCAAATGGCTTATGCTGATATCCCATAAATGGTCTCGTACTCGATTAAAATGAAATAGGGCGCGACAATCAAAACGCCATTGTCGCAAAAATAACAGGAACAAAAAACCGGCTGACAGTTTCCTGCAGCCGGCTCTTCATTACAATCAGGAATGCACGCAACCGTTTATTACCAGCCCGTCAATTCCTTCAGTGCAACACCCATTTCAGCCGGGTTGCGTACGGTTTTAACGCCAGCTGCCTGCAATGCGGCAAACTTATCATCCGCTGTGCCTTTGCCACCGGCAATGATAGCACCGGCATGCCCCATGCGCTTGCCCGGAGGTGCAGTCACGCCTGCAATGTAGGAAACCACAGGTTTGGTGACGTTATTTTTAATGAACTCAGCGGCTTCTTCTTCTGCTGTGCCGCCGATCTCACCTACCATGATAATCGCTTCAGTTTGCGGATCTTCCTGCAACAGCGCCAAAGCGTCGATAAACGTGGTGCCTGGTATGGGGTCACCGCCGATGCCGATACAGGTGCTTTGACCAAAGCCCAACGCAGTGGTCTGGTTAACCGCTTCATAGGTCAGAGTGCCGGAACGGGACACAATTCCCACCTTGCCCGGCTGATGAATATGGCCCGGCATAATACCGATCTTGCACTCTCCCGGTGTAATGATGCCCGGGCAGTTGGGGCCAATCAGACGCAGGCCTTTCTGTGCTACATATTCCTTCACATACAGCATGTCCAGTACCGGAATGCCTTCGGTAATACAAACGATCAGAGGAATGCCCGCATCCGCTGCTTCCAATATGGAGTCCTTACAAAAGGCAGCCGGCACATAGATAACGGTGGCATCACAGTCAGTTGCCGCTTTGGCCTCTGCCACCGTGTTGAATACCGGCAAACCCAGATGTTCAGTACCACCTTTACCGGGTGTTACACCACCCACCATCTTTGTACCGTACTCAATCGCCTGTGTGCTGTGTAAGGTACCTTGAGCACCAGTAAACCCCTGGCAGATGACTTTTGTGTCTTTGTTAATTAAAACGCTCATGTTTAACCTCTCACTTCACCGCTGCAACGACTTTTTCAGCAGCATCGTTGAAGCCGGTTGCTGCTATTATGTTCATACCACTTTCAGACAGGATCTTTGCACCCAGGTCTGCGTTGTTGCCTTCCAGGCGAACCACAACCGGTACCTTCACACCCACTTCCTGCACGGCACCGATTACACCCTCTGCGATCAGGTCGCAACGAACGATCCCACCAAAGATGTTGACCAATACCGCTTCAACACTGTCATCTGACAGGATAATCTTGAACGCTTCGGTGACCCTTTCCTTGGTGGCACCGCCGCCAACATCCAGGAAGTTCGCAGGCTGGCCGCCTTTGAGTTTGATCAAATCCATGGTTGCCATCGCCAAACCGGCTCCGTTCACCATACAGCCGATGTTTCCTTCCAGGGCAACGTAGTTCAGATCCCATTCAGCAGCACGGCGCTCACGTTCATCTTCCTGGGTCGGATCGTACATGTCGGCGACGTCTGGATGACGCAGAACCGCATTACCGTCAATGACCAGTTTGGCGTCCAGGCAGTGCAGATTGCCTTCTGAGGTAATCACCAGGGGATTCACTTCGATCAAAGAGATATCCTTCTCTTCAAATAGCTTGGCCAGGCCCATGAAGATCTTGGTGAACTGTTTAACCTGATCATTGGTCAATCCCAACTGATAACCCAGGTTGCGGGCCTGATAGGGTTGCGCACCAATGAGAGGATCAATTTCTGCTTTAAGGATTTTCTCCGGTGTTTCTTCTGCAACCTTTTCTATTTCCACACCGCCTTCAGTGGAGGCCATGAAAACAACCCGTCGGGTGGCACGATCAACCACTGCACCAAGATACAATTCCTGGTCTATATCGGTACAGGTCTCAACCAGAATTTTATTCACCGGCTGACCATTGGCGTCTGTTTGATAGGTCACCAGATTGGTGCCCAGCTTGGCTTTCGCAAACTCGATAATTTCCTCTTTGGAGCTTACCAGCTTAACCCCACCCGCTTTACCACGCCCCCCAGCGTGGACCTGTGCCTTAACAACCCAGCGATCACCTCCGATCACGTCAGCGGCTTCTGCTGCTTCATGGGGAGTGCTGGCTGCAATCCCCTGAGAAACAGGCAGGCCGTACTGAGCGAACAATTGCTTGGCTTGATACTCATGTAAGTTCATTGGCTCACCATCGATCTGATAATTGTGTGGATCATCCACGTTAAACATACTTGACGCGATTACTTTCCCTCGCACCAGCTTGCGCCACTTGCGCTTAGCAGGCTTTCATTTCGCCTACTGTCTGAACAGTCGTAGTCCAGCAAAAAAGATCGGGGTAGGCTTCCCTAACCCGACCAAAACTGAAATTGCATCTACCTACTTCTTGCGTTTACGTTTGGCAGAGTGAATGGCTTTGCCATCCACATCCAAGCACGCTTCATGGAACACCTCGGAAAGACCGGGGTGGGCAAACACCATCATTTGCAGATCTTCGGTGCTGGCACCGAATTCCATCGCAATAATAGCCTGCATGATAATTTCGGATGCCTGGGGCCCAACGATATGAACACCCAAAACCCGATCAGTGGTTTCATCGGCAACCACTTTCACGAAGCCAGCGGTTTCATTGGCGGCCGCTGCCCGGCCGTTGGCGGCAAATGAAAACATACCGGTCTTGTAGGCATCACCACTGGCTTTAACCTGCTCTTCCGTGACACCTGCCCATGCCACCTCGGGATGGGTATAAATCACCGAAGGAATGCATTCATAGTTAATGGCAGTGTGATGACCCGCGATAATTTCCGCCACCATAACGCCCTCTTCGGTGGCTTTGTGGGCCAATGCCGGGCCCCGAACAATATCACCGATGGCATACACACCCGGAACATCCGTGGCACAACTCTGGTTAACGAAGATAAAGCCACGCTCATCCAAATTAACGCCACTGTCTGCGGAAAAAAGATCTTCGGTATAGGGGCGCCGGCCTACTGCCACTATCAGCTTGTCAACGACGATTTTCTGTTCACCATCAGCATCGCTGTATTCAACCGTAACCTTGTTCTTTTCAACCTTGGTTCCGGTCACCCGGGCAGACAATTTCACATCGATATTCTGCCCTTTCAGGTTTTTAAGCAGCTCTTTTCCGACCTGGCGATCAACCATGGGCAGGAAATTGTCCATAGCCTCCAGCACCGTGACTTCAGAACCCAAGCGGCTCCAGACACTGCCCAATTCCAACCCGATAATACCGCCACCGATTACACCCAGCTTTTTGGGTACTTCCGTAAACTCCAGGGCACCTGAGTTATCCACTACAATGCCGTCCTGCAGCGGTGCCATGGGCAACGCAATTGGCTCTGAACCGGATGCCAGAACCACACTCTCTGCCTGCAACTTCTCAGCCTCACCTTCATGAGGCGTGAACTCAACCTGCTTGCCGGACAGCAGCTTTCCACGCCCCTGCAGCCAGGTCACGCCATTGGCCTTCAACAGCATAGCGACACCATCGGTCTGTTTTTTGACGATGCCATCCTTGCGCTTGATCATTTCGGGCACGTTCATCTTAACGGTCTTCGCCTCGATGCCGTGAACCGCCAGGCCATCTTTTGCTTCGTGGTACTTCCAGGTTGAATCCAATAAGGCTTTTGAAGGAATACAACCCACATTCGCACAAGTACCACCCAGGGCAGGGTTTCCATCTTTATTGATATACATATCGATGCAGGCTGTATTCAAACCTAACTGCGCAGCCTTGATAGCGGCTGCGTAGCCACCGGGGCCACCACCGATTACAACGACATCAAAACTCTTTGCCATGATAAATTCCCATTAATCATTCTGACTCAATAAATTAACACGCCCGGTAAAACAGGCGTCCAGAATACTGCTTACAGATCCAGCAACAGACGAGCAGGATCTTCCAGCAAGTCCTTAATGGTCACCAGAAACTGCACTGCTTCCTTGCCATCGATCAGGCGATGATCGTATGACAGTGCCAGATACATCATAGGCAGAATCTCGACCTGGCCATTGACCGCCATTGGACGTTCCTGAATTTTATGCATTCCCAAAATTGCAGTTTGCGGTGGATTCAATATAGGAGTGGACCACAACGACCCGAACACACCACCATTGGAAATGGTAAAGGTGCCGCCCGTCATCTCCTCAAGGGAGAGCTTTCCGGATTGTGCTTTCTTGCCGTACTCAACGATTTTACCTTCGATTTCCGCAAACCCCATCTTGTCAACATCTCGCAAAATGGGCACCACCAAGCCTCGATCCGTTGATACGGCGACGCCGATATCGTAATAACCGTGGTAGACGATATCGTTATCATCGATTGATGCGTTGACCGCTGGATACTTCTTCAATGCTTCAGTGGCGGCCATCGTAAAGAACGACATAAAGCCCAGCCGGTGGCCATGCACTTTCTCAAACAGATCCTTGTAATTTTTGCGCATCTCCATCACAGGCTTCATGTTCACTTCATTGAATGTTGTGAGCATGGCTGAATTATGCTGTGCGGCCAGCAGGCGCTCCGCCACTCGGGCCCGAAGGCGGGTCATCGGAACCCTGCGCTCTTCCCGCTCGCCGATCGGCAGGGGTGCTGCCGCGGCAGCCTCAGCCTTGGGCACTGTCTGGGTTTTGGAGGACGCTTCAGACGATGGCGCCGCACCGGCACTCTTCAAGTGGTTCAATACGTCTTCTTTCGTGATGCGGCCGCCTTTGCCGGTGCCTTTTATCTGGCTCGGATCAAGGTTATTTTCAGAGATCAGCTTGCGTACGGCCGGCCCCCAACCATCTTCCACGCTGCCACCGGTATCAGTATCCCCGGCAGGTTGCTCCGCTGGGGCTTCCTCTTTCGCTGCTGCAGGTGCCGCCGCTGCACCACTGCCCTCTTCAAGATAACCAATCAATTCCTGGCTGAGGACGGTATCACCTTCCTCTTTCATGATTTTTCCCACTACACCATCGTGGGGAGCAACCACTTCCAGCACGACTTTGTCGGTCTCAATGTCCACCAACAACTCATCACGGGAAATGGCTTCACCGGGCTTTTTGTGCCAGGTGGCTACAGTACCGTCTGCAACCGCTTCAGGAAATTGTGGTGCTTTAATTTCAGTTGTCATCTGTGTTCCTTTATCGCCAATCTCTTCACAACCAAATACTGGGTTTGCTACTAACGTGGTTTCGATCAAATGTTGAAAGCGGTTTCAACAAGCTTGTTTTGCTCTTCGAGGTGCAACGACATATAACCTGCTGCTGGTGCTGCTGACGCGACTCGACCCGCGTATTGCAAGAACAGAGAAGGGTTAATTCTGTGCACCACGTGCCGCATGTGATGCTGGCTACAGTACCATGCGCCCTGATTCATGGGCTCTTCCTGACACCAGACCACATGCTTGAGGTTGGGGTACTGCTTGAGCATTTCGTACAGCTCTTCTTCCGGGAAAGGGTAAAGCTGCTCAACCCGGATGACCGCAGTGTTCTCAATCTCATTGTGAGCGCGATGCTCAAACAGGTCGTAGTACACTTTGCCACTACACAACACGACACGTTCAATCTGCTTGGCATCATGATCCCAGGCATCATCCAGAACCACTTTGAAGTAACCATTGGCCAGATCATCAATCGTGGATTTCGCCAGCTTGTGCCGCAGCAAGCTCTTGGGTGACATCACTACCAAAGGCTTACGCAACGGGCGAATAGCCTGTCGGCGCAACATATGAAAAACCTGAGCCGGTGTAGAGGGCACACATACTTGCATATTATGTTCGGCAGACAACTGCAAGAAACGCTCAAGGCGCGCTGAAGAGTGCTCAGGCCCCTGCCCCTCATAACCATGGGGCAGCAGCATGGTGAGACCACACAAGCGCATCCACTTGTGTTCACCTGACGAGATAAATTGATCGATTACCACCTGAGCACCGTTGGCAAAGTCGCCAAATTGGGCTTCCCAGATCACCAGGCCTTTCGGTGCAGTGGTGGCATAACCGTATTCAAACGCCAACACCGCTTCTTCGGAAAGCAATGAATCGTATAAATCAAAGCGGGTGCCTTCCTGAGGGATGGTTTTCAGCGGTACGTGTATGCCCGGCGCTTTCTGGTTATGCATCACCGCATGACGATGGGAGAAAGTGCCACGACCAACATCCTGCCCGGTCAGGCGCACAGGATAGCCTTCATGCAACATGGTTGCATAGGCCATGGTTTCAGCAAACCCCCAGTCAATGGACAATGCACCGGAGGCCATCTTTTGGCGATCCTCACGTATCTTCGCAACCTGCCGCTGCACACCAAAGCCATCAGGAACCTGGTCCAGTTGCTGCGCCAGATCGTGAATCAGTTTAGCATCCACTCCCGTATCGAAATAGGCCACATAATCGTGTCCGATATAAGGCGACCAATCCACAAACAGTTCGGTGTTGGGCTTTTTCACCAAAGATTTCACTACATGCTGACCGTCGTCCAGGGCAGACCGATAATCCCCCATCATGGAAGCGACTTTATCTTCTGTGAAAGAACCCTCTTCCACCAGACGAGAAGAATAAATTTCTCTGGGATTCTTTTTCTTGCGAATCACCTGATACATCATCGGCTGAGTGATCGCAGGCTCATCGGCTTCGTTGTGGCCCCGCGCCCGGTAGCAGATCAGGTCTATAACCACGTCTTTCTTAAACTGCTGACGAAAATCAATGGCCATTTGGGTAACAAACAGTACCGCTTCCGGATCATCGCCATTGACATGGAAAATTGGTGCCTGAACCATTTTCGCCACATCGGTGCAGTACTCAGTGGAGCGCGCATCATGGCGGTTACTGGTGGTAAAACCAACCTGGTTATTGACGATGATGTGGACCGTGCCACCGGTTTTGTAGCCCCGTGTCTGAGACATCTGGAATGTCTCCATCACCACACCCTGGCCGGCAAACGCTGCGTCACCGTGAATCAACAAAGGTACAACCTTATCGCCTTTCTTATCCTTGCGACGATCCTGCCGTGCCCGCACGGAGCCCTCTACAACAGGCGACACAATTTCCAGATGCGATGGGTTAAAAGCCAGCGCCAAGTGCAGTTCACCACCGGGGGTCATCACATTGGAGGAGAAACCCTGGTGATACTTCACATCACCGGACCCCACCTCGTTCTTCACCTTGCCTTCAAACTCACTGAACAGCTCAGCCGGATTCTTGCCGAGAATATTGATCAATACGTTCAAACGGCCACGGTGAGCCATACCAATGACCAGCTCTTTGGCACCATAGCTTCCGGCCCGCTGAACAATCTCATCCAGGCAGGGTATCAGACTCTCGCCACCTTCCAGGCCAAACCGCTTGGTGCCGGGATATTTGGTCGCCAGCATGCGCTCAAGGCCTTCCGCTGCAATCAGGCGCTCCAGCAGATGGGTTTTAACGTCAAGACTGTAGTTGGGGTGGGAACGGACACTTTCCATACGCTGCTGAATCCACCGCTTCTCGGCAGTATCAACAATATGCATATATTCCACACCGATACTGGTGCAGTATGTTTTTTCAAGCGCTTCAACAATCTCGCGCAGTGTGGCTTCTTCACGCCCCAGGAATACGTTTCCGGTCTGGAAAGTGGTGTCCAGATCCGCCGCCGACAGCCCATGGTGGGTCAGCTCCAGGTCTGGAACCGACTCTCGCTCCATGATATTGAGAGGATCGAGATTGGCTTTCTGGTGGCCTCGTACACGATAGCCCGTGATCAGCTGCAGAACCTTTACCTGTTTCTTTTCATGCTCGGAAGAGACACTGCTGACTGCAAGGGGTTGCACCCGGTTCTTATTCTTGGCGAGGTATAAAAAATGTTCTCGGACTGTGGAATGGGGAACGTCTGTCTCAGTTCCATTTACGCGGGGGAGTTTATCGAAGTTATCGCGCCATTGTTCCGGCACAGAATTGGGGTCTTTCAGATAAGCTTCGTATAGCTCTTCGACATAGTTAGCATTCGAACCGGATAGGTGCGAAGTACTCCATTGCCGATACATCAAACTATCATCCATTGCAGATCACCGTGTCGAACTAGGACACTATCTGCAAAGACGCGAATCAGCAACAGACACGTGTGAACATGTTAGGTTTGCGACTGGCGGGTTGAGCCAAATGCGCTTCGAGATAGTTCGGTTTTACCGATAAGCCCTAAGGTTTAATAATCAACCTGCTTCCGCTTTTTGGGCGGAGCAAGGAAATTCACAGAGGTCACCAAAACATTAGTTGACTGATGCCCCTGTATTCCCAACATCAAGTGTAGCGTCTTTTCAGTGGGCCACCTAAAGGGAATCGCTTAGGTGGCTGAGACCACTGAATTATATAGACTTCAGGCCAATAAACAAACGTTTATGTGCCCTGCTGCAGCAGCAGCGAACGAATGTGCCCGATTGCCTTGGTGGGGTTCAAACCCTTGGGGCAAACGTTCACACAGTTCATAATGCCTCGACAGCGAAACAGGCTGAACGGATCATCCAGATCGGATAATCGCTGCTCAGTCATCGTGTCGCGGCTATCCGCAATAAAGCGGTAAGCCTGCAACAGGCCGGCGGGGCCGATAAATTTCTCCGGATTCCACCAGAACGACGGGCAGGATGTTGAACAACACGCACAGAGAATACACTCATACAGGCCGTCCAGCTTGTCCCGCTCCTCTGGCATCTGCAAACGCTCTATGGGCGGAGCCGGCGTGTCATTGACCAGATAAGGCTTAATTTTTTCGTACTGGTTATAGAACATGGTCATATCGACCACCAGGTCACGAATAACCGGCAAGCCCGGCAGGGGCCGCAGGACCAACTTGCCTTTACCACCGGTTGCCTGTGAAATAGACGTAATACAAGCCAAGCCGTTCTTGCCATTGATGTTCATGCCGTCGGAGCCACATACTCCCTCACGACAGGAACGACGATAGGCCATGGTACTGTCCTGCTCTTTGACCAGACTCAATACGTCCAGCACCATTAAATCTTTACCACCAGTTTCAATCTGGTAGTCCTTCATATACGGCTCGGAATCAGTGTCCGGATTGTAGCGATAAATACTAACCTGCAACATATTGATTCACCTTAATAAGTTCGGACCTTGGGCTGGAACGTATCAACTTGCTTGGGAGAGAAGTTGACGGCGCGCTGAGAAAGCTGCTTGGTCTTCGGATCATAGATCGAGTGGGCCAGCCAGTTTTCATCATCACGGTCGGGGAAGTCATAACGGCTGTGGGCGCCACGACTTTCCTTACGGCCTTCTGCAGCAATGGCAGTGGCCTCAGCCACCTCCAGCAGGTTATCCAACTCCAGCGCTTCAATTCGAGCGGTATTGTAGGCACTGCTTTTGTCATCAAGATGGGTATTGCCAATGCGCTCACGCAGCTCTTCCAGCTTTTTAACACCTTCCTGCATGAGATCGCCTTTACGGAATACACCGAAGTTATTCTGCATATTGGTCTGCAGCTCCTTGCGCAGCTTTGCCACATCCTCGCCGTCGCTGCTGGTCTCAAGACGGTTCATCCGACTGTAAGCCCGCTCCAGATCCGACTCGGAGGTATCACGATGCTCGATACCATCCTTGAGCGCTTTCTCGATAAACAGCCCGGCAGCCCGACCGAACACCACCAGGTCAAGCAGGGAGTTGCCGCCCAGGCGATTGGCACCGTGCACTGATACGCAGGCTACCTCACCCACCGCATACAAGCCGTCGATGATCTTATCTTTGCCTTCTGCATCCTGCATGATCGCCTGACCATGGATGTTGGTGGGTATACCCCCCATCATATAGTGACAGGTGGGCACCACAGGAATGGGTACTTTCACCGGATCGGCTGCGGCAAAGGTAATGGCAAGCTCGCAAATACCGGGGAGTCGCTTGTGCAGTACTTCCTCACCCAGGTGATCAAGCTTCAGGTAAACATGATCCCCGTCCGGGCCACAACCACGGCCATCGAGAATCTCTTGCATCATGGAGCGGGCGACAACGTCACGGCCGGCCAGGTCTTTGGCATTGGGGGCATAACGCTCCATAAAGCGCTCGCCATCCTTATTGACCAAATAGCCCCCTTCACCCCGGCAACCCTCGGTCACCAGTACACCCGCACCGGCGATACCGGTTGGATGGAACTGCCACATTTCGATATCCTGCACCGGGAAACCGGCACGCAGAGCCATGCCCACGCCGTCTCCGGTGTTGATCAGAGCATTGGTGGTGGACGCATAAATGCGGCCGGAACCACCGGTTGCAAATACGGTGGCCTTGGATTTGAAATAGACGGATTCACCGGTTTCCATGGAGATGGCAATCACACCGGTGACTGCTCCGTCCTGATTGGTCACCAGATCCACCGCATACCATTCGTTATAAAAGTTGGTATTGCAGCGAACGTTTTGCTGATACAGGGTGTGTAGCAGCGCATGACCGGTACGGTCTGCAGCGGCGCAAGTACGGGCAGCCTGGCCCCCTTCGCCGAAATTCTTCGATTGGCCACCGAAAGGACGCTGATAAATACGCCCTGCCTCAGTACGGGAGAAAGGCAGCCCCATGTGATCCAGCTCGAACACCGCTTCCGGGCCAACGCTGCACATGTATTCGATTGCATCCTGATCACCGATATAATCCGACCCCTTTACAGTGTCGTACATGTGCCAGCGCCAATCGTCGTTGGGGTCGGCACTGGCGATCGCGCAGGTGATACCACCCTGGGCGGATACTGTGTGGGAACGGGTTGGAAACACCTTGGAGATCAGGGCTGTTTTCTGCCCGGATTGCGCCAGCTGCAGCGCAGCTCGCATGCCGGCACCGCCACCACCAACGATAACGGCATCAAATGTCAAAGTACGCATATTGGCCATCTTTTAAATACCCCACAAAATCTGGATGCCCCACACTACGTACACCATGGTCACCAGTGCACAGACAGCCTGAAAAGCAATTCGAAGAACGGTCCCGGCAGCCCCCAACTGGCGCTCGGTCAGGTAATCTGTGGAAATGGTCCACAGACCTACCCAGGCATGGGCGGCCATAGAAATAAGGGCAATCAAAGTGAAAATACGCATATAAGTGGAAGACATGTAGGCCTGCCACTGATCATAGGTCAGGTCCGGGGTGGCAATGAGGAACCCCATCAGGCATAGGAAATACACACCAAGAACCACTGCAGTTGCACGCTGAATGACCCAATCGTACAGGCCGTTTTTACCCAAACTGGTTACGCTGGTTACCATACCCATACCCCCGCAGCAACGATCAGAACCGCTGACACAATCATGACAGCGATAGAGAGAATCCGTGACCCTTCCAAAGTCTCGAAGTAGCCGGCGTCCATCAGCAAATGGCGCACACCAGCAATGAAGTGATAAATGAACCCGGCAAGAATTGCCCAGACGATGAGCTTGGCGACGACACTGTCCATGCATTCTTTTAACGCATCGAACGATTCCTGGCTCTGCAGAGACAGGCCCAAACCCCATATAAGGAAAGCCATACCAACAAATATTGCGACACCCGCGATACGGTGCGTAATGGACGCAATCATTTGCGGCGTAAACTTGATAGTCGTGATATCCAGATTAACAGGTCGTTGACTTTTCACGGTTCCAACCACTGAGACTGTGGCTCCAAAATCGGAGCGTTAAAGGAAGTTCCGAGAACAGTTAGGCAAGAAAAATCAGGTAGTTAAATAACCCCGAATTTTGTACCCCTCTCTCATTCGGGGCCGAAGTATAGTCTCATAGACATTGAAATACAAATGATCAATTGACCCTATAGACGTTTGTATAATAAGCATTTATCACCACTTTGGCGCGCTATAGCCCCCTGATGCACTATAATGGGTGCAGCATGGATGACTGAGCGGTTTTTACCCCCAAAACAGCCACTCAAGCCTGAAATAAATTGACAAACTTTCGTTGAGTGATTAGCTTTGGCGACCACTTTTGCTCGGCCCCTTTTCGGCAGATGAGCTTAAGTAGTCAAATACGTTCACGACTAAGCCAAACAACGTGACACAATTACCTTTGTCTCACCGGGCTTAATGCAGAGGCTCCATATTAACGAGCACGTAGGCGCAGTTGCCTTCCTATCAGGAAGTCAATTGAGTGATTCGGCATAATTCCTGCCTGAAATGCCTACTAACCGAGTACAGGAGAGTAATATGACTGAGAAAAGCGCTCAGTTAAACCTAGGCGGAAACACCCTCGATCTTCCCATTTATTCCGGCACCATTGGACCTGACGTCGTCGACGTTGGCAAATTGACCGGCGCGGGTGTGTTTACGTACGATCCAGGCTTTGTTTCCACAGCAGCCTGCGAATCCAAGATCACCTACATCGATGGCGGCAAGGGCGTGCTCTTGCACCGCGGCTACCCCATTGATCAATTAGCAGACAATTCTGATTACCTGGAAGTCTGTTACCTTCTCCTGTACGGAGAGCTGCCCAGCGCAACCGAAAAACAGCAGTTTGAAAACACCATCAACAACCACACCATGGTGCACGAGCAATTGCGAAACTTCTACCAGGGTTTCCGCCGTGATGCACACCCCATGGCGATTATGTGTGGCGTTGTTGGCGCGCTGTCAGCGTTCTATCACGACTCTCTGGAAATCTCCGATGAGCGGCATCGGGAAATCGCCGCATTCCGGTTGATAGCGAAAATGCCTACCCTGGCGGCCATGTGTTACAAATACTCCCTTGGCCAGCCCTTCATGTATCCAAGAAATGATCTGAGCTACTCAGAAAACTTCCTGCAGATGATGTTTGGCGTTCCTTGCGAAGAGTATGAAGTTAATCCGATTCTGGCCAAAGCCATGGATAAGATCTTCATTCTGCACGCGGATCATGAGCAAAACGCCTCCACCTCTACCGTGCGCCTGGCCGGCTCCTCCGGAGCCAATCCGTTTGCCTGTATCGCTGCCGGTATTGCCGCCCTGTGGGGGCCCGCACACGGCGGTGCCAACGAAGCCGTACTCGACATGCTGACTGAAATCGGCGATGTATCCAACGTCGACAAGTTTGTTGCCAAGGCCAAAGACAAAAATGATCCATTCCGTTTAATGGGATTCGGTCACCGCGTCTACAAGAACTACGATCCCCGCGCCAAGGTAATGCGTGAAACCTGCCATGAAGTGCTGGGCGAATTGGGCATTAAAGACCCTCTTCTGGAGCTGGCCATGAAGCTGGAAGACATTGCCCGTTCTGACAGTTATTTCATTGAGAAAAACCTGTACCCCAACGTGGATTTCTATTCAGGGATTATCCTGAAAGCCATCGGCATTCCCACCAGCATGTTCACCGTAATCTTTGCCCTGGCAAGAACGGTTGGCTGGGTTGCTCATTGGCATGAGATGATCAGCGGCTCCTATCGAATTGGCCGTCCACGCCAGCTCTACACCGGCTCGCCACAGCGGGACTTTGTTCCACTGGACAAGCGATAAAAAAAGGCTGCGCAAGCAGCCTTTTTTTTCGACTATTATTTCAGTCAACAGCAGCGCTTGCCCACGGGAGGAAACCACCATTATGAAAATTGCGTTTATTGGACTTGGGGTCATGGGTTATCCCATGGCAGGGCATCTTTCCACTAGCGGCCATGAAGTGTGCGTCTACAACCGGACCAACGCCAAGGCAGAACGCTGGCTGCAGATCCATAAAGGAACCTCAAAAGCCACTCCCGCTGCCGCGGCACTGGATGCAGATATTGTATTCACCTGCGTTGGCAACGATAGTGACCTGAACCAGGTTACCCTGGGCCCTGATGGTGTCATCAAAACGATGAAAGAAGGCGCCATACTGGTTGACCATACCACCGCTTCCGCCGACATTGCGCGGGCACTGTCGTCAACCCTCGCTCTCACTGGAATCGGCTTTATTGATGCCCCGGTGTCCGGCGGGCAACTGGGTGCAGAAAACGGCCAGCTTACGATTATGTGCGGGGGTAACGAGGACCACTTCGAGGTAGCAAAACCGGTGATGGACTGCTATGGGAAGCAGGTCACACTCATGGGGGAATGCGGTGCCGGGCAACTCACCAAAATGGTAAATCAGATCTGCATTGCCGGCCTGATTCAAAGCCTGTCAGAAGGCATGCAGTTTGCAACAAAAGCCGGCCTGAATGTTGAACAGGTTTTTGATGTCATTGGCAAAGGTGCCGCGCAGTCCTGGCAAATGGACAACCGACATAAAACCATGATTGAGGATCGCTTTGATCACGGCTTTGCAGTTGACTGGATGAGAAAGGATCTTGCTATTTGTTTGGAGGAAGCCCGTCGAAATGAATCCAGCTTGCCGGTGGCTGCGCTGGTTGACCAATTCTACTCGGAAGTGCAGCGTATGGGGGGCGGTCGCTGGGATACATCGAGCCTTTTAAAACGTCTGCTACTGAGATGAGTAGATTGAATCGTAATTATTGAGTGTCAACCTGGCAGGTGATTGCATTCGAACCGTAGCAACCGCAGAAATATTGGTTCCATTATTTGCTGCAGGGAGATTGGATTCACCAATCAAACGTATATTGCTGACGAAGGGTATACCGCTATCGTAGCGATAGGTGACCCGTATTCTTAGAATATTGGCGTCCTGAATACTGGCACCATTGCATATCAAGGCATCGTTATCATAGAACGGCATGCCGAAATAGGGAATCTCACAACTCCCTGGAAGGTAACAATCACTATCGTCATAAGACGGCTGCTCGCCACACGCTTGAAACATTTCAAGTGTAGGATTCAGGACTTCAACTGAGATGTTGGCAAGCTGGTTTGATACGGCGTCACCATCATTGCCGTCAATGCCTGTAGTGGCCTGCATACGATAGGCCACTTCCCGAGCCATAGCACCAACATCTATACTGGTGGAGGCGCCCACTCTGGCTGCCATCAGGGCTGCATATTCCAGATTAGCTTGCGCCTGGTAGACAAAGCCCCCCTGCACGATACCAAAGCCGATGATTAACATGATCGGCAACACGAGCATCGTCTCTATCATTGAAACACCGGTTTGCAGATAACGGCCGAACGCTTTTTGAATTGTCATTGTTTGCTCCTACTGTGCCCTAAAAAACACAGAGAACCGTCTTGTCATCTCTACCACCACACCGCTCACTCTCATCAACCAATGACTTTAATTTTTCAGACACAGATCGATTTTCTGCGGCAAGCAGTTGTTGCATTCTTTCATTACTCACCACATCACTAATACCATCGGTCATCAGTAACAGGTGATGCCCCTGTGCTGATGGAAAACGCTGAACTTCAACTTTTACAGACTCCCTTACACCCAGGGCATTGGTCACTACCTGCTTCTGAACATCATCACCTTTGTTCACCAGCTTGGAGTGATCCTTTGTCAAAGCTTCAAGACCTGCATCCGACAGACAGTACACTCGACTATCGCCAACATGACAGACAAGCAATGTGCTTTCGTTCTGCACAACAGCAGCTACTGTAGTGGCCATGCCATTCAGTTTAGGCTCCTGCCCTGCTTTGTAAATTTTCAAATTGGCACTCTGAATCGCAGCCAGCAAATCATTCTCTGGATCGTCTCCCGAGGAACATATGTGCTCAACCTCCTCAACCAGTGTCCTTGATGCGAAATCGCCTGATGGACCGCCACCAACACCGTCGGCAACCACAAAAATACCTTTGTTGCTCAGCGCAATACAAGCATCTTCATTAACGGACGACTTCGAACCCTTTTGGCTGATTGACACCACATGATACATATATTTATTTTTTTAATGTAATGGCTAGTTGATCCAGGCTCTGTTCTCTATCAGAGGGTGAGGATTTCTTGGTAAATCTATCAATACCCGCCATCAACTCAGACACCTTCTTCAGGTCTGCTTCTGGATCCACCAAAGCTGCATAGTATTTAAAATGGTTCTCCGCTTGCATCAACCGGATGGAGGCCAAGTTATAATGCGCTTTGTAGTTCTTGGGATCCTCGTTGATCACCGACTCAAAAAACGCGGCAGACTCCACATATTGCCCTTGCCTGAACGCAATGGTACCCAAACGATAGTTGGCATTGGGTTCACCCGGCTTAATCTTCAACATAGCGAGAAACTCAGCTTTCGCAGCATCCATTTCTCCGAGCTTATAGAACGACTCACCCTTGTCATAATGTGATTTCAACTGGGCTCTGATTTGTTCCTGCTCAGACTTTTCCTTGCCGGCGGACGATGAACCAACACCTTGTGTTGCACAGCCGGCGAACAACAACGCAAACGCCAATGCATACGACACTGCGAGCGAACGCATGTTCAACTGCCCCACTTTTCATACCAGGCTAATTTTGCGCTGGCCTTGGTATGATACTCAGTTCCAGGAGGCAGCAACTGGGTGACTTCAGACCACATTGCCTTAGCCTTGTTAGTATTGACGTATTCCAGCCTCAGTGCCTGCCGATAAAGCTGCCGGGCTTTGTTATTCAGGTTATCAAGAGCAATTTTAGCGCTGACACTGTCACCAATTTCGACAGCCTTACTCCAATAGTTATACGCACTGTGATTGTCGCCGTCGCTGGAGGCCTGGTTACCCCGCTCCACATATTCGTCCATGACCTTGGTCGCTATTGAACGACTGTATACACTCTTCTGTCCGTCCAAAAGCTGTGACTCTCGGGACATAAAATCGGTCCAAACACTGAAAGCACGATCCTTATCACCCGTCGCATACGCTTTCTGGGCATCCGTATACTGGGAAAACAGTGCGTCGATATCCCGATAGGTGGTTTTCACCCTGTCCTGATAGGACCTTGAAACAGCTGCGTTGCCGATATACTTCTTCAATTCATCCAGTGCCTGGGGGGCCTTACCCTGAATGTATAAGCTCTGCGCCGTTGTTTGAGCAGTTGCTGCCTGGCTATTCAAATTGGGGGTCGGTTTGGGTTTTGGCTTCGATACCACCGGTTGAGGTGGCGCCGGTGAATCGCTTGCTTGGGCAGCTGCCGTCTCAACTTTCTTTGGCACCATAGACAAACTGGGCGGTGGCGCAATGGAACTGGCAGGAGGTGGGGCGGCCGGGCTGCTTGAAGCCACCATTGATTCGCCCTCCAAAACCGGTTCAGAACGCGCGGGCTTAGCCGGCGCTACCGTATCTGTCCTGCCAGGTTGGGTAACCGGAGCCGCTGTTGGTGGTGTTGCTGTTGGTGTTCTCTCCTGAACAACGAGCCCTTGCTGCCCTGACCTCTGCAGATACAGGAAGCCAGTATAAGCAAATATCCCAACGGCAAGCACAATGATCATGGAGGTTGCAATCTTCTTAACCGGGTTGGGGCCAAAGGTGTCGTCCTCAGCTCCTTTTAAAGGTGCACTGCGTTTGGCAAACAGGCCACTCTTTCCGGTGTTTTCGGCTTGATCATCAGTGGCTCCAGACTCACCAGAATGAAAGGTTAGAGCAACTTCCCCCATTTTGATCGAGTCGTTCTCCTCCAGTATCACCCTTGCTACTTTATAGCCGTTTACCTTAATACCGTTAAGGCTTTCCATGTCATTAACAACAAAACGGCCCGATTGAAAGACTATTTCAGCGTGTTTTCGAGAGACACCTTTGCCCTGCAGTACCAAATCGCATTCGCTACCGCGCCCAATGACAAAGGGAAAGGTAGTAATTGGATAAGATTCCCCTGTTTCTGCAACCAGCGTAGCAATTGCATCAGAATCTTCAATATCGGCGTACACTTCGGTACGGTCTGCGTCCCACGACTGAGCCGGGCCCATGCCGGGTTCGCTATGATTTTCAAAACCTTGCTTTTTAAGATCTAAAACAGGTGTGGATTCAACTATAAAATTGTCAGAGTTCTGATTCATTACACTGCCCTGCGAGCAGCCCCAGGACAGGGCCGCAGTATATTATTCTTCTAATACTAATCATTTAATCAAATATCAAGGTGTCATCCAAGTGAATTCCTGTTCGCATAACGTTACCTTGTGCAATTTCGAGCACGGCGTAGGTGCCTTTTGGTGCCAAGCTAATTCTATTAGGCTTGACATTCTCTTTTACGCCTAAAACCTTGTTGTCATTGTCGAGAAACACCAAATCAATTGTAAAGCGCATAAAAAAGGTATGGATACTGGCGCAAGGCACGATCAAGAGCCCTTCTTCTGAACCGATTGAACTGCGGGATAACAGCCCGATCAAGCGGGTAAGAAAAGTATCAGCAGTACGAATTCGTGTTAGGCCATTACTGCCAATCGGCTTACCCGCCCGCTGTATATGCAACGTTGATAAACCGGACATCAATCACTACACCAACAAATCCATCATGAACTGCGGCAAAAAGTTGGTTTCTGCCAGCTTCACCACCAACACAAAACCAATCAACATAAAGATGATGGGAAACAAAAACAACACCAATGGCAGAAGCATTTTTACGGGTGCCTTGTTTGCGGCCTCCTCAGCCTCATTGAAGCGCTCAGAGCGACGCTGCTCCGCCTGTAAGGTCAGCACCTCAACGATTTCCCCTCCCGTTTCCTCGGCCTGGTTTATGGCAGCGACAAAGTTATTGATGGACTTGGTATCCATTCTTGCTGCAAGGTCCAACAATGCCTGCCTTCTCACTTTACCCGCCCTGATTTCCCGCAGCAGCTTACCAAACTCCTCCTTAACCGGGCCTTCGGGCAGATTGGAAATAGCCTGACCCAACGAGGTCGAGTAATTCAAACCGGCTCTCATGGACAGAACCAGGAGATCCAGGAGGAATGGGAATTCCTTTGCGACACGAGCCCGACGCCGGGCAATTTTATCGTTGAGCCATATATCCGGATAAAAGAAGCCCAGAGGGATCAAGGCAACAATGACGAGTTTAACCTCCGCACCTTGCTCACTGGGCATAGTGAATAAGAAATAGGATACAAAACACATGGCGGCTAGACAGACTAGCTTGAGCGTGAAAAATTCTTCTGCCAAAATGGCGTAGTTCATGCCTCCAGTACTGAGACGATTGTTAATCCGCGTGTAAAAGGTATGAGGCATTGCGCCGCGCACATCTGACGCGAACAGCCTTACCACCGGTTTGAAAATCTTGAAAATAAGTGGTGGCGGATCACGCCAATCTTCCTTTGACTTGGCACGCGTTTTTAAAAACAGGTTAACCAGAGCGAACGCACCGATCCCCAGAGAAGAAGACAGCAATAGCACCGGAACATATTGCATGATAAACGCCATACCCTATACGTCCACGTTTACGATCTTTTGAATCATAAAGAAAGCCATTACTGACATGGTAATCATGACACCCAACCATATGAGGCCCAAATTGGTTGTAAACAGCATGGACATGGCTTCCGGCTCAATTTTGTAGAATACGTAACCAATGAACACTGGGAAAAACGTTGCCAATGTACCTTGCGCCTTTCCCATTGAAGTCAACGCCCGAATTTTACCTTCCACCTTGGATTTCTCCCGTAAGGTTCTGGAGAGCACCTCAAGGGTATCCGCAAGATTACCCCCCACCGTACGGGATATTTTGATGGCGGAATTCATTAGAAGCAGGTCGTCACGGCCAATTCGCTTGGCCAACGCATCCAATGATTCGTTCAAGTCGGAGCCCACCCTGTACTCAACCAGCACTTGTGTAAACTCCTGCGCCAGAGGTTGCGGTTGATTTTTTGCAACCTGCTGGAAAGCCTTCACCAAATTCAAGCCTGAGCGCAATGAAGAGGATATTGACGAAAGCGCGTCGGGCAATTGATCCACAAAGTCATCGGAACGGCGTTTTTTCATGACCTTGAGGACAAAAGTGGGGGCCACGAAGATAATAACGGCCAGCGTCATCGCCAACACTATGTTGGTGATCCAGAACACCAGGGGAACGAAGACGATTGCAGCGATCAACGTCACCGTAAAAATCTGGCCAGGCTCCATCATGACAACAACATCACGCAGCCCTTTATCCACCTGTTGATAGAAGTTCTTCTGATAGAGAGAAAACAACTGACGCGCAACATTTGAAAGCACCCAGGTGACACAAAAAAACGCCACCCCAATCAGAACAAAGCTGACGAGCTGGGATTGACCTTGCAGTATCGCCAACAACTGATCCATCAACGTACCCCCTCGTGGAGAAATTCTCCTGAACTATCATCTCCAAACAAAGCTGTATCCAACGGGACGCCCTGCTCAATTGCATTACGGTAGAATTTCGGAATATAGCCAGTCGCTCTATAAAACCCGGTTATCTTTCCGTTTGCATCATAGCCTTTGCGTACAAATTCAAAAATAGGTTCCAGTTTTATTTTGTCTCCCTCAAAACCAACAACTTCCATTATGTGGGTAATGCGACGGGTACCATCCGCCAACCTGGTCTGCTGAACCAGAATATCCACTGCCGACGCTATCTGCTCTCTAATGGCGCGAGAGGGAAGATCGACTCCCGCCATCATCACCATAACCTCGAGACGGCTCAGAAAATCGTTGGGAGAGTTTGCGTGCCCGGTTGTCAACGAGCCATCATGGCCCGTATTCATCGCCTGCAGCATATCCAGGGCTTCACCTCCGCGACACTCGCCAACAACGATACGGTCAGGCCGCATCCGCAAAGCATTGATTACCAGATCCCTTATACTGACCTTACCTTTACCTTCCGCGTTCGCCGGCCTGCTTTCAAGTGCAACCACATGCGGTTGGTTTAATTTCAGTTCGGCTGCATCTTCAATGGTAATGATTCGATCTTGACTGCCAATAAAATTGGAAAGAATATTCAACAAGGTTGTTTTACCAGACCCTGTTCCACCGGAAATGACGATATTCTGCTTTAGCTCAACAGCCTCTTTTAAGAACAACCCCATGCTCTCGGATATAGACCCGTAACGAATTAAGTCCGACATATAGAGGTTTTTCTTGGCGAACTTTCGAATGGTGATGGATGGGCCATTCAGGGCCAAAGGTGGAATGATTGCATTCACTCGTGATCCGTCTGGCAGACGCGCATCCACCATTGGGGAACTCTCGTCTATACGCCGACCGAGTGGTGCGACTATTCTATCGATTACAGACAAGAGAGACTGGGTACTGGAAAAACGACTTTCTGACAAGGTCAGGCGCCCGTCTTTCTCTACATAAATCTGATCAGGGCCATTCACCATAATTTCGGTTACTGCATCATCGTTTACCAAAGGCTCCAAAGCGCCCAAGCCTACGGCTTCCGCAACCACCTGCCGTTGCAACTCCTCGCGGGAAACACCGTCAGGAATTCTGCTGACATGATCCCGGATTATTTCCTGAGTTGCTTTTTCTGCCTCCAGACGCAACTCATCCTGCCCCATTGTCTGCAAGTTTGCCCGTTTACGCAGATCCAGATAATCAAGAATAAGTGAGTGGACTCTACGCTTGAGCGCAACCAGTTCTTCACTTTCCTGCTTCACGTTATCGAATTTTTGGCGGCGGTCCGTACCCTCTTCAAACACTGCCATCTTTTTGGATACTGCTGTGATACGCAGAGTAATTTCACCAAAGCGCAGTACATCACCTTCCGACAACAACAGTTCCGCCAACAGGCGTTCTCCGTTCACCCAGGTCCCGTTGGTGCTATTGAGATCCTGAAGCCGAGCGCCACTTTCATCCACGATAATCTCAGCATGATTACGGGAAACGTGGTTATCGGTAAGGATAACATCACAATGGTCCCCTTTTCCGAGCACCACTTTGCCAGCGGCAAACTCAAAAATGGACTTGTTTCTGTTACTGTCTACAACCTCAAATTTCAACATGATCAAGCGCTCAGAAGACTACATCAGTCAAAGATGCTGTACTTCATGTCCTCACTGGCATCATTACTTAGCTTGCTGGCATAATCCAGCATATCCTTATTTCGCTTACTATCAGGATCAATAAGATAGGGGGTCACAAATATCACCAGTTCTGTTGTGTCCTCACGAAAATCCCGGGATTTAAACAACTCACCGATGATCGGTATTGAACCTAAGCCCGGAACTTTGGAAACAGCCTTACTGTCTTCAGCTTGCAGCATGCCGGAGATCACCATGGTCTGACCGGTTTGTACGTTCATTTCCATATTGGTTTTCCGGGTGATGAAGCCTGGTATATCGAGCACTTCAACACTTTCATCAACCGCACTGACTTCAACATTAATCTTGGTATTGATGAAGCCGTCCGGGTCAGCAACAGGCTCAAAATCCAGAATGACACCCACTTGCTTGAACTCCACTGTCAGCTCACCATCACCTCCCCGTATGGGTATCGGAATTTCACCACCGGCCAGGAAAGCTGCTTTGGAACCACTCTTGGTAACCAGCTTGGGCTGAGCCAACACACGGGCAATACCGTTGGTTTCCAGCAAATTAATGGTAGAACCGATTTCTGTCAGTGGTTCAGAGGTCCCTTCTTCATAGCCGAAGCCGAAGAAGGACGTATACTTTTCAAAATCAAGCACACCGTGGAATTCCCCCAACAATTCATAAAACGGCCCTGGTGCGGATGCTGCCCATTCCACACCCACATTCATCAGGTCATCCCGACGAACTTCAACCACCTGGACATCCAGCAAGATCATGGCCTGCAGACTGACCTTTGGCCTAACAATATTGAACACGACGGTACCACTGCCTACTTCCTTCGACAGTTTCTTTTTCATATCTTCGATGATGGGAATGTCCTGCTCTCTGAGAATCCTCCCCTCAATAAATACGATGCCATTCTCCTCCCGCGCGTTCACTCCTTCCACGTCGGCCAGAACAATATTGGCAACTTCCAGTATCTGAACCCAGGAGTTATCCACCACCTTCAATAGATAGCGTATCTGTTCACCACTGTCCGTCCAGATCCGCAGATCAGTAACCCCGGCTTTCAAGCCGGTTAGCAGAATTTCATCAGGGCCTGTTGGCTGGGCGTTAGCAATATCAGGATGTCCAATGGAAACTCGATTCACACCGGGATAGGGCATCAGGCGTGTTTGACCTTGAATAATGTTGACGGTACCTGAATAGGCGTCGTCTGCAGCATAACTGGGAGTAAACAGAAAGGAATACATTGCCAAAAGCGCCGCGAACAGCACTGGAAAACAGGTCTTAACCATCACTTCTTAGGTCCTTTTATTTTTATCGTTATGAGCGCTTGCCGCCTCTAATCACCTCAAACCCCCAGGGCTGATCTTTCGGTGGCGGCGGAGCAACGGCCTTAACTTCATTAGGAATATCTACTAAATTGTCCAGAGTTACATAATCTTCAAAGCGATCTGCTTCATCTTCCGGGCGCCTTAACAACAGGCTGATGTCACCAACCGTCTGGGCATGAATAAGGCGTGTTGCATACAGAGGTGTTACGCCCACCGTTATTTCTGTATACCGGCGTTGTGTCTTGTTGGGGATGCCATCGTCCAGATCCCCACCCGTTGCCAGCACTCTCAGATTCTGGGCCAGCGGAACCGTACGCCGGGTAACGCCGTCCTGAAGCGTAATCATCAAGTCAACATAATCACCCGGTGCAAGAAAACCCGAAAACGTATCAAGTGTGGAAACAGGGAGCGTAACGGCCCGTTCGCCCTCCCTCAGCAAACTCGCCAATCCGTCAATCTTTACCTGGCTGACATGCAGCCCGAGAATAGGTTGGCCACCACGAACAGGGTGAATAAGCTGCCTGCCTTCTAGCCTTGAAAACTGTGAAGGCCTGACGGCTTCCGATGAGACATAAATTTTTGGAATTTTACGGATAGACGCGGTGGTTGAATTGATCTCCTCACCGACGGCAAGATCCCGCTTTGCGACGACAACCTCAACCGCTTCACGTTCCGCCTCAAAATTGGACTTATAGGAGGATATTTCACTTTCGATATGATTGGTGGATAAATACCAACCACCAGCACCCGCGGCAATGGCACACACCAGAAGAATGATACTGTTCTTATTATTAGATTTCATAGCTACTACCACTACGGCTCATAGATTTCTCGGGCGAACTCGTGCTGTCGGTCGTTTAGAGCAGACATGATGGTCGGATCATCGGTTTCAGGGTCGCCGTCAATACCGCCTTCAATCCCCCCCAAATCCCCCACGCTGCCCATCATGGCGAAGCCGATCACTGCAACCATAAAGATCAACACGACCAGATACTCTGACATGATATTGCCTGACTGCGAATTCTTATTCATTTTTTGTTCTTATAAGTCTATTTGACCCAGTTTATAAGCACCTGACTAAAACTACTGTTGCGACCTTGTAAACCCTTTATATTCAACTGTAACAGCTCTCCCCCTCGTTGAAAACTGACCACAGCGCCCTCGACCCCGTCTCCAGAACCGGAGTATTGTTGCCATCCCTCACTTTGCAATTGAACTCTATAGAAATCCAAAACTTGTGCTACGCCAAGAGAGGTATCAAGCGTGACCGACTCTGATCGTTTACCCATCTCCAGTGACTGCACCACGCTGGCAATCTTGGCGCGAGGTGGCAGTGGCAATGTGGTTTTTTTGCGCTCTTTATAGTTAAGCGGGGTTGGCGAGACCACAATCTTACCATCCACCACGTTACCCTGCTGGGAAAACTGCACAGAATACTGAAATCCATCCAATTGGTAACCCAGTATATTAAGATCACCTATACTCTTTTGGGTTAGCTTTCCATGCCCCTTAATCTGCCACAACCCCAGATAGAAACGCTCAACCTCTTCAGCTTTGCCCGGGTAGGAAAAAAGCTTAACGGACATGGGAATGTTGTTTACCGCCAGATGCCGGCCTGCCCAATACCACTGGGCACCTGACACCACTTCCAGCTCCGGCAGTTTAACATCCAGGGGGTCTTTAAAAGCGGAAAAAGCGGTTTGGGAGAACACACACGCAACAACAAGAATCAGGCTGACGTAGAGTTGCCGGGGAAATTCCATGAATACTGCTTGCCTGTATATTAATTTGCTACGTAGGGCTCCAGCAGCGTGCTGGGAACCGCAGTGGATTGCTCTGATGACACCATTTCAAAAGAATCATTGCCATTCACAAACAGTTTTTCGTCGATTTCATCGAATAAAGGCGCTAAAAACCGGGTAGCATTAGTATTTTGGAACCAACGCTGGGCATTGCTGTACACTGATTCCCGAACCCCCTGTACCCTGTCGGAGAACGATGCCTCATTGCCCGGCGCCCAACTGTCTGCAATAAGCACATAAGAGGCACTGACGTTGGGCGTATAAGCACTCTCAGAATCCAGTGCAAAAGTGTTTTCCGCGTCAAAATTCACTTGCAGGGAGGCCGCTGCTATGGAGTTAACATTTACATCGCTCCTTTCGCTCAGCCAGTTGACTCGGGATGAATTTGATTCAAGAAATCCGGTAGCATCATTGATGAAAGTATCTTCTACAGTGGGTGCATTGACCGATATTCCATTATCCAGATCCACCACCGATTGCCTGGATTGCCAATCCCGCCACTTTTCCGTGGTCACCGCCACATCACTGTCAAAGCCAACCGAGTCGTTGATAAAAAACCGCTCGGCAATTTCATCATCAAACCCATTGATTGGATCGGACATACGGGCTTCGTAATCTGCTCCGGTGTAGGCGGTGCGCTCCCATGCCACGTAGCGGGCCGCCTTATGAGTTTGAGTCTGCACCTTGATCATCTGCATGATCGCAATCAGCATGAATACAAACGGGATAACCCAAGCCATGTACACAATGAATTCTGAAATAGCTTGTCCGCGCTGCTTATTCATTGACACCTCCAATACCGCTGGCAATCAAACGCGCATGCCAAAACGGGTTATACAGGTTGGGCACTTCTACCGACCCACTGTTATCAAGGCGAGAAAAGCCATTATCGGTGCGTGAGCAGGACGCATTGCCATCTTCATAACAATCCGGTCGCTGAAAATACACTTCAGCCTGCCCGATAGCGTACACGTTTTTCCCACATATGCTCTCTTGCTCTTCAAAAGGGCGCAAGTTATCGGACCAGCCTTCCAGCCGATTTCCATCATCGTCAAAGCCAATATGATCGGAACAGTTACTCTGATGGAGAAACGCCGTGATGGTGGCTTTTTGGCGGTTGGGGTCCAACGCCGCGTAGCGTTGCACGCTGTCATAGCTATTATTTGCCAACGAGTTACAGTCGATACTACCGCCGTTAGTGCAAAGCCCCCAGAAGCGCAAGCCCTGAATCGCAGCGTCATTTATCATGGCAGTTGCTTCCTCCACGTTCTGCGCGGCATCGCCATCCTCGGTGGTACGATAAAACTGTATCCCGGCAAACTTGAGCTCAAATGAATCCTCTTCAGCAACCCAGTTAATATTACCTGTATTGGGATTAAAGACTGCGTTGGTTTCACCGGCGCGGTCTGCCCGAAACGCACCAAAAAATGAGTAGTTATCCATGTTCCGGTCACGAATCCAGGTGGCATTTTCCATGGTTGCCACCGTTTGGCGGATGGCATCGATCATCAGGCCACCGTCTGCTTCCGGGGCCATGGGAGTACCCGGTATGGAAATACTCAAGTTTCCAATACCGCTGACCGCCTGCTGGCAATTCTGGGAGCGCGCCCCGTAGGAGCTACCCAACGCATTGCCAGTCTCCATACCCGGCGCTGCAAAGAGTATCATTTCGCACAGTTCAGCAGCGGCGTTCGCCGCCTCGGTGGCAGCCGTAGCTGCGGTCTGATTATCCGATGTTATAAATTGCTGCAATGTGGTGGGGCTGTTAACCGTGATGGGCGCATTGGCACGGGATATATAGGAAGACGCCACTACGGACATTGCCTTCTCCACCACTGTGTAGCCAGTGTTGGGGTCGGGCCTGATCAAATCCTCGTACGCCTGCTGCTGAAAATTGGCGAACGATGCATTATTGGCGTCCAGCATTAGCGAAAGCATCCCGGTAAATACTTTAGAAGTATCCACTATGGGTTGAATAACCTGAGCAATCAAGTCCAGGGAATCCTCAAAAGCGTCCCCGATGATTACCCCCAGCAACCAGCGCACAAAGTCACCAATCAAGCCGCCACCACCGACCCCTTCCTGAACAATTTTACCCAGCAGGTCTACTTCCACCTGAAAACTGTAGAGATGGCCAATAGCCGCCTCGTTGGCCACCATTGCACGATTGGTATAAGCCATAAAATTCAGGTGGCGAGCCGCTACCTGAGCACCGGAATAGGCACTGGCATCGGCCGCATTGACCAAGTTAATTTTCTCATTGACAGCGCGACCACTGTTGAAAACAACAAAGAAGACCACGCACGCAACCGCTAGGACAGCGAGGGAAAGGGGGAAGACCTGGCCACTATGGCCCTTCAAAGACAAGCTCATACGCACCACTGGCTTTAGTTTTAATTGTTGTAATCGGCTGGGCGAAGAGGAGTAACTACTTCAAATCAATAGCGGCGGCCACTACAAGAGGAAGCCGCCGCTCATAAAACAGATCAACAAAAAAGATCTAAACTCAGTTTCCGTTCAGAACGTCGTTGTTTGTGTCGTAGTTATCCAAGCCAGCTACAGAATTATCCGCTGCGTCTTGCGCCAGGGTACTTGCATCGCTTCGAATAGTGGCAGACTGCGTGCCATCGGCAAATTCATCAGCAAACGCTGCCATTGTGGTACGGACAGAGCCGCCCATCAGACCCATAGCAGCAATACCAGCTACTGCCAGCAGACCAACGATGACCAGATATTCGGACATGCCTTGACCAGTGATTTTTTTGTTAGACAGTTTGCGAGAAGATTTGATATCCACAGGATTTAGCCCCTTTATAGTTGTTTTCTGTGTTAGTACTAACGAGTACGGACTCATAAAGCACTTTACTTATTTTGCATCGGTTTGACTAGCCTTTTGTGGCCACGCCGTCAAAGAAATAGACAAACTACGATGATTGATATACTGCTTATAGACTCTTTATTAGTCAATATCTATAAACCGATCAACCATCAAATTTCCGACGAACGTGAACGAATGCACGCCCTTGGCGCCAATATATCGACGGAAAACTGCCACTAAAATCGCCTTAATATCAACATCAACTGTTTCTTTGCGAATCCCTGACTAGCGTGTAAACTATTAGGTTATCTAACAAAAACAACTTATTACTACTGTTTTTTCACCACGATTTTTGCGTTAAAGGGCTCAACCTCTCTATGAATCTGACGTGGCTATTCTCATGGCGCTCAAAAAAACAGCAAAACGAACCCAAGGACGCCAAGCCCGAACGCCGACCTGACGCACAGAGTCAGGGGAGTGGTGCCAAGAAACCGGCTGTGGCCACCCGCCCCCCGGCAACCAACCTGCAACGCCCCTTTGAGGTTCAGCTCAACATTGGCCGTTATCGAATGGAGCCTTTCACTGAGGGTGGAATCTGTGTAGTGATGAAAGGCATACCGCTGGAGCAGGGCAAACCCAAGCTGGCGGTAAAAATGGTGCGGGAACAATGGCTTAACCACCAGGCCGTGAGGCGACAATTCACCACAGAAAGCCAGATTGTACGGGAACTGCATCACCCCCAATTACCCAAATACCGTTCCAGGGGGCTTATTGACGGTAAGGCCTATTATGCCTATGAATTCATAGAGGGGTTTCAGCTTATCAATCTGTCTCAGGAACAACAACGCTTCCCTCCACAACTGGTTAAGGAGCTGGCCAAAGACATTGTCGGGCAGCTGCTGGAACAACTGCATTATCTGCACACCAGCCTGAAGCCTGTGGTGCATGGGGACATCAGCTCGGAAAACATACTGATCGATACCAAGCAAAAGATCTATCTGGTGGATTTTGGTTGCTCACACTTTCAGAAGCAGGCCAACAAAGAGGCCTATCAATGGTTGGCCAAGCCATCGTTCATTTCACCGGAACAAGCCCGGGGTGAAAAGTGGGATCACCGCAGTGATTTATACCAAGCGGGTATTCTGCTGTATGAGTTGCTGAAAAACAGACGCTGGAATGAAGGCACAACCAAGCGGGACAAGGTACTGTTTGCGGCCTCCAATCAACGACAACAGGACAATTTTCTGGAAGGCGTAACCGATGCCAGGACTTCTGCGTTTGTTGCCAAAATGTTGGACCCGGACCCTAACCAACGCTTTCAAACTGCCAAGGAAGCCCTGGCAGCAATCAAGTCATAACCGTATTATTCGATTCTTACGCCCCGATCGAAACGGCAAGGCGTATCAGCACCATCCATGGAACACACACCACGCCCATGCAGTGCGTTCTGCTGAAAACCACCCACGTATTTGCTGCCATCCGGCCAGGTAAATACGCCTCTACCCTCACGCATTCCGTCTACAAACTCACCTGAATATTTTTCACCGCTGGGCCAGGAGAGAGTGCCTTTGCCGGAACGTTTGCCGAGTTTGAACTGTCCATCGTACACACGCCCGTCCGCAAAAGTCAGCACACCCCGCCCGTCCATCACACCGGACTTGAACTCGCCCTGGTACTGATTTCCGCTGGGCCAGGATTTTTGTCCGCGCCCATGGGGCATGTCTTCAGCAAACTGCCCTTCGTAGGTTTCCCCGCTGGGCCATTCCATCCGACCTTGCCCCTGCGCCATGTCATCCTGAAACGTACCTTCATACACCACACCGTCGCTTTGGGTTCTGGTGCCCTGCCCGGATCGAGCCCCGTCCACAAATTCGCCCTCGTAGATCTCACCATCAGGGTACAGCATTTTTCCCTGCCCACTGCGTTGGTCAGCCTGGAACTGGCCCATGTACTTTCTGCCATCGGGCCAGGTGTAAGTACCATTGCCATGCTTTAAATCGTTGCTGAATTCGCCGCGGTAGGATCGGCCATCCGCCCATTCATAGGTACCTACGCCTTCCTTCTTGCCGTTAACAAATCCACCTTCATAACGACTGCCACTGGGCCAGCGATAAACACCACGGCCGTGAAACTCCCCCTTTTTCCACTGTCCGGAATAGATATGGCCTTGAGCATCTTCAAATGTGCCCTGACCGGACATCAAACCATCTTTCCATTCTCCGTCATAGCGATCCCCGTTTGGCCAGATGTATACCCCCTGCCCATTCTTTTTACCGTCGAGAATCTGCCCTTGATAGGTGCTCCCATCTTCCAGCTTATGAATCTCTGCCGATGGCGTAGATTGCTGCTCTGCGGTACCAGCATCCACTTTCGCCAAACCGTCATCGTTATCTGAGCAGGCACCCAGCAACGCCACCAGACCGAATACACATAAGATCCACACACGGTTAACAATAGTGTTCAATAGTTTTACCTCAGGTTGACGCTTTATTATTCGCCTGAAATTCTTCATGCCCATCATCCCATCCAGCTTCCCAGCTGGCGGATAACACTTCCAGTTCAAATGGGGAGACTCTTGGTACATCCCCTTTCAATCCTTCTTTGTGCCCCAGCTCATAGGCTTCATCCAGGCCCACATGCCATTGCAGCTTTTCAGAGTCATCGTCCGCGCCCGTTTCATAGGAGCGGTCTACCTCTTCCGCTACAGAAAGTTTCTTTTTGGCACCGGAGAAAAACAGGCTCAGATCGCGAACTGACTGATTTATATCATCGAGTATGTGGTAGGTCGCCGGCACCAGCACCAGGCTGACCAGGGTGGCAAACAGCACGCCGAAGGCAATGGAAATCGCCATGGGTATTAAAAACTGCGCCTGCAAGCTGGTTTCCAGCATCAATGGTACCAGGCCGCCGAAGGTGGTGAATGAGGTGAGCATTATGGGCCTGAACCGCGATGCGCCGGCCTGCCGAATCGAATCCATCAGGGCGATACCCTTCTCTTTATTCCGGTTCATGAAATCAACCAGCACAAGGTTGTCATTCACCACAATACCGCTCACTGCAATCATTCCCACCAGAGACCAGAGCGTGACTTCCATCCCCATCACCAGATGCCCAACCAAGGCACCGATGATGCCGAAAGGTATGGCAAACATCACCATCAAGGGTTGTGCGTACGACCTGAACAGGGTTGCCATCATCACATACATGCCCAGAATTGCAATCCAATAGGCTTTGGCAAGATAGGCCTTGAATTCATCTTTTTCTTTCTGCACGCCGGAGATATCCCAGCTCATGCCCGGGAAATTCTCCGGAATGGACTCAAGATACTCACCCTTCAGTGCCATCATCACTTTTGGGGTGCTGGTGACGTTGTCATCCAGCTTGGCCCGCACCCGGATAACCCGGCGCCGGTTATGGCGGTTAATCTGCGCGGCACCCTCTCCGTACTCTATATCGGCCACCGTCAACAGGGGAACCGTTGAACCATCCCGCAGGCGGATCGACATGTTTTCCAGGTACCAGAGTGAACTGCGTTCTTCTGCCGGATAGCGCACCACAACTTTGATATCCTGCTCACCGCGCTGGATGTTCTGCACGTCTGCTCCGTGATAGGCCTGCCGCACCTGCATGGCGACATCGTCCAGGCTCAATCCCAGGTTCCTGGCCAACGGTTTCAACTCGATGAGCAGCTCTTGCTTGCCCCGTTGAAACGAATCCGTAATCTGGTAGAGACCGTTGATGGATGCCATTCTTTCCTTGAGGCCATCGGCTGCCAGTTTCAAATCGCTGAGGCTGCTGGATGACAATTCAATATCGAGCATGGATCCAGGCTGGTTCAGTGTGGCCTTGAATTGCAGCTCAACCACATCCCGAATATCCCCGACGCCGTCCTCCCAGCGCCGCGTAATTTTCTGACCGGAAAGCTTGCGGTTTTCCGAGGGAGCCATTTCCAGTACAATGCGCCCCGCCGTATCACTGGTGAAAGCGGTAAATACGTTAAGTATCTGCTCGTGACCGGTTTCATTCCTGAGTTCATCTTTCAGATTCAACGCGGCCCGCTCAACCCGTTTTATACCGTCACGCACGGCTTCCGGTGTGGTGTTTTGAGCGAAGCTGATGGTTGCACTGGCGGTATCCGCCTCAATGGTGGAGAAAAACACCACCTTTAACCAACCTGATGCCATCAGCGACAGAGCAATGATTAAAACGCCAATAAACCCAAACAACGTGGTATAGCGCCAGCGCAGGCATACTTCCAGGAACGGGCTGTAAATGCGGCTCACAAACTTTTCCAGGCCCAGGGAAAATTTGCGTTGCACTGCTCCGATCACCGGAAAGCGGTCAAACTCGTCAGAAGAGATGCCCGAAACATGGGATGGCAACACCAGCAAGGATTCAATCAGTGAAAAGATCAGGGTACAGATCACCACAATGGGAATCACCTTCATCAGTTTACCCTCGGGGCCAGGCAACATGATGAGTGGTGCAAATGCAATGATGGTGGTGATAACTGAGAAAATAACCGGCTTCTGCACTTCCTGAGCACCCAGTATCGCGCCGCGCACGCCGCCAATACCTTCACGGTGCTTGGTGAAGACATTCTCGCCAACAATGATCGCATCATCCACCACGATACCGAGCACCAGAATAAAAGCGAACAGGGAGATCATGTTCAGCGAGCCGTCAAAGTGCGGCAACAACATGAATGCCCCCATGAAGGATATCGGGATACCCAGGCTGACCCAGAATGACAACTGAGCCCGCAAAAACAGCAGCAAAATGATAAACACCAGCGCCAAGCCGCTTATGGCGTTTTCACTCAGCAAATCCATGCGGCTCTTAAAGTAGACCGAAGAATCCTGCCATACATCCAGATGAATGCCTTCGGGAATGTAGGTGGTGGGATTTTTAACGTAATCGTGCAGCTCACGGGACACATCCAGTATATTCTGGTCCCCGACCCGATACACGGACAGCGCCACTGCAGGCCGACCATTAAATTCAGACAGTGAGACACCTTCCTTGAAGCCATCCAATACCGTCGCCACATCACGCACCAGAACCTGTGCCCCGTCCGGTAAAGCCCGAATCACGATATCCTCAAAATCCTCGCCCCAATAAACCTGCCCCTTGGCTTTAACAGACACATTGCCCTGGGCGGTTTTAATGACGCCGGTGGGCAAATCCACCGAGCTTTGACGTACCGCGTTGGCCACTTCAAGGAAACTCATTCCGTAACGCTGAAGCGATGCCTCGGACACTTCTATGGCGATTTCATAGGGCCGGCTTGAAGCCAGGGAAACCTGGGAAATATTGGGCTTTGTGGTTAGGTCTTCCTGAATCTGGGCCGCCAGATTCTTCAGGCTACGTTCATCCGCGTCACCGGATATCACTATGTAAGCCACCATATTACGCACCGAAATCTCGCGTACTATAGGGCGCTCCACATCCGCCGGGAAGGTGCCTATACCGTCAACCCGTGCCTTGATTTCATTAAGAAGATGCTTACTGTCATGGCCGTAGGCGATTTCCAGAGTCAGCACGCCCAGGTGCTCGGTCGCCTTGGAGGACAAGGATTTAATGCCCTCAAGATCATAAATGGCGGACTCAATCCGATTTAATACGGATTTTTCCACATCCTCCGGTGAGGCTCCCGGATAAGGGACACTGATGGTAATCAAATCCAGTGAAATGTTGGGCAGGATTTCTTTGCGGGTATCCTGCAGGCTGATGATGCCCGCCACTACCACAAACACCATCAAAAGGTTGGCGGCTACCTTGTTTTCCGCGAACCAGGCAATAATTGCATTCATTGTACGGCTTCCACCAGAGGCTCAGGGGCACTGACAATTGAAATGGTGATCTTGCCACCCCGTGCCGGTGACGCTGCATTGCTTTGCTGGGCCGGAACGGCAGGCACCGATCGTGGCTGCTCGGGAGCGCTTTCCGGTATCGGCTCTGCGGCAGGGGGGTCCTGAGATTCCATATCCGCGGCTATTTGCGCGGCCAGGGGCGACATTTCAACCTGCTTGCCCGCTTCCTGCTCAGGCTTGATCTCCGCTTTAGGCTGCGCCTTGGGCGTGATGGCTGCCTGCAGTTTTTGCGCCTGCTGCATCAGGCCCTGAGCGCTTTCCTGGATCTGATTTTTTTGCTCATCATCCAGGCCTTCAAAGGCTTCCCGCGCCTTCTCTGCCATCTGCCTGACCCGTGGATCATTCAGATCCTTGGCTTCTATAATGGTGTTCTGGCTGGCCGCCGGCGGGGTCGAGGTTTTAGCCGCTGACCCAAAAATGTTGTCGTTCTTATCGGGCTCAACCTCATATTCATAGTTATCTTCCAATTTGGTCCGAACGGTCATGCCATCGACGGCAATGTCCATCTGACTCAATACCACACGATCACCGTTCTCCAGCCCGGAGCTGATGTAGATGCTGTCTTTTCCTTTGTAGATAATTGCAACCTCACGTTCCCGTAACTGGCTGTTTTCATCCACCACCCACAGCTGGGAACTGTTTCTCAGTGCCTTCCTGGGCACCTCGAACACTCTCTCAAAGCGACGACCATCAATAGTGGCTTCAACAAAAGAGCCTGCCACCAACTCTGGCCTGCCAGGTTGATTCGGATCCGCTGAATAGGGGTCACGAACCTGGGCAACAACATACAGGAGGCGGTTGCGCTCATCGACCCCACCCTCTGCACGCACTACTTTTCCTTTCCAGGTATAGGTACGCCCGGCAAACTTTTCGGTTAACGTCACCTCAGGAAGTGGCTGGTCCAGCGCATCCTGAAATCGCATCGGCACATCCACCAGGCTCAACTGGCGATCGGATAAAGGCAAGCGCACTTCCGCTACGTCAACGGCGTAAATGGCCCCCATTTGCTGGCCGGGCCGCACATACTGACCAATATTCAATGTTGCCAACCTGACCCTGCCATCAAACGGCGCTGTGATGGTGGTACGGTCACGCTGCAGTTTCACCGCCTCAAGCTCAGCCACCGCCGCGTCATACTGAGCCTTGGCCTGCTGGTACTGAATTTCATAATTGGCCAACCGGTTGGAACTGTTGTTCTTGACCCGGCTGCGGGCCTTGCGCTCAGCTTCTGCCTGTAACATGGCCTGATATGCCTGCGCCTTGCTGGCCTCTGCTCGTTTGATGTTGACCTCATATTCAATAGGGTCAATTTTGATGAGCATTTCGCCCTTACGGAAGAACCCACCATTGGCAAAATTGGGCGACAGCTCCAGCACCTGACCGCTCACTTCAGACATCAACTGAATTTCGGTACCTGGGGTAACCGTACCGCGGGTAAATACCGGGATGCTTTTGCTTTTTGCCTGCACTTCGGTGATGGTCACCAGCGGCGATTTGATGTTAAGGGGCTTATGCTCCACTTCCGGGCGGGATACAAACAACAAGACGGACACTGCCAATCCCACAACGATTGCCGCGATGGGCAAAATGAACTTTAATGCTTTTGTCATTTTCTAATCTTCTTGTTTAGAGCTCGCCCCGCCATCTTGCTGTGCAGCAACCATTATCGGCTGAGGGAGGAAATCTACGTGGGCGTTAGACCACAAAGTACAGCATCTTATCCGAAATAACGTTGGTTTTTAAATAGATGCGATAACTATTTACGGTACCCATTACTCTAGCAACTAACCTTCGTATCAGCTAGTTGGAACAGGAAACGGAGGGTGTTGAATTCTCAGGACGTTTTCCGGCTTGCCAGCATACCATCCGACCCGCCCAACACAGATTCAATCGCCTGGTTAACGGTATTGAGGAGCGAGTCAGTCACCTGATTGATGAAAAAATGATCTCCCGAGAACAGCTCGAGACAAAAAGGGCCTTTCGTAACTTTGCGCCACTCTTCCAGATCATCCATGGATACCTGGTTGTCTTTGACACCACCCAGGGCCATAACAGGCACATCAATGGGGTCCGAGGGTTGATACACCCAGGTCTCGATCAGTTGGAAGTCCGCTCTGAGAATGGGGCTGACCAGATCCATCAATTCCGGATTGTTCAGCGCTTCTTCAGGTGTGCCGTTAAGGCGCCGGATTTCGTCGCGAAACTCTGCTTCAGGCAGAGAATAGATTGGTTTGGTCTTCTTTGCCCGTTGCGGCGCCCTTCTACCGGATACAATCAGGCACTTGGGTTGTGGGTAGCCCAAGTCCCGCAATTTCCTGGACAACTCAAATGCCAGCTGCGCACCCATACTGTGACCAAAAAACGCATAAGGTGTCTGGGTGTACGGCTCCATCTCCGGAGCCAGTGTGGACAAAAGACTGTCCAGGTCGGTAAAGGCTTTTTCTTTGAATCGACTACCACGGCCGGGCAGCTGAACAGAGCAGACTTCCACATCCGCCGGCAAGCGCTTATGCCAGTCGCGGTAGGTTGAGGCGTTCCCACCTGCATAGGAAAAGCAAAACAGCCGAAGACGGGGCTCGGACACCGGCCGCGCCACCTGGAACCAATTACTTTTCACCGGAATACTGGATTGAGTTGCCATCATGCCCTTGAACCACCGATTTATTATTGTTTGAACTTGGTTACTAAGGTTTTATCGTCACTGCACACCATTCGAGAGTAAGCTCCTGTTGCTTGTCCCCCGGTGGTAGCGCTGCCGCCTACAGCATTGCTTGAAGACTAACCAATATTATCTGAACGATCGTTCCAAGTCCATTTGAAACCGTTTTCTGTATAGTCAGGTTGAATTAAACGCCCAAGGCGGTATGGCGTCAAACGGTTGATACGGAATTTGGGAAATGTTTACACTTTAAAAACAGCGTGTTACACAATTTACATTCCGGCTATAGAAGTGAACAACGAAATATGACTGGTCGGTCTACGTTGCCGCCCGGCTGATATTCTCATCCGGCAGCGCGGTATCGGCGGTTCTTATGGCACGAATGGACCAGGCCATCAACACAATCACAATGCTCAGAATACCGAACAGACTGATTAACAAGGCAATTCCCCGACCTTCCCCGATTCCCCATATGGGGCCAAATATATTGGCCAAAAGTGCCCCTTCTTTCATTAGGGGTTCAAATACACTCTGATACAGGAAACCGGCACTCAAAAAAGCGGCCGGCTGCGCGGCTTTCATAATTGTATTTCTCAAACTGAATGCCCGCCCGTGGAAGTGCACCGGTACCTTCCTTTGCCAAAGCGTCTGGCTGCATACGGTTGCCACTGGAGCCAACGCCATGATGACAAAGGCCCAGAACCCAATCCACACCAGGCTGGAATAAACCGGCAACAGGACCAGGATGAAAGCAATGGCAAGTGCTGCCCCCAGAATACCGTACATGCGCCGCTCCGGCCCCTTCCACCCCATCATCACGGCGCCCCCCAGCAGCGCCCCGACACCGGCAACGGACATGATCAAACCGGCTTCGCTGGGCGATGCATAGGACAACACAAGCGGGGTAATGAGTGCCTGTACAGCGGACACGTTGAACCAGATCAAGGTGAACAGATATAAACCTCCCAATACCCCGGGCTTGGATTTGAGGAATCGATAGGCCTCTTTGACCTCCTCCCAGACGGAAGTCTGAGTATCTGCAGGCTTGGCGGGCGTAGACGGCAGACTGGCCAGTAACAGGGTACCCAAACCAAAGCTGAAGCTGACGATATCAATCAGCAATATGGTGGAAATACCGATGGTATCGAGCGCCTTACCGGCCAGGAAGGGGCCGGCCAGCTGCACCAAACCCAGAACCATTCCCAACGCTGCATTGGCTTTATTAAGATCTTCGGTGGGCACCATCAGGGTGACTGTTGAGGTAAACCCTACCTGCAACATGGTGGCGAAAACTGAACCAAGGGACACGATCACGGCAATATGCCAGAACCGCAGCAAATCATAGTAATATAGGAAAGCCAGCCCCATGATGATCAGGGCGCTGCCGGCCTGCGCACCCACCAGCAGGGACTTGCGATTGAGCCGATCCACCCAGGAGCCGATAAAGGGCCCCAGCACGATACCGGGCAAAGTTGAGGCAACCAGAATCAAGGTGAATTCCATGACCGATTCGCTGGTTTGATACACCCAAACACCCAACGCAAATCCGGTGAGGGAGGAACCAAGCAAAGAAATGGACTGACCAAAAAGAATAAAATAGAAAAGCTTTAAGCCTGACATCTACTTACAGGACCGCAGTTATTATTTTAGTTAGAACCGGCATAGTACCCTATAATCCCGACATGGTATAGTTAGCTCTCTCGCAACAATAATAACGATATTATGAGTTTTTATCGGATTCCCTCACCCCTAGAATTCACGTACATTGCCGCCGATTTACCCCACTATTCCCCCTTGGTGAATCAGTTTTTTGTCATCGGCAATGGCGATATTGACAGCAACAAACTAAGGTCAGCACTGGCGCAGGCCGTTACTGCCAACCCGGGTTTCAAGGTACGCCTTAAGGGCTACTGGGGATGGCGCCGCTGGGATGACCAGGGGCTTGCACCCACCGTCGAAGACATCGATGCCCCTGACTGGGACAGTGCCAGTTCGGAAGGTGCACCACTGCTTGGCAACCCAATCGATCTGCGCCATGAATCCCCCTGCCAAATCGCCAAGATCCGCACCAGGACCGGTACCCATGTGTTATTCCGTACTCACCATGCCGTTACCGATGGCCGTGGTACTGTTCATTTAATGAATGATGTATTCAGGATCTTACGTGGTGAAGACCCGTTGGGATCCTCCTCCATGCTGACCGAATGGGATATTGCCATGCGTGAGGAGCGGCCGGACAGTACGGTGTCAGAAGATGATTGCCTGCCGGTGATCAAAGGCAGCGTCGATCCTGAGCGTACCGGTTATCAATGGTATCGATTTGACTGGAAAGGTGACAAAAACAAGTTCGCCGCAAAAATTCTGTTTGCCTGTGCGCAACTGGCACGGGCGCATTTTGGTGAGGGTAAGGTTTTATTCAGGATCCCTGCTGATTTGCGGCGCTACATGGAGAAAAACGAAGGTTTTACCGTCGCCAACTGCAGTGGTGCCATTGATCTGGAGATCAATGCCGACACCAAACTCAATGAAATCCGCTCCAGCATTGTACGCTCCATGCGTAACAAAATGGATCTGGCCCCGTTCAAGGAAAAGTATCAATACGTAAAGTGGTTGCCAAAATCCTTGTTTCGGGTGCATCCCGAATCTTTAAAACGCATGCACCGGGAACAGCGCTATCGCATGTCCGGCAGTGTCAGTTATATGGGCGACGTAGCGAATGAGATGTTTTCCTGTGACGGGTTTGAACCCTTTTCCCAGTTTGGCGTACCGATTCCTTTTGAAAACCGGCCGCTATTCGTTGCCGCCTGTTCCTACAATGACCTTACCAATATCATCATTGGTTGCCCCAGGGCGGTATGTAATCCATCTGAACTAAAACAATTTTGTCAAAAACTATCGAACACACTGGATGCTTTGTAAAAGCCCTTTACAGGGCTTTCTTCATGGCGCGCTCTATGATTTCCAGACCAATGTGAAGCTCGTCGGAACTGGCGGTCAGTGGTGGCAACAGTTTCAACACCTGCCCCTTGCGGCCAGCGTTTTCAATAATCAAGCCATCCTGAAAACACAGCGATGTAATCTGATCAATTAACCGCTCGTTGCCTAACGGGGCCAGGTCCACGCCCCAAATCATGCCCAGCCCGCGTAGCTCCATTCTGGCATCCAACCTGTCGATAATGCCGGAGAGTTCCTGTTGCAGGAGCTGGGATTTTTCTGCCACTTGAGCAGGAAGATTCAGGGACTGAAAAAGCTCGATCCCCACAGTGCCGCTGACGAACGCCAGCTGATTGCCACGAAACGTGCCGTTGTGCTCACCGGGCTGCCATACGTCCAGTTCCGGTTTCAGCAACACAACCGCCAGAGGCAATCCACAACCGCTGATGGATTTCGACAGGGTCACAATATCGGGAACAATGCCGGCCCGCTCAAAACTGAAGAAGTTTCCACTGCGCCCACAGCCCACTTGAATATCGTCAACAATCATCAGGATATCGTGCTTATCACACAGCGAACGCAGCTGCTTTAACCACGGCGTGGGGGCGACCACCACCCCACCCTCTGCCTGGACGGTTTCGAGCAACACCGCGGCCGGCTTTTCAATACCGGAGCTGGAATCCGATAACACCGCATCCAGGTAGGCGATGGTATCAATTTCCTTCATGGGCCCAAATGGGAACGGCATAAACGTGACATCCGGGAGCGCCGTACCTGCCCCTTTTCGGTTATACGAATTACCGGTGCAGGCTAATGCACCCAGAGTCATACCATGATAGCCGCCCTGGAACGCAAAAATATTGCGGCGACCTTTCACTTTACGGGCGATCTTCAACGCTGCCTCAACCGCATTGGTACCCGTTGGGCCACAAAACTGTACCCGATAATCCAGGCTTTTGGGTTGCAGTATCTGTTCCTGCAAGGCTTGCAGAAACTGCCCCTTGGCATCGGTGTACATATCCAGCCCATGCAGAATGCCATCTTCCTGCAGGTACTCAATCAATCGTTGCTTCACCAGATCCGGGTTGTGACCAAAATTCAGTGCACCGGCACCGGCAAAGAAATCCAGATAGCGCTGGCCATCCTGCGCCTCGATATAGGAGCCTTTGGCTTTGGTGAAGACGGTAGGAAATGACCGGCAATAGGAACGCACTTCGGATTCGTACTGCTGAAACACATCAACTCGCATTCAATGCCTCATACTTTATTGTTGTTATGGTTTTGTAACCGGTTAAGAATCTGTTCTGCCAGGGGTTTGGCATGCTCACCCTGCATCATGGTCTCATGGCCACCCGGCACGTCGATGGATTGCAACTGCGGCATTTGTTGGCCCCAGCTGCTACCGGAGCGGATTCCGGTAATATTATCGGCTGCCGTAAAATGATGCACGTTTGCATTCAGCTTTTCCACATCATAATGTGATGCAATCGTATGATTTTGTACGGCTACCCGGTACAGCGCCATAAACTGATCCATTGCCATTTCCGCCGGCAATACGCCCGCCTGTACACCCAGTCGGTAGATAGACTCGATATAAACTTCTGAATTTCCGTTGTTTTCAGATGCCCCAGATTGCGGAGCCAGGGCTCCGGAGTTGACTCCCAGTGCTCGACTCAGTATTTCCGCTGTGGAAGCGCCTCCTGCACGCAGGTGCTGCGGGCTGAAAGTATCCAGCATAACAATATTTTCCACCCGATGACCCATGCGTTCCAGCTGAGCTGCCACTGCTTGCGCCAAAATCCCCCCCAGGGACTGCCCCAAAAGCTGGTATGGCCCCTGTGCCTGAACCTGAAGAATACTGTCTGCGTAGAGCCGGGCTATCTCGTCCATACTCTGTGCGGGTGCACAGGAGCCATCCAGGCCCTTGGCACGAATTCCATAGACAGAGAATTGATCGCTCAGAGCACGGGCCAAATCGGCGTAACAGAGCACATCACCACCCACCGGATGAATCATGAATATCGGTGGGTGCTCCGATACCGCAATGGGCACCACCAGCCCCATTGCCTGTTCCTCACTTGCATCAATCAACAACGCCAGCTTTGCGATGGTTTGTGTGCTGAGCAGCGCAGCCACCTGAAGCTGAGTTCCGAATGCTTGATTAACCTTGGACATGATGCGAACACCCAACAAAGAATGGCCGCCCAATTCAAAGAAGTTATCGGTTACGCTGACACGCTGTACCGGCATAAGCGATTCCCAAATGTCCACAAGAGTGGACTCGGTATCGGTTCTCGGGGCGACGTAGTCGCCACAGCCGGATTGAATCACTGCGGGCCTTGGTAGTGATTTGCGGTCGATCTTGCCGGCCGGGGTTAACGGCAAGGCCTCCATCACCGTAATGGCTGCCGGTACCATGAAATCCGGCAATGATTCTCTCAGTTGTCCCCGTAGTCGTTGCGGATCCAGTTCGGGATCAGTGCCTGGTTCGTGTCCGGGCACTACGTAGGCTGCCAATGCTGCGCCACCGGGCATATCATCCCGGACAATGACAACATTCTCCCTGACACCGGGCAAGGACGACAAAGCAGCCTCCACTTCCCCCAGTTCAATGCGGAACCCCCTTACCTTCACCTGATTGTCAACCCGATCCAGATATTCAACACTGCCATCCCTAAGCCAACGCCCCAAATCGCCGGTCCGATACATCAACGCGCCCGTACCGGTTGTGAAGGGATCGGCGACAAACGACTGGGCGGTTTTTTCCGGATTGCGCCAGTAACCTTCCCCTACTCCAATACCGCCAATGCATATTTCCCCCGCGACCCCTGCAGGTACCAGGCGCAGCAACTCGTCAACAATATAGACTTTAAGGTTGGCCAACGGCTTGCCGATCGGCACCGTTTTCTGAGCAGGAGGCAACGGAGCGCTGATAGCACACTGGATAACGTCATCGGCAGCTTCCGTCGGGCCGTAGGCGTTCACCACCGGGATATGGGGATACAATGCCAACCAGTCATTAACCAGCTCCGTTGATACGGCCTCGCCAGTGGCCATCATCCAGCGCAACGATGGCAAGGCACGCTCCGCTGGGGGCAACTGCCGTACAAATTCCATGAGTAGCTGCAGTGCCACTGGAACCAGTTCCACCACATCGATCTTGTTTTCCTTAACCAGGCGGAACAGTTTTTCGGAATGCGTCACGTCATCCAACACCACTACTTTTCCACCGCGGGTGACCGGCCCCACAAACTGCCAAACAGATATATCCGATGACGATGGCGCGGTTTGCAGAAAACTGAATGCACCAGCGAACGCCAGCACTTCGCATTCAGCTTCAATATGATTGAGTGCGCCATCGTGACGAATGATGGCGCCTTTGGGTAATCCCGTTGAGCCTGAAGTGTAGATCATGTAGGCGCGGTTACGGGAGCTGATATCAAGATTGGGGTTGGCAGCAGAATATCCCTGAATAACAGGCCAATCACGATCAAGACAGACCCGGTGGACGCCATTGGCCACCGCATCAGACTTGTTCAGGAGGTGCTCCTGTGTGATCAGCACACTTACTTCGGAATTGGATATCATATACTCGATACGATCATCCGGGTATTTTGGGTCCATTGGCACATAAGCGCCTCCGGCTTTCATAATACCCAGTATACCCACCAGAAAATCACAGGAGCGATCGGCACACAGCCCAACCAGGTGATTGGACTGAACACCCTGCTCAATCAAGTAGTGCGCGATCTGATTGGCACGGCGATTCAATTCACCATAGGTGTAGGCCCGCTGGTCATCAATGATGGCCATAGCATCAGGACGCGCCTGAGCGTTGACTTCAAACTTCTGATGCAGACATGAACCAAGATCATAATGACGTTCCGTCGCATTCCAGCTCTCCAGCAAGGTCACTTTCTCGGCGGGGCTTGAGACCAGCTCAAACTGCGCCAACCGAATGTCCGGGTTCCTGAGAACCTGCTCGCTGAGGTCTTGAATCCGTTGTAGCATACCGAAGTCGGCAAACAGATGTTGATGGTAAAAAAGATTTAACTTCAGGCGGCCGGCCACTTCGGTCACTACAAACTGAACGTTGTTGGCGGGATCACTGGGCGTACCCTCCGGGCTTAGCTGTTCACCCAAAAACTCAGAACTGGCCAGGAACTGATAGAAGTTGTACATAAATCCAATTCGCCCCTTGGGTGCAAGCGCCAATTGTTTGCCGATGGAGATGAGGCGCTGATCCTTGATGGACTTCTGGAATTGACGAGCGTACTCAAGCACATCGGTAAAACGCTGCTCTGCAGACAAGACCTGCTTGGAGAACACAAACGGAATTTCCTGGATATAGCATCCCATTGCCTCCTGATGACCCTTGATACGGCCTGCCATTGTTTCCTGAATGGAAAAATCACTATCGGAGCGGCAGTATTGCTGCACCAGATAACCGAACAGGCACTTAAAGTAAAGTGATGGGGTAATTCGGTGCTGACGGCAGAAACGTTTTACCCCTGCCCAATGATCATCACTCAAATAGCCTTCACGGGTGACGAAATGATCAGGGCCGGGTACCGGTGACGGCACCGTGAAATCCAGCGGTTCAACCTGTGCCAGTTTGTTCTGCCAGAACGCCAGAACCGGGGCGGTATCCATCTTCTGCCGTTCGTCATCGACGTAATCAGAAAATGGTACCGTTGCGATCCGGGGGGTCTCCCCCCTTTGCAATTGATTGTAGGCAGTGGTCCACTGTAACCAGAGTACGTTTAGTGACGCGCCATCCAGTATGGCGTGATGTACTGCGGTTATAACCACGTTATGATCAGGGGCCAGTTTAATCACGTAATAGCGGATCAATGGTTCGTGCTCGACCGCGTAGGGCTTGTAGATCAACCCGTTGATCAACGACGCCAACGCCTGCTCTGATATAGGCTCGGCACTCTTGTCAATTACCTCAACAACAGGCTCGAGCTGCGACTGGATCACAAGATAGCCCATATCCAGGTTCGCCTTTTGCGCAGCAACAAACCTTGCCCTCAACATGGGTTGCGCCTGTACGATCTCACGCAAAGCCTGTTGCCACAGCCCAAGATCCAACGCGCGATGAATATGTATATTCCAACCATGACTGCTTTGCAGGGACGACGGGTTCACCAGATTGTCCATGAACATGTCGTATTGCATTCGGGATAAGGGTTGAACACTGTCCACCGACTCGGTATCCAGCCCCAACGCATCCACCAGTTCGCCCTCTGCAAGCACCTGAACCGCGGCAACAGGTCGGTCCAGGCTGTGAACCAATTGCCAGCAAACCCTTTCAAAGCCCACCAGCATGTTGGCAGCCGTTTCCTCATAAAAGAGATCGGTGTTGTATTCCAACGAAGCTGACAGCTGATTTCCATCCAAGGTCAGACTTAATGTCAGGTCAAACTTTGCCGATGCAGTCTGACTGCCCAGCACCTCCACTTGCATATCACCAAAAGCAGCCTGCTCGGCCAACTGCGATGCGCTAAAGCCTGCGTTATCCAAAAGCTGGAAAGCCACCTGTGCCAGAGGCGAATACGATGGGTTGCGGGCAATACCCAGGTGTTCGACAATTTTGTCCACCGGCACATCGCCATTGGCAAAGCCTTCCAGTACAGTTTGTTTGGTATCTTCCAGGGCATCTGCCAGCAACGGGTTATCCGCAAACTGCGCCCTCAGCACCAGGCTTTGAATAAAGAAACCGATAATGGGCTCCAGCTCCGGGCTGTGCCGCCCCAGGGTCGGCACACCCACCAAAATGTCATCCTTACCACTGAAGCGATGCAGGAAAATCTGCCATGCCAGTAGCGTAGCCATAAATGGGGTGACACCATGACGATCACACACTGCCCTCAATCCTTCAACCAGGGATTCCGGGAACGTGGTATTTACTGTATCGCCATTACTGGTTTGAACCTTGGGCCTGGGTTTATCCAGAGGCAGATCAAGACAAGCCGGCACGTTTTTGAACTGATCCTGCCAATACCTGAGCTGGCTGGCCAGGGTCTGATCATTCAGCCACTCTCTCTGCCACCAGGCAAAGTCCGGATACTGAATTCGAAGTTCCGGTAATGGCGAAGGCTGTTCAGCTAAAAACGCCAGATAAAGCGTCATCAGTTCCCGGAACAGGATCACCTGCGATGCGCCATCCGAAATGATGTGATGCATACACAAGAGCAGGGTTTGCTGTGCCGGCTGTGATGCGGTTTTAACCACGGAGGCTCGCATTAAAGGGGCAACATCAAGACTGATTGGCAGCGTGCTGTTGTGCTCGATCAATTGCTCCAGCTCAGCCTGTTGTTGTGCGGCATCCACCGCAGTCAGGTCCACACAGTGCAAGTTGAAGGTGACTGAGTCAGCAATCCGTTGTATGGGGGTACCATCTGCATCCGCACCAAAGCTGGCACGCAAAGATTCATGGCGGCGACAAAGCTCGTAGAACGCCTTTTCCAGTACCCGAGTATTGAGGTCACCCTTGATACGCACCGCTACCGGCATATTATTAGCACGGGTACCGGGATTCATCTGTTCGTAAAACCACAGCCTCTGCTGGCCGAACGACAGCGGTACCTGCGCCTGCACGGGACGTTTAACAATGGCCGGCCGCTCAACCTGATGGGCCGCTGTATCCATGTACTTGGTGAGCGCCCTTATGGTTGGATTCTCAAAGAGATCGCGAACCGAAACCGTGCGCTGCAACTGCCGGGACATGCGACTGACCAACTGGGTCGCCAGCAAAGACTGTCCCCCCAGGGCGAAAAAGTTATCGGTCACCCCAACAAGATCCACACCGAGCACTGAAGACCACAGCTTGGCCAGCGCCACCTCCGTTTCAGTGGATGGGGCAACAAAGTCATTCACTGCCAGCGCCTGTGGTTGCGGCAGCTGCTTTCGATCCACCTTACCGTTGGGCGTTAGCGGAAAACTTGCCAACTGCAGCCAGGATTCCGGCACCATGAAGGCGGGGACCTTTTTCTGACACTCAGGCTTCAACAAGCCCTCAAGATCGTCGATGCTGTCGTGGGTGACTACCCAGGCCACCAGCCGCTGCACCCCTTGCTCGTCCTTGACCACATCCACGAGACTGTCTTTGACGCCCGTCACGTGATTTATAACTGACTGTATTTCTCCGGCCTCGATACGATAACCGCGCAGTTTGATCTGGTGATCCTTGCGGCCCAAATATTCTATATTGCCATCCGTACGATAGCGCACGCGATCCCCGGTGCGGTAAAGATTACCACTGTTGCTGTAGGGATTGGACACAAACACAGAATGGGTTTGCCGGGGGTCATTTATATAACCTGGCCCAACACCATCACCGGCAATACACAATTCGCCAACTGCACCCGTCGGCAGAAGTTCCAGCTCATCGCCCAGGATATACAGTTGCACATTATAATTGGGTCGACCGATGGGAAGCGCCGGAGCATGGTAATCCCGCTCAACATCCACTGCATACCAGGCGGCTATATCAGCGCATTCAGTAGGCCCGTAACTGTTGATCAATTGACAGTGGGATTGCTGCAACCAACCGGCGATTCGGGGAACGTTAATGGGTTCACCACCCAAAAACAGCAGCCGCAGGGTGCGCAGGTTATTCCATTCCGCCGGCTCATCCTGGAGGGCGTAGAACGCACTGGGGGCACAATTCAGCCAGGTAACTTGTTCCTTGTTGATCAACTGATTTATCTTTTGACCATCAAACTCATTGAATTCGGGGATCACCAGGCTCGCCCCTCTGAGCAATGGAGCAAAAAGATTTTTCTGGGTAAGATCGAAACCGATTGCCGACAACAGCAATAAACGATCACTGGCCACCAGATTAAACTCATTGCTGTACCATTCCAGGAGATTGATTTCAGATCGGTGAAACGCACCCGTGCCTTTGGGGTTTCCGGTGGAACCGGATGTAAAAATAATATAAAGCAGCTGTTCAGCATCAACTTCAACTGGTTTATACACCTCACTGCTGGATTCCAGGTGCTCCAACACCTGATCCAAAACCAGAGTTTCCGTTGTATCAGGCAATACTGCCTCGAGATGCGCTTGAGTGATAACCAACTTTGACTCAGAGTTCTGCAGAATGTATTGAATTCTGTGCTTGGGATAACTGGCATCCAGCGGAACATAACAGGCACCGGCTTTGATAATGCCAATCAAAATTGACATCAGGTGCAGGTTGCGATCAACACACAAAGCCACACGATCACCACATTGCACGCCTCTGTGCTGGAGTAACGCTGCAACACCGTTGGAGTATTGATCAAGCTCAGCGTAGGTTAACGCTGCCGCGCCGCACACCACTGCGGTGCGCTCCCCATTGGCGGCCAGGGAAGCCGTTAGCGCTTTGTCCAGGGTGAGCTGACGATCGTACTCCCGATCAGTCAAATTCCATTCCACCAGTTGCTGTTCACGCTCAACCGTGGAAAGATAGTTCAACGATTTAATGGGTTCGGCCGGACGCGCAACCAACTCGCCCAATAAGCCGACATAGTGGCCGGCAAGCCGCTCTACGGTTTGCTGGGAAAACAAATCAGTGTTGTATTGCAGGGAGGCACCCAACCCGCTGGCGTCATCCCACAACGTGAGAGTGAGCTCGTACTTGCTGGAATCCACACCCGGATCAAACGGTTCAAGCTGTACCTCACCCAGATTCTCTGCTCCACCCAACGCCGCCTGTTCCGTGGGCAGGTTTTGATAAGCGAGCATCACCTGGAACAACGGCGAGCGGCTCATATCCCGGGCCGGATCCACCTCTTCAACAATCTGCTCGAAGGGCATTTCCTGATGGGCGAGCCCATCCATCAATGTGGTTTTTACCTGCTCCAGTACGGATATAAAATCCTCGTTGGACGTGAGATCAGCCCGAATCGCTAGCGTATTAACAAAAAAGCCGACAATTTTTTCCAGCTCGGCGCTCTCCCTGCCAGCAACAGGTGTACCAATACAAAAATCATTCTGCCCCGAGTACTGGCGCAGCAGGACAAAGAATCCGCTGAGCAGGGTGGCAAACAGAGAGGTATTTCGTTCGATCGCCAGCTGATGCAAAGCCTCACGAACTTCCAGTGGTATTGAAAAGCGAATGGTATTTCCATTGTAGGTTTGCACTGCTGGCCGTTGATAGTCGGTGGGCAAATTCAATGGCTCTACACCCGCCAGCGATTGCTTCCAATACCCCAGCAATTCAGATTGGCGCTTGGCGTCCAGGCGTTTTCGCTGCCATGCAGCAAAATCCGCGTATTGAACGTGCAGACGATCAAAGTAAACATCATCGTGCAGATCGATTTGAATATAGGCGTTGGCCAGATCCTGAATCAGCAGATTCATCGACCAGCCATCAGTGACGATATGGTGAATCACCACCATAAAGACAAACTCGTCATCACCTAACTGAAACAGCCGGGTGCGGAACAGGGGGCCACCGGCCAGATCAAATGGTGTCATCAGCTCGATGGCCAGCAAGCGCCTTGTTTCCGCTAGCAATGCTTTCTCATCACTCGTATCAGCGCTGCGACGCACATCAACCAACGGTAAGGACCAGTCTTGTTCAGGCAATATGGATTGATACGGGCCTTCATCGTCTTGCAGAAATACGGTGCGCAACCCCTCATGACGGTTAAACACCTTGATCAGTGCCCGTTCCAGATTCACGTGATTCAGTTTGCCTTTAATTCTAAGAATGGAAGGCACGCTGTAAGCCAGTGACCCAGGCTCAATTTTATCCAGCAGCCACAAACGCTGTTGGGCAAAAGACAGGGGGATGCGGGTATCACGGGCGATGGCCTCCAACGGCGCATCCATATCTGTCTTGTTCTGACGTAATAGTTTTGGCGCCAGAGCGGCAATAGTAGGCTCAGCCATGAGATCGCGAATGGCCAGACCAATACCCAACGTCTTGCGCACTCTGGAAGCCACCTGAGTCGCCAGCAGGGAGTGTCCCCCCAACTCAAAGAAGTTGTCATGCACGCCTACCTGGTCAAGGTGTAAAACCTCCGCCCAGATCTCAGCAAGGCTTACTTCCAGAGCATTCCGGGGCGCGACATAGGCAACTTTGCGCTCAGACCAGTCCGGTAAGGGCAGCGCCTTTCGATCAATCTTGCCATTGGCAGTGAGCTGGAATGATTCGATCACCACCCAGCTGTCAGGCAACATAAACTGGGGCAGATTGGATTGTGTAATCTGTTTCAGCTCCAGCAAAAGAGCATCATCATTCTGACTGTGACGGCCACTGGCGACCCAGGCAACCAGCTGATCTAAACCCAATGGGTTCTTGATCACATCCACCAGGGATTCCTTCACCTGTGGGTGACGATTGATGACAGACTGGATCTCACCGGCTTCCACACGATAGCCACGCAACTTGATCTGATGATCCCGGCGCCCCAAATAAACGATTGTACCGTCTTCCTGGTAACGTACTCTGTCACCGGTGCGATAGATCAGGGATCCCGGTTGATGCGGATTATCCAGAAAAGCCGCGGCCGTCATCTCAGGTTGATTCAGATACCCCGGCCCCACGCCGTCTCCACCAATACAGAGCTCACCTATCGCACCCCGGGGCAAAAGTTCCTGATGTTCACCCAACACGTACAGCTGGACGTTGTAGTTGGGGCGCCCGATGGGAACGGCTGACTTGTGCTGATCCACCACAGGATCAAGCAGATGCCAGGAAGCGATGTCGGCACACTCCGTCGGGCCGTAGCTATTGACCAGCCGACACGGGCTTTGCTCCATCCAGGCGCCAAGGCGGCTCATATTGATCGGTTCACCACCCAGGAATACATAACGCAGGGACTTAAGGCGGGGCCAATCCTCTGCATTCTCCACCAGGGGATAGAACGCACTGGGTGCGCAATTGAGCCAGGTAACTTCCTCGCTTTCAATGGTGTCGATGATACGATTCGGATCGTACTCCTGGAACTCAGGGATTACCAATCTGGCACCGGTGGCCAGGGGGGCAAACAAGTTTTTCTGAGTAAGGTCGAAACCAATGGCACTTAACAACAACACACGATCACTGGCTGCCATGTGGAACTGACCGGTGTACCAGGCGAGCAAATTGGCTTCACTGCGATGATATGCGCCGGTTCCCTTGGGCTTGCCGGTGGAGCCACTGGTGTAGATCACATAGATCAAGTCATCCTGTTGAAATGAAACACTGTTAAGCGGGCTGGTGTTCTCCATCCACTGCGGCAGATTCGACAAATCGAGGCAGATAATGGGGGTGCTCTCGGTGGCTTCTGGATCGCCCGCTGCAGTGGTTGGTAAATTCTGCTTGAGGTGAGGCAAGGTGATCAGCGTGCGAATACCGGACTGCTGACAAATGTATTGAATACGATCTGCGGGATAGCTTGCATCAATGGGCACATACACTGCACCGGCCTTGAGTATTCCCAGTATGGCGGACATTAGATGCAGATTTCGGTCGAGTACAATGCCGACAAAATCCCCGTGTTCCACACCGCTTTCTATAAATGCGTTGGCGATGGCATCCGATGCCTTACCGAGTTCACGGTAATTCAGCGTCAACGGCCCTTGGGTGACCGCAATTTCCTCCGGGGTCTTTTCGATCTGGGCAGCCAGCAGATGTTCGATACGATCCGCCCGATAGTCATGCTGGGTCTGATTCCAGGCCACCAACTGTTGCTGAATCTGCTCCTCCGACAACACCTCAATTCGGTGCAGGGGTTGCTCCGGTTGTGCGAACGCCTGTTCACAAAATCGCAGGAAGTGCTCGACAAACTGTTGGGCGGTAGCTCGTTTAAACAGGTCGGTATTATAGGTAAGCGCCCCCCCTAATCGGTCGCCTTCGGGCCACACCGTGATTGTCTGCTCAAACTTGGCCGATTCCAGTTCCAGCTCGTAGGGCTCCAGGGACAGATCACCCAATTCCTGGGCTCCCACACCACCGTCACCCAGAGGGAGATTCTGATAGGCCAGCATCACCTGAAAAACAGGTGAGCGACTCATGTCCCGTACCGGGTTCAATTCCTCTACGATCTGCTCAAATGGAACATCCTGGTGTTCGAAACAGTTCAGGCTGTTTTCCTTGATCTGTTCCAGCAAGCGGGTAAACGGCTGCCCGGGCTCAGGTGCCACCGGTACCGCCACGGTATTAACGAAGAAACCAACGATGTCCTCCAGCTCGGGGCGATCACGACCTGCAACAGGGGAGCCAATGGCAAAGGCATCCTGTCCGCTATAGCGTTGCAACAAGGCAGCATAAGATGCCATTAACACCATAAACGGTGTGGCCTGGAATCGCCCAGCCAGGTTATTGAGGTTTCGGGTTGCTTCAACAGACAAACTAAATGAAATGCTGCCACCGTTGAACGTCTGACTGGCAGGACGGGGGTAATCCAGCGGCAGCTCAAGCGCAGGAATATCCTGCAGAGCCTCGCGCCAGAACTGAATCTTCACATCCATTGTTTGCTGAAGATAATCATGCTGCCAGGCAGCAAAGTCAGCGTACTGTAATCCTGCCGGCACGGTGGGCACGCTTTGCCCTGACATTAGCTGCACATAGTTTGCCGCAAGCTGACGCACCAGTATTCCATTCGACCAGCCATCGGTGATGATATGATGCAATACCACCACTAATAAGTACTCCTGTTCGGCGCGCTGTATCACCGCTGCGCGAAACAAAGGCCCCTCATCAAGAGAAAACGGCTGAACCACCAACCCAGCGACCCGTTTACGGAGCCGGGTTTCATCCCATTCCGTGCCATCGATCCGTTCCAGATGCCATTCCCCTGAGGGAAGAAACGCCTGCCTGGGACCCAAATCGTCCTCAACAAAAATTGCGCGCATGCCTTCGTGTTGATTCACCACGGCAGAAAACGCCTGCTCCACCAACGCTATGCTGAGTGAACCTTTTACCGTTACGATACTGGGGACGTGATAGGCAGCGTTGCCGGGTTCAATCTGGTCCAATAACCACATACGTTGCTGCGCGGCCGAAAGAGGCAGCCGCGTATCACGCGGCACACTGGAAAGTGCACCAAGGGCCTGGCTCTTCTGCGCCATGTAAACCCGTTCACAAAGCTCCGCCACGCTGGGGTACAGTATCAAATCGCGAATGGGCAACTCGATATCAAACTGTTTGCGTATACGCGATACGATCTGGTTTGCCAGCAATGAGTGGCCCCCCAGATCAAAAAAGCTGTCGAGCACCCCAACCCGCTCCACCTTCAGCACCTGTTCCCAAATTGATGCAACAGCGGCCTCCACCTTATTGCGGGGCGCCACATAATCCACCACGGGGCTGCCGCTATCGGGATGGGGTAGCGCCTTGCGGTCAATTTTGCCATTGGGTGTCAGGGGCCAGGCATCCAACATGATCAGGTAGGCTGGAACCATATAGTCCGGCAGCTTTGCCCTAAGCTCCCCTTGCCAACCGCTGGGTGCGTCATTGACTGTACTCAGACCGTATCCCACCAGGGTGTCATCCTGCACCAGCACCACAGCATCCGATACACCCGCCAAGCCTTTAATCGCGCTCTCCACTTCCCCCAGCTCAATGCGCAAGCCCCGCACCTTGACCTGAAAATCCTTACGGCCGATGTACTCAATGTTACCGTCGGGACAGAATCGCCCCAAATCACCGGTACGATACACCATAGTGTCCAGCGCAGAGCTTTCTACAAAAACCTCGGCAGTCAGTTCGTCCTTGCCGATATAGCCAAGCCCGAGACCGGCGCCCGCAATGCAGATTTCACCCATGGCCCCCATAGGCACTGGCGCAAGCTCGTCATTCAAGATATACAACTGGGTATTACAGATTGGTTTACCAATGGGAATCAGTTTGTTCTCGGCGGCCAGATTCGTTAACACATAGCAGGAAACCACGTCGGTACATTCTGTTGGCCCGTAACTGTTAACGACCTGGGCCCCGGTGGCCGGGTGTTGCAACCAGTGCTGCAACGCACTCAACCGGATAGGCTCGCCTCCCAAAAACACCCAACGCAACGTCGATAGCTGCTGTGCCCGTTGGGCATCGCATTCATCCACAATGGAATACAACGCACTGGGAGCACAGTTAATGTGAGTAACATGATGTGTGTGAATTTCACTGGCAATGAGCGAGGCATCAAACTCGTCCATCTCGGGCACGACCACAGCACCGCCACACAATAACGGTGCAAACAGGTTTTTCTGAGTGAGGTCAAAACCAAAGGCACTGATAATCAGGGTTCGATCCTGGTCAGTAAACTCACACAGTTGGGTATACCAACGCTGCAAATTTACTTCACCACTGTGGGTAACCAACGCACCTTTGGGTTGGCCGGTGGAGCCGGAAGTGTAGATGGCATAGATGGGATCCTGGGGTGTCAATTCCAGCTTCGGCAACGGCTTGGTGGCAGAATCAATCCCCTCATTCACCGAATCCAACGTGACCGTATCCAGCTTTATGATGGTTTCGGGAAACCTGTGAACGTTCTGCGCCAGGCAGGATTCGGTAATCAACAAACGCGCACCGGAATCAGCCAATATATAATCGACGCGCTCTTGCGGATAAGATGCTTCAATTGGAATATAAACGGCACCCAACTGAATGATGGACAGAACCGAGATAACCGACCAATGTGACCGCCCCAGGTACACACCGACTCTGTCCCCCTGCTGTACGCCACTCTCCAATAACGTATTGGCCAGAATGCGAGAGATTGATTCCAGCTCAGCGTAGGTAAACTGAGTAGTACCGTGGATTAGCGCCACATTGGCTGCATAATCCCGGAAAGACTGCTGCAGCCAAGGCACGATGCTGTGGTATTCGAGATCGGCGTGATTCTGGTTCCAAAGATTCAGAGTGCGCCGCTCATCGCCTAGGTCATAACGCAGTTTGCACAGTGGCAGCGATTCATTTGTCACCAGCTGTTGGGCGATAAACTCCATTCGCGGCAGAAAATCCAGTGGCACAAATACCGAACCATCAAACCACAACTCGAAATCAAGGGTGGTACCGTAATCCTTAACAAACACCTGCACGGTGTTATCCACATGAGAGGAGAAAGTATCCGGAAGCGAGGTTGAGCCATCGATGGTAACCGGTTCAAGAAAATTAAAATAATTATACTGGAAGCTGAGGGTACCTGCGGGAAACAGCTGGTTAAGCTGGGCCAGCGAAAGATAGGTATGATCTTTGATCTCACGTCGATAACGACGCTGCTGACCGTAGAAATCTGCCGCACAATGCTCCCCTGTCAACAGATCAATCGGGATGATATAGGGAACCTGCTGGTAGAATACACCGATGGCCCCCTTCTCATTGGCCGAGCGCCCGGACTGGATGTCCCAGAGCACGAAGTCACCTTCAGGCCGGCAATAACTTTTGATCATCAACGCTGCAATCAAACGATAGACAATACTGGGGTGGGTTTTCTGCTTACGGCAATAAGATTGAATATTCTGTAACAGTGTGGCTCCAACCGAATGCCGTAAAATCTGATACTCAGATTGCTGCGGCCACGCCGGAGGCATGGAGAAACCCAGCGGCAGAACATCTGCCGCCTTGCCGTGCCAGAATGCCACTGCGGAGGGCGCATCAACCTGCTGGTGGTGATCGGCAATATAGTGGGGAAACGCATCCGTGAAGTCGGGGCATTCGGTAGCCGCGAGCAAGGCTTCATAACATTGAATAATCTTGCGCAACATGGCCATCCCGGAGATACCATCCAGGATAATATGGTGACAGGACAACAGCAACCAGCTGTTATCACCACTGGTCAGCAATTGGAAACGAATCAGCTCCTCGGCAAAGATATCATGGGTTCGGTAGCACCATTTATCAAAATGGCGCTCAACAAACTGCTGGGCATCTGCACGCTCACCAATATCGATTTCTTCCAACTCAACTGAATAGCCGGTTCTGAATACCTGATACGCAGCATCTGCCCATGGCAAATCACAGCGCACAAAGCGGGCGCTTAGAGCCGCATGGGAACCAATAACGTGATTGATCGAGGTCTGCAGTAGCTTGTGATCTACCCGTTTATGGATGGCATAGTTAAATCCAACGGCGTACTGGCGGGTATCAGGTCGCAGCTCAATATCCTGGACGAACGCCATCTGGGTCGTGGTCAAACGGGCCAGTTGTTCGTTTTCCAACACGCCTAATTGCTGCGCCAGTTCCACCAGAGGATCCAAGGGCACATTGGCAATGCGCGCTTGCGGCTGGGCGAGCATGCTGTTCAGGGCTGCGATCAAATGGCGCATCAAGCGGGCAATCGTAGACTCATCGAATAAGTCGGTGTTGTACTCTACGTAGCCACTAAGGTCGGACTCGTTTTGAGCCATACTGACGATCATGTCAAACTTGGAATCCGCTTCCTCTAACTTCAACGGTTCCATGGTCAGTTGGGTCATCCTGGCAAACACATCCAGCATCTGTGCTTCATCACCGGCGCTGTTCACCGAACCGGAAAAGTTCTGCAACTGGAAGCCCACCTGGGCTAATGGTGGATAACTGGGATTGCGCGGCACATCAAGGTGATCAATGATCAGCTGTGCCGGTGTTTCCTGATGCGAAAGCACATCCATTAGCCGCTGTTTAACCGCATCAAGATGACTTTTCCAGGTAAGTTTTTCGTCTACACTGGCCCGCACCAGAACACCATTGACAAAGAAACCGATCAACGATTCAACTTCTTTATAGTGCCTCCCGGCAGTTGGCATACCAATGCAAAAATCCGTCTGCTTCGCATGACGTGCCAATACCATCTGCAACGCGGCCATCAGCCCCATGAACACAGTGTAATTGTTCGCCTGGGTATACTCGATGACTGCCTGCGCCGTAGCGGCCGGTATGGAGAAATGGTATTTGGCGCCCCGTGTAGTTTGGATCAATGGCCGGGGCCGGTCGGTAGGCAGTGCCAACAACGACGGCACGTCCTTAAGCTGGCCTTTCCAGAAGCGGATCTCCTGTTCCAGCTTTTCACCTACCAACTGGTTGCGCTGCCAGGCCGCAAAATCCGCATACTGAATCGTAAGCGGCGCCAGCATGGAAGGTGCACCCTGAACATAAGACGCATACAGCATGGCAATCTCCCGAACCAACAGGTTCTGGGACAGACCATCTGAAATAATATGATGCAGACAAACGATTAAGAGTTCATGGGGCTCGATTGCACCGGATACTTTGACCAGGTCAAAGCGATACAACGGACCTGAAGCAAGATCAAATGGCTGCATGGCATGACGATCAACCGCCGCTTTAACACAAGCCAGGTAGTCAGCGCCTGCTTCGATTGTCAGGTCATGGACAGGTAAGCCATAGGATGTGGGTTCCCGAAAGCACGCAATGGGGTTCCCTTCATCTGTTTCCTCTACGTACAAACGCAGTGCTTCATGGCGCTCCAGCACCATACCGATGGCTCGCTCCAGTAAAGGCACATCCAATCCGCCGAAAAATTTGAACGCCATTGGCAAATTGTAAGCAATACTGCCCGGGTTCATGCGATCCAGTGTCCACAGCGCTTCCTGAGTATAAGAAAGCGGCAATGCCTGATCACGACTGACCGTTGGAATGACAGTAGCGCCCGCAGAAGGCGTGGCAGCCTCACGCAGAAACTCAATAATATCCTGTTTCGCTTCGCTGAGCTGTTGCTTGATCTCAGGCGTGACGGCACCCTTGGGTGCCTTTATTTTCAGCTTGTCATCCACAAGAGAAATCTGGATATTGGCCTTGCGCAGGCTGGACAACAGATCAAGCACATTCATAGGGCGAAGCAATTCCTGTAAAAGGTCATTCTGAATTATTATTAGAGGTTATATTTCGAGTTCTTCAAAATCGTCACCGGTATCCTCTTCCTGAGTCTCGGCATCTCGAATCCACAGAGCATTTTCGACATAGCTGGCCATGCCTTCAATGGTTGCGATTTCAAGCAGGCGGCGCATGGAAAATTCAATCTGGTAGCGCTCCTTCACTCTGGATACGATCTGCACCGCCAGCAGTGAATGGCCCCCTACATCGAAAAAGTTATCTGCAACGCTGATCTGATCTATCTTGAGCACCGCCTGCCAGATATCAGCAATTTCCTGCTCGAATTCGTTACGCGGCGCCACGTATTCCCGGGCCACCCAGTATCCGGTAGGATCCGGCAGCCGATGACGATCCACTTTACCATTGCGATTCAGCGGCACACGCTCAATGGGGATAAAGAGTGCCGGTATCATGTACTCAGGCAACTTTTGGCGCAGGGCAACCCGCAACGGGTTGGCAGCATCCTCTGCGGACGATGCAACATAGGCTATGAGACAATCATCGCCCCGTGGATCCTTGCCACCCACAACCACCGCACCGGCACCACCGCCAAGCGCATTGACGATAGCTGACTCCACTTCTTCCGGCTCGACACGGAAGCCGCGAATTTTCAATTGAGTATCAATGCGACCCAGGAACTCCACCACACCGTCAACCCGATATCGGCCTTTATCTCCGGTGAAATAAAGACGATCCTGTTCATCGTGTGACAACCGGTTAAGGGAGAACGACTCTGATTCCGCGGGGTTGTGTCCCGCACCCAGATAACCCAGGCTCAGATAGGGGGTCCTTACTACAATTTCGCCCACCTGGCCCGGTGCACACAAACTGCCATCCCGACTCAAAACCAGCAGTTCCACACCCTCGATACCCGTGCCCACCGGTACATACTCCGGTTCTTCCTCCAGCACCACAGGCACCTCGTAAACTCCCATTATCTGGGGGGTTTCGGTAGCACCATAGCAACCCAGTAACCTGCAGTTCGGTGCCAGATCACGCAATGCGCCGGCAAGGTCGCGGCTCAAGCGGTCACCGCCGATTGCCATCAAGCGGAGCTGATCCAGCGTCTGTTCCTTGGCTACGGTGTCCAGGATCAGGCGGGCCATGGACGGTGTGATGTGGCAGATGGATACGTCATTGGTCTGGAACCAGGTCAACAGGGATTCCGGATTCAGCATCCAGTCTGCGTCCGGAATGGCGATCCGTGCCCCCACCGACAACGGCACAAAGATATCCCGTAGCAGCGGATCGTGCGCCAACCCGGACAGCATACTCACACAATCCTGCTGACCGATGTCATAGCGGGTGATGTACCAGTCAACAAAGTGCGCCAGTGGCTTAATATTGGACCTAATACCTTTGGGCACCCCGGTGGAGCCCGAGGTAAAGGCAAGGTAGGCCAGGTTGTCGGACGAATGGGACTCAGTGAATACAGCTCCGGTTTGCTGCTGGCTTATGGTGGTCAACGATACAAGTTCCACGCCAAACGCCGCTTGTAGCTGCCCACGGTTATCCTCCTGCCCGGCTGCGTCCAGGATGAACAGGGGTTGCGCCTGCTGTACCAGAGTTTGCAACCGCTCCAACGGATAACCAGAATCCAGAATATTGAACACGGCACCGCAACGCAGAATACCCAACAAGGCAACCACCAACTCTGAGCTTCGGGTGGCCAGAACCGACACCACTGTTTCTGCGCCTGCGCCTTTTTGCTGCAATGCAGCCGCCAACTGGCGTGATTGCTGTTCCAGCTCCCGGTAACTCAGCTGATTGGATTGACTCACCAGTGCCACCGCATCCGGCTGGGCTGCGGCCATCTGCAGAAAACGCTGCACCGGGCTGACATACTGTTGCTCAGGTACCAGCCGGGTAAGATCAGGCATCCATTGCGGTAGCGGCGAAGCCAACAGCTTCAAATCAGCAACGCTGGTTTCAGTCTCTACCACCATTTTGCTCAGCAGGCATTTGAAACCATCAAGGAAAGTCTGCGCGGTATCCGCCCGATACAAATCACAGTTGTACACCAGCACCAGATCCAGGCTGCCGTCCGGTTCCTCGCTGACATACAGGTTAAAATCGTATTTGGCGTGACTGTGATTATCTTCCTGCAGCAGAGGCTCGATATTCAACGGTGAATCGCCATCGGTCTGCGGCGGCAAATTCAATAAATTGAGAAACACCTGAAAGAAAGGGGTACGGGAGGAATCCCGTGGCGGCCGTAATTCCTGCACCAACTTTTCAAATGGTAACGCCTGATGGGCGTAAGCCCCCAAGGTGACTTCACGCACCTGCCGCAGCAGTTCACGCACCGATTGGGATGGTTGCAACTCGGTGGACAACACCACAGTGTTAATGAAGAAACCTACCAGCTGCTCCATTTCCACGGAATCGCGTCCGGCAATGGGTGTACCAATATTGATACGCTCCTGACCGGTATAGTTATGCAATAAAAGCTGATAGGCCGCCACCAGCACCATAAACAGGGTTGCGCCTTCTTCCTGGGCCAGATCGGTAATTTGCCCCACCACCTGGGGTGATATCCGGGCCCGCACCACAGCGCCATGGGAGGTCATGACGGCTGGCCGCGGATAATCCGTCTGCAACTGCAGCACCTGCCCATCGTTATCCAGGCGATCACGCCAGTACTGAATATGTTGATCCAGCACCTCACCGGACAACCATTTCCGCTGCCAGGCAGCGACGTCAACGTACTGAATGGCAAGCTCGGGTAAGCGGGCTTCACGCTGTTCCACAATTGCCTGATAAAGTTCCATCAACTCGGCGGTCATCACGTTCAAAGACCAGCCATCGGAGATAATGTGATGCATGGCGCCGATGAAGGCATGCTCAGGCTTTCCATCAGCCGCGGTCAGTTTGACCAGAATGCCCCGCAACAGCGGATCGGATTGCAGGTTGAAACCGGTGTCCAGTTGCTCGCGAATCAGTGACTGCAGGGCGTCATCCTGGCTCACTCTGTCCAGTGCGGACAGATCTTTCTCCTGCATCGCCCACACCCGCGCCTCGTTGATGATCGCTACCGGTTCGCCATTGATAGTGCTGAAATTGGTTCGCAATGTTTCATGGCGCTCAACAATGCGCTGGAAACTTTGCTTGAAGGCTTCCACATCCAGCTCCCCTTTCACCCGTAGGGCAACCGGCATGTTGTAAGCGGCCGTACCGGGATCAAGTTGATCCAACAACCACAGTTGCTGCTGCACATAGGAAAGCGGCAGATCACCACCTCGGGCCACCGGCTCAACCGGTGGCAGAGCATGGGCAGCCCCGGCTCTGGCAAGTTCAATCTGCACGGCAATATTGCGAATGGTGGGCGCCTCAAACAAAGCCCGCAATGGAATGTTCACCTCAAATTCCCGCCGCAATCGGGACATGACCTGGGTTGCCAGTAAGGACTGGCCCCCTACAGAGAAGAAATCATCCACCACGGAGAGATCGTTCCGTTTCAGGATAGCCTGCCAGACCGACAACACTTTGCGCTCGGTTTCAGTAGCCGGTTCAACAATGACACGATCCTCTTCCGCCCCATAAACCGGGATGGGAAGCTGATTCCTGGCGATTTTGCCATTGGGTGTCAGCGGCATCGCGTCCAGCAAAACCACTGCGGCCGGAATCATAAACTCCGGCAACCGGGGTTGCAGATAAGTGCGAAACTGACTTTGCGTGTAATCCAAGTCGGTCACCACATAGGCGACCAATACTTTCTGGCCCGGGGTGTCCTCGCGAACGATGACGCAGCTGGCGCTGACACCGTCCATTTGTCGCAACAACATTTCTATCTCACCGGGCTCAATGCGAAAGCCGCGAATTTTCACCTGGGTGTCAATGCGGCCGAGATACTCCACCTCGCCATTACTCAGATAGCGGGCCAGATCCCCGGTTCGATACAAAGTGGAACCCTCTTCCACGAACGGATTGGCGACGAACTTATCCCGGGTTTGCTCAGGCTCGTTAAAATATCCGGGGCCAACGCTTTCGCCGCCGATACAAAGCTCACCGGGGACACCCTCCGGCACCAGGCGTAACCGCTCATCAACAATATATAATTTCACATTGTCGATGGCAGCACCGATGGGAAGAGACCCTGACTTATACTTATCCTGAGGTTTGACTACATGACAGGTGGCGATATCAGCACATTCAGTGGGCCCATAACTGTTGACCAACTGCCCGCTGCCATGCTCAAGCCAGCCCGACACCCGGTCAAAATCGATCGGCTCACCACCCAGGAACACCCAACGCAGACTCTGCAGCTGAGTAAAACGCTGCCCCTCGTGCTGACACTCTTCCAACAATGGATAGAATGCGTTGGGGGCGCAATTAATCCAAGACACCTTGTGCTGTTGCACATCGGCAAGCAGTTCCTGGGGATCGTATTGATGACTGCGGGGCAGCACCAACGCAGCACCACTGACCAGGGGGGCAAACAGATTCTTTTGGGTGAGGTCAAAACCAATGGCACTGACCAACAACACTCTGTCCTGTGCCGACATCTGAAAATCACGGCAATACCAGTTCAACAAATTCACTTCTGCCTGGTGGCGGGCACCGGTCCCCTTGGGCTTACCGGTGGAGCCGGAGGTATAGATCACATAGAGCAGAGTCTGCGCACTGCCCTGTAATGGCAGACGTTCAGCACTCAGACGATCGAGCACTTCCGTACAGCTATCCAGAACAAGACGGTTGGACACGTCGACACTGGGTGCGCAACGTTGCTCTGTATCCAATACCAATACCTTGACACTGGAATCCGACAGCATGTAATCGATGCGCTCCGCCGGATAGGCCGGGTCCAGAGGCAGATAGGTAGCACCGGCCTTCAATACACCAAGTATCGCAATCATCAGCTCGGCGGAACGGGGCATCATAACGGCCACAATATCCCCCGCTACAACCCCCTGCTGCATCAACAAACGAGCCACCTGATTAGCCCGTTGCTCCAGCTGCTGGTAGGTCATGGCATCATCTCCCTGCAACAGGGCAACGGCCTGCGGAGTCCGGTCTACCTGAGCCTCAATCAACTGATGCACCGTCACGGAACGATCGTATTCCCTCTCCGTAGCGTTCCAGTGATGTAAGTGCTGAGCTTCTGCCGGCGAAATCAGCGAGATTTCTTCCAGTATGGTTTCGGGTGCATCTGCCAGCCATTCCAATACCCGCAGGTAATGATGAATAAGGCGCTGGATAAACGCTTTATCAAACAAGCCCGTTCGGTAAACCACTTCCCCATTAATTACATCGCCCTGCTCCATCAGGCTGAATTCAAGGTCAAACTTGGCAACGACCTGATGATTGCTGATGGACTCCAGATCAATACCGGGAATGGCGGATTGCCCATTGACTCCCACGTTCTGCAGCGAAAACAATACCTGGAAAAGTGGCGCATGGAGCATATCCCGCTCACTGACCAATTCATCCACCAGACGCTCAAAGGGCACGTCCTGATGGGAGTATGCATCCAGGGTTTTCTGCTGAATCTGAGCCAGGAATTCCGTAAAGGTGGACTTAAGATCCAGCTCGCCCCGCAACACCAGAGTATTGACAAAAAAACCGATCAACGGCTCGATTTCTTCGAAGTTACGGTTTGCAATGGGGCTGCCCACCGCGATATCCGTCTGGCTGGTGTATTTGGAGAGCAACACCATGTAAGCGGACAGCGTTGCCATGTACAAACTGACACCCTGCTGTTTGCAAAGACGGTTCAGTTTTTGGGTCAACAGCGAATCCAATTGGAAAGAAAGCACGTTACCGGCAAAGCCGGTGTCCACGGTGCGTGGTTGGTTGGTGGGTAACCCCAAGACTTCCACGCCCGCCAGCGCATCCCGCCAGAAGCCTACCTGGCGTTCCAATTCCTCACCGCTCAGCCATTGCCGCTGCCAGCGGGAAAAATCCGTATATTGAATCCTGAGATCCGGCAAGGGCGAACGCCTGCCGTGGGCAAAGGCATCGTACAGCATGCCTAATTCACGCATCAGTATCCCATTGGACCAACCATCGGAAACCGTGTGATGCATGTTGATCAGCAACACATACTGCTGTTCGCCCAACACCAGTATTTTCACATAAAACAGGGGCCCTGCCGCCAGGTCAAACACATGGCTGTAAAGGAGTTCAACTTCCTGATCAATGCGCACCTGCTGCTGGGCCGGGGATGCCGCAGCCAGCTCTATTACCTGCGCCGACCACTGATCCGGATCCGCAACCATCTGCACCGGCTCGTCATCGATCAGGGCAAAATGCGTTCTTAACACCCCATGGCGGGCAACGATTTCCTTGAGCGCACGCTGCAGGGCACCAATCTCGATGCGCCCTGTCAGTCGAAACGCCCCGGGCATATTGTAGGCCGTGCTGCCCGGCTCCAATTGATCGAGGAACCACAGGCGCTGCTGGGCATAGGATAACGGTGCCGGCTCATCCCCGCTGTGCGCCTGAATGGGCGGAATGTGGCGGGTCTGCCCGGCACGCCCCACCGCCACGGCCAACTCGGCAACCGTGGGTGCCGTGAATAATTCGCGCACGGAAAGCGGCACCTCAAACTGCTTTTTCACGCGGGAAACAATGCGCGTGGCCAACAGGGAGTTCCCCCCCACATCAAACAGATTATCCTGGATACCAATGTTGCTGCGTTGCAGTACTTCCTGCCAGATCGCCACCAGACGCTGCTCCGTCTCGTTACGGGGGGCTACGTATACCTGCAAATCGGAAATGGCGGCATCAGGATCCGGCAGTGCGTTTCGATCCACTTTACCATTGGGTGTCAAAGGCCACTGCTGAACGCTCAGCAGCAACGAAGGAATCATATATTCCGGAATATGATCCCTAAGGGCTTCCCGCCAGGCACTGGGCTCATCTTCGGCAACGATGTAACCCACCAGTTTTTCTTCGTGTACCACCACCAGGCAGTCGTCAACGCCGGGCAAGGCTTTCAGGGCGTGCTCAATTTCACCCAGCTCAATGCGCAGCCCCCGCAGTTTGATTTGAAAATCCTTACGCCCGATGTACTCAATGTCACCGTTGGGCAGCACCCGCCCGAGATCGCCGGTACGATACAGTTTGCCGGCACAGAGCTCCGTTTCAACGAACACCTGTTGAGTCAGTTCATCGCGATTGATATAACCCAGCCCGACACCGGCGCCGGATACGCAGATTTCACCCACCACCCCGGGCACCACCTGCTGCAGGTTATGGTTGAGAATCCACAGTTGTGTGTTGGCAATGGGTTTCCCCACGGGAATCATCTGATCGGGGCTGTCAATGACATCCAGGACATGACAGGAAACCACGTCAGTGCATTCAGTGGGGCCATAGCTATTCACCAGTTGCACTTGGGCGTTGGGGCTGGTGAGCCAGTGATAGAGTGGAGTAAGGCGAATGGGCTCACCACCCAACACCAGATAACGCATGCTGGTCAGGGCTTTGTACCCATCGGCTGCAGCCAACTCGGCAATGGGGTAGAACGCAGACGGTGCGCAGTTTACCCAGGTCACCTGGTGTTGGCGAATCAGGGACAGCAGTTCATGTTCGTCGTACAGTTCCATGCTTGGCATGACGATAGCCGCCCCCGCCAGCAACGGGGCAAACAGGTTCTTCTGGCTGAGGTCGAATCCCACCGCACTGATCATCAGGGTTCGATCCCGGGGGGTTAACCCCAGCAGCTCCAGATACCAATGCTGCAGATTGATTTCTCCACTGTGGCGCACCATGGCACCCTTGGGTCGCCCTGTGGATCCGGAGGTATAGATCACGTAGATCTGACTATCGGGATCAATCTGGATCTCAGGGTTATGTGTTGGCCGCGCCGCCAGTGCGGCAGCATCGCGATCCAGGCACAGTACACCGGCAGCCAAATCCCCCAGTGCCTGCAGATGACACTCCTGCGTGATCACCAGCGGCGCTGCAGCGTCCTCCACCATATAGGCCAGACGCTCTTTTGGGTAAGAGGGATCCAGTGGGACATAGGCGGCACCGGCTTTGAGAACACCCCAAATTGCCACCAGCAGATCCGTACTCCGATCAAGGCATACCCCTACCCGAACGTTTTCCCTGACCCCGTTATCCAACAGGTAATGAGCCACACGATTGGCACGCAGATTCAGTTCTGCATAGGTTAACGTTTCCTGCTCAGAAATAACCGCTGCATGATCGGGGCTTTGCGCTACCGATTGCTGGAAGCGGGCCACCACGTTATCGGTCTGGGCGATGGCGCTGGGCGGTGTCCCTGCCAGCCGCATCTGTTCAGCTGCCGAGAGAAATTGCAGGTGTGCCGCAGCAGGCGGAGCTTCAAACTGGATCTGTTCATTCAGATGCAACGTTCTTGATAAAAACTGCAAACCGTTGAATACCGCAGCATCGTAACGCAACTCCAGCTCAATGGCTGTTGCCGTCTCCTTGATAATAAACTGGATGCCACCCTCTACTTTCGGCGCAGACATCACCGGTTGAATGGTGTCTCCATCCACCTGGGTATGACTGACAAAATTGTAGTAGTTGAACATAAACACAGCACGGCCCACCGGCATCAATTGCTGCTGCGCCTGCAATGACAGGGTGCGAAATTCCCGCGCACTGTCACGGCTGTCTTTTAAGGCGGAGTGCCACTGGGCAATGGTTGTGTCTGGCCCCAATACATCGGCTGGAACAACTGATGGGAACTGTTGATAGAAACACCCCAGGGACTGCGCCCATGGCTGCCGGCGACAGGCAAAAAACTCAGCAAAGGCAAAACCGGAATCGGGCCGGCAGTAGTGCTGCACCATCAATGCGAACAACGTTTTGAAATAGAGGGGCAGATTAATACCCTGCTGCGCACAGTATTCCCGAATGGTGGCAACCTGCCGGTGATCCAGGGACTGGCGCTCCACGATATCACCGAACGGGGACTCTGCAGCAGCATTACGATAGTTCGCCGACGGAGAGTAGTTCAGCGGTTCAACGGCCATGGCTTTCTGTCGCCAATAATCCCGGACCTGCACGCTGTCCGCCAGCGGCTTGCTCCAATTCAAAAAGTGCGCGGCACCTTCGTCCGCTGTCAATTGGCTCTGCGCTACCGGCTGCAGGCCGCCACGCAGCTTATTGTAACGGTCCAATATCCGCTCCATCAGCAGATAGGTGGATGCGCCATCAAGCACGATGTGATGACACGCGATGACCAATCTGAATTGTTCGTTTCTATGCAAAAAATAGTATTGAACCAAGGCATCCCGCAACACATCGTAGGGTCGATGCATCAATTTCATGGCGGCATCGTGGATGGAGTAGCTGGCCCAATGTTCGGAGTTGAGATCAATCACCTGCAACGCAACGGGCAACTGCCCGGGCATCACCGCATAGGCCATATCCGCAGCGGGCAAGGCACATTCCACCAACCGTGTACGCAGGACCGCACAGGTATCCACCACCAACTGAATGGCCGATTCCAATGTATCCAAATCCGGCTTTGATGGAAAATCAGCGTAGATACCATAGGCATTCTGGATGGTGTCGGGATGCGCAAGCTGATCCAGCAACATGGATTGCTGATTGGCGTTCAAAGCCAAAATACTGTGTTGTTCGGCATCAAATCCCAGTTGCTGCAACAGGTGCTGATCGTCATACAGTACAATATCGTCCAATCGCTGGGATTTATCCGATGCCAGCGCATCCAGCAAAAACAAATATTGATCCATCATGCTGCTGATGGTGGTGTCATCAAACAAATCGGTATTGAACTCCAGGCTGGCCTCATAGGCATCCCCGGTTTTTGCAACCCCCAACACCATGTCCATACGGGCCGCCACATGACTGGCGGGAATGGCTTCTATCTGCACCGGTGCATCACCAAAAGGGTTGGCGCCCTGCGCATCCTGCATGTTGATCAACTGAAACGCCGCCTGGGCCAGCGGTGGATAACCCGGCTGACGTTCTACCTCCATAGATTCCAGTAAACGGTCTATGGGCAGGTCCTGATGGCTGAATGCACCCAGGGCCATTTCCTTTACCCGGCGGTAAAGGGTTTTCACCGATGGATTGCCGCTAAGATCCAGGCGCATCAACAACAAGTTCACGAAAAAGCCGATCAGCTCCTGCACTTCACTGCGGCTGCGCCCGGCAATGGGTGAACCAATCACCACATCCTGCGTGTCGGCATAGCGCCCCAGCAGTAACTGCCAAGCCCCCAGAAAAAACATAAACGGAGTGACATCCAGATCAGAGCAAGCCTGGTTGATTTTACCGGCCAGGGCATCCGGTAAGCAGACTACCTTCAGGGCACCGTTATTGGATGGGATATCCTGCCGCGGACGGTCGGTGGGCAACGCCAGCACCGCAGGAGCACCAGCCAGGGTCTGCTGCCAATAGGCCTGATGCTTGCCCATCTCATCACTTTCCATCTGTTGGCGTTGCCAGGCAGAATAATCAGCGTATTGAATAGAAAGCGGTGCTAAAGGCGAGCTCATACCAGCGGAAAACGCCATATAGAGAATGCTCAACTCCTTCACCAGCACCTCCATAGACCAGGCATCCGAAATGATATGATGCATGCCTGCAATCAGTACATGATGCTCTGGAGCAAGGCGCAATAATTGCGCCCGGAACAACGGCCCGGTTTTCAGATTGTAGGGGGTCAGGGATTCGGCATCGACGGCCTGCTCGATGGCTTCTTGTTGTTGGCGATCGCTGAGCTCAGACAAATCCCGCTGGGACAGGCTCCACTTATCCGCCGGCAACACAATCTGTACCGGTTCACCATCGCGATCATCAAAGCAGGTGCGCAGGGATTCGTGCCGCTTCACCAGTTCCCGCAGCACTTTATCCAGTACCGCCACCTCCAACGCCCCCTTGATACGCAGCGCGCTGGACATGTTGTAGGTGACATCATGGGGATTCAGCTGATCCAGTATCCAAAGCCGTTGCTGGCCGAAAGAAGTGACCAGCGGCTGATCCCTGGATACGGGTTCAATAGCGGTTTCATTGAGTTTTCTGGCCTGGCGCAAAAATTCGATGATGGCCGGTTTGTTGGCCACTACCTTCTCTTTGATATCCGGGGTAAAAGCACCTTCCGGTGCGCTGAAGCGCAGGTTTTCACCCTCCAGCCAAAGACGGATATCCTTTTTTGCGAGAGAAGCCAGAAACTCAACTACGTTCATATTTTTCCTGTTTTCTGCTGTTATTGTTATTAGTATACATACCGTTTACGCCTGATGCGGTGCGAGCTGATCAGGATGAGGTAAACTCTTAATTTTGGGGGATTTATCGGGAAGTTTAAAGAGGTTACAAAGTGTCTTTTGGTGTGTTTTTGAAATAATCGCCAATATTAACCACCGGGTTATCCCGCTGCTCAGTCAAAATCAGCGTATTACGCCCTTTTCGCTTCGCCTGATAGAGAGCCTGATCGGCAATCTGGATAAAATCCTCAGCCTCAATATTAGCATTTTTGGCCACAGCGGCCCCAATACTGACCGTAATCTGCTTAAACGGGCTTTCGCTGTGGGGAATGCACAGCTTCCGAATGGCGCTCATCACCCGGTCAGCGGTATAGCGGGCACCCTCCTCATCCGTGTCCGGCAGGATAACACTGAACTCTTCCCCGCCATAACGAAACAGGGTATCCGAAGGCCGTCGCAGACAATTCCGCATAATCAGGGCCGTTCGTACCAGGGTATCGTCACCCTGCTGGTGACCATAGGCATCGTTGAAATTCTTGAAATAATCAATATCGATCATCAACAGCGCAATGTTGCGCCGGTCCCGCCGCGCGCGGTCGATTTCCTGGCCCAGCCTTTCATCAAAGGCGCGGCGATTGGGAACACCGGTCAATCCGTCCACCAGTGCCAACTCATAATTATGGCGCGCCTCTTTTTCGAAATTTTCTTTTTCCCGACGTAACTGACGAATATGAGAGGCCAGGGAAAAAGACAGTAACACCACGTTGAGCACGATTCCCAGTTTGAGGGAGCCAATGGTAATCTCATTGGCGGGCAGCCAGCCCTGCTGCTGGGCGGAAAACAACACCGCACCCACCAGCCCGGCCCCCCAGGCAGCCACAAAGATCCAAGCCCCCGACTGGCGCTTGATCACCGCCACGACACCCACGGCAATCACCGTAACCACCACCAGCAAAGGCCAGATGGACGTGATACGCACCATCCAGGTGTAAGAGGCAAAGAAGCCCCCCAGAGCCATACAGGCGCTGAGCCCGCTTTCCATCAGCAGCAACCGGTCCAGCTTCGTACTGATGCCGGACACATTGAGCATGTTTCGGGTGAACAAGGTAACAAAGGTGAGGCAAATACCGATGGTGATGGGTTGAATATGCGCGTTAAACCAGCCCGGATCGTCACGCCACAGATACATCGAGGCATACCCCATCACGGCCAATTGAAACAGAGAGATGGCTGAAATAAGAATAACGTAATAAAGATAAGCCACCTCCCTTGCCATCAGGAAGACGAACAGATTGTAGAAAATCATGATAATCAGGGCGCCGAAGAACAAGCCGTGGGCAATACCCTGATCATAGAGCTGCGTTTCCAGACCGCTGTCACTGTAGACTGAAAAAGGAAACTGCAGGGAACCTATGGTTTGCAATCGAACCAAGGCGTAGGGGCTGTCCGGCGGGATGGGGAAATAAAACTCCGGGGCATGCCGGCTACGGGTTTTCCAGGGATGCTGATCGCCGGTTCGGGCCGCCAGTACCCATTTCCCCTGCTGTAGAAAATAAACCGCAATGGAATCCACCAGGGGGTACCCGTACGCAAGCCACAGTGGCTGATCGTTGCCCAGCGCCTGATAGGCACCGCGCAACGGTATCAGGACCCAATGGGGCGTATAGGAATAGCCTTTGTTGGTGCTGCTGAGCCAGTCTTCAAACCCAAACGCCTGCTTCAGGGTGGGAACATTTGCGACGTCAAGGGGGCTGCGACGTTCATCGGTTTGCTCATACACCATCAATTCCGGTTCGAACGACGGCCCGGTGCTATCACCACCGTGAGCAAGGGTCGCGGAGCATAACGCCCACAGCAGCAGCAGGCTGCGGACGGCCATCGCCTTCACGCAATTATTCACAGCATCAATCCACAGTAACAATGAGTTGTTGACTCAGCGGGTTATTGATTGAGCCTCTGCCCCGGCCAGCCAGGGGCGGATAAACTCCCCAATCATACCCTGCGGTAGTGTCCCGCACACGGAGTTCACGCCATTATAACCTTATACATGACCTTTTATGACCCATGGTTATGACGTTTGTTCAACGAACAACCAAGCCGGACAGCCCCTGACGACAGCCCCTGACGACAGCCCCCTAAACTTCTTAGGAGGCCTTTTTAAAGAAGCCTTTTATAGCAAACGTTTACAGAAAACCTTCGTCGCGACCACTTTCCTCCGCGCTGGACCCCACCTGTTGTTCTGCGGTTTGTGCTGCCCATTTCATGGTGTCAAGATACTGGGCAATATCGGCAATGGTGTGGAGCTCGAACAACGAACGCAACTGTATGTCCACTTCGAATGCCTGCCGAAACTTCGATACCGCCCGCGCCGCCAGCAATGAATGGCCACCCAGGTCAAAAAAGCTGTCATGAATGCCAATGTCACTGACTCCCAGCACCTCACTCCAGATCTGTGCCAGTTTTTCTTCCGTTTCGTTTCTGGGTGCAACATAGGGCGGTCTGCCGCTGTGATCGGGATCCGGCAACGCCTTGCGGTCCACTTTACCATTGGGGGTCAGCGGCCATTGCTCCAGGGTCACCACAGAAGCCGGCACCATGTAATCGGGCAGGGATGAGCGCAACCGGGCCTTCACGGATTCGGTGGCAAGCCCAGCCGGCGCGATAACATAGGCCACCAACTGCTCATTCTTCACCAGGATCAGACTATCCTGCACCTCAGGCAAGCCATTCAGGGCAGCCTCGATTTCACCCAGCTCAATGCGCAAGCCCCGAATCTTCACCTGAAAATCCTTACGCCCCACGTATTCAATGGTGCCATCCGGGCGTGCCCGCACCAGATCACCGGTCCGATACCATTGGCCCTCTGAGCAATAGGGATTCTGCTGGAAGACAGACTGGCTCAACTCCGGCCTGTTCAAGTATCCGTTGCCCACCCCGGCTCCGCCTATGCACAGCTCACCCACAATGCCGGGAGGAAGCAGATGGTCGGCGTTATCGACAATGTATAGCTGGGTGTTGCCAATGGCCTTGCCAATCGGAATCACCGCAGAATCCCGAGCGGGATCGAATACATGGTAGGACACCACATCGGTACATTCCGTAGGGCCATAACTGTTCACCAACTTGCAGCCCCCTGCCTTCAACCAGGGTAGCAATGCCTCCTGCCGAATCGGCTCTCCGCCAAGAATGAGATAGCGCAAGCTGGGGAACGGGTAACCCGCTTTTGAAGGGTCTTCCACCAAAGGGTAAAACGCACTGGGGGCACAATTCACTACGGTGATGTTTTCACTCTCCAGGGTGCGTGCGATCACTTCCAGGTCAAAATCCGACATGTCAGGAATCACCAGGGCGCCACCCACCAGCAGCGGTGCAAACAGATTTTTCTGGGTCAAATCGAAACCGAAAGCGCCCATTAACAAAAACCGGTCTGCTGCGGTTAGCCCCAGGTCATTAATGTACCAGGACTGCAGGTTCACCTCACCGGAATGCCGGACTTCAGCACCTTTGGGCTGCCCTGTGGAACCGGAGGTGTAGATGACGTAAATGGCATCCTCCGGTTGTGGTAAGGTCGTCGATGTATCCGCCGCCGCATCGCGCCACGCACTATCAACATCCAGCTCCAGCACCTGCGCTGCATTACCCTGCAAAACATCCTCTAACCGCTCGCGCACGCAACGCTGTGTGATCAACACCTGAGCGCCGGAATCCTCCAGAATGTACGCCAACCGTTGCGCGGGATAGTTGGAATCCATCGGCACATAGGCGGCGCCGCATTTCAGCACCGCCAACACCGCTACCAGCATATCCACACCACGATCAAGACAGATTCCCACGCGCTCGCCCCGGTCCACGCCGCGCTGGCGCAAGATCGCCGCCAAGGCGTCGGACTGCTGATGCAGTTGCGCGTAGGTCAACTGTTCCTGACCCTTTCGTACGGCAATGGCCTGCGGAGTGAGATCTTTCTGCCGCAGAAAGCCATGGACCACGGTTGCCATCTCCAATGGTTGCCCCGCGGTGGTTGGCGGCGGCACCTGCTCTTGCGGTAATCTAAGCTCAAGCTTGCCGATATTGCCGACCCCGTCAAGAATCTGCTGGCTCAACTGTTCCAGGCGCGGCAGAAAGGCCAGATCGGCGAACAGATCCGCCATGTAGATAAGATTCAACTCCAGCCAGCCATCCTGTTGATGCACAACAAACTGTACCGGGCCATCCTGCAGCTGCGGATAGGCCTTCAGTTTGATAGCGTCCCCAAACAACGTCATCGATGGGATAAAGTTGTAATAATTGAACATAAAGTTCAACCGCCCTTGCGGCAGCAACCTGCCTTGGGCCAGCAGGGAAACATTGGCGTTCGCCCGCAGGGATTTACGATACTGACGGATGTGGCTGAAGAGGTCCCCCACTTTGGCGTCACGACGGAACAGCTCCTTGGGATACACCACCGGCATCACTTGAAAGTAATTACCGAAAGCCCGTTGCTGCTGACCGACCCGGCCACCCACCACCTCAGACACAAAGAAGTCATCTTCGCCGCGACAGTAGGCGTTGATCAACAATCCGTAGAGTGCCTTGAAATACAATGAAGGGGTTATCCTGTGCTGCGTGCAGAACGCCTGCAATCGATCCCAATGCTGATCTGTAAGACGAATACTCTGCTCAACTCGCCTGGCCTGGGCTTTCTGGCTGGGTGGAATGGCAAAGTCCAACGCTTCCAGTGACGAACTCTGTTGCTTCCAGAATGCCACCACCGCTGCTGAATCCGTGCGGCGGCGGTTATCCTCAACATATTGAGCGAAGATATCCGGTGCCGGTTGACAGGGCATGCCCGAGCGCAGGGCTTGCGTGTAGGCGATGGAATGCTTGAGGTGAACTGCCATCCCGGCGCCATCCAAAATGATATGATTCATTCTGAATACAACCAGGTGACGGCCGCGATCCAGCTTGAATATAAAATACTGACTCAATGCGCCGGCAATATCATAAGGCTGCCAGATAAGGGATTGGGCCTGCTGAGCGGCGGCTTCATCGCTGGTCTGTCGATCGGTCCAGTCTTCAATCACCGGCTCCACACTGCCGTTCTTATCAATGCAGAGATAAGCCACATCGGTGTATGGCAGATCGGATACCACAATGCCGGCGCGCAGCAACGGGTGATCCTGCACCAGCTTTTTGCTGGCCGCCACCCACGCATCAACATCAAATTCACCGTCGGTAATAAAATGATAGCCCAGACTGTTTTTCAGTGTGTCCGGTTGCACCAGGGTATCGAGAACCATATCCCGTTGCATGGGCGACAAGGTACGCAGTTCGTAGCGGCCGGAGTCGATGGCCAATGCATCATAAAGGGATTCAACCGCAACCATCTGCACCTGATCCACCATCTGTGCGGGTTGGTCGATGAATCGATCAAGCACCCGCAGGAAGTGATGGGTCATGCGGGCGATGGTGGATTCTTCAAACAGGTCAGTGTTGTATTCGAACACGCCACCCAGGCCGGCTTCACCTTCCTGCAGAATCAAGGACAGTTCATACTTGGCCGTTTTGTGTTCCCGCGGCACCGTTTCAATACTGAGCCCGGCCATCTCTGCCTGTAATGACTCCTGGGCCACATTCTGCAGTGCGAAACCTACCTGGGCGCCGGGAGAAGTATCGGCCGTACGCTCCATTTTAATCGCGTCCAGCAACAGGTCTGCAGGCATATCCTGATGGGCATATGCGCCCAGGGACACTTCCTTCACCTGATTCAGATAATCCATGACGGAAGGGTTGTCTTCCAGACGGGTGCGGATCACCAGGCCGTTAATGAAGAAGCCGATCAGGCCTTCCAGTTCCGCGCGATTACGTCCGGCAATGGGAATGCCCACACAGATGTCTTGCTGCCCCGCGTAGCGGGAGAGCATAAGCTGATAGGCCCCCATGAGTACCATAAACGGGGTAAAGTCGTTCTGTTCACAGAACCGTGCCAAGCGCGCCGACAATGACTCGCCCAGCGTTACTTGGTAATGCGCCCCATTGAACGTCTGATGCTTGGGCCGGGGTTTATCCGTCGGCAAGCGCAGCACATCAGGCGCACCCCGCAGCGCATCCTGCCAATATCGACGCAGGGATTCCAATACCTCGCCCTGCAACCAGTTGCGCTGCCAGACGGCGAAATCCGAATACTGAATCGGTAACGGCGGCAGAGGCGACCCCTGCCCGGCGGCAAAGGCGGGATACAATGCCTCTATTTCCTGCACCAACACGCCCAGCGACCAACCGTCAGAAACAATATGATGCATATTCAGCAGCAGGATATGAGTATCTTCATCCAGCTTGAGAATACGGGTGGTAAACAGGGCATCGTCCTGCAGGGAATAAATCCGGGCAGCATCCTCATCCACCCAATGAGTAACCTGTTGCTGCTGTGCTGTTGGGTCCAGATGTGAGAGGTCGATCAACTCCGAGCGCCATGGCTGTGGCTCGTGCACCAACAGCCGGGGCACACCATCGCATTCCCCAAAGTTTGTTCGCAGCACCTCATGGCGGGTGGCGATTTCGCCGAACACACGATCCAGCACCGCGATATCCAACGCACCTTTTATCTTAAGTGCCGATGGCAGGTTGTATTCACTGCTGCCCTGATTAAGCTGATCAACAAACCACAGTCGATATTGTGCGAATGACAAGGTATCCCGATTGGGGGGATCCAAAGCAATCAAGGGTGGTGCATCCGCCACACTGGTGGATGCAGCGGTGCTGATGTATCGCACCAGTTTTTCAATGGTGGGTGCCTCAAACAGCGCCCGCACAGACAGCTCCACATTAAACGCTTTGCGTATCCTGGATACTACTTGAGTGGCCAACAGGGAATGGCCGCCGCTTTCAAAGAAATTGGCCTTAACACTGATATGCGGCAGTTTAAGCACCTGGCACCAGATATCGGCAATCTGTTGTTCACTTTCATTGCGGGGTGAAACCACTTCAGCGGCACCACTGAAATCGGGTTCAGGCAACGCCTTACGGTCCACTTTGCCATTTGGAGTCAGTGGCCAAACCGCAACACCCACAATGCTGGCGGGCACCATGAATTCAGGCAGCAAGCGTCTCAACTCGGCTTTGGCCGCGTCGACGTCAAGAGCGGTGTCGGTCAGCACATAGCTGACCAGGGTATCGTTACGAACCAGGGAAATAGCATCCTGTACACCGGGCAGGATTTTCAGTTTGCTGTCGATTTCCCCCAATTCGATTCTTAGGCCACGCAACTTGACCTGGAAATCCGCGCGACCGATATAGCAGTAGCGGCCGTCTTCATCAAGGCGGCAAATGTCCCCGGTTCGGTACCAACGACCTTCGCTGAACGGACACGGCCGAAAGGATTCAGCATTCAGTTCCGGGCGCTGCCAATACCCGGCTCCTACCCCTTCTCCCGCTACCCGCAGTTCTCCAGCCGCCCCTCGTGGCATGAGATTACCCTGCTTATTGACAATATACAGTGCGGTGTTGGGAGTGGGCACGCCAATGGGCAGTGATTCAGTGGCAGGTGGTATTGACTGCACACTGTAAGACGAGACCACATCGCTGCATTCGGTGGGGCCGTAACTGTTGGTCAGGGTTGCATTAGTACCGCGCTCGGCTAACCAGCGGCCCATTATATCCAGGCGAATGGGTTCACCACCCAACACCACATGACGCAAACTGCGAATGCGATGCGCCGATTCCAGCAGTGGGTAGAACGCTGAAGGCGCGCAATTCACAACGGTGACATTGTGTTTTTCGATATCGGCGACCAGTGAATCCGGATCATATTCCGCGGCAGTGGGAATAACCAAAGCACCACCACTGCACAGCGGTGCGAACAGATTCTTCTGAGTCAGATCGAAGCCAATGGCAGACATCAGTAAAAAGCGATCGTTGTGATCGCACTGCAACAGGTCCTGATACCAATCCAGCAGATTGGCCTCTCCCCGCTGGTAAACACCGGCGCCTTTAGGCTGACCGGTGGAACCAGAGGTATAAACATAGTACAACAGGGAATCCAGATTCACGGCTGCCGCCGGACCATCGGCAGGCACTTCAGCCAATGCCGCCTCCAGATTGTCCACAATCAATAGCGCGGTAGACTCCGGTATGCTGGCTTCACCAGCAGTAAAGCGATCTAAAACACAGGACTCGCTGATAAGTGCATCGGCGGCAGAATCCTGCAGGATAAACGCCAATCTTTCTGCCGGATAATGAGAATCCAGGGGCACATAAGCCGCACCGGATTTAATGACGCCCAGATACAGTGGCACTAGCGTCAGATTTCGACTGACACACACGGCAACACGACTTTGATCTGTGATCTTGTTGGCCACAAGCCAGTTGGCAACCTGATTGCTTAAGGCATCCAGTTGTTCATATGTCAGAACTTGATCATCCCAGATTACCGCCGCAGAGCCGGGGCTACGGGCAACCTGTTCAGAAAACCGTTGTAGCAAAGTGGGGCCAACCGGTCTGGAGCCGCCCCGGGCGATGGCCAGCAACTCATCACGTTCCTCTGAGAACAACCAATCGTGCTGGTTAAGCTCAGTGGTGGTATTAAGAATCTGTTCGTGCACTCGGGCCATTCGCTCCAGCAACTGAAACCCGGCGAACTCGTTCTCCCGATAACTTAACCGAATCTGCACGGAAGCATCCGATGGTGTTACCAAAAGCTTGACCGTACCCGGATTATCCGGCTGCATCGGTTGCAGAACCACCTCATTTCCCTGCAGCGTCAATGGACGGGATATCTCCGGCAGCCGATAATTAAACTGAAACTCCAGTGCGTCTGCCGACAATAGCTCGGATCGGCTCAACATGGAGAGAAACTGCGCGTCGCCAACACTTTTTTTCCATTGACGGTTCTGAATTAACAACTCATCAAACGTGCCCGCGGTAATTGCATGTTGGACATGAGGTGTGAACTGAAACAAACAACCGATCCACTGCGAATTGGCATCGCTACGGCCTGCCCCCGCATCGACCAGCACAAACTCCTCTGAATGATAAAAACACTGCTGTAGAGCCACCGTGTACAATGTGCGCAGATAGTTTGCCTGGGATACCCCGTGTCGCTGACAGAAATTCACCAGTTGCTCATAGTGTTCAGCGCCAATGGTCCAATTCTGACTGACGGCTTCACCGGGTTGTTGCCGTTTCACCGCAACGGATTCATGTTGCTTGAGCTGGTCACGCCAATAGGCCAAGGTAGCGTTCCGGTCGGACACTGCCATTCTGTTTAGAATCCAGCTCCTCACTTCCTCCAGCGGCGTACTGGCAACTGGCTCACCGTTATAGGCAGCCACAAACTGCTGAAAATGGCGCAGTTTGCTGATGCCGTCGAACACCGAATGGTGGGCCGCAACGATAAGGCAATGACGCGCTTCAGACCACCTCACCAGATGATAGCGTACCAGCGGTTGGGCTTCGATATTCCAGGCCGGCAGCGCCAGAGCACTGACCCGCTCCATGAATTGCGGTTCATCCACAGCAATATCAGACCAGTCGTGCTCCAGCAACTCAATTTCACGGTGAACACAGATCAACTGATACAGCGGATCCGCACCGGGCACGTCACAGGTGACGATACGGGATCGTAACAGTGGATTGGCATCCGCTACCTGCTGCAACGCTGCCTTGACCTGCCGCGCTTCCACCTGTGGCAAATTCACATGGTAGCCGATCGCGTTACGGTTGCTGTCCGGTTCCCGCAGGCTGTCCAGGCAAAAATCACGCTGCATGGGAGTAAGCGGCAGGGCTGCATCAAAGCTGCCCTCCGGAGCCAACAGCTGCAGCAGATCCTGCTCCTGATAAAGCTGTACGGCGTCGATATTCTGATCCAGGTTTTCACACAGGAGGGTCAGCGCTCGGCAAAAATGATCAATGAAGCGGGTGATGGTGCGTTCATTGAATAAGTCCGTATTGTACTCCAGCATGCCGTCCACACAATCGCCGTGGTCCGCCAGCATCATGGTCAGATCCAACCGCGCTGCCACCAGCTCGATGGGCATGGGTTCGATCTCGAGGCCGCCCAATACCGCTTTCCTGGCCGTGCCATCACCACTGGTCAACGATAACGCCACCTGATACAACGGAGAGAAGCTTAGGTTGCGTGGGGTATTCAGCTCTTCGACAATCGCCTCAAACGGCACATCCTGATGGCTTTGCGCGCCCAGCACTTTGTCTTTTACTTGGGCCACCAATTGTCGAAAACTGGGATTGCCTTTCAGATCGGTGCGGATCACCAGTGTATTGACAAAAAACCCGATCAACCCTTCTACTTCCGCACGGGTCCGGCCTGCTACCGGCATACCTACGCATAAGTCTTGCTGCTGGGCCCACTTTGACAAAACCAGCTTATAGGCTGCCATGAATACCACGTACAACGTGGTATCAAACTCCCGTGCAACTGCCCGCAAGCGCGCAGTAAGCTGTTCATCAATTGTAATTGTTCGAGTTGCACCATTGAGGGTTTGTAACGCTGGTCGGGGCCGATCAAATGGTAACGCCAATTGCGCCGGCGCAGCGTGCAATGCTTTGCGCCAATAGCTTAATTGCCGGTCCAGTTCATCTCCTTGCAACCAGTCACGCTGCCAGGCGGCAAAATCCGCGTATTGAATCTCCAGCTCCGGCAACGGAGCTTGCGCGCCCATCCTCTCCGCTGCATACAAAGCGGATATTTCACGAACGAAAACCCCCATGGACCAACCATCGGTCACAATATGGTGCATGGTAACTATCAAGCCATGCTTGTTATCATCCAACTTATACAGGCGGGCCCGTATCAATGGCCCCACACTGAGATCAAAGGAGGTGCGTACCTCCTGTTCCACCTTCGATTTAACCGCCTGCATCCGATCCTGCTCGGGCAGATCCATAAGCGATTCGAATGGTATTGGGAAATGATCAATGTCACGCACAACCTGAGCAGGCTCTTCGCCCTGTAGCAAAAATACCGTACGCAATGCTTCGTGTCGTTGGATCAGTTTCAGGAAGGCACGCTGCAACGCCTCCACATCGAGGATACCGCTAAGATACAGGGCGGCCGGAATATGAAAAGTACTGCTGCCCGGCGTCAGCTGTTCAATAAACCAGAGCCGCTGCTGGGCATGAGATAACGGAATAAAACCTTGCCGATCAACCTTGGGTAAAGTGGCGCCACCACCGGATTCCACCACTTTGGTTTCACTGAGAAAATCGATGACTGCCTGCTTATTGTCAATGAGATTCTGCTTTAACTCCGGCGTCAGTGCGCCTTTGGGTGCCTTGAATTTTAACTGGCCCTCTTCTACCCAAAGCTTGATTCCCACGGCCCCCATCTTGGCCATCAACTCATAAACTGTCATAGAGAACCTTCCTCATAGTCGTCTTCGTTCAACTCCGTTACCTCCGCCGGCGCAATGGTCAGGCTCTGAATGATCTCAGCCAGAGCCGCTACGGTAGGTACTTCAAACAGAGTGCGCAAAGGCAACTCAATACCTGTTTTTTGTTTTAATCTTGTGGCTACTTTGTTGATCAGCAATGAATGGCCGCCCAGATCGAAGAAATCATCGAATACACCAACCTTATCCAGTTCCAATACCTCCTGCCAGATCTGCACCAGCACGGCTTCCGTCTCGTTGCGGGCCGCAACAAACTCGTTGGCGACGAAGTCTTCTGGCGTTGGCTCAGGCAAGGCGCGGCGATCCACTTTACCGTTGGGGTTCAGTGGCAGTGCGTCCAACATAACGATGGCACTGGGCACCATATAGTCGGGCAAGCTTTGTTTTAACTTGGCTTTCAGCTCGGCAACGGATCGTGGCTCCATCGTCGGCTGTTTTTCACAATACGCCACCAGCTGCTTTGAACCATTAGCCAGCGCCCGTACCACCACTGTGGATTCGCGCACGGAATCCAGAAGATTGAGTGCAGTCTCAATTTCACCCAACTCAATGCGGTAACCCCGAATCTTAACCTGATCATCAACACGGCCTGAGATCTCCAATGCGCCATCAGCCAACAGACGCCCCAGGTCACCGGTTTTATACAGGCGCTCACCGGGTTTAAACGGGTGCTCGATAAACGCGGACGCGGTCAGATCATCACGATTAAGATAACCGTCCGCCAATCCCATGCCTCCCACATAGATCTCGCCGTTGACACCAATGGGTACGGGTTTGAGGGCATCATCCAATACGTACAGCGAGCTGTTGGCCAGGGGGCGTCCGATGGGTATGGTGGTGGAGCCGGGCAGCACATTCTTCACCTCATACCAGGTAGAGAACGTCGTGTTTTCAGTGGGGCCATAAACATGCAATAAATGCTTTGGTCCCACTCCGGAATCGATCACTGACTTGACCTGATTAGGGTCGCAGGCTTCTCCACCAAACAGGCAATAGTCCAACCCGGAAAACACACTCAGTTGCTCTTTGGTCAGCGCGTTAAACAGCGCAGTGGTAATAAAGAGAATGTTAATGCGTTCCTGAGCGATGGCCGCAGCGAATCGCCCGGCATCCAATGTGGTTTCACGATCGAAACAAACAATGGTGCCGCCATTCAGCAAGGCACCCCACAGCTCAAAGGTGGCCGCATCGAAGGACACGTTGGATGCATGCCCCATACGGAGTCCGGGTGTCAGCTCAACGTAATCCGTATTCAACACCAATCGGGACACCGCCACCTGGGGTACGCACACGCCTTTCGGCTTACCGGTGGAACCCGAGGTATAGATAACATACGCACGGGAACGACTGCCTTGCGACAGGCGTACAGCAGGGTTATCATCAGACAGATTGGCACTTTGTTCCAGTAACGCATCCAGTGACAATACAGTCGTTGACACCTGAGCAGTCATACTGCGCATGCGCTCCAGATTATCTTCGAAGGTAATCAGCAGTGGGGTGCTGGTGTCCTCTACAATGTGCTCAATGCGTTCCTGGGGGTAGTCCGGGTCTATTGGAACATAGGCCGCTCCGGCTTTCAGCACCGCCAACATGGCCTCTACCATGGCCAGAGAACGATTAAAGCTGATGGCGACATCCTGCCCGGCCCTGACCCCTTTATCGATCAACAACCGCGCCAGTTTATTAACCTTCTGGTTAAGCTGTTCATAGGTTATCTTCTGAAAGCCATACTCCCAGGCAATGGTGTTGGGCCGTTTTTCCACCTGCTGCTCAAACAACTCCACCAGGGTGGAGTCCGATGCAAACAACCGATCGGTGTCGTTCCAGCTGTGAACAAGTTGTTGTTCCTCGCGCATACTCAGCAACGGAATATCCGCAAGCCGAATACCTGGAGCGCCCTGCACTGTCAACAGCATATGTTCGATATGGGTTAACATGCGGTGGATGGTGTCTTGTTCAAACAGGAAACTGTCAAAGGAAAAGCGCAACACCAACTCTTTACCGGGAATTACAATCAGCGTGAGAGGAAAGTTCGTTTGCTGGAACGCATCAACGTTTCCGATACTGAGAGATGCCTGTGTTTCTTCCAGTGTTTCGTCGATAGGGTAATTTTCAAATACCAAAATGGATTCGAACAAGGCCTGCTTGGAACTCAACTCACTGGCCTTATGTACTTCCACCAGAGAGCTGTATTCATAGTTTTTAACTTCGGACTGGCGCGTCTGTTGTTCCTGCAACCAGTCGATAAAATTAGCACCCGGTTTAATCTCCATGCGCATGGGCAGCGTATTGATGAACAACCCAACCATCACCTCAATTCCGGGCAACTCCGGTGGCCGCCCCGATACGGTTGTGCCGAACAAAACATCCTGCTCACCACTGTACCGATTCAACAACAGCGCCCAAACACCCTGCAATATTTGATTCAGGGTAATACGGTAGCGTTTGGCCACCTCCTGCAATCCTTTTAACAGACTGCCACTGATGCTGATTTCCATTTCGCGGTAGCGCGCGGCGCTGTCTTGGGTTCGGGACTTCAGATCAACGATGGCAGCGGAATTACGCACCGGTATAGGGGTGGTGGCCGTGAACCCCGCCAGATAACTTCGCCAGAATTCGAACGCTGCATGCTGATCCTGCTTGAGCAACCAACCGATAAAATCCTGATAGCGAGGTGCCGAAGCCAGTGCCAACTCGGAACCGTCAACAATTGATTCGTAGGTGGCAAACAGCTCACCAAATACCACCGGCATTGACCATCCATCCAGCAGAATATGATGAAAACTCCATACCAACTGATGTTGATGGTCCGGCAGCGTCACCCAGCTGAGGCGCATCACGCCGTGACGCTTGAAATTAAAGCCAAGATTTCGGTCATCACACAACAGACGTTCAAATTTGGCCTGTGCCACAGTCGAGTCCAGCCCCGACCAGTCATAACGCTGAACATCAAGTTCAACACTGTCCAGAACCACCTGCAGCGGTTTGGCAAGACCTTCCCAAACGAAGCCGGTACGCAGAATCTGATGCCGTGAGACGACCTTTCGCCAGGCATCAAACATGGCCTCTTCGTTAACCGGACCGCTAATGGGCACCATAATCTGGTCGAAATAAACCCAGGACCCGGGTTCATAGAGCGCGTGAAACAGCATCCCTTCCTGCACCGGAGAAAGCGGCATGATGGTCTCAATCCCCGGCCTGTCAGCCAACTGATCCACCTCAGATTGCGAGAGGTTTGCCAAAGGAAAATCAGAAGGGGTATAGCCAAAATGACCACTGCTGCAATGCTCAACAATGGCATGCAACTGCTCCATATATTGGTCGGCTAAGCGGGCAACCGTATCCGCCCCATGGCAGTTCTTGCTATAACGCCAGGCCAACGCCAGGCGCCCATTCTGAACACGCGCGCTGACTTCAAACAGATAATGCCGTTCACCGTTTGCCGAGATCTCATCACCTGTCTTTTCACTGGCCTGAGTTAGGAACCCACCCTGCTCCACCACCTGATCCAACTGACCAAGATAATTAAAGCTGATGGCAGAAGAAGAAAAAGAGGCCGGCTGTGTATCACTGCTGCCAGAGCGGAGATAACGATACAACCCATAGGTGATTCCTTTATGGGGAACATCACGCAAAGCCTGCTTTACAGATTTTACAACAGCGCCGATATCCGTCTCAGCTACAGATTCACCGGGACCACTCAGGCGCACGGGATAAATACTGGTAAACCAACCCACCGTTCTGGAAATATCAAGCTGTTCGCTGATGAACTCGCGACCATGCCCTTCCAGATCAACCGACAAGGATGAGCGTCCGCTCCACTGGGTCAGGGCCTGGTACAACGCTGCCAACAACAAGTCATTGATTTCCGTCCGATAGGCCCTTCCGCACTGCTTCAACAATCGTTCGGTGAATGATTCCGACAACTCCCGCTCGACCATTTCAACTGAACCGACATTGTTGGCTCCCACAAAATCCTGAGGCAAGGTATGGTCTGCTCCGGCGCTGACTGCGTCCCAATAGGCATAATCATCTGCCAGCTCACTGGATTGTGCCCACTGGGCCAGGGCCTCGGACCACTGCCTGAACGAAGTGGTCTTGGCGCCTAAATCTATCTTGGCGCCGCGAACAGCAAGTGCAATGGCGGATTGCAGATCTTCCAGAAGTATTCGCCACGAAAACACATCGATCACCAGATGGTGGACAATGATGGCGAGGCGAGCCGGTTCTGAATCACCCAAATCAAAGTATATAAAACGTGCCAACGGCCCGTTCTTCAGGTTCAACGACGACTGCGCCTGATTGGTGATGTGCTCTATTTGCTCGGCACGTAAATTACCCGGCAACCCGGACAAATTGACAACTTCAAAAGATTCTGCCAACAACGTTTCAAGCTGCTCAACGTGGCTATAGTGCTGAGCCCACTGTGAATCCTGAACAACGAATCGCGCCCGCAGCATGTCATGTTGATAGAGAACAGCTTCAAGGCATGATTCCAGATGCTCCACCTGCACCCGCTTATCCACCTGCAGCAGCAGCGACTGGTTAAATTGATGCAGATCCGTTTTCTGATTCAGAAAATACCAATGCTGGATCGGGGTCAGAGGAATTTCACCGGAAACCAGCCCCTGTTCCGCCAGCACAACATCCTGCAGCTCCCGTGCTACTTCGCTCAACTCGGCGATGGTCTGATAATCGAATATCTGCTTGGCGGTAATGTGTATCCCTGCACGTTTGGCCCGACTGATAATTTGAATACTCAGAATCGAATCGCCGCCCAATTCAAAGAAATTATCATGGACGCCCACTGTATCGGCTTTTAGAACCTGTTCCCAAATTTGGGCCAGCGCCTTTTCCTTATCTGTTCTGGGAGCCACGTACTCATATTCACCGGCTTTTTCAAACACCGGCTCCGGAAGTGCCCGTTTATCCACTTTACCGTTGGCGGTTAATGGAAACTGCTCGAGGACAGTAAAGGATGCCGGCACCATATGCTTGGGCAGATATTCCAAAGCCATCTGCCGCAGTGACTGTGCGTCGCCGGTGCCATCAAGTTTCACATAGGCAACCAAACGCTTTTGGTTGTCGGCGTCCAGCTTCACCATCACTACCACATCCTGAACCACATCAATGCGGCTCAGATTGGCTTCAACTTCACTAAGCTCTATACGGAATCCACGCACTTTAACCTGATCATCAGCCCGCCCCAGGATCTCGATATCGCCCTCATCGTTATACCTGGCGATGTCTCCCGTACGATACAAATGGGCCGAGGATTTTGAAGAAAACGGATCAGGCAGGAAGGATGCCGACGTGCGTTCCGGGTCGTTAAGGTAACCCACGGCAACCCCGTCGCCACCCACGTAGAGTTCACCTTTGACACCCACAGGAACCGGTTGCAAAAATTCATCCAGAACATAGGCAGTGGATCCACTGATGGGCCGGCCCACCGGAACATTGGTTGCATTTTCCGGTATAAAGGTTATGTCCTTAAAAGTAGAGAACGTAGTGTTTTCGGTTGGGCCATAGCCGTTTAACAGGTGCTTGGGTTTACACTGCTTTATCGCAGATCGAATGACACTGGGATCCAGCGGTTCACCGCCGACAATCAGATATTTAAAGCGGGAAATAATCCGTTGTTCCGTGGCCATATACATATTGAATAACGCAGTGGTGATAAACGAGGTATTGGCCCCGGTACGGGTCATCTCCCGCAGGAATGCGTCGGGATTCAGAATCTGATCCTTGGTGAACAACACCATGGCCGCACCATTCAACAGTGGTGCCCACACATCGAAGATTGCAGCATCGAACGACACATTGGACACGTGACATACGCGATCGGTGGCATCCAACGTGAAGAAATTGCTGTCCAACACCAGCCGTATCACGCTGATCTGTTTAACCAGTACCCCTTTCGGCCGACCGGTGGAGCCCGACGTGTAGATCACATACGCATGACGGGCGGGATCTGTAGAAAATCCCAGCAGCAAATTCTCGCCGTTTTTCAACTCAATCTGCGTGGCTTCCTGATCAAGCAGCACCAACTTGGTCTGCAGTGCTCCCCCACCGAGGATAGTAGTCAGCTTGTCTGCCAAATGGGAATCAGAAATAACCACGGGTGCCTTTGTATCCTGCAGCATGTATTCCACCCGTTCCACAGGATAATCCGAGTCCAGGGGTACATAGGCGCCACCGGCCTTCAGCGTAGCCAGGATACTGACAATCATATCCACCGATCTTTCCAGAGCGATACCGACATAGCTGCCGTCAGTCACACCCTGATCCAACAAATAGCGGGCCAAGCGATTGGCGCGGGTGTTAAGTTGGCGATAGCTCAGCTCAGATGTGCCGGCTATCAGGGCAACACGGTCCGGGTGCGCTTTGACATGACGCTCAAAGATCTGGTGCAAACATAAATTGCGGGGGTAGTTGGCCGCAGGGGGATTCCACTCATGGAGCACCTGTGCCCTTTCCACTTCACTCAGCATGGGAAGACGCAAGAGAGGCACATCAGGCTGCGACAGAATACCGTGCAATAGTGTCTTAAGGTGATCGAGCACCCGCTGTATAGTGGCGGAATCAAACAATGACGCATCATAAGACAGTTTCACCCGCAGTCGGTCACTGGGCTCCACTATCACAGTCATGGGAAAGTTGGTGTGCTCGATGGTGGTGATATGTCCGAAATCAATCAACTCATCAGCACTGTGTACCGCTTCCCCCACAGGATAGTTCTCGAATACAAGAATACTGTCAAACAGGCTTTGATCACCGGGCACATCCGATACCCGGTGAATATCAACCAGTGGGGTAAATTCAAACCGACGCAGGTCCACCTGCTGGTCCTGCATGGATTTAATCAAAGGCAAAATAGTACTGGTGCTATCCAAATGGATCCTGAGTGGCAGGGTATTAATAAACAACCCCACAATATTCTCTACATTGGCCAAATCGGCAGGCCTGCCGGATACCGTGGTGCCGAACACCACATCACGATCACCACTGTAGCGCGCCAGTAACACACCCCAAGCCGCCTGCAACAGAGTGTTCAATGTCACATGCTGATCTCTGGCAAACTGCTGCAGACGGCCGGTAAAGGCCGTATCCAACAACAGCTCGTTTTCAAGAAAGGTTTTCTCGCCACCGGTATTGAGGTTACGTTTATTGGGCAAGGGGGTTGCTGCTTCAAACTCAGCCAGGTACAGCTTCCAAAACTGCAGCGCATCGCCTTTGTCCACCGTTTCCAGGTAGGAGATAAAATCCTCATAGGACCCGGCCTGGGGTAAACGCGCATCCTCCCCTTTCATCAGCAGCCCGTAGGTCTGGAACACCTCACCCATCACCAGAGGCAAAGACCAGCCATCCAGTACAATGTGGTGAAAGCTCCAGATCAGGCGTGAGCGGTTACCGGGCAGATCCACCCAGGCCAGACGCATCAGCCCGGGACGTTCAAAATCAAAGCCCCGTTGCCGATCTTTCTCCAGCCAGGTTTCCATGCGTTCCTGCACCTGAGCATCGCCCATATGACGCCAGTCAAGCTCAACAATTTCCATATCAATGGCCTGATAGACGATTTGCAAAGGCCGATCGATGTCCTGCCATACAAAAGCACTGCGTAAGGCCGGGTGCCGGTTCACTACACCACACCAGGCACTTTTTAAGGTATCGCGATTAACCCCACCGAGCACCTCTACGCTGAGCTGTTCGAAATACACGCCATCATCGTTGTCGAACAGGCTATGGAACAGCATGCCTTCCTGCATGGGAGAAAGGGGGTAAACCGATTCAATATTGCGTTGCGCACCAATCAAACGGTCAATCTGTGCCTGGTTCAAACCTGACAGAGGAAAATCAGAAGGGGTATAACCGTACACATCAGGCTGCACACAATGCAGTACGATCTGCTCCAGTGCCGCCATGTAATTATCAGCAATTTTTTCGATGGTCTCGGGTTTAAACATGGAACGACTGTAGATCCAGTCTACTTGGAGTTTGTCGCCCACTATGTGGCTATTAATACTGAGCGGATGGGGAGCCATGCTTTCGAGACTATGCTCATGGCCACGACTTTGCTCTGCCACGGTAAACCAGGGATTATTGTCCAAGATGGAACTGAACTGTCCAAGATAATTAAAAACAATATCCGCAGTAGGTGCTTGCTGTAACAGTCGGTTCTGCTTTTCATTGGCCAGATAGCGCAAAGCGCTGTAGCCGAACCCCTTACCCGGGATATGGCGCAACTGCTCTTTGATGGATTTGAGATTATCCTGAACCGATTGGCCATTTTCATACTTCAAGCGTACCGGGTAAACCGAGGTAAACCACCCCACGGTACGGCTCAAATCAATCTTCTCGGAAAACGACTCCCGACCGTGCCCTTCCAGATCAAGATAAATCTCAAGGTTCCCACTCCAGTCCGAAATAGAGCGGGCCAGTGCGGTAAGGAGAACGTCGTTTATCTCAGTGCGATAAGCCTGGTGTACATCCCGCAGCAACGATTGGGTAAGCTGTTCCGACAAACCAATGGAGTAGGTAACACTTTCCGCTACGGTGGCACTGCCCCCCGGATAATCAATGGGTAAGGTGGGCTTTTCCTTTTCAATCACTGTTTCCCAGTAATCGATTTCATTGTTAAGGTGCCCCAACTGAACGCCTTCAATCAATGCCTCGGTCCATTGACGATAGGACGTGGTCTTATAGCCGAGCTTGGGCTCCTGTTGTTTCTGGGCACTCTCCAAAGCGGTATTAAAATCCTCAATCAGGATGCGCCAGGACACACCATCCACTACCAGATGATGCAGCACCAGTAAAAGTCTGCGTCGATTACCGGACAAGGTGAACAATCCCGCAGCCAACAAGGGCCCGTGTATCAGGTCCAGGGAAGCCTGAATCTGGTTACAGTGTTCAGTAATTCGCTGCTCTTCATCGCTCACGGCAACAGAGCTGAGATCATATTCAGTCAGGGCCAGATGAGTGTCCACCCCGTCTGCCGGGGCAAAGCTCTGACGCACACCATGCTCGCTGCGTTCGAACCTCAGGCGCAACGCATCATGCTGCAACACCAGTGCATGCAATGCGCTTCTCAGCTCATCGATGGAGAACGTTTTCTCGGGCCTGATATCCAGAAGTACTGATTGGTTCCAGTGATGTTCGTTAACAAAGCGGTGATCAAAAAACCAATGTTGAATCGGTGACAGCGGGAACTCACCTTCGACCAAGCCCTGCTCCGCCAGTACCGGAGACTCAACCTCACTGGCCACCGCCGCCAGCTCTTCCACGGTCTGATTTTCGAATATCTGCTTCGTGGTGATATGCAGGCCGGCCACTTTGGCGCGGCTGATAATCTGGATGCTGAGAATGGAGTCACCACCCATTTCAAAGAAATTATCGCGAATCCCCAGCTCATCAAGATTCAATACCTGTTTCCAGATATCCACCAGAATCATTTCTTTCTCTGTTCGGGGTGGAACCCGCTTCAAGGCGGAATCCGGATCCAGCTCCGGCTTGGGCAGTGCACGCCGATCCAGTTTACCGTTTGCGGTAACAGGCAGACTCTCCATGGTGACGAAGGCAGAAGGAATCATATACTCCGGCAGAATCTGCTTGAGTTCAGAGCGGAGTTCCGTTGTCGTTGGGTTGGCGTTCTGCACTGGCACCAAATAGGCAACCAAACGCTTGACGCCGGGGTTGTCTTCCCTTGCAATAACCGTCGCTTCGCGAATGGTATTGATTTTACCCATGGCCTCTTCGATTTCACTCAGCTCGATACGGAAGCCGCGAATCTTGACCTGTTGATCCACACGGCCAAGATATTCGATATTGCCATCAGCGTAGTAACGCACCAGATCGCCGGTCTTGTATAAACGCGCCCCACTGCGCTTGGAGAAAGGATCACTGACGAAAACGTCAGCGGTCAGTTCGTCACGATTCAGATAGCCATTGGCAACGCCATCGCCACCTGTGTAAAGTTCACCGGGCACACCGATTGGGACCGGCTGCATACGTTTATCCAACACGTATACGGACGTATTTGCGATGGGCCGGCCAATGGGTACGGAATGACGCACATCCGCCACTGACTGCATTCTGAAACAACAGGTGAACGTAGTGTTCTCAGTGGGACCATAGCCGTTGATCAGCGCCAGACCGGGAATCTCCTCCAACACTTTCCGTACCAGCTTGGGTGCCAACACATCACCACCAGCCAGCAATTGCTTGAGTGGTTTTAACACCGCCAAGTGATACTCAGCTATGAAGTGGAACAGCGCGGCAGTGAACCAGGCCGCATTGACCCCGCCTTTCTCAATAACCTCGCCGATTTCATCAGGCGTTAACTGGCCACTGGGTGCGACCACAATTCTGCCGCCATTGAGTAGCGGCGCCCAGATCTCGAGGGTGGCTGCATCAAATGAGATCGGCGCATACTGCAGAAACGACAACGACTCGTCCATTGCCATAAAATCCGTGTTTCGCACCAAGCGGACCACATTACGGTGCACCACCTCAATGCCTTTCGGCTTGCCGGTAGAGCCCGATGTATACATCACATAAACCGGTGCTAACGGCCCCACCCGCAGGCCGAGATCCGCTACCGGACCGGTCAACGCCTGAAAGCCGTCCAACAGCAGGATCCTGCTTTCTTCCAATGGCAACTTCGGAAATAAATGACCATGCGCCACCACCAAAGGAGCGCGGGTATCCTCCAACATGTAGCGCAGCCGGTCCTCCGGATAAGCCGGGTCCAGTGGCACGTAGGCAGCGCCGGCTTTCATGATACCCAGTATGGCAGCAATGGTTTCCGCACTACGGTCAGCACACAGCCCTACCCGATCTCCCGGCCGAATGCCTTTTTCCTGCAACGCATGGGCGACGTGTCCGCTCATGTTATTCAGTTGCGCATACGTCAAACTGATTTCGCCGGATACCACTGCCACCCTCTGGGCATGTTCTTCACACACCTGCTGGAAAACATCCAGCACATCAGAATCACGCTCATAGGATGTGACGGTGCAGTGCCATTGCTGCAGTAACTGTTGTTTTTCGTTGGCTGGCAGATAATCCACATCATCCACCCCTTGTTCAGGGTTCTCCGCCAACTGGGCCAGAATCCGGCTGAAGTGGCCAAGCATGCGCCCGATGGTTTGGCCCAAAAACAGATCCGTGCGATATTCAAAATCACCTTTCAACTGCCCGTTTTCTTCGCGCATGTTAATGGTGATATCAAATTTGGAGGTTTCAGACTCCTCCGGCAATAACTCTATCTCTAACCCTGGCAATGAAAACGAACCGGTATTGGTGGCATTCTGCAGCACGAACATCACCTGGAACAGTGGCGTGTGGCTCATCTCACGGGCTACACCCAGCTCATCCACCAGGCGTTCAAATGGAATATCCTGGTGATCGTATGCGCCGGTCAGATTTTGCTGCACCTGCTTCAACAGTGAAAGAAAGCTCGGATTATTTTTAAGATCACTGCGGATAGCCAGCGTGTTGACAAAACACCCGATGAGTTTTTCAACTTCCGGACGAATACGACCTGCGATGGGTGTACCCACACAGATATCATCCTGTCCACTGTAGCGATGCAACAAGACCTGCAGGCCTGCCAGCAACACCATAAACAACGTTACACCCTGCTGCCGCGCAAGGTCATTGAGGGCTGCGGTCAATTCGCGGCTGAGTTGAAACGGTTGGTTGTGACCGTCGTAGCTGTGAACCGGAGGGCGGGGAAAATCCGTCGGTAATTCCAGTACCGGAACACCATCCAGACGGGTTTTCCAGTAACTGAGCTGCCGGTCCAGTCGCTCACCGGCAAGCCATTCCCGTTGCCATAATGAGTAATCGGCATACTGTATGTCGAGTTCCTGTAAAGGCGAGGCTTTATCCTGACGATAGGCATCGTACAGCAGCGCCATTTCCCGGATGAAAACCCCCATCGACCAGCCATCGGAAATAATATGATGCATGGAGACGATGATAACGTGCTCGGTACTGCTGAGACGGATCAATCGCGTACGCAACAGAGGCCCGTTGATCAGATCAAATGAGGTATGGGCATCCCCCTTGAACCGGGCTTTAATGACCTCTTCCTGCTCCTCTGTCGACAAAGGCTCCAAACTGATGGTCGGCAATTCCCAACGCTGATGCTCGTTGATGACCTGACGCCCCTGACCTTCTTCCGAGACAAAAGTGGTTCGCAATACCTCATGGCGGCGCACAATATCGTCAAAGCTCATACGCAGAGCTTCAACATCCAAAGCACCTTTCAAGCGCAACGCCGCAGAAATGTTGTAACTGGCACTTCCGGACTGCAATTGATCGATAAACCATAGCCGCTGCTGCGCATAGGACATGGCAACGCGATCATTTCCCCTGCGCTCAAACGGCGTAATAGTGTCCTTCCTGGGTTCTGCTCCTTCTGATTTTTTCTTTTTCAGTTGCTTCAGCAACGCTTCCCGTTGCTCCGGAGTCAGGCTGGCCAGGCGGCTCAGTAACTTCTTGTCTGTCATTAAATGATTAGCCCATTTTTATTGGTATTTCAGTGATCCTGCACTGCTGATTAAAAATCAACCTGAAACACACTGTATTTATGTACCAGTTCTTTATTTTAGTAGTTAATAAACCAGCTAAGGCAGACCCAATGGCCTGCCTTATATTTAATCAGTTTTTGCGACATCATCATCTTTCTTTGCAAGTGAAACGTCTCAGAGATTCTTCAGATCATCTTCGGACAGCCCCTCGATTTCCGCGAGCAGGTCAGCCATCTCGAGATCATCCGCAGAAGCCAGTTCTGCCTGCAACAAGTGCAAAGCAATATTTTCAATGGTGGGTTCCTCAAACAGAGCACTCAACGCCAGCTCCACATTAAAGTGTTCCCGCACACGGGAAACCACTTGCGTCGCCAGCAGGGAATGGCCGCCCAAATCAAAGAAGTTGTCCGTCACACCCACCCGCTCCAAACCGAGCACCTCTCCCCAGATTTGGCACAGCGTTTCTTCTGTGTCATTTCGGGGCGCAACAAACTCATTCTTGGAAACGGCACCGTCACTGGGAGCAGGCAAACTGCGCTTATCAATCTTACCGTTGGGAGTAAGCGGAAATTCAGACAGCACAACATAGGCCTTGGGCACCATGTAATCCGGTAACGACTGGGCAAGGTACGCCTTCAATTCAGCAGCATCAATGGCCACATCGCTCTGCACATACGCAACCAAACGCCGATCGCCCGGTACATCTTCACGTGCCAGCACCACACTTTCCCGCACATCCGCGTGTTGGCTGATGGTTGATTCAATCTCACCAAGTTCAATTCGATAACCACGGATCTTCACCTGATCATCGGCACGGCCCATGTACTCCACCACACCATTGGGTAGGTAGCGGCCGATATCACCGGTTTTGTACAAGCGTCCATACAAGCCTGAGGCGCGATCCACACTGCAACTGAATTCGGATTCAACAAACCGCTCCCCGGTCAGATCGTCACGGTTAAGATAACCGTGAGCAAGCCCCTGCCCGCCCACATGGAGCTCGCCAGGCACACCAACCGGAACCGGGTTCAAGTGTTGGTCCAGAATGTACAAATCCAGATCCGGAATGGGGCGGCCAATCAGGCTTTGGCGTCGATCCAGGTCATCGACGGTGATTCGATGGTAAGTAACATGAACCGTGGTTTCGGTAATACCGTACATGTTAATCAATTGAGGTTGATCCAGACCATAATGCGAACTCCATTTCTGCAGAGCAGAAAAATCCAGGGCCTCACCGCCAAAAATCACACATCGCAACGCCAGCGGACTGGACGCACGCGCCACCCCATCCCGGCTGTACTCATCCATTTTGATAAACTGCGTGAAAGCCGAGGGTGTCTGGTTCAATACAGTTACACCTTCATCGCACACCAGCTGATAAAAATCTTCCGTCGATTTGGCTACCTTGCTGGGCACGATTATGACGTGGCCACCATAGAACAGTGCGCCCCATAATTCCCACACGGAAAAATCGAAGGCAAAGGAATGAAACAGCGTCCACACATCCTGATCATTGAATCCAAACCATTGATCCGTTGCAGTGAACAGCCGAATCACGTTGGAATGCGGAATCAGCACCCCTTTCGGTTTACCGGTGGTTCCCGACGTGTAAATGACATAGGCACGGTCATCAGGCCCGGATTCCGGTTGCGGATTGGTGCTCGGCTGCTCTGCCAGCATGCCCTCAACCTGATCCAGAATTACCGCTGTGAAGTCCCCTGCCGGTACGGTATCCACTACCGCCGACTCGGTAATCAGTAATGCCACCTTGGCGTCTTCCAGTATAAAGCGGAGGCGTTCTTCGGGGTTGCCGGGATCCAGCGGCACGTAGGCACCACCGGCCTTCAGCACCGCCAGAATGGAAACCACCATATCCAGTGAGCGCTCCAGACAGATGCCTACCAAGTCGTTGGACTTAACCCCCTGCTGCTTCAGGTAGAAGGCAAGCTGGTTCGCCCTGGCATTCAGTTCAGCGTAGGTGAGGCTGACACCATCCATCGCCACAGCGGCCTTATCGGGGAAGCGCTGCACGATGTTTTCGAAGCGCTGATGAATGGTATCCTGAAACTCATAATGCTGCGGCTGATGGTTCCATTCGTGCAGCACCAATTGCTTTTCATGATCACTCAACAACGATACTTCGGAAAGGCGACTGTGGGGATGCTGCGCAACCACATTCAGAATCTGCTCCAGGTGACCCACCATGCGGTGAATGGTGTCCCGGTCAAACAGGTCTGTGTTGTACTCGATCATCCCTTCCAGCCCGTTAGGGCCTTCTTCCAGATTCAGGGTAAGATCAAATTTGGAAGTTTTGGCCACCGAAGGCAGCATCTCCACATTCACATCCGGCATCTGCACATTCAGGGTGTTGGATGCGTTTTGCAGTGTAAACACCACCTGGAACAGCGGAGAATGACTTTTATCGCGGGACACACCCAAGGCATCCACCAAGCGCTCAAACGGCAAATCCTGGTGACTGTAGCCCGATAGCGTGACGTCCTGCACCTGTGACAACAGGTCGATAAATTTAGGATCGTCATCCATATCGACCCGTAACGCCAGACTATTGACAAAACAGCCGATGAGTTTTTCAAATTCCGGCAGGGCCCGATTGGCTACCGGTGTTCCCACGCATATATCGGTTTGCCCAGTATAACGGTACAGTAGGGTATAAAAAGCCGAAAGCAACGTCATAAACAGGGTCACACCCTGCTCGCGACTCAACGCATTGAGCTGCTGCGTCAACACTGAATTGATCCGCACCGGCTCATAACTGCCGTTAAAGGTCATCAGTGCGGGACGGGGCCGATCCGTGGGCAACTCCAGAACAGGCACACCCGCCAGCTGGCCACGCCAGTACGACAACTGATGCTCGAACACCGGGCCATCCATCCAATTGCGCTGCCAGGTTGCATAATCCGCGTATTGTATTTTAATCTCATCCAGATTATGGGCTGCACCGGAAACAATCGAGCGATACAACGCCCCTACTTCATCAATCAGAATGCCAAGCGACCAGCCATCGGAAATGATGTGATGCATGGTCAACAGCAGTACGTGTTCCTGATCTGTAGTCTGCAGCAGACGGGTTCTCATCAGACGAATTCGCCGGGCTTTGTTCAACGGGCCCAGCACCAGGTCAAAGGAACGCGTTGCTTCATCTTCTGCCAGGTGAATCACTTCCGCTTCACGCTCTTCCGCATCCAGGTGGCGCAAGTCCCTGACATCCATGAACCAGTCTGTGGGCTCACGAATCACCTGCGTTGCCTGGCCATCGTCGATCAGGAACGAGGTACGCAACGCTTCATGGCGTGCGACCAACTGCTGAAATGCTTTACGCAATGCGCTGACATTGAGCTTGCCGCTCAAACGAATGGCAGCGGGCATATTGTACGAGGTACTGATGTTGTATTCCGATTTGCCCGATTCCAGTTGATTCAGGAACCACAAACGCATCTGTGCAAACGACAAGGGTAGTTCGCCATTGCGATCAATGGATTTAACCGGTGGCGGCATCAGATCCGCCAGATTCTCCAGGTTATCCAACTGCAGGCATAAAGACTCAATGGTGGGCGTCGTGAACAACAGCTTCACGGGCAGCTCCACCCCAAACTCCTCACGAATGCGTGATATGCACTGAGTGGCCAGCAGTGAATGACCGCCCAGCTCAAAGAAATTGTTGGTCACACCCACTTTGTCCAGCTTCAGCACATGGCGCCAGATAGCCGCCATCTTGCGCTCATTCTCAGTTCGCGGTTCAACAAACTGATCGCCGATCAGGTCTTCAATGGACGGCACCGGCAGGCGGGCACGATCCACCTTGCCGTTGGGTGTCAATGGAAAGGCTTCCAGAATCACAAACGCCGATGGCAACATATATTCCGGTAATTGAGCCCGAATCACAGCCCGCGCCTGCTGCATTAGCTCCGATTGGTTGCCCTCCGGCGCCACCAGATACGCCACCAGACATTTGGCGCCGGCGGCATCTTCCCGGGTCAGCACCAGACTGTCCTGTACCCCGTCCACCGAGTTCAGGACGGACTGAATCTCCCCCAGTTCGATGCGGAAACCACGCACTTTGACCTGGTGATCTATGCGGCCCAGATACTCCAGGTTGCCATTATCCATATACCGCACCAGATCCCCGGTGCGATACATGCGGGCGTATTTCGGATCATTCTCAAACGGGTTGGGCAGGTATTTTTCTTGGGTTAAATCTTCACGATTGCGATAACCGCGAGTCACCCCGGTACCGGAAAGATAAAGTTCACCGGCCAGCCCCGGCGCCACCAAGGCACCATGCTGGTTAAGGATGTAGGCTTTAGTATTATCGATCGGGCGGCCGATGGTGGCGGCCTTGCCGATTTCCCGCAATGTAAACGTGGAATAGGTGGTGTCTTCGGAAGGGCCATATAAATCGTACACCCGCTCCACACAGGTATTCTGATAAAGCCCATCCACCAGGCTCGCGGCCAAGGCTTCACCGGCCAGGTTGATGACCTTCACATTGTCGGGGATCCCGTTTTCCCGCAGCAGAGTAGCAATGGCGGAAGGCACTGTATTCACCAATACCACCTCGCTTTTTGCCGGCAGGGTGGGCAACGCCAACACATTGTCAGCAAGTATAATCTTGCCTCCCGCAGACAATGTCACAAACAGTTCATACACTGAAAGGTCAAAGCAAATGGAGGTTGCCGCCAGTACTCCGGAAAGATCCTCTTCACTGAAGACGCCTTGCGCCCAATGAATCAACCCGCTGGCATTCCCATGACTGATCATCACCCCTTTAGGCTTGCCGGTAGAACCGGAGGTGTAAATGACATAGGCGAGATGATCGGCAGCGATATCCAGTTGGGGGTTATTGCTGGCACAATCCCTTAACTGCGGCCCTATCCGGTCAACAAACACCGGCTGAAAATTTTCACTGGCGGGGGGCAGCATACCATCTAGAGAACTGTGGGAAATCACCAAAGGAGCACTGGCGTCGGCCAGCATGTAAGCCACCCGATCGGCCGGATAGTTGGGATCTATGGGCACATAAGCGCCACCGGATTTGAGTATTGCCAGTAACGCGACCACCATATCGGCATCCCGCGCCATGCAGACACCCACCAGAGTTTCCCGGGTTACTCCAAGATGAATCAGGTGATGGGCCAAACGATTACTGCGCTCATTCAACTCCCCGTAGGTGAGCCGCTCCTGCCCATCCACCAAAGCCACAGCATCACTGTCCTTGGCCACCTGATTTTCAAACAGGGAGTGAATGCAGTCTGTGAGCGGGTGATCAACATCCGTCGAGTTATACTCGATTAAAAGCTTGTCTTTATCGCTTTTGGTGAGGATGTTAATGCCACCAATAGGTTGCGTCGGATTCTCAACGGCGCTTTGTATCAATTGCTGGAAGTGCTCCATCATCTGCACGATGGTCTCTTCTTCAAACAAGTCTGTGGAATACTCCAGGTCACCCTGCAAGATGCCGGATTCCTCCGACAACTCCAGCGTCATATCAAACTTGGAGGTACCCGGTGCTGTATGCAGGCTTTCCACATTAACCCCGGCCAGGTTGAACTCTTCATCGATGGTGCTGTTCTGTAATACGAACATAACCTGGAATACCGGCGAATAGCTCAGGTCACGTGATACACCCAGATGTTCGACTACACGTTCGAACGGCATCTCCTGATTGGCAAAAGCTCCCTGAGTAACCTTGCGTACCCGCTGCATCAAGTCCACGAAGCTGGGGTTGCCTGACAGATCGGTGCGTAACGCCAGCGTATTGACAAAAAAGCCGATCAGCTTTTCCAGTTCCGGTGTGGTTCGGTTCGCAATGGGCGTACCCACGCAAATGTCTTCGCTCTGAGTGTACTGATGCAACAGCACATTGAAGCAAGTCAGCAGCGACATATACAGTGTCACGCCTTGCGTTCGGCTCAACTGTTTGAGTGCCTGCACCTGCTCTTTGGGAATCTGGAAATAGTAGTTGCTGCCGTTAAAGCTCTGTTCCGGTGGCCGCGGATGATCCAGCGGAAGATCCAGTACCGGCACACCACGCAAATGCGCCAACCAATAATCCAACTGCTTGTTCAATAGCCCGCTATCAAACAACTCCTTTTGCCAGTGGGCAAAATCCGCGTATTGAACCGTGAGCTCCCGTAGCTTGGAGGGCTCTGCCGTCACCTGCTCCTCATAAGCATGGGAAATTTCGTCAGTGATCACCTTCAGGGAAAAGCCATCGGCTGCGATGTGATGCATCGTCACCAGCAACAGATACTGCTCTGCAGCGCGCCCTTTCAGCGCATCCGCCTCCTGATCCGGCAGGCGCAACAGGTGGGTACGAATAACCGGGCCGGTGGCCAGATTAAAAGGTTTGCGTGCCTCACCATCAATACGATCCTGGATGGCTTTACCTAAAGCGGGCTCTTTAAGATAGGTCAGATCTTCTGCCGTGAATCCCCACCTGGGTGCCGGCAGTACTTTTTGATAGGCGTGACCATCCTGCTCAACGTACACGGTTCGCAATATTTCATGGCGGAAAATCATGCTCTCAAAAGCTTTGGCAGCCGCCCCGACATCAAGCGCACCCTGGATTTTAAGTGCGAAAGGGAGATTGTACGCAACGTTGTTTTCACGCAGCTTATCCATAAACCACATGCGTTTCTGGGAAAACGACATGGGCATCAGTTCAGTGCGCTCTACCACTTGCAGGGGTGGTAAACTGGAGCCTGCCGCTCCGGCCATGGCATCTGCCAGAGTGGAGGCCAGGGCCCGGAAATCCCTGGCATCGAACAAAGCCGGCAATTCCAGATTGATTTCAAACCGATCCCGCAGACGAGTGAACAACTGAGTAATTTGCAGGGAATCAATGCCCAGCCCCATCAAGCTGACATCGTCACTGATACGATCAATTTTCTCACCAATCTCGCTGGCGATCGCCGCTTTCAGGTAAAGCATCAGGCGCGGTTCTTTCTCCGCCTCCGGCAGGGATTGCCATTGAGCTTTACTGAGATCCAGCGCGGCTTCTATCTCTTTCTTTTCCTCTGCGCCCTGCTCCACAGCATTCAGGGCACTGACCGCAATCGGCTGCAGTGAATCTTCCAGAAACGCCCGCTGATTGGCGCTGCGCTGAATTTTACCGCTGGAGGTCTTAAGGATCGCACCAGGCTTCAGGTACACGATGGTGTGCACCTGAAGTTCGTGATTTTCCGCCACTGCCTGCCGGATAGCAGCGCTGACCACTTCCGTCACCAGGCGCATGCGGTATTTACGCTCCACTTCCTGCACTACGACAAGGCGTTCTTCACCGTCAATCTCCACCGCGAAAGCCGCTCCGGCATCGGATTTCAGAGCCACGTGACTCTGCTGTACGGTAAATTCAATGTCCTGCGGGTAGTGATTGCGGCCGCGAATGATGATGACATCCTTTTGCCGGCCAGTTATGTACAGCTCACCGTCGATCAGGCACCCGAGATCACCGGTACGCATGTAAGGACCATCACCATCAGCGGTGTAGGCCCGGAAAGTTTCCTCCGTTGCCGCTTCATTGCGCCAGTAGCCCTTGGCGATGTGATCACCCTTGGACCAAATCTCCCCCACCTGCCCTTCGGCCAGCACGCGCTTTGTGGCAGGGTCAACTATGGCAACCTTTGCATCCAGCGGCGCAACACCATTGGAAACCAGGCGCATGGTCTTATCACTGCTGGTTGGCGCCGCGATTTTATTCTCCGACAGTGCAGCGGCATCCACTTCCTTGAACAGCGGCCGGTTTTCTTCACGGGCACAGCTCACCATCAATGTGGCCTCAGCCAAACCAAACGTAGGTGTGAACGCTTGCCGCTTAAAACCACAAACCTGAAATGCCGCTATGAAATTTTCCAGGGTCTCCGGGCGCACCGCCTCGGCACCGGAGAGCGCAATACGCAAACTGGACAAATCCAGCGTCGCCTTTTGCTCATCGGTAATCTGATTAACGCAGAGTTCATAGGCAAAGTTAGGCGCACAAATGGCCGTACCTCGATAATCACTGATGGCCTTAAGCCAGCGATAAGGCTTTTGCAGGAAAGAAGCCGGTGACATAAACACCGACGTGGCACCCACAAACAGTGGTTGCAGCGTCGTGCCGATCAGCCCCATATCGTGGAACATGGGCAACCAGCTTACCGAAACATCCTCATCATGACTCTTAAAGGCCGCTGTGATCATGGCTTCGTTATAGATCAGGTTGCCATGACTCACCATCACCCCTTTGGGATTGCCGGTGGAACCCGACGTATATTGCAGAAAGGCCAGTGTTTCGGCCGACAATTCCGGCGCCTGCCAGCGGGCAGCCGTGTCGGCTTGATCCAGATCCACCGTCAGAAACTCCAGTTCGGTAAGCCCTTCGGTTTCTGCAAACAGCGGTTCAGCAATGGTCAGCACCTTTGAGGTGGTTAACACAAAGCTGGGCACACAATCATCAATGATCGCTTTCAAGCGCCCCAGGTTCTGGTTGCGACGGGGTGGATAGGCCGGCACGGCGATGACGCCGCTGTAAATACAGCCAAAGAACGCGAATATAAACTCCAAACCCGATGGAAAAAGCATCAGGGCTCTGTCCCCCGGCTTGGCAACGGCAGCGAAGCGCACCGCTGCAGAACGCGCCTGATCCCTCAATTCCGCGTAGGTAACTCTGATACCCTGATCTTCACCATCGGGCAGAAAGGTGAAAGCGATCTTGTCCGGGTGCAGACCGGCACGTGCTTCCAGCAGCTCAACCAAATTGGAACAATGTGAAGGATTGAAGGAGATAGGCCCAACTTCTTGCGACATACAGACATTTCCTGCTTGTTTATTCTTATTATGCGATCACACCCTAAAGGCTTGATAGGCACGTTTACCTGACTTGCGAATCCATTGCGATCCCTTCCCCAAATCCCTCAGAAAAGGTAAGCCGAGATAAAAAAGGCGAGAAGCCACCGGATTTTTTAATTATAGAACTAAGGTGGTTTCGATACTTTATTCAAATTCGCATTTTTTATCAAAGATAGACCAAGCGTATACATACCTACAAAAACAGGTATACCATAATAAATTCCGTTAAATCAATGAGATATGGTTTTATTGTGTTGTAAATTTATAACCGGATGCATCATTCAAACGTTTGTTTACATTGCTTTACCGCTGCTTAACAAAGTATCACAAGGAACTCATCTGAATTGACGGTCATTTTTTATATGATGCTAAAAGAATTGGGACTTCTGCCCACATTTGTACCAAATGCGGGGCCCGCCGGGATTAGCCACCTGCAAGGCTTTCCTTTAGCACGTTTCTGGCGTACAGTGACCCACAAAAAATACTAAGCATAACAAACAACTATTAGAAATATATGAGAATTAAACCTGCGGTATCTCGCCTTCTATTGGTTATCCTTTGCCTGCTGAGCCCTCATCTCTTCGCTGAGAATCTTGAGGAAATCTTCGCGCTTGCCCGTAAAAACGATGCGGAATGGGCGGCCAAAAAACAGAAATACCTGGCTGACCGCGAAAAGATGGAGCAAGCCTATGGCTCCCTGCTCCCCACTGCGGATCTGAACGGCACCTGGGGTAAACAATATTATGAAAGCGAAACCCCGGTGTTTGATGGTGGCTTTAGCGGTGGTGGTGTCAACGAGGCCGTAATTTGTGCTGGTCTCAACAATGTCTCAACCACCGACGAGTTCCTGGACCTGTGTACCAGCAGCACCTCCACCCGCGAAGACTACGATGCCACCATCTATGATCTGACCATCGCCCAACCACTGGTGCGCATGGATCGCTGGCACCGTTATAAACGCGCCAAAAGCCTGGATAACGCCGCCAAGGCCGATTTGGCGTTCAGCCAGCAGGAGCTGATGATCCGTTCCGCGGAAGCCTATTTCGGAGTACTGCGGGCACAGGAAGAGCTGCGCCTGGCACAGTCCGAAGAAAAAACCCTGCGCACTCAGCTCACGGAAATCAAGAACCGATACAAACTGGGCCTGATGCGCGATACGGACGTGTTTGAACTGCAGGCCCAGCATGACATCGCCAAGGCGGCGGTGATTGTGGCGGAAAGCCAGGTGGACGTAGTGAAAGAGAACATGGCCATGCTCACCGGCATTTACATCGATATTGTTAACCCCCTCCCCAAAGACATTCCCATTGAGCCCCCTCAGCCTTTCGCGTTAGCCGAATGGGAAGATTTTGCCAAACGCACCAACTATCAACTCATTGCCGCTCAATATGCCAAGGAAGCATCCGAGAAGGAGCTTTCAGAGAAGAAATCCGGCCATGCCCCCACCGCGGACCTGTTTCTGAAGTACGAACACCGCGATGTGGGTGGCGGTTTCACGCCCTCCTCAGACACCACCACCTTCGGTGTACGGGTATCCGTTCCCCTTTACTCCGGCGGTATTACCTCATCTCAGGTGCGGGAAGCGGATTATAAGGTTCAGGAGGCCCGCCATAATGTTGACCTGGCCATGCGTAACGCCCTGCGCGAAACGCGACAATATCACACCCAGGTCAATGCCAATGTCGCCAGTGTCCAGGCCCGGCTGCGGGCGGTAAAGTCCAACAACAGCTCATTGAAAGCCATCAAGCAAGGCTGGCAGGATGGTATTCGCACCATGTCCGATGCCCTGACGGCACAGCGCAAGGTGTTTCAGGCGCGCAAAGAATATGCTACTTCACGTTACGATTACATTCTTAACACATTAAAGCTCAAGAAAGCGGCTGGTGTTCTGTCGCCCGATGATTTACAAACACTGAATAGCTGGCTTGATAGCCCGACCGATACCGTCAGCTCCATACTCGAAACCGATGAAAGCTATCTGGAAGAAGTGGACGACATCAAGTTCGAGCGTGAAATCAAGACTTTTGATGATGAAAAAGAGGCCGAAAGCGCGAAACAACACAAGAGCCTTTATGACGCATTCAAAGCCTGGCGCGATAAAGAATAATACATTTTATAATCCAATAAAAATTAACGAAAGTGAGGGGGTTCCACCTCGAGGCACTATGGGAATAATGCCGAAGAGCGGGAATACACTAGATGGATAAAGACCTAAACTTGGATCAGAAAACACCTATGTACGCAAAACACGCTCGCTACCTGGCGCTGGCCGCCGCTGTCTCTTTCAGCAGTGGCGCCACTGCCCAGCTGCTGCATAACGTAACCATCGGCAACCCCAAGGCACTGGCATTGGGAAATGCGGTTACCGCTGATCCACCGGGCATTGACTCCATTCACTTCAACCCTGCGGGCCTTGCCAAAATCAAAGGTCGCCAGATGAACCTCAAGGTTTTGGCGGCCCATATGACCATTGATGGTGATATCGGGGAACCAACCCGACCAACCAATACCATTAAAGAGGTCTATTATCAGGGCAACAATGGCAACCCCAACAAGCCCCAATGCAGTGGTGGCGCAGTACCCACCCAGGAAGAGCTCGATAACTGCTGGGGCATCGATCCCATCGCCAATACCAGCACCAGTATTGATGGCCCCGGCCTGATGTTGCCGTTCGTGGGCTTCACCGAGGTCCCCATCCTGGCGTTTCCGGCCGGCGGTATCGCATTCGAGGACCCTGCCCGGGGCTGGACCTTTGGTACAGCCGTGTATTCACCCCAGGGCATCGGTTATACCCGCAAGGACGGAGACCCAAAAGACGGCATCGGTGATCCCGGCGCATATCAGGGCGTCAACGTAGGCGTCACCCGCTTAACCTATTTCTCTCCCACGGTGGCCATTCCGGTCAGCGATCGACTGTCTTTCGGGGTCGGAATCAACTTTTCTTACCAGGGCATGGCACTGGACACCTACATTCGGGCTCCACTGGAAACAACTCAGTTTCTGGATAGCGTCAACGAGCTACCCCTGCCTGATGACCTGAATATCATCAAGCCCTACGACACCGTGGGGCGACTTTCCATGGAGATGGAAGACTTCCTGTCGGTTGGGTTTAATTTCGGTATCCTTTACGAACCCTACGACTGGCTCTCTTTCGGCTTCCTCTATCAGAGTGAAACCACCTCGCAACTCTCCGGTGACTACAAAATGGAGAACACGGAAGAGTTCATGCTGACCACCGAAGGGCTTGCGCCCCTGGGTGGTGCCCTGGGCGCTTTCGGTGGAGCTGCCTTTAACGCCACGGAAGTGGAAAAAGGCACAGTTGAACTGGAATACCTGATGCCGCAAAACATCGCTTTCGGCACCTCCATCAAAGTATTGCCGAATCTGAAAATAAACTTTGACGTGCGCTGGGTAGAATACAGCGTATGGGATGAACTCAAATTTGAATTCAGCAACAACGTCGATTTTCTTAACCTGTCCAGCGTAATTTATACCGTGGCCGGTGGTTTTGATGTTAAAGACAACGCCGACCCGGACGAAATGCGCATTCGCCGCGCCTATGAAGATACCTGGTCCGTTGCCATTGGTGCCGAATACCAATGGAACGACAACCTGGTTCTACGGGCAGGCTATGAACCCCGTGAAGGCGCCATACCCAGCTCCTCAGCAGACCTGCTTTTCCCAATAGGAGACGCGGACCTGTTCACAGCTGGTTTCGGCTGGCAGATGAGCAACACCACGCGCATTGATGCAGCCTTTGGTATTCTTTACTCTGAACAAAGCATCGATGCCTGCGAGTCCAAGAATGCCAACACCTGCCAGGAAGGGGATGTAGTTTATAACCCCTACTATTCCATGCCGTTTGAAACCGAAACCACAGCCTACATTGCCGCCATTTCATTCGACAAAAAATTCTGATCGACAGCATCCATCAGCATAAAAAGCCCGGCACTGTCCGGGTTTTTTGTTTTTGGTTCAGTCCGCCCCAAAACGATCTCTGCCACCTTAATCCTTTTGTTATCAACAATATATCGAGACTACCCATCGCCAAATAGTCCTTTCGGTCGATGCCGAAAAGGCGTCATAACGTTATAAAGATGGATAGTGTTATGAGCGCGCTTCTTACCGCTCGGCCGGTACCAATAACAACAAACAATCAAGCATCCGCTATTTTTTGACGATAGGGAATTACCATGAAGCTGCAGTATCTGAAAGTGGTTATCGCCACCTTGCTCTACCTGCTTATGCAAACCCCGGCAGCGGCCGCAGAGCGCATCAGCCCCAATAATTTATGGGTCTATGATGACGACATCACCATTCCCACTTTACTCAACCCATCCGACCCGGCATCCGACACTATTTACCTGCCGGCCAATATTTTCGTGCCCACCAGCGACGATCCGAATCAACGCTTCCCTGCTGTCATCTTCATCAGCAGTTGGGCACTGAATGAATACGAATATATTCCCCAGGCCCAGATCCTGGCAGACAAAGGCTATGTGGTTTTAAGCTACACAACACGCGGCTTCTATAACTCTCCCGGAGCAATCACCACCGCTGGAATTGAGGATTTTTCAGATGGCTCAGCCGCCATCGACTACCTGCTGGACAGCAGAAATGGTTATCCTGTGGACCCTGATGCGATAGGATTAGCCGGCATCTCATACGGTGCCGGAATATCATTACTCACCGGGTTTAATGATGAGCGGGTGAAAGCCATTGTAGCCATGAGTGGCTGGGTGGACCTGATCGACTCCCTGTGGGCCGGCAACACACCCAACTATGCCTGGATCGAACTCCTGATCTTCAGTTCACAACCCATTCCGCTCTTGGCCAGCAATAACCCCAGCCCGGAGATTGAAACCAACTATGCCAATATGAAGGTGCACGAAAATGTCGCCGCCACCAAGGAATGGGGTTATGTAAGATCCGCCGCCAGCTATCTTGATATGGTTAATGCCCGGGAGAATCCACCGGCAATCTACATGGCAAATAATCTTCACGACTACCTGTTTCAACCGGACTCGCTCTTTACAACACTGAAGCAATACAACGGTGACTGGCGACTGGACCTGAGCCGCGGTGTACACGGCTCAGGTGAAGCAAGCGGATTGCTGGGTAACGAGGAAAATACAGTCTGGGAAAATCTGGGGCTCTGGTTTGACCATTACCTGAAAGGCATCGACAACGGTATCAATACCGCCAAACCATTCAGCACCAAGGTGTTGAATACCGCCAAACGGGAAAGCTACGATTCCCTCTCCCCGGAAGACGAGATTAAAATATTCAATCTGATTCCGGAATCCGGTGCCCAGGGAGGCCAACTTTCCGAAACCTATGCCAATACTGTGGATCTGGAAGTAAGTTTCAGCACACTCGACCGCATTACCTACCCCGGCTGGATCACCGGGGCACTTTCTGCGACGGGCCGCACCCTGAATTTCAATGAGATCGACCGCAGCCTGGGCCTGGTATTCACTACACCCATACTGGATGCCCCGCTGCGGTTGCGCGGTGAAGCCAAAGTCAACCTTGCCATCGTCGGGGAAGACAAAGCTCAATACTTTGGCTACCTTTTCTATTTAAATCCCAACACCGGTATCGCCAACTGGATTGGCCACGCCCCCTTCTCCTGCCACCAGTCGGAAGGCTGCGTGGTAAACGACGGTGACCTGGTGCAGATTGTATTGGACTTTTACTGGACTGCAGTGGATATCCCCGCCGGCAGCCAGCTGATGTTGGTCATCGATGGCAATGATCCCGACTATTGGCGTTATGAAACCACCCCTGAAACCAATACGGTGGTGTTTCAGAGCAACCAGGCCGCCTACCTTGAGTTGCCAGTGGTCTGGGAAAACACCCAGTATGATGACCCGGTGGCAAACTTCGAACAGGCCCAGGACCTGGCGCGGGGCGCCAACGGCGACGACAGCAGCTTTTCCGGAAGTGGCGCCGGCGGCAGCGTGCCGTTTATGCTCCTGTTGGCCGGCTTGGGATATGTAGCCACCCGCAAGCACTTTTCCAGCTGACTTTTTTTGGGCCCGGAACCCGGGCCCCTGTATACTTTTTCGCCTAACCCCATTTAATTCAACAAACTGTGATATCCACCTCATAGTTTTTCAGTGCCTGCCCCGAAACCGTCTATTTTTAATCTTGTTACGATCGTACAAGTTGCGATGATTCATGGTTACCCCAGGTGAAGTACCTTGCGCAGTTCATTGTCGTGTTTGCCCGGTCTTTGCCTGCCTATTGAGTATTTGGCATGCTGTTTAATCGTTTGTATTCCAGAGTTATCCCAGGCGTACTGGCTTTAAGTGTCGCTGCCTGCGGCGGCGGAGGCAGCTCTTCCGATGACAACGGAAGCGCCTCAAATCCAACTGAATCCATCACCACCAGCACCGTGCAGGGTGCCGTGGTAAAAGGCGTGGTGCAGAATGGTCTGGTGTCCGCCTATGAGCTGTCCGGGGGCCAGGTGGGCCCGTTGCTCGCCACCACCCAGACCAATCAATACGGTCAATACCGTCTGACTTTGACAGGCTATGAGGGGCCCATCTATATTGCGGTCACTCCGCAGAATGAAGGCACCCTGATGGTCTGTGACGCCGCCTCCGGATGCGGTGACTATATTGGGCTCAGTGAGCAGGATACCAACGAAAATAATGTCATTGATTTTGGTGAAGCCTTTCCGGTACCGGGCAATTTCATACTGACCACCACGTTACCCTCATCCGCTGATGGCCAGGCCAGCATCTCAACACTGACCCATCTGGCCACTCAATATGCCCTTACCTTCCCGCAGGGCCTGAACGATGTTTCCATCGCCGTGGCCCAGTCTCATATTGAAGACCTGTTCGGGGTTGCGGATCTGGCGGAAACCCGGCTTATCGACCTCACCGACCGCACTGCTGTGACCAATGCCAGTGCGGAAGAACTGCGTTACTCGCTGTTCTCCAGCGCCTTGCTTGGCGTCAGTAATGATGTGGCCTTTGCCCAGGTGCTGGAAAGCCTTGCCCAACAGCTGCAAATGAATGGCGGCCAGTTGGTGACTCAGTCAGCCGCAGATGACACCCCTACGCTACTGGAACTGGTACAGCAGGCGCAACAAACCGCGCAACTGCTTGAGCTGGCGACACAGGAAGCCGTGTTCGCCCAGGAAGCCACATTGCTGATGGACAGTACCGCAGGCAGCTTGACCTCCGCCCAACCGTCACCGGGAGCCGGAGGCAGCAGCGCTGTCATCGTTGAAGAATTCATTGCCGACCTTATGCTGTGGCAAGGGGCATTGAGCCTGGACCCAAATCAGGGATCTTTTTCCCAAACCGTCACCGCCATTGGGGTTTCCACCGGCCCCGATCTGGCCAATATGTTGAGGGCCGTCTCCATTGCCGGTCAGTATGGGCCGGTCGTAGCGCTACCGGATGCCGCGCTGGGCGCAGCCTGCGACAGCCTCGGCAACTACTTTGCCCGCCTCTCCTGCCGCTTGCTGATATCCGGCAAGTCCCTGGAGGAAATCTGCAATGGTGCGTTCAACCTGGTACTGTTCAATCGCTCTTTATGTGATGTGCTGAACGACCTGACTTTGCCCCTGGGCAACGGACTGGTTGGCCACTTTGCCCTGTACGACGGCATTGCCCGGATCTACGGCAGCACAGACGGTGTCGACGTGGATATCACCTTCACGGCGCTCACCAATCAGCGATACACTTACGGCTTTAACATTGCAGGAACCGCCGAGTCAGAAACAGGCCTACTGGAGATCAGCGATGGCAACTTTGCCCTCAGCTTTGCCGGCGGCCTGGATATCAAGAACCTGAAACTGCCGGAAACGGCGTCCGGAAATCTGAGTGTCCGTTATGAACAATTCAGCAGTACGGACATCACCAACCCAATCACCTTCAATGGTGATCTGGACATCAACCTTGATCTGAGTGGTGTGCAAGAGTTGTCTGATGCCGAGGCACTCTACGCCGGCCTGGATAGTGTGGACATCACCATGATGGCGGATGGCGAATTCGAATCCTTGTTTGGGGATCGTTTTGACGGTGCCATCACCCTGAACGGTGGTCTGGACAGCGAAGTACTCCTGCAATTTGAACGTGATCTGCCGGACTACAGCGATCGCGCCCTGATCACCATCAGCAGTACCCCTGAGCGTATCGCTCAAGGTTTGATTAATGACATTCAAATGGAATGGGCTGGTAAACGTTATAACATCATGTACTTTTTCGACCCGTACTTTGGTGTCCGTATTACCAATCAGGACGGGGTCATCACGGATCTTGACCTGAGTGTTGAAGACGAAGCCACAGCGGGGATGATCATGCTCAACGGCACCTCCTACGGAGACATCAAGCCCTTGAACGGCAGCCTTCTGTTCACCTTGTCAGACGGTCAGGAGATTGTGCTCTGATCCGACAGAAGAAAAAAGGGAGCCGTTGGCTCCCTTTTTATCACACAAAATACATGACCAACCAATCGGCTATCAATGCCGGTTTTGATTCACCTTCAATCTCAACGGCATATTCCGCGGTAAACAGATACTGACCGGGATTTTTCTCAGTTACTGCTTTCAAGGTGGCCACCGCACGAACACGAGCACCGGTCTTCACTGGAGCCAGAAAGCGGATTTTATCAAATCCGTAATTCATCCCCATCTTTAACCCTGCCGGAATCACCAGCTCACTCATTTGCGACTGCAAATGCGGTAATAATGACAGGGTCAGAAAACCATGCGCGATGGTGCCGCCGAATGGCGTATGCTTGGCTTGCTCCGGATCAACATGGATAAACTGGTGATCCAGGGTACTGTCCGCGAAGGCGTTAATACGCTCCTGATCGATCTGAAACCACTCTGACTGTCCCATGGACCGGCCCACGTAATCCTGTAAAGACGCGGCATCAACTATTTTCATTGTTATTCCTCTGTATTAAAAAATGAATCAAAAACTAAAACCCAAAATAAAAAGTGAACTCTATAAAAGTGAACTCTATAAAAGGGAACCCTAAAAAAGGGAACTCTAATCGTTAAACAATTTTTCAAGCTGGGATTCCACTAAAGCCCAGGGAATCAACAGCGGCTTTTTGGTGACGGTTAAAGTACAGGACTCGCCTTCCACCAAGTACTCAACATGAAAACCCTTGCCTTTGGCGAAGCCTTTCTCACTGTCGCCCGTGAAATGAACATCATGTTTATCCGCAAGGCGATACAGTCGTTCCACGATGACTTTCGGGTCCTCTTTCAATCGACCCGTTACTGATCTGGTCATAAGCACTCCAAACCGGGCACACGCCCTATTATTCTGATTAGCAGACCAACATTTTACCATGTTTGTCTTGGCTATCGGACAGTGCAACGCGGGCAAAAAGCCTCTAAACCACTGTTTAAAAGGTGATTTTGAGTAATTCCTGTAAATTTTTGCTACTGTACGACCACAGCTGATCAACCGGCTCCTGCCTCACCTCCGCCAGGATCTCTACAATCCTGAAAAGGTTTTCCGGACTGTTGCGATCACCCATTGCGAAACTGGGTGCGATGTCCGGTGCATCGGTTTCGAAGACGATGGCATGCTGCGGTAATGCTCTCAATATCGCCCTAATCCGGTTTGCCCGATCGTAGGTTCCAGCTCCACCAAAGCCTATTTTGAAGCCCAGATCCACCGCTCGCTGTGCCTGCTGCAGGCTGCCGGAAAACGCATGCATAATACCCCCCGACTGCAAGCCCGACTCTTTCACCAGCTTCAACACCAGATCCTGGGTTTTACGGGCATGAACCAGGATGGGTAAATGATGGCTCCGGGCGACACTGAGCTGATCCTTGAACAGCTTTAACTGCCTATCCAGATTGGAACTGTCATGAAACCTGTCCAGGCCGATTTCACCAACCGCCACGGCCCCCTGGTGCAACCAGGCATCAAGCTCGTCAACATCCCCTGATGAATGGGCGTCCATAAAGCAAGGGTGTAACCCATAGGCGGGCAACAACCGTGGATAGGCTGGATCTGTGAACCTCTCTACCGTGCTCTGCAGGGCAGGCCATTGCTCAAGCGTGACCCCGGGCACTACCAGCGCACGCATTCCCTGTTTCCGGCAGCGTTCAAGAATAGCGCCCCGATCGTGGTCGAACTGGGCAAAGTCAATATGGCAATGGCTATCGATCAACGGGTTCATGGTCACTGGCGCCTGGAAATCTGCCTTTTATGGAAACCCATTTTCCCTGTCAAATCAAACTCACTGTTTCAGGTGAAATAACCTTTTTTGTCCTCGATAATATGATCCGCAATATAGTTGGAGATCGCATATACGCTCTCCTGAGGATTCACGATGATGGAGGTAGGAAACAGGCTGGCGTCAGAGACATACAGGGCTTGTACGTCATGGGTTTCACCATAGGGGCCCACCACCGACTTAGCCGGGTCGGCACCCATCCGCATGGTGCCCTGAGGATGATAGGACACCATTCTGAGGGCAAAGGGATTATTTTCAATTGCGTCAATCACGGCATCGATTTCAGCTTCTGATTCGATAACACGTTTATCCACCGTGGGCAGAAAAACCCGCTTCGCGCCCGCCGCAAAATAGATCCGTGCGGCTGCCTTGAAGGCCGCCTTCATGGCGGGAAAGTCGGAATCCGCCACTGCATAATCAATCTGTTTTTTACCATCCACCAGGCTCACCTGACCCACGTTATGATCATGAATCAGAGAGACACAGGAAGCATAATTCTTGGACCGCGACATAAAATCCAGGTAGGCAGCCCCGGTACCCGGTTCAGTGGACATACCCAATTCGATGGGGCCGGCACCACCGCCTTCGAGCACAAAGCCGCCTTTGTCAGGGTGCTCGAATTCATCCACATACACACCCAGCATGGCACCACGCCAGGTAAACACCTCTCCATCGAATTCGGCCACGATCATGGTTGACGGGTGGCAGGCGAAGTTCTTACCCACCTGTCCACTGCCATTAGCCAGACCACTGCGCAAAAACAGCAACGGCGTTTGTACGGCACCGGCTGCCGCCACCACCACCTTCGCTCGAACCGTCATTTTAGCAACGGCTTTACCGGATTGCGGATCCCGAATCTCTGCCTCAATCCCGGTTGCACGGCCGTTATCGGTCAGTATGCGGGTGGCAAAGGTATCAGTATAGATACTGGCTCCATAATGGCAGGCCCAGGGCAGATAGGTAACCAGCATGGATTGCTTGCGATCGGTTTTGCAGCCGGAGAGACAATGACCGGTGAGCCCACAATCCTTGATATTGCGCTTCAGTGGTTTTACCGACCACCCTAAACGTTCCGCACCGGTTTGCAGTTTGCGGCTGTTTTCATTAATTTCGTGAGGCCCATTTGTATGGATACTGAGGTTTTTTTCCACCTTCTCAAAATACGGTGCCAAAGATTCGCTGCTCAAATTGGACAGCCCAAACTCCGCAGACCATTGTTGCAGAATGAAATCCGGTACTCGAAACGTCACGCAACCATTGACTACCGTGGAACCTCCCAGACAACGGCCTTGTAATACCAGAAGATCACCTTGCTTGGTGGCCTGGTTGCCCTTGTCTTCGTAGAGCAGCTCCAGCATATCGGGAAACGTCTCATTGAATTGTGAAGAGGGCACGTAGGGCCCAGCTTCCAGCAAGATCACTGATTTGCCGGCGGCAGCCAACTCGTATGCCATCACCGCCCCACCCGCACCGGAACCCACGATGACGGCATCGGCCTGTAGATTAAGGTTGGTGGACTTGATGTCCGCCGCTGTCTTGACATTCAACATCACCACACTCATACCTCACTGCGGACGGGCAAAGGCGCTTCGCCCAATGACGGCAAGCCCCATTTTTCGGAAACGGGCCCATCAAACGCCAGAGGCCCCCATGTACTGGGTTCACGCCAGTAAGATGCGTACACCAGTTTTTTCAGTACGGAAATGATCCCCTGCTGCACGTAATGACCCGATTGCCAGGCGTCTATGTAGGCGATGGCCTCGTTCGTGGGTAACCCACTGAAGCGGGAAAAATACCACCCCATTACCAAACTGCCATGTTCGAACAGCCCCATGGCCTTAGCCAGGTTCGAACGAATATCCGGGTCCATGCCGGCCATCAGATGATCCAGATTTTCAAGCACGGGAACCTGCTCAAGCGGCGTCATGGTGGTACCCTCAGTGGGCAGTACCACGTGGGCAAAACGGGTGAAGAACGCTACCTGATCCGCTGAGAGCACCCTCCCCGCCGGTGCCTCTGCCACAGGAGGGTCAGAGCAGGCAGACAACACGGCGCCGGCACCTGCAACCAGTATGGTGTGGGCGGCCAGAGCCATAAAACGACGCCGCTTCAAAGGGGCCAGCGCCAGGTCGATATCGTATTGTAATAGTTCAGACCGGATGGGATTCGGCATAGTCAGTTTCCAATTGGGTGACCATTGAGTCTACACACATTGTTTATGCCTTGAAAATGACCAAAAATCACCGCAATTTGACAAAATGCACCAAAATCATCAGCCTTGATGTGGGTCAACGTGAGATCTTAACGTTAGGTTATTCTCAATATGAATGGATAGATCATTCAACAGCCAACCACAACAGGGTGTTTAAATGACGTTGGAAAAACACGATTTACTGCACGAGTTCCCGGAGAATCGGGACACCATTCACGAGCTTAAGATGAATAACAGCCATTTTGCCCGGCTGTTCGATCAGTATCACGAAAAAGACCACGAGGTGCACCGTATTGAAACCGGCGCAGAAAAATCCAGCGACGACTATTTGGAAGTACGCAAGAAAGAGCGCCTGCATCTGAAGGATGAGCTATATAGAATGATTAAAGACCACGAGGCATCTTAGGTGATGTTGTGAACTAAACAGGGGGTTCATCCGCCCCTGTTTAGTTCACAACACCGCACTTATTCCTGGCATATGATGCCCGACACATCCTTATATTTTTCATCACAGGCAGTGATATTGCGCTTGCCGTTGTCTGAGTGTTTACGTGATCGTGGGCCTGGCTCGTCAAAGCGCCAAATTACCCCCACACTGAGCGCGGATACCTCAAAGTAATTATAGCTTTCACCGTCAAATTCATGTTCTTCTTCCTGAATCAAATACTCAGCGTATAGGGACAGATTTTCAGAATAATGGTATTCCGCGCCGATTGAATAGAAGAAATCCTCCCCATCCAGTTCTTCAGTTTCAAACGAGAGAGCAGTATCTTCGACTCCGTTGAAATATGTTTCAAAGCGGACCTTGCCGTCAACATCCCAAGTGGCAATCCCTGCTTTTCCGAACAGACTTAAGGAGCTGCCCAAGGGTAATGAACCTTTTAACGCAATCCCCATTGCAGTGGTTTTGAAATGAAAAGAATCTTTATATTCAATTGAATTCGAGCCCGAGGTTTCTGAGTATCGATAATCAGTCTGCGATTCACCAAAATCAATATAGCTAAATTCCAGTGCCAGATAACGGGGCACGAACTCCCAGCCAGCGAACAGCTGGTAAGCAAAAGCGTTCTCGTCTATATCAAAGTTTTGATTGTCTTCAGAGCCAGGCTCCAGAAAGAAATCTTCAATGGACGTGTATTGAGAATAACCCAATCCGATTCCCGCGTAGACACCTGAGTAACCCTGCGCGTGTACCTGGGTGGAAAAACCAAAAACAAGTAGCGCCCCCAGACCGAACGCTCTTAACTGATTTAACTTCATTTAGAACCCCGTTTATTATTGTTTTATAAACAAGAAAGCCCGGCAAAAAGTACCGGGCTTTCTTTGTACCGCGTAAAGACTTGTTACACAAGCTTTTCCAATTCTGGAACTGCTTCGAACAAGTCAGCAACCAGACCATAGTCGGCAACCTGGAAAATAGGTGCTTCTTCGTCTTTATTGATTGCCACGATGACCTTACTGTCTTTCATACCGGCCAAATGCTGAATTGCACCGGAGATACCCACTGCAACGTACAGCTGCGGAGCAACGATCTTACCGGTTTGTCCAACCTGCATATCATTTGGCACAAAGCCCGCGTCAACCGCCGCCCGGGATGCACCCACGGCAGCGCCCAATTTATCGGCCACTTTATACAGCATCTCGAAGTTATCGCCGTTCTGCATACCACGACCACCGGAAATAACCACTTTGGCAGCAGTCAATTCAGGACGGTCACTCTTGGCCAGCTCTTCGCCGACAAAAGACGAGACTCCGGCGTCTTTGCTGACACTCAGATTTTCAACCTCAGCAGAGCCACCTTCAGCAGCAACCGGATCGAAAGAGGTACCACGTACGGTCAGAACATTGGTTTCTTGTGAACTTTCTACCGTTGCGATCGCATTACCTGCGTAGATCGGACGCTGGAATGTGGTGGCATTAACCACGGCAGAGATTTCAGAAACCATCTGCACATCCAGCAAGGCAGCTACGCGCGGCAGGAAGTTCTTGCCGGAGGTGGTGGCAGGCGCAAGAATGTGGCTGTAGCCCTTGCCCACTTCGGCAACCAGATCGGCCACATTCTCGGCCAACTGGTGTTCATAGGCTGCATCGTCGGCAACCAAAACTTTCGCCACACCGGCGATCTTTGCAGCTTCTTCTGCAACCGCACCGCAACCAGCACCAGCGACCAATACAGTGATATCACCACCGATTGCCTGAGCTGCTGCTACAGTGTTCAGGGTAACGCCTTTCAAGCTGGCATTATCGTGTTCTGCATAGACTAATACGCTCATTAGATCACCTTCGCTTCGTTTTTCAGCTTGTCTACCAACTCTGCAACATCAGCTACCTTGATACCTGCCTGACGCTCTGCAGGTGGCTCGACCTTAACGGTCTTGACCAAGGGAGTCACATCAACCCCGAAGTCACCGGGTGACTTCATATCCAGCGGCTTTTTCTTCGCCTTCATGATATTGGGCAGAGAAGCATAACGTGGTTCATTAAGACGCAGGTCCGTGGTCACCACAGCGGGCAGTTTCAGGTCAACGGTCTGCAGACCGCCATCGATTTCACGGGTAACTTTGACGGAACCGTCGGCTACGTTCACTTCGGAAGCAAAAGTACCCTGGCCCATACCAGTCAATGCTGCCAGCATCTGACCAGTCTGGTTGTTGTCGCCATCGATAGCTTGTTTACCCAAAATGACCAACTCAGGCTTTTCTTCATCAACAATAGCTTTGAGCAATTTGGCAACGCCTAATGGTTGCACATCAGCTGCTTCAACCAGAATGCCGCGATCAGCACCCAATGCCAGAGCAGTACGGATTTGCTCCTGAGCTTCTTTAGGACCTACGGCCACCGCAACAATCTCGGTAGCAACCCCCTTCTCTTTCAAACGAACAGCTTCTTCAACAGCGATTTCGCAGAAGGGGTTCATGGCCATCTTGACGTTAGTCAGGTCAACACCGCTGTGATCAGCAGCCACCCGAACCTTAACGTTGTAGTCAACAACTCGTTTGACAGCAACAAGAACCTTCATGGAACCCTCGGCTTTATAATGGAATGTGGATTTAAGGTGTCGGTGAAAAGCGCTCTGTTTTCAACTGACACCGCGCGATCATCAGTAGTATGAAACAGTTTTCACACTGTGACCGCCCTTGTTAAAAGCGCGTGGTATCTTGCCGTTTTATATCAGGGAGGTCAATAGCCAATCCGGCACCCCAATCGGTCCCCAGCGCCAATACTGCTAACGCTATTAGGGCAAAATCCCCCGGATAAATCAATTAGTTACTGCGCCGGCGCGATTTTGTTGAAATTTTGTTCAACGCCCCAACATGGCCCATGATGGTTATTTCTTAGCGCAGACAATTTCGCTTTGAGGTGATAACTTCATAATTAATTTACACTATCTTGCCGGGTGCGCCGGCTGATGAACAGCCCCTGCGAGCTAACCTGGTTAGGGTTAACGGCCCTCTTGCCTATATTAGAAATTAGAATCAGACCTGATGGAGTATTTAAGGATGATAAGACTGTTTACATTGATGATGGCCCTGTGCCTGGCAACCAACGTGGTGTCTCGGGAGATCGCTGGCATTGAAATGCCGGATAGCATCACCACCGCCAATGATACCAGCCTGCACCTGAACGGCGCCGGGATTCGTTCAAAATGGTTTGTGGATCTGTATGTCGCGGGCCTCTATCTAACGGACCAGCAAACGGATGCCGAGGCCATTCTCGCTGCCGATGCCCCAATGGCCATCCGCCTGCATATCATCTCCGGCTTGATCACCAGCGAGAAAATGACCGAGGCCACCATTGAGGGCTTTGACAGCGCCACCGGGGGTAACACCGCACCCTTGCAGGCTGAAATTGACCTATTCCTGTCTAGTTTTGTTGAGCCGATTAAAGAAGGAGACATTTTTGACTTTATCTACCAGCCACAGCTGGGTATCAGTATCATCAAAAACGGCACCCTGAAACAAACCATGGAAAGTGACGCAGACTTCAAGAAAGCCTTGTTCGGTATCTGGATTTCAGACAACCCCGCGCAAAAATCCCTAAAACACGAATTATTGGGACACAAGGTTTAGACCGCACCGAAAACAAAGGTATGTTGAGCCTTCGACATACCTTTTGCCATGGCCCAATCACCCGCGATTCCAGCGTTACCCTTTTCCCCCTATATCCCATCATTCCCCGCCTTAACTTCCTTGAGTGCCCTGTTTGAGTGTTCTGTTTGAGTTTCCGGCTGGAGGTGCCCGTCTCCTTGTCTTAATTTATTCATCAAACTTTCACTTACAGGAAACAGTCGCCAATTAAAGTCAGCATCGAGGTTTCATATATTGCGGAGGCCATGATGCTTCAACAACCAAACACCGCTCCACACACCGTGGAGCTTACAACCCGGCCCAGAATCTTTGCCGAATTCATCCATTCGGAGCAGGAAATCCGCTCCGCCCAGAAAATGCGATACGACGTTTTTTGCCAAGAGTATAACGTTGAGCTGCCGGTCAATATGGTGTGGAATGGCAATCCGATTGATGTGGACGAACTGGATGATCACTGCCTCCACCTGGTGGTCCGCGAGCAAAGCCGAAATGAGATCATCGGCTACACCCGGGTATTGACCTGCGATCTGGCGAAGCGATTCGGCAGCTATTATTCAAGCCATGAATTCGATATCTCAAAGGTCATCAGCCGGCCTGGCCGCTTCCTGGAGATCGGTCGAACCTGTATTCACCCTGATCATCGAAACGGCGCCACCATCGCAGTGTTGTGGGCATTTCTGGCCAGATACATGCAGGATCACAACTATCAGTATTTGTTTGGTTGTGCCAGTGTCTCTCTGGATGATGAGGGAAAAACACTGTCTGCCTTAACCCCCATTATCAAGGAAAAGTACATGGCCGATGAAGAGTATCGGGTTGTACCAAAAGTACCCTTCAGCCTGCGTAAAGAATGGAGCAAAGAAAAAGCATCCTTCCCTCCTCTGCTCAAAGCCTATACCCGGATGGGCGCCCGCATTTGCGGTGATGCCTGTTGGGATCCGGATTTTAATGTGGCCGATCTTTTTGTGTTGCTGGATATCAATAATGTGGCCAATCGTTACGCCCGGCATTTTCTGAAAGACAGAGAGGCCGCGTGATCCAACAAGCCTATCGAGCAGCCCGCCTCTTTTTGCATATATTGGCGGGCATGTTCCTACTGGTTCTGACCGGTGCCATCTGGAACAACAAAACCAACCTGGTGAAGGCAACCAAGCAATGGTGGCTGGGCAGAACCACACACTTATTGGGAATTGAAGTACAAATAATCGGTACACCCCCGCAACCTGTGGATGGTAAAGGCCTGCTGTACGTCAGTAATCATATCTCCTGGATCGATATTCCACTGATCGGCAGCCTTACCCAATTAAATTTCCTGTCCAAAGCAGAAGTCCGCCGCTGGCCACTGATCGGAAAACTGGCACAAGGCACTGGCACTCTCTTTATACAGCGGGGTTCCGGTGATGCGGACCGGGTGGCGAAGGCCATGGCGGAGTACCTGAATGAAGGTCGATCTGTACTTTTCTTTCCCGAAGGCACTACCAGCGATGGCCGTGGTGTACGCCGGTTTCACAGCAAGTTATTCAAAGCAACTCAATATACCCAAACCACAGTGTGCCCGATAGTCGTTCACTATCAGATTGCCGGTTACTCCCACAACCCAGTGGCGTTCATTAATGATGATGAATTTCACCTGCACTTATGGAACCTGCTCAGGTACCGGAAAATTAAAGCGATCGTGGAGTTTTTACCTGCCAGATCTGCGCTGTGCACATTGCAGGAAGCCTTCGTTCGTGACCTTCAGCAAGAGATGTCCGTGGTTGTGCAACAACGCCAACTGGATGCGGTCAGTACCAGTATTCAATGGCTTGATGCATCCATTCCCGCCGCTCAGAAGGATGGGGCAGCCAGTTTCTGAAACTGGCTGCTGCCCGCATCAAAAACTCCATTAAACACTGATGACGTCTTAAAACCCGTTCATGACGATGGGGCAGAACCGGATTGAACACTCCCAGCGCATTAAACAGTTGCAGCGGGTTCTTCTTCACCCACATCCAAGATCCCATTTCCAAAGTAAGGGGGAGATAAGTTCCCTTACGGGTATGGAGAGTCTCACGATAAACATAATCCCAAAGATCACCGTGAGTGGTGTAGTTGCGGGACTGTGGTTCGATCAGATAAAAGCTGAACGTAGGATGAGTGCGGCGAAACAACAGTCGCAGAGCAAACATTTCACCGATATCATCAAAGGGATCCGGGGTGAACGCGTAAGGAAACCAGACCTGATCCTGGTGACCAAAACCGGAGTGGCAATCCAGAGAGATCACAAAACTGGATTCACTCACAACGCTCTCCACCAGCCGTATCAGCGAACTGGCCTCCGCTTGCATGGGCTCGTCTTTTCTGCCCCTGTACCAGGGTATGTGCCGACTGAATCGTTGCCCACCCAACAAAAAAGGCACCCGTCCTTGCGCGTCTATGGGTGCGTTCCGCATAAGATCCACACCATTGATATTACTTCTGGTACGGCGCAACATTCCGGAAGGGTTAACCAGTGGCACAAACAAAAGGCGCACATCTTCGAGAATGGAGTCCAGACTTTCATCCCAGTCCATTCTGTGAAAAAGCGTGTGCATGAACGAAAGCAACACCTGAGTTCCAATACGTTCCACACCATGAACACCGCCACTGAAGATCACCACCGGCGCGGTGGCCGCAGCACTGCCCATTTCAAAACAATAGATTGGCAGACAATCATCACCGCATTCAACGGCGCTCAGGGTATGTACTCTGGCTGGCAAGTCGGCTTGCTCCAACCAACGATCCATTTGATACAGCTCGGGAAGACCTTTCAGCACCCGATCGGAACGCATTAACGTCAACGGTTAGTTCTCCGGCAAAAACAATACAACCGTTTTATAACATTTTGATTGCAGTCAGATGACGGCGGCTATGCCGTCGGCAAACGCGGTAACCCGGTAGCGTCGCAGCTGTGATTAGGACAGTAACCCAATGGGTTTTTCGCCAGATACTGTTGGTGGTAATCTTCTGCATAGTAAAAGTCAAATTGGCCCAGAATCTCCGAAGTGGTGGGCTCCAGGTTGTGTTGGGACAACGCCTGGTCATAACGGGATTTGGACTGTGTGGCCTGTTGCTTCTGATCGGGCGTGGTCACATAGATACCGGAGCGATACTGTGTCCCGATATCATTGCCCTGCCGCATACCTTCGCATGGATTGTGGTTTTCCCAAAACAGGCGCAACAACTCAGTGAACTGGATTTTCTCTGGCAGGTATACCACCTTCACTATTTCATTGTGCCCGGTTTTGCCGCTGCAGACCTCCTCATAGGTTGGGTTTGGTGTTATTCCAGCACCGTATCCCACTGCGGTGGTGTACACGCCCGGCACCTGCCAAAACAGCTTCTCCGCTCCCCAAAAGCATCCCATTCCGAAGTAGCAGACCGCGGTGTTCTCCGGGTAAGGAGGCGTCATCGGGACACCAAGCACAACGTGCTCCCCCCTGGGAATTATGGGGGTATCACGACCGGCAAGCGCTTCTTCAGGTGTAGGTAGCGTCAGTTTGCGTTTGTTCCACATTGTCCCAACCTCATTTGATTTCAGCTCTAATCCATTTTGATATCTAGCTGCGCAGTGCCTCCAGATCCCGGAAGCAGGCCAGTGACTCCGGGTTCGCCAGTGCATCGGTGTTGTTCACTGTTTCACCATGTACGATCTTGCGCACGGCCAGTTCTGCGATCTTACCACTAATGGTTCTGGGAATGTCTTTCACCGCTATGATTTTAGCGGGTACATGCCGTGGGGTGGTGTTTCTCCTGATGGTTTCCCTGATGAGATTAACGTGATGTTGGTCCAGGGAGATATCCGCCTGCATCTTTACAAAGAGGATAACCCGAATATCATCCTGCCAATCCTGTCCGATGACCACGCTGTCTACAACAAAATCGAGCTGCTCCACCTGCCGGTAAATTTCCGCTGTGCCGATGCGAACACCACCAGGGTTCAACACCGCATCGGAGCGGCCGTAGATAATCATACTGCCACGCTCGGTTATTTCCCCGTAATCTCCATGCGCCCAAACGCCTTCAAAGCGCTCGAAATAGGCACTGTGAAACTTTTCACCTTTAGGGTCGTTCCAAAATCCTACCGGGCAGGATGGAAAGGCATTGACGCACACCAGCTCCCCCTTCTCATTGATGACACTGTGCCCACTTTCGTTATAAATCCGCACATCCATCCCCAAGCCGATACACTGCAGTTCACCACGAACCACCGGCAGAGCCGGATTGCCCAGAGCAAAACAACTGATAATATCGGTGCCACCGGAAATGGAGGACAGGCAGATATTTTCCTTAATACACCGGTAGACAAAATCGAAACTCTCGTGAGCCAATGGAGAGCCTGTGGAAAAGATTGCTTTCAGGTTTTCCAGCCGGTGGCTTTCCCGCGGTCTGACCCCGGATTTCTCCAATGCCGATAGATATTTGGCACTGGTGCCGAACAGGCTGATACGTTCTTGGTCTATCAAATCAATAAGCGCCGTAGGCCCGGGGTGGAAAGGTGAACCATCAAACAGCACCAGTGTTGCCCCACTCGCCAAACCGCTCACCAGCCAGTTCCACATCATCCAACCGCAGGTGGTAAAATAAAAGAACACATCGTTAGGCTTGAGATCAGCATGCAGACTATGCTCTTTGCGGTGTTGCAGCAGGGTGCCACCAGTGGAATGCACAATGCACTTGGGTACACCGGTGGTACCCGATGAATACATGATATAAAGCGGGTGATCGAACTCTACCTGGGCAAATTCCAACTCGCCGGTATCCCCTGTGGATTCGATATCAGAATAGAGTGTGACATCCCTCAGTGTGGCCAGCGACACCGACTCTTTCAGAGTGGATGGTTCATCGAGAAATGGAACCAGCACCGTGCTCCTGATCGCTGGAATTTTCTCTTGCACCAGGGCAATTCGGTCCATAATCGACAGGGTCTTACCTGCATAAAAATAACCATCCACCGCAAGCAGCAGCTTGGGCTCAATCTGGTGAAAGCGATCCACGATGCCGTTGATGCCGAAATCCGGTGAGCAGGAACTCCATATGGCCCCCAGACTGGTTGCCGCCAGCATACCCACCACTGTTTCGATGCAATTGGGCATCACCGCGGCCACCCGATCGCCTTTCACCACCCCTACACTTTTCATGAATCGAGCCAAGCGGTACACGCGATGATTTAGCTCAGAATAGCTAACCGTTGACCTGTGCCCGTTCTCACCACGAAAAACCAATGCAGTTTTATCTGCCTGGGACGGATCACGAGATGGTGCCAGCAGATTCTCAGCAAAGCTTAACCGCGCATCCGGAAACCATTTTGCCCCCGGTAAGCGCGAGGCATCGTCTACAACCCGACGGCAATCACCTTGCATCTGAATACCACAATATTCCGCCACCAGTGTCCAGAACTGATCTACCTGTTGACAGCTCCAACGCTGCAGTGCGGAATAGTCTGAAAACCGGGTACCGTAACGCTGATTCACCAAATGCATAAACTGGTGCATATTGGTGTTTTCAATCCACTGACTATCCGGTTGCCATAACACAGTATCCACGCTTAATCCTCTTGCTCAATTTCCATTTCAATCAATTCGTCACCTTCGTTGACCAGGGAGCCTTCTTCGAAGAACAGACCGGCCACCACGCCGTCTTTCAGGGCCCGTATTCCATGTTCCATTTTCATGGCTTCAACGGTAATCAGCAGGTCCCCTTCTTTGACCTTGTCTCCAGGTTTGACTGCCACCTGAACGATGCGCCCATTCATTGGAGCTTTCAGATGTTTTTCGGATGATTCAGTGCTGGGCTGCGCTTCGTAGACATACTCTGTGACCGTTACCGTACCGCCCTGTTTGAACAGAATAACCTCGGAACCGGAACGCACTGCCACCATACGCTCACTGATGTCACCGGAGACCACCAACTCATCGCCATTAAACTCAACCTGCAACGTTAACAGGCGATCTCCTGACATAACGGTGATTTTGTCACCGTGGTAGCACAATTCAATATTGACTACGGAATCCTGGCTCCGAAAGCAAAAATGCTGCCTGGCAGGTGTATTGAGCTGCCAGCCATGCAGTACCCTCCAGGGATCTTGAGCATCCGGCCGGGATTGACTTTCCTTACTCAAATACAATGCCGCGAAGATGAAATCATGGGCTGTGATCACCGGTGGCGCGAACAACAGACTGGTTTCGTAATCGTCGATGAAATGGGTGCTTACCTGACCTTGCTGGAATGCGGGGTGATCTATCAGGCTTTTCAAGAAGCCGATATTGGTCTTCAACCCACCCAGATTGAACTGTCGCAGTGCTCTCTGCATCCGGTGAATCGCCTGATCACGGGATTGATCCCAAACAATCAGTTTGGCGATCATGGGATCATAAAAGACGCTGATCTCATCCCCTTGTACCACTCCGGAGTCTATTCGAACGTAGTCGGATTGCGTAGGCACGTTCAAATAATGGATCACACCGGTGGAAGGCAGAAACTCATTGGCCGGATCTTCAGCGTAGATGCGTACCTCAATGGAATGACCGTCAATTTTCAGTTGTGATTGGGTTAACGGTAAAGGGTTTCCTTCCGCCACACGAATCTGCCATTCAACCAGATCCTGCCCGGTGATCATTTCCGTAACCGGGTGCTCAACCTGAAGACGGGTGTTCATCTCCATAAAGTAGAATTCACCGCTGGCATCCAGTAGAAATTCAATAGTGCCCGCCCCCACGTAGCCGATGGCTTTGGCTGCACGCACCGCTGCCTCACCCATTTTTTTCCGGGTGGCCTCCTGCAAGCCGGGTGCCGGAGCTTCTTCAATCACTTTCTGATGTCGACGCTGAATGGAGCAATCCCGTTCAAAGAGATAAACGGCATTCCCGTACTGATCGGCAAATACTTGAATTTCCACGTGACGTGGCTGATTAATGTATTTCTCTATCAGAATATGATCATCACCAAAGGAAGATCGGGCTTCACGCTGACAAGCGCTTAAGGCGGCATCAAACTCAGTTTCCTGATACACCAACCGCATCCCCTTGCCACCGCCCCCCAAGGAAGCTTTCAACAGCACAGGGAAACCGATCTGGCGGGCTTCTGCCAGCAGAAACCCGGCATCCTGCTCATCCCCGTGGTACCCAGGCACCAGAGGCACTTCAGCGTTCTGCATAATCAACTTGGCCTGCGCTTTGGAACCCATTGCAACCATGGCACTGGCGGGCGGACCAATCAAAATGATCCCATGAGAGGCACAACGGCGGGCGAAATTTGCGTTTTCGGACAGAAATCCATATCCGGGGTGGATCGCATCGGCGCCGGCCTGTTGCGCCACTTCAAACAGACGATCCATATTCAGATAGCTTTCACTGGCTGCTGATGAACCAATCCAATAGGCCTCATCAGCAAGCAATACGTGCTGGGCATGGCGGTCTGCGTCCGAATAGACGGCAATGGTTTCGATATCCAAACGCTTCAGGGTGCGAATCACCCGGCACGCAATTTCACCGCGGTTGGCAATTAATACTTTTTTAAATAATGTTCGTTCAACCATGATCACTGAGCCTCGCTCTGGTTTTGCCCACTGCGCCAGGATGGAATTCGCTTCTGCAGGAAAGCGGTCAGGCCTTCCTGCCCTTCCTCTGATACCCGCAGCTCGGCAATCAGATCCGCTGTCACTGAGCTGGTGTGCGCGCCTATCTTGTCATGGCCGATGGATTGAATAAGTTGCTTGCATTGTTGCACCGCATTGGGCCCGTTTTGGGTTGCTGCAGCGGCGTAATCACGAATCCTGCTCTCCACTTCCATGGCATCACAGACCTCATGTACGACACCCAAGGCAGTTGCTAACTGAGCATCAAACACTTCTGCACTGAGCATGAAACGCCGGGCGTTACGCATGCCCATGGCTTCGATTACATAGGGACTGATCACCGCCGGAGCCAATCCTATTTTCACTTCACTGAGACAAAACGTTGCATCGCGTTCAGCAAAGGCAACATCGCAGGCACAAATCAGCCCCAGCGCGCCACCATATGAAGCCCCTTTCACGTGGGCAATGACCATTTTGGGTAGCGTATAGACGGTATACATCAATTCCGCCAACCGCATAGCGTCCGCACGGTTTTCTTCCCGCGTGAGTCCTGCCATGTTCTTCATCCAGTTCAGGTCCGCACCGGCAGAAAAGTGTTTACCCTCTGACTGCAGCACCACTACCCGGCAGCTTGAATCCCGACCCGCATCCAGGAAGGCCGATGTCATTTCTGCGATCATCTGGTCATTAAAGGCATTGTGCAATGCAGGCCTGTTCATGGTAATAAACGTGATGGCCGACTGTTGGGAAACAGTAATAAAATCCATGGTCATCACCTCACATACGGAACACGCCAAAGCGCGTCTCTGGTATTGCTGCGTTCAACGTTGCGCTCAGGGAAAGCCCCAGCACATCCCGGGTCTGGGCCGGATCAATCACACCATCATCCCACAACCGCGCACTGGCGTAGTAGGGATGGCCTTGCGCCTCGTAAGTATCGATAATGGGCTGCTTAAATGCTTTTTCGTCTTCCAACGGCCAATCCTCACCGGCGCGCGCAAAATTATCTTTCTTTATCTGCGCCAGCACCCCGGCGGCCTGCTCCCCTCCCATGACCGAGATCCGTGCATTGGGCCACATGAACATTAATCTGGGATCGTAGGCCCGACCACACATACCGTAATTGCCAGCGCCAAAACTGCCGCCGGTGATGACGGTCAGTTTCGGTACCTGGGCACAGGCTACCGCCGTCACCATTTTGGCTCCGTGCTTGGCGATGCCCTCCGACTCGTATTTACGCCCCACCATAAAGCCCGTGATATTTTGCAAGAACACCAAGGGAATCTTGCGCTGGGCACAGAGCTCAACAAAATGCGCGCCCTTCTGGGAAGACTCACTAAATAAAACGCCGTTATTGGCAACGATACCCACCGGAATCCCCCAGATTCGCGCATAACCACATACCAGGGTGGTTCCATAAAGCGCTTTGAATTCATCGAATTCGGAGTCATCCACGATTCTGGCAATGACTTCACGCACGTCATAGGGAGTTTTAAGATCAGGTGGAACCACACCGTAAATTGATTCCGGATCATAGCGGGGGGGCCGTGGCTCCACCACGTCCGTTTGTAGGATTTTTTTTCGGTTCAGACGACTTACCGCAGAACGAGCCAGTTGCAGAGCGTGCTCATCATTCTCGGCAAAATGATCGGCCACACCAGAGGTGCGGCAATGCACATCCGCTCCACCCAGATCCTCAGCGGTGACTTCCTCCCCGGTGGCGGCTTTCACCAGGGGTGGGCCGGCCAGAAAAATAGTGCCCTGCTCCTTGACGATGATGCTCTCGTCGGCCATGGCCGGAATGTAGGCACCGCCTGCCGTACAGGAGCCCATCACGACCGCTATCTGCGGAATTCCTTTGGCCGACATATTGGCCTGATTGAAAAAAATTCGGCCGAAGTGTTCACGATCCGGAAACACATCATCCTGGCGGGGTAAGTTGGCGCCGCCAGAGTCCACCAGATACACGCAGGGTAAATTGTTCTGCTCGGCAATGGTCTGTGCCCGCAAATGCTTTTTCACCGTAAGCGGATAATAGCTGCCGCCTTTAACGGTGGCATCATTGGCTACCACCATGCATTCCTGCCCGTGAATTCGCCCTATGCCGATAATCACTCCCGCTGCGGGTACGTTTTCACCATACACCTCATGGGCTGCCAGTTGCCCCAATTCCAGAAATGGAGAACCAGGATCCAGCAGTTGCCGCACCCTTTCCCTGGGCAGCAACTTGCCGCGGGAGAGGTGTTTTTCCTGCGCTTTTGCTCCACCGCCTTCACTGATGGTTTGCGTCAGATCCCGCAGCGCCTGCACCAGCTGGCTCATGCGCTCTTGATTGCCGGTATACTCCGGGGAATGTGGATTGACTTTACTTTCCAGAATCGCCATGGTTTATGTTTCCTTTTTTATAGGCCTATGCGGTTTCACTAAACAGCTCGCGGCCGATCAACATGCGACGAATTTCAGATGTCCCGGCACCAATTTCATACAGCTTGGCATCCCGCAACAAACGCCCGGTGGGATACTCGTTGATGTAGCCGTTGCCCCCCAGTGTCTGGATCGCATCCAACGCACATTTGGTGGCGTTCTCTGCGGTATAAAGAATGACGGCAGCGGCATCTTTACGGGTCGTCTCACCACGATCACAGGCCTGGGCCACCGCATAAAGGTAAGCGCGACTGGCATTGGTGATGGTGTACAGATCAGCGACTTTACCCTGCATCAATTGAAACTCGCCAATGGCCTTACCAAACTGCTTGCGCTCGTGGATATAGGGCACCACCACATCGAGACAGGCCAACATGATGCCGGTTGGCCCTCCGGACAACACAACCCGCTCATAATCCAGGCCGCTCATCAGAACCTTTACGCCCTGGTTCAGTCCACCCAGTACGTTTTCCACAGGCACTTCGCAATCCTCGAACACCAGCTCGCAGGTATTGGAACCACGCATACCCAATTTATCGAGTTTCTGTGCCTGGCTGAAACCTTTGAATCCCCGTTCAACAATAAACGCAGTAATACCATGGGGGCCTTTATCCAGCTCCGTTTTGGCATAAATCACATAGGTATGGGCGTCCGGGCCATTGGTGATCCACATCTTGTTGCCATTCAAAACATAGTGGTCGCCCCGCTTCTCGGCCCGCAGTTTCATGCTCACCACATCCGAGCCGGCATTGGGCTCACTCATTGCCAATGCACCGATATGTTCACCACTCACCAGCTTGGGCAGGTACTTTGCCTTTTGCTGCTCGTTACCGTTGCGATGGATCTGATTCACACACAGGTTGGAGTGAGCTCCGTAACTCAGCGCCACCGAGGCGGACGCCCGGCTGATCTCCTCCATGGCAATAACATGCGCCAAATAGCCCATGTTGCTGCCTCCGTATTCCTCAGCCACCGTCATGCCGAGCACACCCAGATCACCAAACTTTTTCCACAGATCCATGGGGAACTCATTGTTGGCATCCACCGCCGCTGCTCTGGGTGCAATTTCGGCCTGGGCGAACCGGTGCACCGTATCGCGCAATGCGTCCAGTGTTTCGCCAAAGCCAAAGTTCAAGGAGGGGTATAGCGTTGTCATCGGATTATTCCTTTCGTAGTGCGCAGCTTTCTTCGAGCGCAACCTGGCAGCGGTTGCGTGCTTCTTTTAACTCTATTTTCATAACCTCAATATCATGCAGCTGCTGATCCAACAGGGCTTCTTTTTCATCAAGAATGCGCAAAAACTGCAGCAGTTGCTTTTCATTGCCGGAGTCCGGATCGTACATGTCAAACAGCACACGGCTTTCCGCCAGGGTGAAACCCAGGCGCTTGCCCCGCAGGATCAGTTTCAGCAAGGTACGATCCCGCGGACTGTAAATACGTTTTTGCCCTTCTCGCACGGGGGATAGCAGCCCCTGATCCTCATAAAAGCGGATGGCACGGGTGGTGATATCAAATTCCCGTGACAGGTCGCTGATGCTGTAGGTATTCGGCCGCTTTGGCTTTTCCGGCTTGGCGTCGGTCGGATTACTCGTCATTGATCAATCATCATGTTCCGGGTTGGCAGTTATTGTTCACCATGATAATTGACGTTTACGTAAAGGTAAACACAGAGTCAGCACCAAAGGTCAGGCCAACGAGCCAAACGGCGGTTTAGCTGGTACCATGATTTCCCTATTTTCCAATCAGTTAGAGGCTACTATGACGCGCACTGTACTCATAACAGGGTGTTCAACCGGCATCGGTCGCCAGCTGGCGGAAGCCATGCATGACAAGGGTTATCAGGTGATCGCCACCGCCCGTGACCAAACCAGGCTTACGCCACTGAACCAACGGGGCATCACCACCCTGTCGCTGGATGTCACCCGGGACGACAGCATTCTGGCAGCCAGACAGGAAATCGAAAAACTGGGACTGCAGGTGGACATCCTGATCAACAATGCCGGTTATGGTGCCATGGGGCCGATCGTGGAAATGCCGGTCGCGGAGATGGAAAAGCAGTTTGCCACCAACGTCTATGGGCCGGTGAATATGGTCCGTGCCTTCACCCCCATGATGCACCAACAGGCCGGTGGCATGATTGTCAATGTGGGCTCTGTCTCCGGCATATTGGTAACGCCGTTTTCAGGCGCGTACTGTGCCACCAAGGCGGCCCTGCACGCCCTGTCGGATGCCATGCGCATGGAGTTGGCACCGTTCAATATTGAAGTAATGACAGTAATGCCCGGGGCTATTGAATCTGAATTCGGCAATTCCGCAGAAGCCTCTTTGGCCAGGACGCTGCCCCCTGATTCCCTTTATCAATGGGCACGGGAAGGTATCCGCAAAAGAGCCCGCGCCTCTCAAGCCAACCCAACCCCCACCAAGGAATTTGTGGCAGCGTTGCTGAGCCGGATTGAAGCCAGACACCCAAAAGCCGAGGTCGCCATCGGCAACGGCAGCAGGACATTGCCACTCCTCGCCAGGGTGACACCCACCCGCATTCGCGACTGGCTTTTGCAACGTTCATTTGGTCTGCACAACTACTCTCAGGGGAAATAGCGCAAAAGCTTTCCTATACTTACGATCTCTACGGGAATTAAGGATCGTAAATGCGACGATGGAATGGCTGGGGAGATGAAGCCAATGATTTCCCCCTGAAGCCAGAAGCGCAGAAATTTCTGCTACAGCAAATCGGGGCCGCTGCTGCGCTGGAGGATGCGGCCCTGGCCGACGTGATCAATAGGGTGCCGCCATCACGCCTGCCGGATCATCCATTGATAACCCGTGAAGCAGAGCCAAGAGTGCGCCACGCCCGCGGTCAAAGCCTGCCGGACTGGCTTGCCATGAGATCCGGACACATGGAGCCCTTCCCTGACGCCGTGGCCTTTCCGGAAAACAACGCTGAAGTGCAGGCTCTGCTGCAATTTGCCGCCACACATAATGCGGAACTGATTACCTATGGTGGCGGCTCCTCTGTGGTCGGGCACATTAACCCTCGCCGCTCTGAACGGCCAACACTCACCGTCAGCATGGTGAACTTCAACCGACTCTTACACCTGGATAAAACCAGCAACCTGGCCACTTTCGGAGCCGGCGCCCCCGGCCCGCTGATTGAATCCCAATTGCAGGCGCAGGGTTTTACCCTGGGACACTTTCCCCAATCCTGGGAACTGTCGACACTGGGTGGCTGGGTCGCCAGTCGATCCAGCGGGCAGCAATCGTTGCGCTACGGCCGCATTGAACAGTTACTGGCCGGTGCCACCGTGGAAACCACCCGGGGAACACTGCACATTCCCACCACACCGGCCTCCTCAGCCGGCACCGATTTGCGGGAAATCCTACTCGGCTCCGAAGGGCGCATGGGTATCATTACCGACGCCACGGTCAAGGTGAGCCCATTACCGGAAACAGAACGCTTTTACGGGGTATTTTTTCCGGATTCGGATGCCGGCGTAACCGCTGTACGGGCACTGGCCCAGCAAAGGGTACCGCTGTCCATGATGCGACTGAGCAACTGCGGTGAAACCAGGACGCAACTGAAGTTGGCGGGGCACCCAACCGCCGTGGCTGCCCTGGAACGCTATTTACGAATACGGGGTGCAGGGCAGGATAAGTGCCTGTTCACTTTCGGCGTTACCGGCAACAAGGATTTCTGCCGGGCGACGCTCATTCAAACCAATCGCATCATAAAACAGCATGACGGCATCAATACCGGCACCTTGCTCGGCAAAAAATGGCAAGAGAACCGCTTTCGCTCGCCTTATCTGCGCCATGGGCTTTGGAACTTGGGTTATGCCGTCGATACAGTGGAAACCGCCGTCGACTGGGCACGGGTGCCCGCCACCGTTGAAGCCATCGAAAACGCCATTCATCACACGCTGAAAATGGCCGGAGAAAAAATTCTTGTATTCACCCACCTCTCCCACGTCTACCAGCAGGGCTCCAGCATCTATACCACCTACGTTTTTCGTTGCGCCCGTAATTATCCAGAAACGCTTGATCGCTGGCGCCGCATGAAACAGGCCGCGAGCCAGGCCATCGTAAAAAATGGTGGCACCATCAGCCACCAACATGGCGTTGGAACAGATCACCTAGCCTATCTGAAAGCAGAAAAAGGCGAACTGGGGATGGCCACCATTGACGCTCTGTGCCGGCACTTTGATCCACATGGCATCATGAATCCCGGTAAGCTCGTGCCTGAAGAGGACAAGCATGAATCCCATTGACCGCAATCAGGCCTGGCAACAAATCACCCACCACGACAGCCCCTGGGACCTGATCATTGTGGGGGGTGGTATCACCGGCGTGGGCATTTTGCGAGAAGCCGCGCGGCTGGGTTTAAAGAGCTTACTGGTGGAACAAAAAGATTACGCCTGGGGCACGTCCAGCCGCTCTTCCAAAATGGTTCACGGCGGTTTGCGTTACATTGCCCAGGGTGACATCAAGCTGACCAAACATTCCGTGCAGGAACGGGAGCGGCTCATTGCAGAAGCCCCCGGCCTGGTGGAACGATTGGGTTACCTGTTTCCGATCCGTAAAGGTCAGATTCCGGGCAAATTGTTGTTCAATAGTTTGCTGAAAATCTACGACAAACTGGCCGGCGTCAAAACCCAGCAATTTTTTGGCAGCAAAAAGTTATTACAAAGGGTGCCGGGCCTGAACCCCGACAAACTCAAAGGCGCAAGCTATTACACCGACGCCATTACCGATGATGCCAGACTGGTGCTGCGGGTATTGCATGAAGCGCTGCAGCCGGGCACCACCGCCCTCAACTACTGCCGGGCAGAGGCCCTGCTCTACAACGCCCACGGCCAAGTGAATGGTGTCAGGCTGCTGGATTGTGTTCACCGCCAACAGCAGGATGTGCGGGGGAAAGTGGTCATCAACGCAACCGGAGCCTGGGTGGACAATCTGCGGGAAGTGGTCAGCCACGAACGCACCATTCGCCCATTGCGGGGCAGCCACATTATCATTCCTCACGAATTGGCGCCGGTGAACGATGCCCTCACTCTGTTTCATCCCCAGGATAAACGGGCGGTATTCATTTTCCCCTGGGAGAACGCAACGGTGGTGGGAACCACCGACCTGGACCATGCGCTGGACCTGGATCTTGAACCCAGTATCACCAACCCTGAGATCGATTATTTGCTGAGCCTGGTGCAACAGCAATTTCCCCAGGCCAATATAACCCGGGATACCATCATCGCCACCTACGCCGGCGTGCGGCCGGTGATCAGCAAGGATCGCAGTAAAGCACCCTCCAAAGAAAAACGGGATCATCAGGTTTGGGTTGATAACGGGCTGGTCAGCGTCAGTGGCGGCAAGCTTACCACGTTCAGGCTCATTGCCCTTGACACCCTGGACACCGCGTTAGCGCTCATCAGCCCAACTGGCACCCCCCCACCGGCGGCCCCCAAGCGGAGCATCATCACTGGCGCCACCGTGAAACCGGAGCAACTGAATATTGATGACCCGGCGCTGGCGGCAAGATTAATCGGCTGCTATGGGGACTCTGTGCTGGACATAATTCAGCAAAGCAAAACCGGTGAACTGTACTGTATCGAGCCCACCCGTTTCTGCCTGGCGGAGATCCGTTGGTGCGCCAGACATGAAAGTGTGGTCAATCTTGACGATCTGCTGTTACGCCGTACTCGGCTCGGTCTGCTGCTGAAGAACGGAGGCTCTGAGCTGCTGCCGTTGTTGCAACCGATTTGCATGGAAGAACTCGGTTGGGACCACGCCACCTGGGTGGCCCAGCGGGAACGCTACATGACCCTCTGGCATCAACATTATTACCTGCCGAGCGCCTGATGCCTGACGCGATCCTGGCCATCGACAACGGTACCCAAAGCGTGCGCGCGCTGCTGTTCGACCTGAACGGGCAGTTACTGGCAAAAAGCCAGGTGGAACTCGAACCCTACTACTCCACCCAGCCCGGCTGGGCCGAACAGGATCCTGATTATTTTTGGCGACAACTGTGTTCGGCCTGCCGCTCACTGTGGCAGATGGACACAGTTGACCCCGCTACCCTGCGCGCCGTTGCACTCACCACCCAGCGCTCGACCGTCATCAATGTGGATATCAACGGCAACCCTTTGCGCCCTGCCATGGTGTGGCTGGATCAGCGTCAGTTGGATAACATTGACCCCTTGAAAGGACCCTGGCGCTACCTGATCAAAGCCGCCGGTGGGGAGGACACCCTAAACTATTACCGGGCACAGGCGGAATGCAACTGGATAGCCCACCATCAACCCAACATATGGAAAGCCACCCATAAATACCTGCTGTTATCGGGATACCTGACCTATCTGCTTTGCGGCAATTACGCAGACTCAACCGCGAGCCAGGTCGGCTACCTGCCGTTTGATTTCAAACACCACCGCTGGTGTGCCAAGCACGACTGGCGCTGGCAAGCGCTGGCCGTCAAGCGCTCACAGTTACCGCGGCTTTATGCACCCGGTACCGTTATCGGGCAGATCACCGCCGAAGCAGCACGGGACACCGGCATCCCTCACGGGTTGCCCTTGATTTCCGCCGGCAGTGACAAGGCCTGCGAAGTGATAGGGTGCGGCGCGTTGACCCCGGACACAGGCAGCATCAGTTACGGCACCACCGCAACCTTCAACGTCACCAGCCCCAAATACCGGGAGGCCATTCCCATGCTGCCCGCGTACCCCGCCGCAATGCCAAACCACTACAGTTGCGAGGTCATCGTACAGCGGGGCTATTGGATGGTGAATTGGTTCAAACGGGAATTTGCGCACAGGGAGGCTGAAAAGGCCAAAGAACTCAATATCGCGGTGGAATCGCTGTTCGAGCGGTGGCTGAAAGAAGTACCGGCCGGGTCCATGGGTTTAACACTGCAACCCTATTGGTCCCCCGGCTTGCGTATACCGGGCCCGGAGGCAAAGGGAGCCATTATCGGCTTTGGCGATGTGCACACCAAAGCCCACCTCTATCGAGCCATTATTGAAGGCATTGCCTATGCATTAAGAGAAGGAAAAGAACGCATTGAAAACCGCACCGGCCAACCCATTAACAAGCTTATGGTGTCAGGGGGAGGCGCGCAAAGCAATGGCATCATGCAGATCACTGCGGATATCTTCGGCATGGATGCGCACCGCCCACACACCTTCGAAACCTCAGGCCTGGGGGCGGCTATCAATGGGGCGGTGGGTTGCGGCCTCTACGCCGATCACCAGCAGGCTATTGCCCATATGACCCATCCAGGCGAGCGATTCAGCCCCGTCGATGACCACAAAAATCTTTATGACCAACTGTTCAAAGAGGTCTATTCGCCCCTCTATGAACAACTTAAACCGCTTTATGGCGCGATCCGCCGCATCGTAGGTTACCCGTAGGGGTTTTCCTTGAACACGCGCTGGATTTCTTCGATTTGAGCATTGTCATTGATTAATGCCGCGACACATTCGGCGTCCAGCTTCTCACCGGCCATCTCCTTTAACTTCGCAAACGCCTCACTGTTGCTCCAGGCTTCCTTGTAAGGTCTGCGACTGGTTAATGCATCAAACACATCGGCCACCGCAACGATTCTTGCCTCCAGGGGTATGGCATTGCCCACCAATCGGTCCGGGTAGCCGGTACCGTCCCAGGCCTCATGGTGATGCAGCGCTATGTTACGCAGCATATCCACATGGGTAACACCATTTAAACCATAGTTCTTTAGCAACTTGTCGATGAGAGAACGGCCCTGCTCCGAGTGCGTTCGCATGATTTCCCGCTCCTCTGCATCCAGCGGCCCATCCTTGAGTAATATGCTGTCGGGGATAGCGAGTTTGCCCAGATCGTGCAGCGGTGCAAAAAGTAAAATATGCTCTACGTACTGATCATCCAGCCCCTTTAGCTCTGCAATGTTCTTGGCAATCAATTGGGAGTAACGGGACATTCGCTCAAGATGACCACCGGTTTCCGGATCACGTGAATGAGTCAAATCCAAGGCGGACTTGATGGTGGCCAGCAACACCCTGACGTTGGTTCGCTCGTTTAATATCAGGAGCGTGATCATGTGGGCAATCACATCCAGCTCCGTTAAAACCCGCTCACTGAACACCTCAGGCTCATCACCGTTGAAAAAGACAAACCCGAGAAAGTGCCCCTCCCACACCATGGGCAGGGTATAACTGGATCGCAAACCGGCATCATAAATTGCCTTGGTGTGTTGATGCTCGTCACCGTGGCGATTGAAAACACTTAAATCATTCACCACCCGCGGCTCACCGCTGGCCGCTATCTCCTGCAACGAAAGGCAATCCGCCAGTTTGGCCTGATAGTGGGTGAGCGGACTGTCTTCCAGACTGCTGTAGACAAATGTTCTCAGGTAGTCGGTATCCGGATCATACAGGGCCACTGCAATGCGGGTGATGTGCGGCATATGATCTTTCATAACACCATGCATGAAACGCAATTTGTCAGCGACGGTCTCTGCCTCTGCCAGACCCTGCCACGGATCTGCGTGTTTCTCCCCTGACATAACGGCCCTCACACTGAAACACAATCAGTATTAATCCTTTACGTAAACCGGATGCATTGCAAGCACAAAACCACCCGGTTTACTTGACCCATGACAGAGATTATTGAATTACATACCCTTTTTTAATCCGTAATACGTTGTCGATTATGGGGCTCATCCAGATTCTGCAGCGGACCCAACGGCACGATGCCAGACGGATTGATGGTGCCATGACTGGCGTAATAATGGGTTTTGATATGATCGAAGTGTGTGGTTTCTGCTACACCCGGCCATTGATAAAGCTCGCGCATATAATTGTCCAGATTGGGATAATCCCTGATGCGGCGAAGGTTGCACTTGAAATGGCCGTGATAGACAGCATCGAATCGAATCAACGTGGTAAACAAGCGCCAATCGGCTTCGGTTAAACGACTGCCCACCAGATAGCGTTGGCTTTCCAACAACTGTTCCAGATAGTCCAGAGTCTCGAACAACGGCAGGAGCGCCTCTTCGTAGGCCTCCTGAGTCGTGGCAAACCCGGCCCGGTAAACACCGTTGTTCACCTGGTTATAAATTAAGTGATTGAGGCGATCCACCCCCTCTTGCTCCGCCGGGGGATAAAAGTCACCAACGCTTGCCCCGCAGCCATCGAACGCGCTGTTAAACATGCGGATGATGTCCGCCGATTCGTTGCTGACAACGGTTTCAGTAACCTTATCCCACAATACCGGCACCGTAACCCGCCCGCTGTATTGGGGATCGGCTTTTAGATAGACCTGGTACAGGTAGTCCAGGCCGTAAAGCGTATCACCAGTCACCTCTTCACCCGCTGCGAAAGTCCAACCGTGCTCCAGCATCAACGGATTGACGACGGCCACACTCACCAGTGACTCAAGGCCTTTCAGCTTGCGGAATATCAAGGTCCGGTGCGCCCAGGGACAGGCCAGGGACACATACAGATGGTAACGCCCGGGCTCTGCCTTGAAACCGCCGGCTCCGGTCGGCCCGGCACGACCGTCTGCGGTTACCCAGTTACGAAACTGGGCGGCGGAGCGCTCAAAGCGCCCCTTAGTGGATTCCGTGTCATACCATTGGTCCAACCAGCGACCTTCCACCAACAATCCCATGATATTCCCTCCTATTGGGTTGACATTACATTCACATCAGCGGTATTCCGGGCCGATCCCAGGCCATGAATACTGATCCAGCGATCCAGCGAAAAGGCACCGCCACCACGAATCAGGAGCGCCACTGAGATCGCCAGTAACGACAACCCGAACTCGTAGCCGTTGTTACTCATGAACAACCCATTCTGGATATGCACTGAGACTATGGCCACCACCATGGTAATGGCCAACACCAGGGCCGCCGGCCGGGTGAGCAGGCCCACCAACAACGCCAACCCGCCGAAGAATTCCGCACTGCCCGCCGCCAGCGCCATGAGGTAGCCCGGCTCCAGTCCAATGGACGCCATCCACTGCCCCGTACCGTCCAGCCCATAACCACCGAAAGCGCCAAACAATTTCTGGGCGCCGTGGGCCATAAAAATAATGCCCGCAGGTATCCGCAATGCCAGCCCCGCCAGGCTGGAATCCGTGAAAACAATATTCCTAAGTAAAGATGTGTTCATGCTGACCTCCAAAACGACCCTGATTGATGAGTGTGGAGCCATTATAGGAAGCGATTATTTCGAAAGATAATTGATTAATTAGACTGTTTATTTCGAATTTTTAGAACATTCTACTGAAGGGGAAGTGAATAAAGTAAACAGCTGGGCATAAAAAAAGCCTCTTAAGAGAGGCTTTTAGGAAACTGATTGGGTGTTTTCGTCATACCGAAATCACGATGGTCAACACTTCCTTGGCAATGAACCCGAATACACCCAGACCCAGGGTGAGGAAGATGGCAAAGGTGCCCAATTTGCCAGCCTTGGATTCAGCGGCAAGCTTGTACATGATGAAAAACATGTACGCAATCAGACCGGATACGCACACATAAAGGGAAACCGCTTCAAACTGCTCAACAGACATCACGCCACCTCGACTTCGGGTACCTGAATACAACAGGCGTTAATCGCGAGGCGGAATATACCCACCACAATTCGAATTAACAAGCGCATCTTGATAAAAAACTGATCTATATCAACATTAAGCGAACACTTGTTTACAAAAACTCATCAAAACATCAGAACAGAGCTAACTGATTGTTTTGGAATGGTAAAGAAAACTTATCACATGATAAGTGACGGCTTCCCGCGTATTGTATACCCGCCTTTCTACAGGCGTTCCGAAACCGGTTATTGAACAATTCTGCAAATGGCCCCTGACCTCTCATACGCTCGCCAAACTGGGCTGAATAGAGCCTGCCGCCACGACTCTGGCGGACGATGCTCAGCACCCGCTCCGCCCGTTGCGGATAGTGCTCAGCCAGCCACTCAGAAAACAATGGGGCCACCTCCAGGGGCAAGCGCAGAAAAATGTAATTGGCACTTTCCGCACCGGCCTGGGCAGAGCGGTTGACTATGTCCTCAACCTCCCCATCGTTCAGCCAGGGAATGAGTGGCGCCATCAGCACCCCCACGGGTATGCCGGCCTGGGTCAGTGCCGACACCACCCTGAGCCGCGCGGCACCCGAGGCCGTTCTGGGCTCCAGCTGGCCTTTAAGCCGGTTATTCAAGGTGGTAACACTGATCATGACTTTCACCAAATCCAATTCGGCCGCCTGCTTGAGCACATCAATATCCCTCAATACCAACGCACTTTTGGTGATCAGCGTGAATGGATGGCGGAACCGCACCAGCACCGTCAGCAACTCCCGGGTGATTTCCGTGTGGCGCTCCACCGGCTGATAGGGGTCGGTTGCCGTACCCAGGGTGATGGGGCTGGGCTTGTAGCCTTGCTTTTGCAATGCCTCCTGCAAACGTTGCGCTGCATTTTCCTTAACAAATATTCGCGTCTCAAAATCCAGCCCCGGCGACAGATCCACATAGGCGTGATTAGGCCGGGCAAAACAGTAAATACAACCATGCTCACAACCGCGATAGGGGTTTATTGACTGCTCAAACGGAACATCGGGGGATTGGTTACGACTAATGATGGATTTGGCGGTCTCACGGTAAAACACCGTTTGCGGTGCCGGCATGGCCTCATCAGTGTCGCTCTGGCTCTGGGTTGGATTATATCGCCCCGTTGGGTTGCTAACGGCGCCGCGCCCTTTGTACATCATGCCTTGGGTCCTTTGAATATCATGATAATCACCTGCATTTCACGACAACTGTATATTCATACAGCTGTCGTGAAATATCAAGAAAATGCGCCGGATATTGATGTAAGTACTGGGTTGGATGTCCAAGCCGCTCTATCATTAGCGGATAACAATCAAGGAGCTAATATGGCCTCCAGCGCTCAACCAGTACTCCGACTCAAGCGGGTTGCTATTGATACCTATCACGAGAACGTGGCTTACCTGCACCGGGATTGCCCGGTCTATAAGGCCGAAGGCTTTCAAGCACTGAGCAAAGTCGAGGTCCGCGAGGACGGTAAAAAAATACTGGCGGTTCTCAATGTGGTGGACGATGACTGCATTGTAATGCCGGGACAACTGGGCCTGTCAGAACAGGCCTTCGATCATTTGGGGGTGGCGGAATCCAGCAACGTACGGGTCAACCATGCAGAGCCGCCACTGTCCATGGAGTTTGTACGTGAGAAACTGTCCGGAGAACGAATCACCCAGGATAAGTTTCATCACATCATTCAGGATATTGCCCAGAACCGTTACTCCAAACCCGAGATCGCGGCTTTTCTCGTGGCGGTTTCTGAAGCGGGGCTGGATCGGGATGAAGTGCTTTACCTGACCCGGGCCATGGTGGAGTCCGGACAAAAACTGGATTGGGAAGAAAAGCGCGTTGTCGACAAACACTGCATTGGCGGCATCCCGGGTAACCGCACCTCCATGGTGGTGGTGCCCATCGTGGCAGCCTTTGGTCTGTTGTGTCCGAAAACCTCAAGCCGCGCCATCACCTCCCCGGCCGGCACCGCCGATACCATGGAAGTATTGGCGCAGGTTGATCTGCCCATGGAGCAGTTGCATAAAATTGTACGCGAGCAGCGTGGTTGCCTGGCGTGGGGGGGAACCGCAAAACTGGCACCGGCGGATGACGTGCTGATCTCGGTTGAGCGCCCGTTGGCGATCGACTCCCAGGCGCAGATGGTGGCCTCTATTCTATCGAAGAAAAGGGCCTGCGGCTCCAGCCATCTTCTGATCGACATACCGGAGGGCCCCACCGCCAAAGTCCGCTCCATGAAAGAAGCGATGCAACTGCGTAAATTATTTGAATACGTGGGCGATCGCATTGGCTTGGTGACCCAGGTCATCATCACCGACGGCCGACAACCCATTGGCCGGGGTATTGGCCCGGTGCTGGAGGCAAGGGATGTCATGCGGGTGCTGCGTAATGATCCGGAAGCACCCCATGACCTGCGGGAAAAGTCCTTGCAGCTGGCCGGCAGATTACTTGAATTCGATAATGATATTCGCGGTGGCGAAGGCTACGAAATCGCTCGGGATATACTGGATTCCGGCCGCGCCCTGTTCAAGATGGAACAGATTATCGAAGCCCAGGGTAAACAGAACCTGCGTTACGAATTGGGCACACTGACCCAGGATGTGGTGGCACCGGCCGACGGCACCGTCCTGGGCATCAACAACCTGACCATGGCCCGTATCGCGCGCCTGGCAGGGGCACCCATTGATAAAGGTGCAGGGGTGTATTTGTATAAACGAACCGGCGACAGGGTTCACCAAGGTGAACCACTGTATCGCATCTATTCCCAGTTTCCTGCAGACTTTCAGTTTGCCTGCCGCCTTGCAGAAAAAGACAACGGCTATCAGGTGGGAACCGCAGAGGAGCAAACAATCCCATGGTAACGGACACAAACACGATGGTGGTGCTGGGCTTTGAAAGCAGCTGGCAACAGGCAACACGGCTGGCGCAGTGCCTGTCGGTGCCCTGCTCGCTGATACAATGCCACCTCTTTCCCGATGGCGAAAGCCGAATAAAAGTACCCACCGGCCTCCCCCCTACGGTGCTGTTTGTGTTGAGCCTTGACAACCCCAATGCCAAACTGATCGAGCTGCTACTGGCCGTTGCCGCCAGCCGGCGTCATGGCTGTCAGCGGGCTATTTTGGTGGCACCGTATTTATGTTACATGCGGCAGGACATTGAATTCGAACCGGGGCAAGCCGTCAGCCAACTGATTATCGGCGACCTGCTTTCCAGCCGGCTGGATGGCATCATCACGGTGGACCCTCACCTGCACCGCATTAACCACCTGTCCGAATCCTTCACCCACTGCGAGGCCATCAGTCTGTCTGCCGCCGGTGAAATTGGCCGGTATCTCAAGCCCGGAGCGGACAACCGGATGCTGGTGGGCCCCGACGAAGAATCAGAACAATGGGTAAAAACCGCCTCCGACACCAGCGGCCTGCCCTATTGCATCGCCCGCAAAGTCCGCCACGGTGACCGGGATGTGGAAGTGGCGTTGCCCGATGAAAACCTGAGTGGAAAGCACGCCATTCTACTGGACGACGTCATCAGCTCCGGCCACACCATCAAGCAGGCGGCACAGGCATTGATGCGGGCAGGCTGTGTGCAAGTGGATGCTGTTTGTACCCACGGTCTGTTTGCCCCCGGTGCGCCGGAGGCATTAACAGAGGCGGGCATCACCCAGGTGGTCAGTTGCAACAGCATTCCCCACCCCAGCAATCAAATCGATTTGTCACCACTGATCAAAGATGCCGTGATCAGGCTGGCCTATTGACACTCCCAGCTATGAACGTCCGGCTTTTCCGCAGCAGCAATCGGACGCAACGGCATGTTATCAACTTCAAACACGCCACTCCCCTGATCCGGCCATTGCCCCAGAAGAATTTCAAACTTGGGGGTTAACGGGTATTTCTGCAGTACCAGCTTTTTGACGTTGATCTGCTTAACCGGGAGATAATCCAGTATCAGACGGCTTTCGGAACGCGCCCCAGAGGACAAAGACTGCTTGCAAAGCACATTGGCGTAAAGCACAAAGCCATCTTCCCGTACATGCAGGTAAAGACGCTGATAAAAGTGCATGCCGTTCTCTTCCACGGACTCAGAAAAATACCAATGGCCGATGATAGGTTGGCCAGCAATATCCACCGGTGTCACTTCGACGCTATCACAGGCCACCAACAGCATCAGCCCCAACAACAACACACTGTTCTTCATCACTAAACCCCCAAAATAAATTCAGCAACCCAGTCAGCAGCTTGCCGCCAATGCTGTATCTGGGTCAAGCCACTGGCTTTGCGCGGCTTGAAATCATGATCACCGTCTTCCAGCCAGCGAATGTCGCAACTGGCCGGCAGATTATAATGGGCCACCTCCTGCGGTTTACCAAAGGGATCACGGGTGCCTTGCACGATCAACCAAGGTGAATCAATATCAGGCCAGTGATCACTCCGAACTTTGTCCGCTTTACCCGGCGGATGGAAGGGGTAGCCTAACGACACGGCCCCTCTGACCCCGGACTGGGCCAACAGCATCGAAGCCACACGCCCACCCATTGATTTGCCACCCACTACACAGCTGGCAGCACCGCCCGCATCATCAACCACCCGCGCAAACGCATCCAGCAGAATCTGCATTCGATCCGGTGGCCGCTTCTTGCCGGTTTGGCGGCGCTGCATCATATAGGGAAATTCGAACCGAATCACCCGCACACCCCGCTCCGCCACCAGCCCTGCCAGAGCCTGCATAAAGTCGCTGTCCATGGGGGCGCCGGCACCGTGGGCGAAGACAAGAGTCAAGTCGCTTTTCGGGTTTTGCGGAGTATCACAAAGGTAGGACATGTTGCCCTCCAAAGCGGTTGGAAACCAGCGCGCATTGTCTCATAATCGGCCTCCATTTTGTTGGGAGCAGTCTGATTATGTGGTTCAAAAACTTGCGTATCTTCCGATTCACCAAACCTTTCGACATGAGCGCGGAGGAACTGCAAACCCACCTGGCGGACAAACCCTTTAACCCCTGCGGACGCCAGGATCTGACAAAATACGGCTGGGTGCCCCCCATTGAGCAGGCCCAGGCTGCAGATCAGGAGCCTCAGTTTGTGCACGCCTGCAACGGATTTCTGATGTTGTGTGCCAAACGGGAGGACAAGGTCATTCCGGCCTCCGTGGTGAAAGAGGCTGTGCTGGAGCGCTCCCAACACATTGAACAGAAAGAAGCACGCAAAGTCTTCAAAAAGGAACGGGATCAGCTCAAAGATGACGTGATGCTGGAACTGCTGCCCAGAGCATTCTCCAAATCACAGCGGGTCTATGGGTATATTTCACCCAAAGACAATCTGCTGCTGATTGATGCCTCCAGTGCATCCAAGGCGGAGCAATTCATGAGTCACTTGCGGGATACCCTGGGCTCGCTGCCGGTGATCCCGCCGGCCAGCAAGCAGGTGCCCACCGATGTGATGACCCATTGGCTGGCAGAACAAAATGCTCACCCGCCATTCCTGCTGGAACGGGAATGTGAATTAAGCAATCCCACCGACAGCGCCAACGTCATTCGCTGTAAAGCACAGGACCTGGATGCAGACGAGGTCCAGTCCATGCTGGAATCCGGCAAGCGTTGCACCAAACTGGCGGTTAACTGGAACGACAGCCTCCACTGTGTGATCGAGGAGGATCTCAGCATCAAGCGCATGAAGTTTGATGATCAACTGATCGAGCAGGCCCATGAAACCGACGCCGAGAGCAAGGCCCAGCAATTTGATCAGGATTTTGCGGTAATGAGTCTGGAATTGTCGAAATTCTGCAAAGACCTTTTCAAGGCTTTCGGGGGGCTGGAAAAAACCCGGGTGGTCTGATCACTAAACCAGAATGATTCCGAGCACAACACCCAACACCACCAGCCCGGTGATCAGCAGGAAAATATTGGTTTTCGAGGCGATCATCCCGCCAGGCTTGGGTGCCTCCGGAACCAGGGCCTTTTCATCGGTACGGAAAATCAACTCCATTCGACCGATGCGGATCACATCGCCCGGGTGCAGCGTGGTAAATTCCACCGAGCGGTTATTGATGAAGATAGGATTACGCCCCTCGCAGGATTCCAGTACCCACTCATCCGCCAGTTTGCGAATACGCGCGTGGTGGCCGGACACGGTCTTATCGGACAACTGAAACTCGCATTCCGATTCACGCCCCAACAACCAGGCGTTCTTGTTCTGGGAGATCAGAGAAAACACCTTACCCCGTATGGGTGCCGTGAGCATCACCAGACGCGGGCCGCTGCCGCTGTCGACGGTTGCGGAGGTGCGCTCGGATTTCCCCTGCAGGCGATTCAAATCGTCGATACTGAGGATACGGGTACTGTCTTCGTCGGCGGCAACCGGTGCTTGCTTTTCTGCGGCGATGGGCTCACCGGCTGGCGCCGGGGCGGCAGTCTGTTTCGCTGGTTGTATGGGGGCCGCCTGAAACATGGTGGCCTCCGCATCACCAGAACCGGCCTCATCGGTCACCAGCCGAAACGCAATCTCATGAAAACGGATTTCGTCGCCCACACTCAACGATTGCGGAGCAGACAGGCGCCGCCCGTTAATAAAGGTTCCATTGGTCGAGCGCAAATCCTCCACCACGATATCGCCATTCACGCGACTGATTTTGGCGTGATAACGGGAAATATGGCCGCTCTCCAGGGTAATACTGCATTCAATTTCCCGCCCTACCAGTATCTCGTCGTCATCCAGTGAGAACTCCGTTCCATCCTGCAGGGAACGCAGCCGCAAACCACCAACAGCGCCGGGAGCCAGGGTTCTGTCATGCATTGGGATATAGGAACCGTTTTTGTAACTCATTTTTTGATTATAGGTTGAGTATTCCCTGAGCGAAAGGATGAACTACCGGCCTAAAGCCTTAAAATTACACAAAGTATTGGAATCAGCCCAGGTTCGAGCGGGATAGTCGCAGATGATAATGGCAGGAACATGACGGGCTGTGGTGCCGGCCAGGGTCACCACAGCGGCGTTTCAGTACTAGCGTTGCATATTTTCGATGATGGTGGCGTTGGCCGTCCCCAAGCCTTCGCAAATGGCCAGCAGGCCATAACGCTCCTTGCGGCGAATCAGCTCATAGGCAAGCGTCGCCATCAATTTGGCCCCTGTTGCTCCCAGTGGGTGCCCCAGCGCCTGCGCGCCGCCGTTCACATTAAGCCGTTCCAGGTCGGCACCAATGGCATTTTTCCAGGCCAATGGTACCGAGCCAAACGCCTCATTCACTTCATAGATCGCAATATCCTCGATCGTGAGCCCGGTGCGCTGCAGAATCTTCTGGGTGGCCGGGATCGGACCCTCCAACACCATGGTGGGATCCGAGCCAACCACGGTCATATCGTGAATCCTGGCCAGCGGGGTCAAACCGTACTGTTTGAGCGCACGCTCACTGACGATCAGGGTGGCCGCTGAACCGTCGCATATCTGGCTGGCGGAACCGGCGGTGATCAGGCCACCTTCCTGCAGTGGCTCCAACCCCTGAATAGCCTCCAGTGTGGCATTACGACGCAGGCCTTCGTCCACATCATGAACCACTTTTTGCCCCTCCACTTCCACGGTCATGGGAATGATTTCCCGATCGAAGCGGTTATCATCGTAGGCTGCGGCGCCCTTGACATGGCTCTGATAGGCAAAATGATCCAGGTCATCCCGGCTTACAGCGTACTTTTCGGCCATGCGCTCAGCGCCGACAAACTGGCTGAACTCCACACCCGGGTAGCGGCTGGAAATCGCCTCACCATCGAAGGGTGTACGCATTCCGGCCTTGGATGCCACCAGCAAGGGTGATCCGATTGGGGTCATGCTCATGTTCTCAACCCCGCCGGCAATGATCATATCCTGGTTACCTGACATCACCGCCTGGGCCGCAAAGTGGATGGCCTGCTGGCCGGAGCCACACTGCCGGTCAACCGTGACACCAGGCACTTCAATGGGAAGGTTGGACGCCAGTACTGCCGTACGCGCCACGTTGAACGTCTGCGGCCCGATTTGACTGACACAGCCGAATATAACGTCTTCTATTAGGGCCGGATCCAGGTTGTTTCGCTCCAGCAGGGCGTTGATCACCACCGCGCCCAAATCGGCCGGACTAACCTGGCTCAAGCGCCCGTTACGGCGACCACCGGCGGTTCTGACAGCGTCTACGATGTATGCAGCAGCCACTTCTATCTCCTTTTACTTTGTATTGTGTTGCCGGTAATAGTGACCAGACAGTCGGATAATTTCAATGACATTATCGACCAGCATTAGAGTTTTTTCTGCTCAGCTGCCAAAACGACACTGTTGGGCAATAAAAAAGGCAGCTCAGGCTGCCTTTTTTATTGCCCTGCCCCGCGGACAAGCCTGCTACGGTGTTATCATGTGGTGGTTTTCTTGGCGGGGGCTTTTTTCGCAGTTGCCTTCTTGGCGGGTGTTTTCTTGGCCGCGGTCTTTTTGGCTGCCGTCTTTTTCGCAGGGGTTTTCTTGGCGGGGGCTTTTTTAGCGGGCGCCTTCTTTGCTGTGGTTTTCTTCGCTACCGGCTTTTTGCGGGTAACCGAGAGTCCGCTGCGCTTGAGCAGCTCTTTCTCACGTTTTTCGAAATCCTTGGCCGCTTTTTTGACTTTGCTCTCGAGCGATTTGCTGTAATCACGCAATTGCTTGGCGTATTTGCTTTCCAGAGCAGCTTCGATCTGCTTACGCGCTTTGTCGTAGGCGTCTTCCAGCTCTTTTTCAACTTTCTTGCGCAGTTCTTCTTCACGGGCAATCATTTTTTCCCGCATTTTGTGCTCGGTTTCAAAAAAACGTTCCCGCAATTGGGCTACCTGAGCTTCCAGCTTGGCCTGGGTTAACTCCTTGCGTGTGTCTTCCACCACGGCCATCGCGGTTTCCACCGCCTCCTGGGCCTGCTCCACCGCAACTTGAGCCGCGGCAGTGGCCTTGATGCGCCAACGCTCCTGCGCCTTTAACAGCTTTTGTCTGGCGGATGAGACTTTTTCCTGCGCCTTGTGTAACTGTGCTTCCATTTTTTCCACCCATTGTTTTGCCTTCTCGGCATTCAGGTTCCCAAATGCGTTTGCCATATAAATCTCCCAATTAAGATAAAAGAGTCCCAAGCACAGCCTAGCCTCGGCACCAGCTACTACACGTACTTAACTGTCTTTATCGCAATTAAAATTAGAGGTTGCAATCTAATTTCCAAATTATTGAAACAGGCAATCAGATCGCAACCGGATCGGGCAGGGGTTTAATGGAGGTCAGCGATCATGTCCTGCTCGCTGAGCTGGCTGGCGTTTTTACCTTTTAAATAATCCAGCATGCCGAACCGTGCATAGTGCGGGCGCACGCGCTCGGACATCAGGCCAATAAAATCCAGGTTGGGTATCAGGCGACTGAACATATTCTGCCGGAACTGCATCATGGCAGGGGAATTGGAGATCAGGCGATTCCATTCCTGCCGGCTGATGATACCTTCGAACCATTCTTCAAAAATTTCATGGGCCATAAAACGGTTGCGCATCAAAACAGCCACCTCGAAAGCCCAGTCTTCACGCTCCCGGCGCTCGGTTTCCGACAGTTCCCGGGTAAAATGATCTTTCAGCGCCAGAACACCATAATGCACGTGGCGGGCCTCATCCTTGATAACATACTTAAGGAGGTTCTTCAGCAAGGGCTCCGCACTCATGTTATGGATAGTGCGGAAGGCCCCCAATGCCAGGCCTTCCACCATGATCTGCATGCCCAGAAACTTGAAATCCCAGCGGGCATCCGTCAGCAGATCGTCGAGGATTACAAACAGGTTGTCATTCACCTCATAACGTTTATTGAGCTTATCCACCAAATACCGGTTGAAGACTTCAAGGTGCCGCGCTTCATCCATCACCTGGGTGCCCCCAAATAGCTTACCCTCCATCCAGCCCACGCTTTCGGTCACCTGGGCGGATGCATACAAGGCCCCCTGCTCGCCGTGCATGAACTGGCTCAGCATCCAGCAGGCAATATTGTAATTGAGCTCAATGCGCTGCTGCGGCGTTAATTTAACCGGTAGCTGCTTAAGATAGTCATCCGGAAAAAAGTCATTGGAGATGATCGGAATGTCCGGGTTAAGCGGATCCACGTCGGTGGACCAGGCCAGATCCTTATCGGCATTCCATTGGTTTTCCACCGCACGCTGGTAGAGGCGCCGCATTTCCGGAAAATCCATCTTATAGGTGAGATCAAAGGTCACTGGGTGGGCCGACGACATCTCAACCATCGCTTTACGCTTACCCTGCTTCAGGGCCAATCCCCTGACGGCGGAAGGTGCCATTGAGGCGAACACCTTGGGATTGCGCATCTGCAACACTACCGAGATGTTGTCGATTGCCTCTTCAACCCGGCTGCGGGCCGCTATGGGCATTCCCTTGAGCATGGATTCCAGAATCATATTCGCCTCCACCTGATCAGTTTATATGGTTATTATTGTCTGACAATTTAACAATATAGCCATTAGAGCAGAATAATCAAGTCAGGTAAATTACCGCTTTGGTCCGGAATATCGTGAAAAATGAACCCTTTATTTGATTTTGGCCCGGTAGTGAGGGATAAAAATCTGCATAATTGAGCACAAATTTGCATCACTTAGTTCATCAATAAGGTACCACCATGCCTCTATCCCGACGCGCATTCATTGCCGGTTTGAGCTCCGGACTGGCCCTCAGCGGCTGCACCGGCCTGCCCCGATTCACCATGGAAGACGGCAACGGGGATTACGACTACATCCTCACCGCCGAGCCCACCGACATCGAATTAATTCCCGGCACCAGCACCCCGGCCTGGACCTTCAATCAGGGATTTCCGCCACCGGTGATACGCGCCCGTCAACACCAGGAAATACGCATCCTGTTTCGCAACCGACTGGCTGAGCCCACCACCATTCACTGGCATGGAATCCGTATCCTGAATGCCATGGACGGCGTGCCCTACTTAACCCAGCCCCCCATCGCGCCCGGTGCTGACTTCGAGTATCGGTTTACGCCTCCGGACGCGGGAACCTTCTGGTACCACCCGCATGTGAACAGCCTGGTGCAGCTGGGAAAGGGGTTGGTGGGGGCACTAATAGTAGACGAAGCAGAGCCCATCCGGTTCGACGCGGATATCCCGCTGCTGTTGAAGAACTGGCATATCCGTGAAGATGGCAGCTTTGCCCCTTTCACCAGCCCCCGTGCCGCATTTCGTATGGGCACGCCCGGCGCCTGGGAGTCGGTCAATGGAGAGCATAATCCGGTGCACAATGTTGCCCCCGGCGCCCTGGTGAGATTGCGTTTTCTGAACGTCGACAATACGGTTATGTACAAACTGGCAATACCGGACTATCCAGCCTGGATCATCGCCATTGACGGCAACCCCATAGCCCAACCCATCCCCCTCACCGAGCACGAAATGGGGCCGGGCATGCGTTTGGACGTTGCTCTTATCGCCCCCGAAGAACCCGGGCAAAGTGTTGCCATCAAAAACGCCAAGGGGCGCCTGCTGTTCGATTTGATGTCCCTGCAAACGACGGCAGCGGGGCTTGGCGCAACCCGGCACATCCCCAGCCTGCCGGTGAACCCGATCCCCACACCGGACCTGGCCAACGCCGAAAAGCTGAATTTTGTCTTTGAATGGGAAGGCGCCATCACGCCCACTGACCCGGAAGGCAAACCCAAGCACGCATTCTGGACCATCAATCGACGGGCCTGGGAAGGTATGTCAGCGGACAATATCCCGGAGCCTGTGGCTACACTGACCCTGGGCAAAACGTATATTTTCCGCCTGCGCAATGTGACGCCTCACAGCCATCCCATTCATTTGCACGGCTTCACCTGGACGGTTTTGCGCTCGAATCAGAAAACCATCGAGCCCTACCATACCGATACTGTGTTATTGCAAAAAAACGAATTGGTGGAGGTTGCATTTGTCGCGGATAACCCCGGCCGCTGGATGTATCACTGCCACGTTATCGAACACATGAAAACCGGGTTGATGGGCTATATCACCGTAAGGTGATTGTCCCAGCGGTATTCACTGATGGCCAATGGCCGCTGCATCGCACCGCGCTTACGCTGCAGCTCCACCAGATTGACCTGACCATAGCCGTTGCTGCTGATCCAGCCACCGCCAGGCAGGCGAAACAATCCGGCAGCATCCTGGCTCACCAGTTGCTGCTGGAAGCGCCCGCCATGTAAATCCCAGCAGCCAATCAGGTTCCCTCTTGGGCAGCTGACCAGCGCCGTTCTACCGTGGTCATCCACTGCTACACTGGCGGTATACTGCTTGACCCGCAATTGAAAGAACTCGGGCATTTCCAACCAGGAAACCGATTCGCCACGATGATGGGTGCCAACCAGTGGCACCGCTGCGGTCAGGTCACCCTGATACTGAACACCAAACACAACCTTACCCGCCTTCGACACATCCAGATGCCGAATACTCATTTTATGGTGAGGTGGCCGGTGAGATTCCACTACACTGCCATCAGTGACATCCAGATAGCTAAGGTTCGGATCCATGGAATCGAGATTCAATACCTTGCGGCCTGAATTGGGGTGCGTTGCCATGCCGCCGTTGGCCACCACCAGAGTACGCTGATCCGGCATCAATGCCAGTTGGTGCGGGCCGATCCCACCGGACGGGAATTCAGCCACTTTTTCAATCTTTCCATCCACCGCGTACACACCAATAATGCCGCTCAGATCTGCCAGGTTGTTCTCGGTTGTATACAACCATTTACCATCGTTGCTGACTACGCCATGCCCATAGAAATGGCGATCTTCACCGTTTACCAGGGTATTCACCAGCGCGCCGCTGTCCAGATCCATGGCATAGAGATGGTTACCGGGTCTGCGGGCGAAAAACAAAGCCATCCGTTGCTGAGGTAGGGCGGTGGATCCATGCACCCGTTGCGGTACCGCCACTTTTGATACGATATCGCCCGTGCTGCTCAGTTGGGCAATATAGTGGTTACCGTCCACATCATCACAACCGCTTAACACCGCGTTAAAGCTACGCTTGGCGCCGGCTTGATCGGCACAGGCGGATAATTGAATCGGCATCATCGCCAGCAATGACCATTTACAAAAATCACGTCTCAACATTGATCAGTCACCATCATTGGAATTGAAACCGAGCTTAATTTCCAAGGCAGGGGCCAAGCCGGATTTGAGTAGCGAATTCAACTCTCCCACTGCCTGATGCAATGCATCCAGACGCGGCTTGTATGCACTATCCATGACGGCCTCTGACAGAGGTTTATCGATGTCTGACAACAACGACAGGCATTTATTGACTTGCGCCTGAATCTGATCGGCCAGTGGCGCCGCGCCATGGTGCGCCAACAAGCGACGCAAGTCATAGCCATCTTGTGCATCAATAACTCGTGCAAGCGCAAGTAAGTTGGCCTGGATGTTGGCTAAGGATGAATGGCTGCGCCAGCTCTCGGCAAAATACCCATTAGGCTGGCGATTACGGTTTTTATAACCCAACGGGCCGCCCAGTTTATCCAGCTTTACTTTCTCCATTTGACTGAGCATGGCTGCCACAATCTGGCTTTCCGCATCAACTTGGGTGCTGTCGCTGCCTGTGGTGGCCGTGGCCAACCAGCGGGATTGGAAATCGTCGTCCTGCCAACCCTCGCTGATTCGGTTTACGGTAGTCACCAGATACTCGCTGGTGACTCGCAAAAGTTGACATTGCTTTTCCGCTTGTGGTGTGTTCTCCCCATAGCGTTGTGAAAAATTGTCATCAAACAACAGCAACTCCAACGCGGTCAATCCCTGGACCACCACACTGGCTTTGTCTAATGTGGCAGCATCAATGGCTTGTTCGCGCTCCAATAGCTGACCCACCTTGCGTGCCACAATATTTTTCTTGTCCGGCCAGAACTGTATTTTCCAGTCATCGTTATTTTCAAGTATAGGGCCGAAACGCACCCACTGTACTTGCTGCCAGGCGTCCATTGTTCGTAACCATTGTGTGCGGGCCGGGGACAAATCCACGGGCTGCTCACAGAAGGTTGCAGTGCTGCTTGCCAGCGTTTCTGATTCTTTCAGCAACGCTTGATAATCGCTGCCGATGCGTTTGGAAACCGCCGCCACCCACTTGGCCTCCGGCGGTGTGGAATCACAGGCAGACACCACCGCCAAGGTGATCACCAACACAAGCCCGTGCACGATATTGTTTGCGCTGGAACGGTACTTTGTTGCGCTAGTAAGGTACTTTGTTGCGCTAGAACGGTACGTTGCCCCTGGATATCTCATAGTTAGGTTACCAATCGAACTGGAAAAAATTAAGGCTGCCCAGATTACAGTGAACGAAGAAACGCAAGCAGTGCCTCCCGCTCGGTGCGTTGGGCTCGGACAATATAATCCCGACTTTGTTTCGCTTCGCCCCCATGCCAGAGCACGGCTTCCAACAAGGATTCAGCCCGGCCATCATGCAAATAGTGTTCAAACCCACTGACGGTTTTGGTGAGGCCGATTCCCCATAACGGCGGTGTGCGCCACTCTGATCCGGAGGCGGCAAACACGGCCCGATCATCGGCCAGTCCCGGGCCCATATCATGGAGCAGCATATCCGTATAGGGGTGAATAGTCTGTGCCGAATGTTGGGGGCGCCCGGGAAGCGTTGGTGTGGTGAAGGCCACATGGTGGCAATCACCACAGCCTGCTTCAACAAATACCGCTTCACCCCGTTTGACCTGCGGATCGTCAACATTACGCCGCGCGGGAACGCCCAAGTTTCCCGTGTAGAAGGTCACCGAATCAAGTAATTTGTCAGACAGTTCAGGTTTGCCACCGCTGGGGGCGTCCAGGCAGGCCTGCTGCGCAGCCCGACAATTCTCAGCGGGAAACAAGCTGCTTGTAATGCCGATATCTCCATTGAAGGCGGCGGCATTCTGCTGTTTTAAGGATGGCTGTTCCGCTTTCCAGCCAAAACGCCCCCTGACCAGCTTTTGCTGCTCCACATCCCACACCCGATTGCTGCGTCCGGAAATACCATCGTTGTTCTCATCCTGCGGATCGGCCAACTGCTCAATTTGCTCATCATTCAATGCTTCCAGCAAACCCAGCCCGATCATCGGCGGGGCCATACGCAGGGAGTAAACAACATCATCATCCAGGGCGCCATAGGCGAGCTGGCTGAGTGTTAAATGAGGTTTGCGCAGCGTCACCACGCTGCCGTCGGCAAGCGTGACGGTCTGCGTTTGATAGGTGATGTGGATCTGCGCTTCGGCATCCACCCCAGGTACCGCAAAGTCCTGGATCTGATCACCGTAAAGGGGATGAGGGATCACACCATGCCGCAGTACCCGCTGTTCCTGTTCGGCGGAATGGGGCCGGATGCTCATTCGGACCAGTAATGACACCGCGTTATCGTCGGCTGCCTGTGGTAGATGGCCCCGACCATCGCGGATATGGCAATTCTGGCAGCCGTTGGTGTTGAACAACGGCCCCAGGCCATCCCGCGCGGTGGTTGCTGACGGCGCGATCACCCATGGATTGCGAAAGAAACTGTTGCCCACGCTGAAATCCAGACGGCGCTCGAATGACAGGTTGGCTGCCGGCAGGGAAAAGGCGTCATTGTTTGTTTTGCTGACGCTGGTGGCACCGCCTGAATTCACGCCAAAGGAATACACCTTTACGGGCAGGAACAAGACGGACAGGAAAAAGAAAAGCAGGCCCCACATTTTAATGAGAGGCCTGTTGCTAACGAGGAAATTTGCCATACTGCTGTCAAATGGCAATCAGAATTCGTGATCTGCAGTTTCGGGTGATAGATTCTCCACGCCCAATTCCACAGCCACCTTCTCAATTTTTCGGGTCAACGCTACCAAACCGGTGATCGCATCCTGAATCAACTTGGCCCCCGCTTCATTACCCTCGGCGATCATCTGATCAAATTTCTGAGCATTTTGTTGAGCTTCAGCTTTATCCACCAGCGCCTGCATGGACGCCATAGTCTGCTTAAACTGTTTGTCTGTGGCCTTGGCCAACGCCGGATCTTTCGCTTTAACCAGCATGGCAATGGAGTCACCCTTGATCACGGAACCGTCTACCCGCTGGTAGGTCCCGTAGTAGATATTTTCAATTCCCTTGGCATCATAGTAGTGGGAGAAATGCGTATTATCGCTGAAACAATCGTGCTCATCCTCCGTTGAATTGGCTTCCAGGGCAACCTTCATGCGCTCCCCCGCCAACTCGCCCAGTGCCAGACTGCCCATGCCGAACAGTGCTTTGGTAAGCGCTGCTTCACTTTTTTGGCTTTCGAGCTCGGCACGATAGTTTTGCTGCCCGGGAGCCCACTGTGCCTGCATGGTTTTCAAATCATTAATCAGCAGTTCTGTGGCCGCCTTCAGATACTGAGCCCGGCGATCGCAATTACCGTGGGTACACCCGTCACCCTGAATATAATCGGTATAAGCGCGCTGACCTGCACCGGCCTTGGTGCCATTCAGGTCCTGTCCCCACAACAGAAATTCGATGGCGTGGTAACCTGTGGCCACATTCGCCTCCGATCCACCCAGCTCGTTTAAGCTGGCCAGCAAATCCGGAGTAATGGTGCTCAAATCCAGGGTGGTGCCGCCCAGCTTGAGTGAGGTGTTGGCAATGATGTTGGCGTTGGCCCCCACGTTGCCCATCTCATGATGGTAGTTGGAAGCCGCTACGTAGTCGATAAGCCCTTCATCCAAAGGCCAGGCATTCAACTGCCCCTCCCAATCGTCCACTATTCCATTACCGAAACGGAACACTTCTGATTGTTGGTAGGGTACTCTGGCTTGCTTCCAGGCGCTGCGTGCTGCATCCAATGTAGCCTGACTCGGGGCCTCCACAAGAGCGTCCACTTTGACCTGCAGGAATTGTGCGGTAATCAGCGAATCACTGAATACGGCATAGGCAATATCGCCATAGTTTTTTACGACACCTTGTTCTGTTACCGCTGCCTGCAATGTTGCTGAGGCCAACAGACCACCCGCAAGTACGAGCCTAGCTACTGGTTTCATTACGAATACTCCTGATTCTTCAAGGTTTAACCATTAAAAATTAGCGGCAAGCTGAACCACTATATTATTGGACTTTTCGTCCGTGCCAAGCTTGGCTTCGCTATAATCCGTGTCACGCCAGAACTCAAGCGCCAGGACCACGTTCTCGTACACGTCGGTGGAGGCGCCCAGGGACAGCCGCTGTTCCGGCAGCCAACCACCGGCATCATCGGTTTCCTGAACGGCAAAGGCGAGTGTGACATCCTGCTCACGCAATCTGGCAGCGAAATCCAATTCCAATTGAAAAGCGGAGGGCTGGGCTTCAAAAAACGCCCATTCAATATCATCAACAGCGGACATGTACTCAGCAATGAAGGTAAGCGCTTCAACGCTCAGGCTGCCGGAAAAGGAGAAAGCACCATCGTCGCTATCCAAGCCGGCGGGGCCGGGTACTATTTCTGAAATACTATCGGATTCAGTCAAGGCGGACAGGTAGTCGAACCCGACTTGAAAATTGTGCTGGCTGAAACGTGCCGTCAGGCCATAATTCTCAACATGGCGTTCACGGTCAACCGATCCATCGAACAGGTATGCCCCTACAGAAAAACCATCCTGTTCCAATCCGAACAGGGCTGCCGTTTTATTGGTTTCGGCCAGCTCCAGCACCAATGTGTCGTTTACCAACGCGGTTTCAAAGCGGCCGAATGGCAGATATTGCTTACCAACCAAAACATCCACCGGGCCTACAAGATCGGCAAACGATAATGTGGCAACATCCACATCGAACTCGGTTTCATCTTCTTCATAGAGCAAGACAATATCGGCCTCCACCTGGTCATTGATGGCGGCGGACAGGCCCAGCTCCACGGTGGCAACCACCAGGTCGCTGTAACTTTTGTCATCAAAGCCTTCCCCCATGGAGGCTTCGATTTCGATCAAACCACGGACAGCCACTTTATCCCCCAATAAAGTGTTGTTGCCGGCGCCTTGCTGCTGCTCAAGCTTGGCCAGCCTCTGTTCTACACTGCGCTCAAATTCAGCATCAGCAAGGGCTGAGAAAGACGCTCCGGAAATGGCTATCGCCAAGACACTTTGCGCAAGCGGTGGTGTGACTTTCATTGAGAACTCCTCATGGGCAGGCGTAGTGCGCCGAAAGATCAACACGTTAGCCTAAATGAGGATAGTTATCAACTGCACGTAATTAGCGTTTACTGATTTCGATCAAAGAACGCAGCAATTTCACTGATGGCAATCCGTCCATCCTTTAACATGGGGAAAGTGTAGTGCCAGACATGCTGCATTTTCTCCCATATCTGCAATTCAACGGCGACGCCATCCCGCTTGGCATGCTCGGCAAGGCGCACGGAATCATCCAACAGGATCTCTTCTGATCCCACCTGAATCAGTAACGGTGGCAGGCCAGTCAAATCTGCCGCCAGTGGCGACATCGCGCTGGAGTTACCACGCTGTTCGGCAGACACTCCGGCACTGTAATGGGAGGCAAACTGGCGCAGCAGTTCCGGCGTCAACAGCAAATCCACATGCCCTTTGCTGGCGATGGTCTCCCCGCTCATGGATAGGTCCGTCCAGGGGGAAATGCAGCAGGCAGCCGCCGGCAGGGCAATACTCAAATCCCGTAATCGGATTAATGTAGCGAGCACCAGATTGCCACCTGCGGAATCACCGGCCAGATAGATATTTTCCGGTTTGACCCCCTCCTCCAGAAGCGCGCTGTAAACATTCACGGCATCCTCGATGGGTGCCGGATGGGTATGTTCCGGCGCTTTACGATAATCCGGAGCCACGGCCCGCATTTTGGACTGCTTGGCCAACCGGGCGATCAGATGACGATGGCTCAGCGGAGAGCCAACGCAATAACCGCCTCCGTGAAAATACAGCAGTACTCGATTGCTGGGTGCTTTTCGAGGTTGATGCTGCTGGCAGGGCACGCCCCCGTAGGAGATGGATTGAATCTTGACACCACGGGCTACCGGCATGATTTTGCCGAAGAAATCCATGCTCTTTCTGGAATGTTCAATCGTACCCGGCTCAACGCTGAGGCTTGGTGCAATGGGCGACTTCAATACCAGATTCACTAAACTGACCGGCAAGCGACCGGATGAGCAAGTCATGTGGCTGATGCTCATGATCCCCCCTATTTTGGAATTCTTATTGGTAAGTCAGGCAACTTATCACCGCACCACCAGCTGCGCAAGAGGTGAACAGCCCGCTAAACGCCGCTCAATACCCGAATATGCTGGTAGACGCTGCGCGCAAGGGCCTCCAGGTGATAACCTCCTTCCAGGCTGGAGACGATTTTGCCATCGCAGCAATGCTCGGCCAACTGCTTAAGCTCGCAGGTCAACCAGTAATAATCCCGTTCATCCAGATAAATATCCGCCAGGGGATCGGAATGATGGGCATCAAAGCCGGCGCTGATCAATATCAGTTGGGGATTGAACTGCTGCAGTTTGTTCATCCACTGCTGTAATACCCAATCCCGAAATTCCTCACTGCCGGCACCGGCATGCATCGGCGTGTGAACAATATTGGATCGGTTCTGGTCGGGCACGGTGTGTGGGTAGTAAGGATGCTGAAAGCTGGAACAAAATAGAACACGCTCATCATACTGAAGGATGTTCTCAGTGCCGTTACCATGGTGGACATCGAAATCCACAATAGCAACCCGTTCTAGATCGTATTGATGCAAAGCGTAAGCGGCGGCCACGGCAACGTTGCTGAATATACAGAACCCCATGGCTCGGTTTTTCTCCGCATGATGGCCCGGCGGGCGAACCGCACAGAAGGCGTTGGCCACCTCCCCCCCCATCACCAGGTCCACTGCCTTGCAGACACCACCCGCCGAGCGCAGGGCCGCGTCCAGAGTATGCCGGTTGGCCACTACGTCCTCACCCAGTACCTTAACTTTTTGCATCGGAAAGTGATCGAACACCGCGTCCACGTAATCACGGCTGTGAACCCGATAGAGGTGTTTCTTTTCAATTTTCGGGGCGTCAACGTGTTGCAGAATATCCCATACCTGGCGCTCCATCAGATAATCCCGAATCGCACTCAGGCGGCGGGGTGATTCCGGATGATCGGCACCCATTTCATGAAGTTCGCAGTCTTTATGACTAATGTAAGCTGTCAGCATAAGGTCACAGTTTTTTGATGATGTATACGATGTCTTCGTCTTTCTCGTCGTCACGAATCTCAAAGCCCATGGATCTGGCCAGTTTGCGCATGGGCACGTTGTCCCGCAGCACAATGCCGTCCATGAACTTCAAGCCTTTGGCGCGGGCCGCTTCGATCAGCAGTTCCATCAATTTATACCCAATGCCCGTACGATGCCATTGATCTGACACAACCACCGCGAACTCACAGCTGACACCATCCGGATTCACTACGTAGCGACTGACCCCGATTTCCTGCCAAATGCCATTCTCCTGCACCAGCGCCACCAGCGCCATTTCCCGGTGATAGTCAATCTGGGTAAAGCGGGCCAGCATCTCCGGCGTTACCCGCTTAACGTTATGCATAAACCGATAATAGCGGGAGCGCTCGGACAGGCTTTCGATGAATGACTTTTCCAGCTCGGCGTCTTCCGGACGAATGGGGCGAATACGTACATCCAGGCCATTCTTCAACTGCCAGTTGGTTTCCAGATACACCGGATAGGGATGAATGGCCATATGTTCATAACGCTTCTGCGCCGGTGGCAAATAATCCACTTCGATCACCGCATCCAGCACGATGGCGTTCTTATCATCCAGCACCAGGGGGTTAATATCCAGATTCCGGATCCAGGGCAGCTCGCAGGCAATCTCGGACAAACGCAGAATGATGCGCTCAAGCTCAACACGATTAGCCGCCGGCATGTTGCGAAAGCTGTCCAGCATCTTCGCCACTTTGGGGGAATCAATCAGCGTCTGGGCCAGCAGGGCATTCAACGGCGGCAGACTGATGGCGATGTCATTCATTACCTCGACCATGGTGCCGCCATGGCCAAACACCAGTACCGGGCCGAACACGGAATCGTTTTTGATGCCCAACAGCAACTCCCGGTTGGCGGCCGATGTCACCATGTGTTCCACGATCACCCCTTCAACACGGGCATCGGGTTTCTTCTCCTGCACGTCGTCCATCAATTTTTTATAGGCAGATCTTACCGCCTGGGCATTCATCACGTTCAGTGATACACCGGAAAAATCCACCTTGTGACTGATGTCCGGTGAATTGATTTTCAAAACCACAGGGAAACCAACGGATTCGGCCGCCACCAGCGCTTCATTGGCGGAATGGGTATTCCAGGACGGATTAATGGGTATATTGAACGCTTTCAACACCGCCCGGGATTCAAGTTGATTCAGAATCTTACGCCCTTCCTGTAGCACCCCTTCGATGATCAGGCGTGCACCCTCAATATCCGGGTGCACATCTTTTGCCATGGACGCCGGTGCCTGCACCAAATACGTACGATTCTTGAAATAAGTGGTGAGATACTTGGCGGCTTTGACGGCGTTTTCCGGGGATGAGAACACGGGGATTCCCCTTTCCTGCAGGGAGCGTCGAATGACCGCCACATTATCGCCTCCCATACAACAAACTACGATGGGCTTGAAACTGGCCTTCTGGATTTTGAACAGGCGCTCGTCCACATCCGCCACCACCCTGCCACGGGGGGGTGTCAATACCACAATCAGGAAATCCACGCCCTTGTCTTTGGCAATGATTTCACAGGCTTCCATGAATTCATCATTCAGGCCGAAACGGCTGCTGTAAACCGGATTGACGCTGGCATCCATTGAGCGTAACGAAGCCAGCTTGGCGCTGCTTTCATTGCTCAATTCCGCCAGGGGCAAATTGAGATCATAGGCTTTATCGCAAGCCATAATGGCCGGCCCCAGGCCGTGTGAAATGATCCCGATCCGTTCACCGCGCACACTGCGATGGATAGGAAACGCCCGCGCCGCCAGGAACAGGTCCGTCAATGAGTGGGCGCGCACAATACCGGCACGCTCCAATGCGGCATTGAACACATAGTCGTTGCCTACCAATGCCCCCGTATGGGAAAGCTGTTGCCCCGCCACCTCCCCATGACGGCCGGTTTTCATGACGATAACCGGTTTACTGCGCGCAACCCCCCGCAACCCTGAGAGAAAGCCGCGGGAATCCTGAACGCCTTCTGCGTAAATAAGGATGCATTCGGTCTGCTGATCAATGACCAGGTAATCCAGGATATCACCGGCATAGACGCCGGCCGCCTGCTCCAGTGAGATGATGGTGGAAAATCCCACCCCGCTGGCATTGGCCCAATCGGTTACCGCCCGACAGATGGCACCGGAGTGCGATATCAGGGCAATTTTTCCGGGTTTGATGTCCACTCGATCCAAGGTTGCCCGTATGCCCAGCGCGGGCCGGACAAACCCGTAGCAATCAGGCCCCCACATCCGTATACCCAGGTTATCCGCCTGCCGGCGCAGGCTTTCAACAAACTGATTACGCAGGAAGCCGTCCCGGTCATCCAAATGCGACAATACCACCACCGAATCGATTCCCACCGCGGCACAGCGATCCAACTGTTCGTTAACCTGGGAATCCGGGGTAACGATAATGGCCAGATCCACCCGTCCGGGCACCTGATCAATGGTGTCATAATGCCGGCTGCCACCCAGTAAAGATCGCTGGCGTGGATGAACCAGCCACACCTTGCCCTTGAATTGCTCTTTCAAACGTTCGGACAGTTTCGCTTCGATGGAGTCACTGCCCTCACCGGTGCCGATAATGGCAATGGTGGAAGGTTCAAAAAAATGGGTAAGGTAATGCTTCTTCATTGAGATTCAGCCGTTCAACAATGTCAATTGGATAAAGTCCAGTGGAAACCACGGGCCAGCGCCTGCCTGAGCAGTTTGCGGGCCTGCTTGATGCCGGTGAGTTGCAGCGTGGAAATACAGTGCGGCCAGGGATGGTTCTGTAGCACCTTCATGATCACCAGTTTGCGCTCCGACTCCGGCAACTGATCCCAGGCCAGACCCGAGATCGGCAGCGACCACAGTGAACGCCAGACAGCGGCTGCGGCGTTTTCATAAGGAGTATAGCCTGCCAGAAACCGCTGTAACGCCTGTTGATCTCTCTCATGGTTTGGCAAAGTGGCCGGTACGGTGCTGTGATGACGGGCACAAAGCTGCAATACCAACGATGCAGGCAATTGCTGATGTGTGAGCATCAGCTGGATGGGCAAATCCTCGTGGAACCCCGTTAAGGCAGCCTGCACCATGGCCTGCCCTCCATCACTTAGCCCCTGATAGACCAACAGACTGTGGGCACCGGTGGTCGCCTCCCGCTGATAACCCACCCTGATGCAGGCATATTCATTCTTGTGCCAGAACTGAAGCACAGCGGCACTGCCGGAGAACAAAGAACCGATTCCATCAGCACCTTCCGCGCGCGCCTGTCTTAACAGGTGTGCAAGCAGCTCGGAGCCCAGCCCTGTGCCCTGCAATTGGGGTTGTACCGCTATCCTCACAATGCGCCAGTGACACATCCCCAAGGCCTGCGCTTGCCCCAGGTGCACCGCCAACGATTGCGGCAGAACCTGGCCATGGGGCCGGCGCTTCCCCTCTGTGATGTGCTCGGCCAGGTTCCCGCCAAGCTCGCCTTCACAGGCCACCATCGCCACCGCGTACACCTGATGGGCGTCCCGCAGGGTAAACAGCCGCACATTGCCACCATCGAGCATACTGCGCAAATCACTGGGGCGGGTTCGATAGTGTGCCGACATCAACAACTCAAACAGCTGATTAAGTTGCGCCTCCGCATGGTCATCACACTGGTAAGTGAATTCCCCAAACTGCAGTGACGGGTGCCCGCCAGGGTCAATGTTGTCTGCGCCCTGCGGCTTCAACAGCAGTAGTTTCTGCAACAGGCCTTCCAACCAATCCTGCTCCTGCCAGCGCACCGGCTGCCGCATTTCGTGCCTTACCCAACCGGGAAACTGCTGATTCAGATGCTGGTGAAATCGAACGCTGAAACCGCGCCCTGTGCCCTCGTAGCCGTTGACCGTTGTCGCCATCACTGCCCGCGAATAGTGGGACAGTATGCGCTTGAGCAGGTGCGGAGCAATGGCTGCGGCCTCATCAACCATCAACAGATCTGCCTTGGGGAGCACCTGCAACAGCCGGTCGGGGGCATAAAACTCAGCGTTAAAGGGCCGATCGGGATGGGGCCTGGCAAACCGCAACAGGGTCTCTGCGTTTTCGACCCGGGGTGCGGTAATCACAATGCGCTTGCCGGCCTCTGCCAGACGGGCAACGGCCAGGCCCAGGGCGACACTCTTACCCCGCCCACGATCCGCTTCGATGACCAATGGCCGCTTGCGATGGCCCTGGATCACCTTCAATATCAGTTCCATCGCTGTACGCTGGCAGTCAGTCACACAGCCGGCATCATCCACGCGCCGTTGTTGCACCGGTAAATCCGGCAACTGCTGGACACTCAGGCCCGGCGCACAGGTGCCAGAGCGCTGATAGAGGTGGGCGCGGTAAGGGTATTGCCGCAGTATCCAGGCGGCACGGGTCGTGAACCGGTTGCGGACCCTGGCAACCCCCCAGGGTTCCACCGCGATTTTACGGGCAAACGGATCGGCAAAACGCGGCCACTCATCCAAAGGCGGACACAACACCCACACACAACCACCGCCCCGAATATTGCCGCAGAGAGCTGCCAGGGCATCGGGATTGAAACCGCTGTAGGCATCAAACACGCCCTGCTGTGCCTCCCGCCCCAGCTCGTGGTTATATCGGTCGGCCGGCAGTGTCCAGGCGCCGGCCGGCGATCGCGTGGAATACCACAACACCGATTCTGCACCCAGCCCCGCCAAAGCAACCTGTACCGTTTCCAGTGCCCAGTCCGCGTCTCCCTCCACCAGCACCAACAAACGCCGGTCACTGTGCACCAGTTTGTTGGTCAACTGCTGTAACTGCCCCTGCCATGCCAACATCACCTTTGGTACTGCTCCATAAAGCCAACATCAATCCTGTTTTTCCAACGCCACACCCAAGCCCCGCTGCAATACAGCCAGCCCCGGGAGGCCAGCGCTTTCTTCTCACCCAGGCTGATGAGTTTCAGGTAGCGGCGCTGTGGGTGGAAAGGTTGCAGTGGCTCACCGCGCACAAGCCGCAATAGGTTCTGCGCGAGAACCGGCCCCTGCCTCACCGCATAAACACCGGCTTTAGGCAGCGGCCGGGGAAAATGAGCAATATCACCCACCGCAAACACGTTATGCATCGACTTGACCCTGAGATCCTCATCCACTCTGATATAACCCTGCTCCGATAAGGGCAGCCCGCAGCCGGATAATGACTGCGGCGGCACCGCCGACGTACAGAGCAGGGTGAAGTCACTGTGCAATCGCTGCCCGTCGGCTAACTGAAGCCCATCTGCCTGAATGGCCGTGACCTCAACATGGGTAAGACAATGGATACCCGCGGCATCCAACGCCTGTTTTGCCCGCCGCCGCACCATTGGATTGTGCCCCTCCAATAGCCCGCCACCGGCGATCAAGCGCCAGTGCCAGGGCCTTTCGCCCTGTGTTGTTTGTATTCGATGGGCCATGGCCAATCCCAATTCAACCCCCGCCACACCACCGCCCACCACGGAAACCGTACGCGGTTTGGTGCGATCCACCTGTTCAAGAAATGCTTCCCAGTGGCGCAAAAACTGATGAGCCGGTTTGACCGTTACAGCATGGACAGCTCCCTGCATCGGTTCTGTTGCCGGCACAGAGCCGATGTCCAGCGACAGAATATCAAAGGTCAGGCTCTCGCCCGATTCCAGTAAAACCCTTTGCGCGTCGGTTTCCAGCGCCTTGAATCGCCCCGGATTCCAGGTTACCCCATGGCATTCACACAGAGCAGGCAGGTTGATCAGGCAATCCTCCGTTCGGTAGTGACCGGCCACCACCCCGGGGATCATACCGGAATAGACCGCCATCGGCTCCGGATTGAGCAACATCATCTCTACGGCCAGCCCCGAAAACAGGCTCTGGAACCGCCGCACCACTTCTATATGGGCGTGGCCGCCGCCAATCAAAAGGATCCTGATGGGATTCATTACACTCTCTGCGTTGATTTCCTGAGATTAAATCTATACTTACAGATACTACTACTGGTTCGGGGCAGGATGAAATGGACAGAAATTACACGAAGCGGGTACGCTACGAATTTATTTTCAAATCCCAGGACAACTTCCAATATGAGGTGGACATCGATCCCAACACGCTGGAACACCCGGCGCCGCTGGGGAGTGCACCGGAATGGACGGCATTGGACACAGACAAATGCCCCCACTGTCCATTGAACAGCAACACCACTGAAAACTGCCCACTGGCGCGACGTATCGCCCCCATACTGAGCTTCAGTGCGCACCCTGCGTTTGAATCGGTCAAAGTCAGAGTCCACAAGGACAACATGACCATGGAGAGTCAGTCCACCGTACAGGAGGCCTATCGCTCACTGATTGGTTTGATAATGGCAACCAGCGGGTGTCCCCATACGGGATTCTTCAAGCCCATGGCATGGTTTCACCTGCCTTTCTCGACTCAGGATGAAACGCTCTTCAGAGCCTGCGCCACCTTTTTACTGTTTCAGTTTTTTGATCCGGTTGACCCCGAGGGCGGCAACCATTTTAGTGACCTGAAACAAGTGTATGAAGATATTCATATCGTCAATCAGCACATCGCCAAACGGCTAAAGAAAGCGTCCGCATCTGAGTCCACCTTAAATGCACTCACCATACTGGATATTTTTGCCCAGTCTTTCCTGCCCACGCTGAACGAGTCTCTGCAGGAACTTTCGTTTCTCTTCAAGCCGGGGGTTAACGAAGTCAGCTTTGAGAACCCCTGAGCAGTGATCCGCGACAGCAGGATTCAGCGCATCCTCGCTGCAGGGGTTGGTCTCCTGTGTCTGCTGCTGGCCTGGTCGGCTCAGGGAAAGCCGGTGGAACTCAACGTAACGCAACAATATTATCTGTCTATTGACGCTCAGGTGCTTAGCGATCCGGCAACCCCGGTGTCGGAGCTATGGATTCCCGCGAGGGACGATTTTGTCCCGGTACCTGAATCCGACCCGCGTAACTCCCTGTGGTATCGCGTTGACCTGATCAACCGCTCCCCCCAAGAAAACTGGCATCTGGTCATCAGCAACACTCTGATTGAAGAAATCAACCTGTTCACGGTAAACGCCGGAGCACAGCATCACACCCGTAACGGATACTTTCGGCAGGCGCCCTTTGATATCTCCAATGGTGTGGACATCCATCTGCCCTTCAATGAAGCCGTCAGTGTCTGGATCAATATTAAAGCGCCTTACATCAGCCAACAACCATTGATCAGCATCATTCCCGACGAGCTTTATGCCCAGCATCATTTCAACTACACCAGTATGATTCTGATTGCCATCGGCGCGATGCTGGCACTGGTGCTCTATAATGCCTTTCTCTACTACCCAACCCGGGACCCATCCTTTATCTGGTACGCAGGCTACCAGTTATTGTGTACGTTCGCCTGGGCCATGCACTTCAAAATTATGCTGTACTGTTTTGACGTGCCGTTGGATGCCAGCACCCTGTATCTGCCCTTCTTTATTGCCGGGGCCGCCAGTTTCATGTTTGCGCTTTCATTTCTGCGCCTGCCGCACCGTAGCTGGATCACATTGCTGGTACGGGCGTTGGCCATTGCCATGGTCGTATTCGGTTTACTGGGACTATTGCTGCCGCTGCCGCTCTACCAACTGACATTAACAGTGTGTACCTACGTCTGGATGTTCGTAATGCTCGGGCTGGGGATTTGGCGCCTTAACAAAGGATATCGTCCGGCCCGAATCTATGTCATTGGATTTGGAGTTCTTACCACTTACTTTCTATTTACACTGGCAGGCAACCTGGCCGCAACCACCCTGTTTGATAATCAGCTGTTGTGGGCGCTCTGGGTGCAGCTGTTTGATGCCATTGCGCTGGCATTGGCATTGGCCGACCGGATTAATTTCCTGCGCAAATCCCGTCAATACGCCGACAAACGAGCCAGCACCGATCAGCTAACCGGGCTACCCAATCGAACCGCCTTTGAGCGGGATATTCGCGCCTGGGAGGCCTATTATTCGGAAGGTATTGTTCAGGAGTTTTTTCTGACCTTTATCGATGTGGACGGACTCAAGCGGGTCAATGATCAACTTGGCCATAACGAGGGGGATCGATTGTTGTCACTGGTCGCTCAGTGGCTCATCAGCCAAAGCCGGCAGCAAAACGTCTATCGGCTGGGGGGTGATGAGTTTGTAATTCTTACCCGCGCGCAGATTCAATGGAATCTGACCAGCCTGCATAAACTATTGAGCGATGAAGGCTTCCCCAATTCAGACCTCAGTATCGGCAGCAGCAGCTATTCGGAAAGCGGCAACCGCTCAACACTGTTAAAGCTTGCCGATGAACGCATGTATGCTATCAAACACAGTAACCGCTAGCTGAATCAGTTGCCAGAGTAATAAGTGATCCCATCGCCCTTGGCCTTGATGCGACAACCGTCCCGTTCCTGCTTGACCGGTATCGGGTTCTGAATAAAGGTGATCTGAACACCGGGAAATACCGCTTTCTCAACGGATATCTCGAGGGTTTCAACGATGGCGTTAACCGCTTCGAGAATCGCCTCGCGGCGCTGCTTCAGGTCACTGAGGATACCTTCGAAATGCGCTATGGTATTGCTTATTTTGGCCACCTGTTCACCTGCGTCGCTACCGGTTCTATCTTTAATCTGGCGCAACGCCTCCTTCATACCCCGCACCACATTCAGGCGCTCACCCAGCTCCGCCCGAATGCTTTCCAAATCCGCCATTTGCTCAGAGAAGCGATTGGAAAAATCCACATCCGTGGGAATGTAAGAAGGTCCACCCAGAGTGTTGCAGCTCAACCGGCAAGCGGGCCGGATGATGCCTCCGATGATCTTGCCCTCGGTCTTTTTTGGGCTTAGTACCAGCACCTCGGTTCCGGATACATCACTGTGCATGATGTGTTTGGGTGCCGTCACCGTGCCTTGTGCGACAATTTTCGCATATTGGATATAATTGGCGAAAACTGCACCCGGCGTTTCAATCAGGACACTGAACTGCTCGCCTGCCTCTTCATTTTTGAGCTGTCGGCCCAAAACCCCCTTACCGATCACAACCTCATCACCGGCAATTACCGTTGCTGATTCCAGATAATCCCTGATCAGCACCTTGCCGGTTGCAGTGACCGACATGCCTTCACGAACCGACCCCTGCACCACCACGGTACCATCGAAATCCACGTTTCCGGTTTCAAGATCCACATCACCCACACAATAGGCATCCGACACACCCATACCAGAATCAATCTTGAGGGGCACGCCGCGCCGGCTGGCCACCAGCAGATTTTTGTCATTGGGGCTGATTTCCGCGCCGTCACCCACGTTTATGGTCTTATCCTGGGGTTGCGCGGCCAACACTGTTTCACCCAGGACATTGTAACCGGGCTCTCCCACCACCGGGGGAATACGCCGCAGCAGCGCATCGCCGATATCCACCATTTCGATTTCACCAAAATCATGCATATCGACCGTGCCATCGTCTCTCAACTTGGGCTTCATCAGGCGATCCTGCACCGGAAGCACCAGGATCTCGATTTTGGCCTGACGTGACTGCCCCGGAGCTTTACCCTTAGCCACCACCTCCCGTAACTCCGTTCCCGGGGCCACGTTGCTGAACTTGTTACAGAGCGACTGCAGCAGAGACTCATTCAGGCCCTTGACCACTCCAAGCCTGGTTAAGAAGTCTTTAACCGTTTGAAAATCCGGATTTTCGGCACCAAATGCGGTCTCGGCAATCAAAGAGCATGACATCTTATCCTCAGACAATTCCGCATTCAGGACCGCTTCACGCTTTTCAGCGACCACCATTCTAATGGGGTCACACAAGCCATCCTCATTACCGGGTTCAACCGCTTTGCTTTTATACTGAGAAAGTGCCTTGGCAAGCTCAGAATCAAGAAGATAAAAATCACGAAATTCGGTAAGCTTGAACTGACCACGAAGAAAATCCACCGACAGGGAATCCGTATCCAATTTGCTTATTATCAGTTGGATTTCTTTTCCTTCGGGCGAAGCTTCAAAGCGCAATCCGCTCATACCGGTTCCATTTTTGATGTTATGGGCATAATGGCATTTGGTAAAAATGTCATTATGTTGTAATTATAGTTTCAAGTGGCTGAATTGAAAGGAAATGGCTATTCCTACACCAATTTGGTGCTGACGCAGTTTTATAAGAAGTAAAAGAAATGACGACAATCAAAGACTCAGGCCCCAACTCCACCCTCGGGGCGTGGGCATTCAAGAAGAATTTCTCCGCGTTATTCGACCAGGGTAATGATACTTTTCACCTGATCAATGGGCTCCGGTTTTTCAGTTTCATCTGGATCCTGGTGTTTCATACGGCCTACATATACGGACTTATTACCGGAAAAGACGCGTTTTTTGACCTTGCCGACCGTGCCCCGGCATGGCTCTGGTGGATCTGGAACGCGGATAAGGCGGTGGATCTGTTTTTTGTCATCAGCGGCTTTTTGATCAGCGTGATCCTGTTTAAAGAACTGGATAAGACCGGCGATATCCGATTACGGCGTTTTTATTTCAGGCGCTACCTGCGCCTGACGCCCATCTACGCGGTGATCGTCATCCTGTTCTGGGCCAGCGAATCACGTAATTATGAATGGGTCTGGACCAACCTGCTCTACGTAAACAATTTCCTGCCAGTGGACAAAATGGCGTTACACTGGACCTGGACCCTGGCGGTTGAGGAGCAGTTTTATCTGGTGCTGCCTCTGATCCTGGTGGCCTTGTACAAATCCGCCCGGCGCCCCATCCTGCCCGTTTTGATCATCTTGCTGGTGGCCTCGTTCCTGATACGCTTGGGGGTAATGTATTATTATCCGGAAATATGGCATGCCAATTACCGCGAAATGTTGGTGGGTGAAGAGGTCTATGCCACGTTTTACGCCAAACTCTATGACAACCTGATCACCCGATTCGGACCCTTTGTCTGCGGCGCCATTGCCGCTCACTTGTACTGTTTCTATCAGGATGAGCTGCGCTCGTACTTAAGCACGCAGAAGGTGATCAAAACCACCCTGAACATAGTTGCACTGCTGACCATTGTATTTTTTACCTTCTTTCCCATATTAAGCGAACCATACTCAGGCTCAGGGTTTGCCTTGCGATGCTATGTTGTAGTGCATCGAACCTTGTTTGCCGCTGCGGTTGCCTGGTTCATGTTAACTGTTTTTCTTAATCTCGATACTTTCCGCCTGCTGGGTAAATTTCTTTCACTGCGCTGGTGGCAACCCTTCAGCCAACTGACCTATTCAATGTATCTGGTGCACTTCATCGTGGTTTATGCCTGTGTGCAGAACGTTTATTACAACCTAGTCATGATCGAAGGGCTGGGTACAACGGCAATGGCTGTATACTGCATCGCCATCAGCACCGTATTGGCCTTTATCCTGACAGCCTTAATCGGGGTCGCCTGCTGGCTGCTGGTGGAAAAGCCCTTTCTGAACCTGAGAGACTTAATGCAAGTGAATAAAGGGGCCACCGACAGCAGCCCCCTTCGCCACGACCTTGATTCCAATCAGGGTGTTACCAAAGAGTTCAAAGTCTGATTTTCAGATGTGAGTTTGATGTAGTCTGCGGAGAATCGTTTGGTAGCAATACGGGCCTCATCTATGTAGATTGAGTTGCTGGTACCGGTGTTACCAAACACCAGGGATTGCAGGCTGAACGTTGCGGCGGAGCCATCTGAGTCGTATTGACCTCCGCCCCAATAGAATCGGGATTCGGTGGCCGCTGCGGGATCATAGGTCAGCGCCAGATGGCCATCACACTCCCGAATCCAAAAGGTTAAGGTAGGCAGTCCACCCAGCGCTGCCCCATCTATATCCGCCTTCGGCCCCCGGTAGCCGCCAAGGATGTTAACGTTGGCAGTGGACATGGAAAAGTTCGTACCCATCCCCAGAAACTCATAGATTGGTGAATTCCACCCGAACCCGGTACAACCCGGAAAATCGTGCCACACCATAAACGTCCAGGCCGTGGCAGACAGATCCAGCGATGTATTGGAACTCACCAGGAATTGCTCGCTGCTATTGTTAAACTGGGCACCCCGCCCCACCCCGAACCCAGGACGGCTGATGGTCCCGCTTTGCACACCATGGTTCTGGTACACTGTCGTATCCAGAGCATTGCCAGAGCTTTCATCAAAATGCCAGACACCGGCATAGTCATACCAAACCCCCCGCGGGTATTGGCCATTGGGCACTGAGTCGTTGTCCACGTCATCGTAATGCATAGTGATGTAATCGGCGGTACTGTTACCGTCAATCTGCGGCACCATAACCCACGCATACAACTCGCCTGATGCGCCCACTTCCAACTCATGGGAGAGAGTCACCAATTGAGACCGGTCAGTGAACCGGATATCATCCCAATCCGCCTGCAGACTATCCCTGATACTATTTGAAATACGGATCAGAACCGGAAAATCTGTGACATTGCCGGAAACACCCGCTCCGCTTCCGGTGGTATTGAAGGCATAGGTCTGGGTGGAGGCAAAGCTCACTACTCCGCTGGAGTTAATGGTAGTCTGCACATAAAGAATTGCACCGCTATCCAGATAAACGTTGTAGTTGATGCCACCTTCATTGCGGGTGCCCACATAGGCCCAGGCATCCCCAGGTGTGGAGGTAACGGCATCGGATGAACCACCCTGCACGAACAAAGAACGGCCTTCTTTCGACAAACCGAGCACACTGCGCTTGCTGACCACCAGACTGTTGCCGTTATCGGCAAGATCAATGATTTCAATGCCGGTGATGGACTCAATACCCAAGGCGGTGAGATCCACTGTGTTGGGGCCACTGGTGAACTGAATGGAATCCAGGCCACGGCCACCATCAATATTGAAAAATCCGGTATCAACGATCTGAACAATATCGTTCCCCGCCCCGGCAGATAGGGCATCCAATCCACCGTTGGATACCAGTACATCAGCAGCATCACTGCCCACGAGATTATTTAATCCGGCATCACCAATCGAAACGGGTTCAACTATGGCCCAGAAATCCTTACCCCAGATGACGTTCACCTCACCGGCGAAGCTACCGGCATTGTCCCCGGCCACGGATGAGAAAATCATATCGCGATAACCGTCTCCGTTAACATCCCCTGCGGTTGCAGAGCGACCGAACTGATCTGCAGCTGCGTCACCCAGAATTTTGAAGCCATCGCTGGCACTCAGAGTCAGTAAATCAATATCCCCCCGGCTGGTTCCGGTCAGGCCGAAAATAATCCACGCAGCCCCGGCTGACACTCCGCCATCGTCATCGTGAATGGTTGATATCATGAAATCGTCCACGCCATCGCCATTCACATCCCCCGCGCCTCGCACCGAAAACGCCGACCGGTCATTGTCATTTTCACCGGTGATGATATATCCGGCACCAGCTGGCACCGATTCCAGCACCACGTCCGGATGGGATGGACTGGTATTTCCGTACAACACCACTACGGCTCCATTGTCATTGAGCCCATTGATATCGATTTCGGTTGCGCCAATAATGACATCAGTCAGTCCGTCGCCATTGACATCGGCACTGCTGACGGTGCCACCCAGCTTGCTGTTCAGGTCAGCGCTGGTAATAGTAAAACCGTTGATTCCATTCAAGGCGGCAAGATCAACATCCTGATATTCCGGCCCCGCGTTACCGAATACCACGTAGGCTTCACCGCTGTCGGTGGCGCCGCCATCTGCTTGGGGTGCCCCTATGATCACATCGTTGTAGCCATCGCCATTGTAGTCACCAATAAACTGAACACTGTGGCCGACGTAGTTATCACCGCTGCCAGTATTATAGAAAGCAAAACCTTCCTTCTTGTAAGTGTCAAGTTTAAAGTTGGACCGGGTTGAGCCACTGCGTCCAAATACAAGGTAGCCAACTCCGGCATTGGTTTGTGAATCAAAGTCACTCTGATTGTGCCCAATCAACAAGTCGTCAACACCATCACCATTGAAATCCCCTCCGGCGTCCAGGAACTGAGCGTTCTGCGGATCGATGGTAAGATAATGTCCAATCTCATCTGCGGATTCATTACCAAGAATCACAAACCCGGCGGCATTGGTGGCGCCAACGGCGGTGTTGAAATCCGTACTGATATCAATATTGGAAGGCGAGGCACTGCCCCAGATGATGTAAAGCGCCCCTGCGTTGGTCTCCCCATCGTCTTCCCGAGGCACGGCCACAACCATGTCATCATAACCATCGTCATTGAGGTCGCCGCTGAGGTTAACCGTTCCTCCCAGATAATCTGCCGTTTCTGCACCGGACACAAAGACGCCGTCAGCCGAGTTAAACGCGGACATTGAAACAGTACCCCGAGTGGCTCCGGATTGTCCATAAACAAGATAGGCGTAGCCGCCGCTGGTATTGTTTAGATTGCTGTCGGGTACCCCGATCGCAATATCCTCGAATCCGTCGCCATTAAAATCGCCACCGCTGCTGATGCTGTGGGCAAAATACACCGTAGCGGCTTCCGCTCCTTCAATAAAAAATCCGTCTTTCGGCTGCAGATCGCTGACATCCAACACGGTGTCGGGAATGATCACAATCGCTTTGTTAGCGCTGAGCGAGCCGATGTCTCCCGGCACCGGCAATGCCAACTCTGCATTGGCCAGAAAATCACTGCGCAGCGTGGCACCATTAAGCTCCAGAGCCGCCGTGGAAACGTAGGATAAGTCCGCAGAGGAATCACCGAAGGTCGCCGTGTAACTGAACAACAGTGTATCGCTACCGCTGCCGCTAACGTAGCGGATGTAGCGATCAGTCACATCCAGGTCCAGATACAGTTGTGGTGAACCGTTGCTGGTATCAACGGTCACCGCTTCGCTGAACTGTACCAGAATCGGTATCACATCTCCGGCTCTGTAAGTTCCATCAGCCACCGTAGAGGTAACGTTCAGTACAGATGGAATCGTGGCATTCAGCGTTGTAAAATTCAGCGTTGTGTTATCGGTAACTCCGCCAAAGCTTACAGCATTGTTGTTGGTTAACGCACCGGCTTCGATTTCCACGTAGTAATTCGTATTGGGTACCAGCACATCCGCCAGGGTGATCGATAACGACGCGGTTCCTGAACCGATCACCTGACCGGACGTCACATCAATTGCTTCTTCTATACTGTTGTCAGAGACCTGACGTATACGAATGAAACCGCTGGCAACACTGACCTGCTCATTGAAAGTCAGGTTAAGGGTTGCATTCAACGCCACACCTGTTGCTTCATCTGCAGGGACCGATGACAACAGTGCCGTGGGCTCACTGGTGAAGTTCCAACTGGTTGTATCAGCAATACCGGAATAGCCGTTGCCCAGTGCGTCGGCCACCGCACCGCTGGTTACCTGAATGTAATAACCGCTGCCACCCACCAACACAGCATTCGGGTTCACCGTGATGGTGTCACTGCCACCACCGGTGACTCTGGCATCTCCGACCGGCACGGTCTCCAACACACTGCCGCCGGCATTGTAAATTACGATGTTACCACTCTGTGGTGTAACAGGTTCGTCAAATACGAGAATCAGGTTGTCACTCAAGCCCGCGTTAACCGCCCCGTCTGCAGGTATGGTGCTCAGCAGAACCGGGCCAGTGCTATCGATAACAACATTAAAAGCACTTGATGCTGCCGAGGCATTGCCCGCTGAATCACGGGCCGATGCGGTTATGGCATAGCTACCGTCTGATAACGTTGTCGCGCTGTAATCCAGGCTCCAGTTACCGCCACCATCAGCCACGACGCTGCCGATCAAAGCCCCGTCAAGGTAAACATCAACAGTGCTATCCGCATCGGCATTGCCTGAAAACAGCAAGGTATTATCTGCAGTAATGCCGTCACCTGCCGTACCCGTATCAGAGGATATACCAAGTACAGCAGGAACGGTGGGCACACCGGTATCCAATGTCAGGGTGAATCCGCCAGAGGCCGGCGAAGTGTTACCTGCGACATCACTGGCAACCGCGGTCAACGTATAATTACCATCCGCCAAAGCGATTGCGGTATTATCCAGGCTCCAGTTTCCTCCACCATCAACCGATACCACACCGAACGACGTCGCACCGGAAAATATTTCCACACTGGCATTGGCTTCGCCGGTTCCGCTGATAATTAAACGGTTGTCACTGGTGATACCATCCCCGGCAACACCGGTGTCGTCAGTTATGTTGTTGATCACTGGCGTCAGCGGCGCAGTGCTGTCAACCGTTGCAGGAAAGCTCAACGATCCCGCCGAGGTGTTACCGGCCAGATCCGTGGCGGTGGCGGTAATCAAATAGTCGCCATCCGTCAGAACATTCGCGGAATAGTCATAGCTCCAGATGCCGGTGTTGTCTGCAACAGTACTGCCCAGATACGCGGCATCGAGGTAAACATCAATGGTGGCGTCGGCCTCGCTGCTACCGCTGAACAACAATGTAGCGTCACTGGTTATCGCATCGCCCACCACTCCGGTATCATCGCTGAGCGCGGTAATCACCGGGGCCGGCGGCGGCACAGAATCGACGTTGATGTTGAAATCCACTGACAACGCTGAAATATTACCCGCAAGATCCGTTGATTGTGCCGTTAGAATATACGCACCATCCGCCAAGCTGACAGCGCTGTAGTCATAGGTCCAGTTACCCAGGCCATCGGCTATTGCGGTGCCTATGGCAACGGAATCAATGAACAACTGCGTTGCTATGCCAGGTTCCGCGCTACCATTCCAAATCAAGGTATTGTCATTAGTTACGCCATCGGCGGTGCCACTGTCGGTGCTGATCGAAGTAATAGCAGGGGTTACAGGTACCGCGGTATCGATCTGAATATTCAGAGCACTGGACATCAACGAAAGATTACCCGCAGCATCCATAGCGTCAGCAGTCAAGGTATAAGCACCATCGGCCAGAATGGTTCCCGTATAATCTAAAGTCCAGTCACCACCGGCGTTTGCCAGTGGGCTACCGATTAACAGGCCATCAAGATAAACACTAATCGTGGCGCCGGCTTCACTGTTTCCATTGACAGTCAATGTGCTGTCATTGGTAACGCCATCACCGGCAACATTGGTATCGTCGGTTAAACCGCCCAGCACCGGAGCTGCAGGTGCCACTGTATCCACGCTTAGATTAAATGACGCGGAAGCCGGTGAAACATTACCGGCTGTATCCGTGGCCACTGCATTAATAACATAGCTGCCATCGGCAAGCGCTGTCGATGTGTAATCGAATGTCCAACTGCCGGCGGTGGCCGCCACCGTCCCAACACTACTTCCCCCCACCAGGATGGTGACAGTACTGTTGGTCTCAGCGGTTCCCGAGATGATCAGCCGATTATCACTGGTAACACCGTCACCCGGTGTACCACTATCGTCAGTGATGCCGCTAACAATGGGAGCAGCGGGTGCCGTTGCGTCTACCGTAAACGCAAAATCAGGCGCCGCCGTCGAGACATTGGCCGCCACATCGGAAACATAAGCCGTCACCAGGTGAGCACCGTCACTCAACGGGTTACCGCTATCATCAAAGCTCCAGTTGCCTGCAGTATCTGCCATCGTTGTTCCTCTGGAGACACCGTCAACAAAAACCTCAACACTGCCATTAGCTTCTGCCGTGCCGTTATAGACCAGAGTGGTATCGGAGGTTATCCAGTCCGCCACCACTGCGGTATCGTCAGAGAACCCCGTCACAACGGGAGCCGGTGGAACCTGTGTGTCAATCTCCAAATCAACACCTGCCGGCGCCGACAGATTGCCCGCCTCATCCGTTGCCCGCCAGACCAGAGTGTAAACGCCATCCGTCAGGGGCGAGCCTGTCAAATCGAAAGACCAGGCACCAGTGCCGTCTGCAGCCCGGGTACCCTGGGACGCGCCATTCACAAACATTTCCACGGTGGCGCCGGCTTCGGCCAAACCGTCGAATATCAACGTGGTGTCACTGGTGATAAAATCCCCGGCTACGCCACTGTCAGCTGTGATCGCACCGGGTACCGGCATGGAAGGTGCAAGCGTATCCACCATGAGGCTGAAATCAGCCGACAACACCGATTGCAGCCCCGCCTGATTCTCCGCCATGGCATTGATAATGTAGGCTCCGTCAGCCAGTGATGTAGCCGTGTAATCAAACGTCCAGTTACCGCCGGCATCTGTGGTGGTGGTGCCCAACTGAAGGCCATCCAGAAAAACGGCAATATCAGTATCGACATCGGCGCTTCCCACTATTACAAGGGTGGTATCGGCAGTGACACCATCACTGGCGCTGTTGGTGTCATCCAGCACGCCCGTGATCACCGGGGCAGCCGGTGGTAGGTTATTGATGATCACAATAACTTCTGCCGATACCGCGGATAGGTTACCGGCGACATCCATTACCTGAGTGGTCACGGAGTATAGGCCGTTGGCCAGGGGAGCCGAGGTTAAATCCAGCGACCAATTCCCGGCTCCATCGACTGCAGCAAGGCCGGCGGAAGCACCATCGATCAACACATCCACGTAATGCCCTGGCTCTGCCGCCCCTACAATCTGTATGGCACCAGTGGCGGTAATCCCGTCCCCCACTATGCCGGTGTCAGGCAACAGTGAGGTGACAGAAGCCGGCGCCGGCGCCTGGGTATCAATTTCCACCGGGAAGATCACAGAAGCCGGAGAATCATTGCCCGCTAAATCCCGGGCCGACAAGGTAAACCCATACACCCCATCTGCGAAGTCAAAGCTGGTAAAATCAAATATCCAGGTGCCCGCGACATCCGCCTGGGCACTGCCGATCACCACACCGTCACGGCGCAACTGAATTCTGCTGTCAGGTTCAGCCAATCCTGACAACAGCAAAGTGGTATCGTTGGTAACGGCGTCCGTATTACTGATTCCTGAGTCATCACTTATGGTGAAGACAGTGGGTACAACAGGGGCAACCCGGTCCACGGTTAAGGAAAACTGTGGGGATATGGCGCTTTGCAGGGTGAGAAAAGTCGTATCCGCCGTCAATAGATAGGTACCATCGGCAAGATCCACGGAAGAATAATCCAGCTGCCAGCTGCCATCACTACTGACAACGCTGTTTCCAATGGCGACACCGTCTAAATAGACGGTAACGGTTGTATTCGGCTCCGCCGTACCATTGACCACAATGGTTCCGTCGGTGGTGACACCATCACCGGCAATATAGACATCATCTGATATGCCTGAAATAATCGGCGCTGCAGGTGCTGTTGGATCATATCGGAAAATAAAGGGCCGCGAGGAGAACACACGGTCACCGCTCGGTGCAATGGAAACCAGGTCGATTTCATAACTGTCTGGAACGAGGCTGATCGGGGTGAAGTCCAGACTCCACTCACCATTGGAATCCACTACCGTCGATCCACTCATCGAGTCATTGAGCCAGAATTCTATGACATGACGGGGTTGTGCTGTTCCCGAGAACCCAACGGTGTCATCGATGATGCGCCCCTCACCAAAGGCTACACCCTCAGACCACAACGAAAGCACGGCAGGCCGCTGATAGCCACCTGCGGTAGTGCCTCCATCGCCAGCGTTGAGCGGATCTCCGGCAGAGCCGGAACCACTGTCCACAGGATCGGATGACGAGCCCGATGAGGATTCATCACCTGAATCTGTCGAACTGGAATTTCCTGAATCACTGCTTTGGGTTTGGTCGGAACGGTCTCTGTCATCCGATCCTCCCCCACCTCCGCCACAGGCGGTGAATAACAACATGCATCCAAGTAATACCAGAAACCGGATTGCACTCAACTGGGATACCCTGCCTTCATACTGCTAAATGCTCTATAAGCCCCATAAAAAGGGAATTTCACTTAATTGAAATATAGTTGAGCATCACCGATTCACCGCAGCGTTGAGGTTATAACGTGCTCTTTTTTGTTACAGATGAGCCAGCGACGCAATACTCTTCGCCCCCACAACGCCCCACAATAAACCAGTATTTTTCAACAGATTACCATGATTACGCACAAACTTTGGCGCATAGCGGGGCCTTACCCGGAAATACCTGAGGTTGAGCCGTAACAAAAATAGTACATATGTTGATTGTAGTCCAAACAAACTTAGGGAACTGCCGTGGCATCTATCGTATTTTGAATATACAAATAGGCACCACCATCTTCGTAGATGTCATAGTCAACACTGTTCACCGTCGTACTTCCTGTGTTTACCCAGGCATCGGACCCCGACGACACCACCGCATCGCTGGATCCTCCTTTCACATACAGGATCGGTGTTTCACTCGATAAACCCAATACCGTCATCCGGCTGACAGTGAGTACATTGCTATCATCCGCCAGATCAATGACTTCAATGTCAGTAATGGATTCTTCCCCCAGCGCGGTCAGGTCGAAGGCGTTGAGAGCGCTGCTGAATCGGATCGTATCGGTCCCGGACCCACCATCGATATCAAAGAAATTCACGTCGGCCACTTCAATAATATCATCACCGGCTCCGGCCCTGATTGCATCAAGTCCGCCACCGGACACGATGGTATCATCACCATCGGTACCCAGCAGGTTCTCATCAGCACTGGTGCCCGTACCGCTGACATCCACTGCACCCAGGAAATCCCGCCCCCAGATCACATTGACTTCACCGGCAAAAGACCCGGCATTATCCCCGGCCACAGATGAAACCATAATATCCTGGTAGCCGTCTCCATTGAGATCACCTGATGTGGCCGATTGGCCGAAGCGGTCGTCACTGATGTCGCCCAGTATTTGGAATCCATCACTGGCGCTGAGGGTGGCCAGGTCAATATCGGTGCGGCTGGTCCCGGTGACACCGAATATGATCCAGGCAGCCCCGGCGTCGGCACCGGCGTCATCATCCAACCCACTGGACATTAATATGTCATCAACACCATCGCCGTTCATATCACGAACACCATGAACCGTATAAGCCGATCTTTCGTTAGCATGTTCACCATAGATCACGTAACCGCGACTGGTGGCCAGTGAATTCAGAGTAAGGTTACTGTGTGGTGCAGAAGAGGTGCCGTAAACGATCATGGCAGCGCCATTCTCACCACGCGAAGCATAAGAGGCAGAGGGCACACCCACGATCAAATCCGTCAGACCATCGCCATTCACATCCGCGGCACCCAAAGACCCACCCAGATCCGCGTTAGCATCAGTGGTGCTTATCTTGAATCCATTAGTGCCATTCAACGTTGACAGGTTCACATCACTGTAGGTCGGCCCGGCGTTGCCGAACACCACATAGGCTTCACCATCATTACTGGATATACCAGGGGCACCCACCAGTATGTCATTGTAACCATCCCCGTTATAATCGCCGATAAACTGGGGTCGGCCCACATAACCACCCGACTCTGTGTTGTACAGACGGAAACCATGGGTTGCGTATGAATTCAACTGGAAGTTGGCGCGTGTTGATCCTGATTGGCCAAAGACCACATACACGTAGCCTGCGTTGGTATTATAATCATCGCCCTGTTCATGACCAATCAGCAGGTCATCGAATCCATCGCCGTTGAAATCACCACTGGCGTCCAGGAACTGGGCATTATTCGGCGTTACGTAATCGTAAGAAGCGATTTCGTCAGAACTTTCGTAGGATGTGATCACGAACCCCTTGCTGTTCGTAAAGCCAGAGGTTCGATTGAAATCGGAGGCCAGATTAATTCCAGCAGGTGAGGCATTGCCCCAAATAATGTAAATATTGCCACCGGTTGTGGCACCATCATCCGCCTTACTGGCAATCACCACCATATCATCGTATCCATCACCATTCAGGTCCCCGCTCAAGTCCACTGCACTACCGGCATAATCCGCCGTGGCGGCACCGCTCACCGCAAAACCATCACTGCTGCTCAATGAAGACATGGCGATTCCACTGCGGGTTGCACCCGATTTACCGTATACCAGATATGCATACCCGCCACTGGTACTGCTCAGGTTACTGTCCGGTACGCCAATGGCCAGGTCATCAAAGCCATCACCATTGAAATCCCCACCGCTGCTGAGCGCGTGACCAAAGTACACTGTGGACGACTCCGCTCCGGTTATAAAGAATCCATCCGCTGTGCGCAAGCTGCTAATATCCAGCGTTGTGGCACCACTTAACACAATGTTTTTATTGTTGCTAAGCGACGAAGCAGCCCCAGGAGCAGGCAAAGTCAGGTTCGCATTGGCGTAATCCTGACTGTTGATGACGCCACCATTCAACTCCAGCGCTGCTGTGGATGCGTAGGCCAGATCGGCAGTGGTGTCACCCAGAGCAACGTTATAGTTAAAGGTCAAGGTGGTGGAGCCCGAACCACTGGTGTAAGGAACGTAGACGTCTCCCGCATCCAGTGAAACCAGCAGCCTTGGTTTACCCGCGGAGATATTCACGTTAACAATCTCACTGAATGTGACCTGAATGGGCACTTGATCACCGCCTCTATAAGTACCGTTGGCAAGGGACGAGGTAACGTTGTTAACCACCGGAGTCGTAACAAACTTGGTGGTAAAGCTCCACGTCGTATTGTCGCTGATGCCTGTGTAGGCCACGGAATTAGAATTGACAAAGGCACCAGAATCAATCTCGATATAATATTCCGTCAGAGGGTCCAGTATGGTGTTACGTGACACCGAAATGGTGTCAGAACCACTGCCGGTAACCTGACCGCTGGTCACATCTATGGTTTCCACGGTGGAGGCATCTGATACCTTAAGCACACGAATATTGCCACTATTAACCGTAACCGCTTCATTGAAGGTGAAACTCAGATTAACATCCAGATTCTGATCCGTAGCATCATCCACCGGTGTAGTGGCCGTTAACTGCGTTGGGTTGGTGGTAAAATTCCAGGTCGTGGAATCTGATATTCCCGCAAAGGTATTGCCCAAACCATCCGCCACAGCTCCGGACGCAATCTGGACATAGTAGTCACTTCCGCCCACCAATGTAGCATCCGGATTGATGGTTAATGTGGTAGTACCTGATCCAGTCACGCGGGCATCGCCAATGGGGACGGTTTCAAATACACTGCCACCACCATTGTAGATCACCAGGTTTCCGGACTGAACAGTGACAACCTCATTAAACTCAATGATCAGATTGTCCGTAAAGCCGACACTGGTATTGCCATCGGTGGGCGTTAGATTACTGACAGCCGGTCCGCTGGTATCAACGGTCACATTGAACGTTGCGGAGGCTGATGAAGTGTTGCCTGCGGCATCCGTAGCCACTGCGGTGAGGGCATAGGTAGCATCGCCCAGGGTAACCGAACTGTGATCATAGCTCCAGGCACCCGCACCACTGGCCGTTGCAGTCCCAATCGATCCACCATCGATAAACACCTCCACCGAAGCATTGGCTTCAGCCGAGCCGCTGATAACCAATGTGTTATCAGCGGTGATGCCGTCGCCTCCGGTTCCGGTATCGTCACTGATACCGGATACTGAAGGCGCGGCCGGCGTTCCTGTATCAACGGTGATGTTAAAATCATTGGATGCGCTGGACCCGTTACCTGCAGTATCTGTGGCAATTGCAGTCAACACGTAGCTACCGTCGCTGACTGCAGTGCCAGTGTGGTCGTAGCTCCAGGCACCTGCACCATTGGCCGTTGCGGTCCCAATCGATCCACCATCGATAAATACTTCTACCGAGCTATTAGCCTCGGCCGTGCCCGAGATGACCAACGTGTTGTCATTGGTAATGCCATCTGCGGCACCACTGTCTGTTGAGATCGCCGTGATGGCCGGCGCAGAAGGATCAGCCGTATCAATCGTGATATTGAAATCAGCAGACGCCGCAGAAGCATTACCTGCAGTATCGGTAGTAATGGCGGTTAACGTATAGCTGCCATCACCCAACACACTGCCAGTGTGATCAAAGCTCCAGGCACCCGCGCCACTGGCCGCTGTAGTCCCAATCGATCCGCCATCGATAAACACTTCCACCGAAGCATTGGCTTCAGCCGTGCCCGAGATGACCAACGTGTTGTCATTGGTAATGCCATCTGCCGCCCCGCTGTCTGTCGAGATAGCGGTGACAGCCGGTGCAGAGGGGACGGAAGTGTCCACCGTAATATTGAAGCCACTGGAAGCAGATGATGTATTACCCGCCGTGTCGGTGGAAGTCGCCATCAACACATAACTGCCATCGCTTAGCGATGTACCGCTGTAATCGAGGCTCCAGGCACCGGCACCATTAGCGGTTGCAGTACCGATTGAACCGGCATCCAGTAACACTGTCACCACTGAATCTGCTTCAGCGGTTCCGGATATCACCAATGTGGTATCACTGGTAATTCCATCGGCTGTTCCGGTATCGTCTGAAATTGCAGTCACTGCCGGTGCGGCAGGAGCAGCCGTATCAACAGTAATGTTTAAGGTGGAGGACGTAGCCGAAGTATTGCCGGCAACGTCACTTGCCGTTGCCGTAACGGCATAAGTTCCATCGGCTAAGCTGTTACCCGTGTTATCGAAACTCCAATTCCCGGAGCCATCTGCAGTAGTGCTACCAATTGAGCCCGCATCAATAAACACTTCCACCGTGGCATTGGCTTCAGCTGTACCGTTAATCACCAATGTGGCGTCACTGGTGATCTCATCGGTGGATACGTTGGTATCCGTGGAAATACCGGACACAACAGGCGCATTGGGTGCAGTAGCGTCAATGGTCACATTAAGGGCCGAAGAGGCAGTAGATTCATAACCGCCAAGATTGGTGGTGCTGGCAGTAATCGCATAGGTGCCGTCGCTCAGGCTGGTACCGGAATAGTCAAAACTCCAGTTTCCGGATGCATCCGCCGAGGTGGTGCCCACCGAAACCGCATCAACAAACACTTCAACATCAAAGTAGGCACCAGTGGTTCCACTGAATACCAGGCCGGTATCAGCGGTAATATTATCGCTGGCTGTACCGGTGTCATCAGCAAATCCACTGACAGCCGGTGCCGCCGGTGTGACCGGCTGTGATAATGCATCCTGTACGTACAGTGACACATCCGCAATATCATAACGATTGTAAGTAATGGAATTCACCACAGTGCTGCCATTGGGTGACCATGTCTCCCCTGGATCAGTATAAACCCAATCGCTGCTGCCACCGTTCACATAGAGGGTCCGGCTTTCGTCTGAAAGCGCCAACAAACTCATTTGGCCCAATGAGAGCCCATTGCCATTGTCAGCCAGATCAATTATTTCGATACCACGAATCACTTCGTAATTGATAGACCTCAGATCCAGCGACAACCCGGATCCGGTTAACTCAAGGGTATCCTCCCCTCTTCCACCATCTACCCGGATGAAGTTCAAATCCGCCACTTGAACAACATCATCACCAGCTCCAGCGCTGATGGTATCTGCACCACCTGCGGCAGCGATAGTATCATTGCCATTGGTACCCACTAGGGACTCAGCACCACTGGTTCCACTCAGATCCGTATCCACGGTAGACAGAAAATCCTTACCCCAGATGACGTTTACTTCACCGGCATCCCCGGCATTATTATCCCCTTGCCTGGATGCAATGATCAAATCCTGATAGCCGTCGCCATTAATATCAGCCACCGCATTGGCCATACCAAAATAGTCGACCGCCTGATCCCCAATGATCTTGAATCCATCACTGGAGACTAATGAATCCAACAGTACATCCCCACGGGAGGTTCCAGTCTGCCCGTAGATAACCCAGGCTGCACCCGCATCACCGCCACCTTCATCATCCACCCAGGTAGAGGTAAGAATGTCATCAATCCCATCACCGTTGAGGTCACCAACACCTTCTACAGCGTGTGCAACAAAGTCAGAGGTTCCCTCGCCATAAATTGTGAATCCGCTACTGGCTGCTACCGAGCCGAAGGTTACATCCGCATAGGTGGCAGAACTATATCCGTACAGCACCAGCACTGAACCGCTGTCGCCGTAGCCCGAATTGGAGGCCACGTTTCCGATCAGAACATCAGTGAGACCATCACCGTTAACATCGGAGGACCCGACGGAACCACCCAACCAACTTGCTGCTTCGGATGTCGATATGGTGAACCCTTCTGTGTTGGTCAATGCTGAAAGATCAATAGTATTAAAGGTTGGCCCGGCGTGACCAAAAATCACATAGGCTTGACCGGCGTCTCCGGCTACTGCATCAGAGCGCACTGCACCCACGACCAGGTCGTTGAAGCCATCACCATTGAAATCACCTACAAATTGCACGCTGTGACCCAACAGCTCTCCAACGGCACCACCGGTAGTAATTTCAAATCCAATGCCACTGATGCTGGCCAGATTCACATCCGTTCGGGTGGCACCAGTTTGACCGAAGATTACATAGACCCTGCCACTGTCTCCACCGGCTTGGTCACTGGCGGAATGGCCAATCACCAAATCATCGATACCATCACCATTAAAATCACCATCAGCATCAAGATACTGAGCATTCTGAGGATCAATATAGCTGGTGTTCCCCAACGAATCCCCGCTTTCCTGACTTAATATTTTGAATCCATCACTAGCACTGAATGTTGATAAATCAATATCCGTTCTGGTGGAACCAGCCTGCCCCCAAATAACATAGATGGTGCCGCCGTTGGCAACTGTTGTGTCATCGCTGGACGCTACAACCACGATCTCATCATAGCCGTCACCGTTTAAATCACCGGTCAAGTCCACCGTCATACCAAGATAATCTGCTGCATCTGCGCCATAGATCAGAAAGCCATCTGTTGCACCTAGTGAGTTAACCTGGATATCGGCTCTGGTGGCACCGGCGGTGCCGAATATTACATAAGCTGCACCAGCATCCCCCGCAGAAATATCACTCAGGGCAACACCAATAACAATGTCTTCATAACCATCACCATTGCTATCCCCGCCAGCCCCAACAGAGCGACCAAACCAATCACCCACCTCGTACCCTTCAATGAAGAAGCCATCAGAGGGCGACAGGTTAGTGATGTCCAAACCTGCAGCGTCAATAACAATATCCTTGTTATTCCTCAGGGATCCGCTTGCTCCGGGTGTAGGCAGTGTCAACGTTGCATTAGCCTGGTTCGCACTGCGGATAGACCCACCATTGAGTGTCAGTGAAGCCGTTGATACATAACCGAGGTCACTGCTGCTGTCACCCGTTCCAACTAGATAATCAAATTGCAAGGTGTTCGACCCACTGCCACTAACGTAGTTTACGTATTTGTCAGCACCATCAAGATCAAGTTGTATTCTGGGTGTTCCGGAAACGGTCACTGTCTCACTGAACACAACCTGAACCGGGATAGTATTGCCACTAACGTAAGTACCGTCTGCTATGGATGATGTCACATTAGTTACTGTCGGAATAGAAACGTTCACAGTTGTGAAATTCAGGGTGCTGTTGCCTGTGAATCCAGCAAACGCAACTGAATCACCATTAACAAAAGCACCTGCTTCAATTTCAATATAATAGGCGGTATTTGGAACCAGAGAATCCGAGAGCGAAACGGTGATGGTATTGGTTCCATCACCCGTAATGGAAGCCACCGCCACATCAATGGTCTCAAACACAACATCATCGCTTACTCTCTTAACAGCTATATTGCCTACATTCGCCGAAACGGATTCATTAAAAACAAAAGTAATATCGGTATCCAAAGCAATGCCACTGGATTCATCGGCGGGGGTTGAGCTGCTCAGAGCAGTATTCGCCGTTGTAAAGTTCCAGGTTGCATTGCCACTGATACCAGCATATTCGTTACCTGCCAAATCAAGTAATGCTCCTGCATCCACCTAAATCGGCAGTTGAGTTAATGGTAATATTTGCAGTACCACCTCCCGTAACCTGACCACTGGTAATATCGATGGTTTCTACGATACTATCGTCGATATAGCGTCGAATCACCACATTGCCAGTAGACACATAAACGGAATCATCGAATGTCATGACCAGGTTACTCGAAAACACGACGCTTGTTTCACCATTGGCAGGTGAATAGCTACTAACAGACGGAGCTGCCGTATCCACGGTTATATTCAAGGCGCTGGAGGTTGAAGAGGTATTTCCAGATGCATCGGTTGCGGCTGCGGTAATGGCATAACTGCCGTCTGCCAAGGTGGTTCCAGTATGATCAAAGCTCCAGTTGCCTGAACCATCCGCAGTGGCTGTGCCGATGGAGCCAGCGTCGATAAACACTTCTACAGAGGCATTGGCTTCTGCTGTACCGGTGATCACCAGTTGATTATCTGAGGTAATGCCGTCAGAGGCTGTTCCAGTATCGTCTGTGATGGAGGTAACCGCCGGTACCGACGGCGCACTGGTATCTATTGTGATATTGAGTGCACTGGACGTTGAAGAGGTATTCCCTGATGCGTCCGTTGCCGCTGCGGTAACGGCATACCCGCCATCAGCCAAAGTAGTGCCAGTGTGGTCATAGCTCCAGTTGCCTGATCCATCCGCAGTGGCTGTGCCAATGGAGCCAGCATCGATAAATACTTCCACTGAAGCATTGGCTTCTGCTGTACCGGTAATAATTAACTGGTTATCTGAGGTAATGCCGTCAGAGGCTGTTCCGGTATCGTCTGTTATGGCAGCAACTGTTGGTGCTGACGGTGCTGCCGTATCCACCGTTATATTTAGTGCGCTGGATGTCGCCGATGTATTGCCCGATGCGTCGGTTGCCGCGGCTGTAATAGCATAACTACCGTCTGCCAAGGTGGTACTGGTGTGATCGAAACTCCAGTTGCCTGAGCCATCTGCTGTAGTGGTGCCGATAGATCCAGCATCGATAAACACTTCTACAGAGGCATTCGCTTCTGCCGTACCAGTAATAATTAACTGATTATCTGAGGTAATACCGTCAGAGGCTGTTCCGGTATCATCTGTGATGGTAGTAACCGCCGGTGCGACCGGAGCGGCCGTATCCACCGTTATATTCAAGGCGCTGGAGGCTGCCGACGTATTCCCTGATGCGTCCGTTGCCGCTGCGGTAATCGCATAACTGCCGTCTGCCAATGTGGTACCGGTGTGATCAAAACTCCAGTTTCCTGAACCATCCGCAGTGGTGGTGCCAATGGAGCCAGCGTCGATAAACACTTCTACAGAGGCGTTTGCTTCTGCTGTGCCAGTAATAATTAACTGATTGTCTGAGGTAATGCCGTCAGAGGCAGTTCCAGTATCATCGGTAATGGCCGCAACTGTTGGTGCTGATGGTGCTGCCGTATCCACCGTTATATTCAAGGCGCTGGAGGCTGCCGACGTATTCCCTGATGCGTCCGTTGCCGCTGCGGTAATCGCATAACTGCCGTCTGCCAATGTGGTACCGGTGTGATCATAGCTCCAATTACCGCTGCCATCCGCAGTGGTGGTGCCAATGGAGCCAGCATCAATAAACACTTCAACCGACGCATTAGCTTCTGCTGTACCTGTGATCACCAGTTGATTATCTGACGTAATACCGTCAGACGCTGTTCCAGTATCATCGGTAATAGCTGAGACGCTTGGTGCGGCCGGAGCGGCCGTATCCACGGTTATATTCAAGGCGCTGGAGGCTGCCGACGTGTTCCCTGATGCGTCCGTTGCCGCTGCGGTAATCGCATAACTGCCGTCTGCCAAGGTGGTACCGGTGTGATCAAAACTCCAGTTGCCTGAGCCATCTGCTGTAGTGGTGCCGATAGATCCAGCATCGATAAACACTTCTACAGAGGCATTCGCTTCTGCTGTGCCAGTAATAATTAACTGATTATCTGAGGTAATACCGTCAGAGGCTGTTCCGGTATCATCTGTGATGGTAGTAACCGCCGGTGCGACCGGAGCGGCCGTATCCACGGTTATATTCAAAGCGCTTGAGGCCGCCGACGTATTGCCTGATGCGTCGGTTGCCGCTGCGGTAATCGCATAACTGCCGTCTGACAAAGTAGTGCCAGTGTGATCGAAACTCCAGTTGCCTGAACCATCCGCAGTAGTAGTTCCAATGGACCCAGCATCGATAAACACTTCAACCGACGCATTCGCTTCTGCTGTACCTGTGATCACCAGTTGATTATCTGACGTAATACCGTCAGACGCTGTTCCAGTATCATCGGTAATAGCTGAGACGCTTGGTGCTGCCGGAGCTGCCGTATCCACGGTTATATTCAAGGCGCTTGAGGCTGCCGACGTATTCCCTGATACATCGGTTGCCGCGGCTGTAATAGCATAACTACCGTCTGCCAAGGTGGTACTGGTGTGATCGAAACTCCAGTTGCCTGAGCCATCTGCTGTAGTGGTGCCGATAGATCCAGCATCGATAAACACTTCTACAGAGGCATTCGCTTCTGCTGTGCCAGTAATAATTAACTGATTGTCTGACGTAATACCGTCAGAGGCAGTTCCAGTATCATCGGTAATGGCCGCAACTGTTGGTGCTGATGGTGCTGCCGTATCCACCGTTATATTTAGTGCGCTGGATGTCGCCGACGTATTACCCGATGCGTCGGTTGCCGCGGCTGTAATCGCATAACCTCCATCCGCCAAAGTATTGCCAGAGTGGTCATAACTCCAGTTACCACTGCCATCTGCTGTCGTGGTGCCGATGGAACCAGCGTCGATAAACACTTCAACCGACGCATTAGCTTCTGCTGTACCTGTGATCACCAGTTGATTATCTGACGTAATACCGTCAGACGCTGCTCCAGTATCGTCTGTGATGGCAGTAACCGCCGGAGCGGCCGGAGCAGCTGTATCCACGGTTACATTCAAGGCGCTTGAGGCTGCTGACGTATTACCCGATGCGTCCATTGCCGCTGCAGTAATAGCGTAACTGCCGTCTGACAAAGTAGTGCCAGTGTGATCAAAACTCCAGTTACCGCTGCCATCCGCAGTGGTGGTGCCAATGGAGCCAGCGTCGATAAACACTTCTACAGAGGCGTTTGCTTCTGCTGTGCCAGTAATAATTAACTGACTGTCTGAGGTAATGCCGTCAGAGGCAGTTCCAGTATCATCGGTAATGGCCGCAACTGTTGGTGCTGATGGTGCTGCCGTATCCACCGTTATATTCAAGGCGCTGGAGGCTGCCGACGTATTCCCTGATACATCGGTTGCCGCGGCTGTAATAGCATAACTACCGTCTGCCAAGGTGGTACTGGTGTGATCGAAACTCCAGTTGCCTGAGCCATCTGCTGTAGTGGTGCCGATAGATCCAGCATCGATAAACACTTCTACAGAGGCATTCGCTTCTGCTGTACCGGTAATAATTAACTGACTATCTGAGGTAATACCGTCAGAGGCTGTTCCGGTATCATCTGTGATGGTAGTAACCGCCGGTGCGACCGGAGCGGCCGTATCCACGGTTATATTCAAAGCGCTTGATGCTGCTGACGTATTACCCGATGCGTCCATTGCCGCTGCAGTAATAGCGTAACTGCCGTCTGACAAAGTAGTGCCAGTGTGATCAAAGCTCCAGTTACCACTGCCATCCGCAGTGGTGGTGCCAATAGAGCCAGCATCAATAAACACGTCTACAGACGCGTTCGCTTGAGCTGTACCGGTAATAATTAGCTGATTGTCTGACGTAATACCGTCAGACGCTGTTCCGGTATCGTCTGTGATGGTGGTAACCGCCGGTGCTGTCGGCGCACTGGTATCTATTGTGATATTGAGTGCACTGGAGGTTGCCGACGTATTGCCTGATGCGTCGGTTGCCGCGGCTGTAATCGCATAACTACCGTCTGCCAAGGTGGTACTGGTGTGATCGAAACTCCAGTTGCCTGAGCCATCTGCTGTAGTGGTGCCGATAGATCCAGCATCGATAAACACTTCAACCGAGGCATTCGCTTCTGCTGTGCCAGTAATAATTAACTGATTATCTGAGGTAATACCGTCAGAGGCTGTTCCGGTATCGTCGGTAATAGCTGAGACACTTGGTGCTGCCGGAGCTGCCGTATCCACGGTTATATTCAAGGCACTTGAGGCTGCCGACGTATTGCCCGATGCGTCAGTTGCCGCTGTGGTAATGGCGTAACTGCCATCCGCCAAAGTAGTGCCAGTGTGATCGAAACTCCAGTTGCCTGAGCCATCTGCTGTAGTGGTGCCGATAGATCCAGCATCGATAAACACTTCAACCGACGCATTGGCTTCTGACGTACCGCTAATCACCAACTGGTTATCTGAAGTTATACCGTCTGAGGCTGTTCCGGTATCATCGGTAATGGCCGTAACTGCTGGTGCCGCCGGAGCCGCCGTATCAACAGTAATATTCAACACGCTGGAGGTTGCCGACGTGTTACCGGAGAGGTCTGACGCCACCGCCGTAATGGCATAGCTACCATCCGCCAGGCTGATTCCAGTGTGATCATAGCTCCAATTACCGCTGCCATCCGCAGTGGCTGTGCCAATGGACCCAGCGTCGATAAAGACTTCAACCGACGCATTGGCTTCTGCCGTACCGCTAATCACCAACTGGTTATCTGAAGTTATACCATCTAATGGGATTCCAGTGTCCACCGAAATTGCTGTCACAATAGGGGCAGCCAGCCCACTTGTCACCACGATCACATTCAATACGCTGGAAGGTGTCGAGGTATTGCCCGATGAATCCGTTGCTGTGGCCGTTATCGCATAACCACCGTCTGCCAAGGTGGTGCCGGTATGGTCATAGCTCCAATTACCACTGCCATCTGCAGCGGTGATACCAATGGACCCGCCACCAATAAATACTTCTACTGAGGTATTGGGTTCTGCTGTACCGCTAATGATCAATTGGTTATCTGAGGTAATGCCATCCCCTGCCGTTCCGGTATCATCGGTAATGGCCATAACTGTTGGTGCCACCGGAGCTGCCGCATCCACAGTGATATTTAATGCGTTGGAAATCGCCGAACCATTACCGGACGAATCCGTTGCCACTGCCGTAATAGCGTAACTGCCATCCGCCAAAGTTGTGCCAGTGTGGTCATAGCTCCAGTTGCCTGAACCATCCGCAGTGGTAGTACCGATAGATCCAGCATCAACAAACACTTCAACCGATGCATTGGCTTCAGCTGTACCGCTAAAGATCAATTGGTTATCTGAGGTAATGCCATCCCCTGCCGTTCCGGTATCATCGGTAATGGCCGTAACCGCCGGTGCTGCCGGAGTTGCCGTATCCACAGTGATATTTAGTGCGCTGGATGTCGCCGACGTGTTACCAGAGAGGTCTGACGCAACCGCCGTAATGGCATAACTGCCGTCCGCCAAGGTGGTACCGGTGTGATCGAAACTCCAGTTGCCGCTGCCATCCGCAGTAGTGGTACCAATGGAGCCAGCATCAATAAACACTTCTACAGAGGCGTTGGCTTCTGCCGTACCGCTAATCACCAACTGGTTATCTGAAGTTATACCATCTGATGGGGTTCCGGTGTCCACCGAAATTGCTGTCACAATAGGGGCAGCCAGCCCACTTGTCACCACGATCACACTGAATACGTTGGAAGTTGTCGAGGTATTGCCCGATGAATCCGTTGCTATGGCCGTTATCGCATAGCCACCGTCCGCCAAGGTATTGCCGGTATGGTCATAGCTCCAATTACCGCTGCCATCCGCAGTGGTAGTACCGATAGATCCAGCATCAACAAACACTTCAACCGACGCATTGGCTTCAGCTGTACCGCTAAAGATCAATTGGTTATCTGAGGTAATGCCATCCCCTGCCGTTCCGGTATCATCGGTAATGGCCGTAACTGCTGGTGCCGCCGGAGCTGCCGTATCCACAGTGATATTTAGTGCGCTGGATGTCGCCGACGTGTTACCAGAGAGGTCTGACGCAACCGCCGTAATGGCATAGCTGCCATCCGCCAGTGTGGTTCCAGTGTGATCAAAACTCCAGTTACCACTGCCATCCGCAGTAGTGGTTCCAATGGAGCCAGCATCGATAAATAATTCTATAGAGGCATTGGCTTCTGCTGACCCTGAAAACACTAGTGTCGAATCACTGGTGACTTGGTCACCTAATGCACCAGTATCCGTCGTAAATGAAATAATGGCTGGTGCAAGCGGCGCAGTTGTATCGATCAATAAATTGAAATCGCTTGAAATACCGGATTGCAACCCCGAACCGTCTTCAGCCATTGCGGTAATTACGTAGGCTCCATCCGACAGGGTAGTTGCCGTTAGGTCCAGAACCCAGTCACCATTCAAATCGGTGCTTGCGGTGCCCTGCTCTACCGTATCCAAATACACGACAACATCGATTCCGACACCTGCAGTGCCCTGAATGAACAGCGTATTATCCGCTGTAATACCATCACTGGCGAGGCCACTGTCCGAGGTTACCCCTGTGATTACCGGGGTAGCAGGGATCGTGCCACTGATGGTTATGATAGTATCGCCGGAAAGCGCCGAGCGGTTACCTGCGATATCGATTGTCTGGGTGGTGATTGCATAAGTTCCGTTGCTCAGTGGTGTAGAGGTAAGATCCAGTAACCAGTCACCATTAGCATCCACCGTAACTACCCCGGCTGAAGCACCATCCAAGAACAGCTCAACAGATTCTTCCGGCTGTGCCGTACCAAAAATCTGAACAGCACCGGTTGAGGTAACACCATCACCCACAACACCTGTGTCCGGTTGCAGCCCCATGGACGTGACTGGATCAGGTGCCACCGTATCCATAATCAATGTAAATGCAGAGGACACCAAAGACTGATTACCAGCCCGATCTGTTGCCTCAAGTGTGATGCCATAGACGCCATCCTGAATGGTAACGGCACTGTAATCGAACACCCAGTTACCAGCGGCATCCGCTTGCGCGCTACCCATAACCTGCGCGTCGCGACGCAGCCGGACTCTGGCAAAAGGCTCAGTGACTCCGCTAAAAAGCAGAGTGTTATCGTTCGTAATCAAATCAGAATTACTGGCGCCACTGTCGTTGAAAATAAGCAGGTTCGCCGGGGCCACCGGGGCCTGCCGATCAACCACCAACGGAAACTGGGGCGAAGTGGCGCTTTGTAAATCCAGGAAGGTTGCATCGGCAGTTAACATATAGCTGCCATCAGCCAGATCCACCACGGTGTAATCCACACTCCAAACGCCGTCGCTATCGGCTACGCTGTTGCCGATGGCGATCCCGTTCAGATACAGTGTCACGTTCATGCTGGGTTCTGCAGTGCCATCAATAACCAGGCTACCATCGCTGGTATACCCATCCCCTGCGATATACGAATCATCCGAGATTGCTTCGACTATGGGTGAAGCAGGTGCGGTGGGATCGTAACGAAACGCAAAAGGTCGTTGCGAAGCCACCCTATCACCATTGGGTGCGATGGAAACCAGGTCAATTGTGTAATCGCCAGGAGAAAGGCTGATGAGGCTGAAATCCAGTCGCCAGTCGCCATTTGAATCCGCAACGGTTGAACCATTCATTACATCATTGAGCCAGAACTCAATGGTGTGTCGTGGCTGGGCAGTACCGGAGAAAGCGATGGTATCGTCTATTATCCTGCCCTCGCCGAAGGCAACATCATCAGACCACAATGAAACTACGACAGGATATGCATAACCTTGGGGTGAAGTGATTCCGGAGTCTGTTGCATCGCCGCTCCCACCAACGGAATCACCGGTGCCGGAGTTCCCTTCGGTATCGGAACCAGCCCCATCATTCTCTGAATTGTTATTGCCTGAGTCACTGCTTTGGGTCTGATCCGAGCCGCCGCCACCGCCGGTCCCGCCATCACCTCCGCCACCGCCGCCACAGGCAGCTATGAACACCATGCAACCGAGTAATACTGCTATCCGGATCGCACTCAACTGAAAAACCAACCTCCAAACTACTTAAACTTCTATAAGCCCAAAAATGCCGGGGATTACCTTGATAAAGATAGTTGAACGCTGGTAATACGCTGTTTTACTGGTTAATACTTGTTCACAATTACTCCTCTTAACTGCTCCATTTGACAGCCCCCAAACTGAACAATTTATAAGCACATTTCTTCTAGTATTTCAGTGGTTTATGTACAAATACATGGACATATTGTGAACAATATCGGGTTATCGGTGGTTTCACTCGTTTCCATCCCAGCAGTAGGCATCTGATTTATAAGGGGTTAATTCCGCGGAATTCAGAGTGGTTTGTTACAAAAAACATACATTTATTTTTCCCTAAAAATGCAGACCGATCAGTCGTATAAAGTTGCTGAAGGATAGTTTCGATCAAGCCTTAATAGTTTTTGCCATTCACAAAGAAAACTTCTTGAGCAATCATGCCCTAACCGCAGCGGAAATCTGACCCGATTGTGTCGTGTTCTGCACATCATAATAAAGCGTTCACTAGAACCAATATTCACTACAGGGATACTGAAACCATGAAAAAAGCACTTGTCACCGGCGCCGCCGGCTTCATCGGATCACATGTGGTTGACCAGCTCACCACCATGGGTGTGGAAGTTCGCGCATCCGCCCTGCCCAACGAAAACACCGATAATATCGAGCACTGTAATCCGGAGATTGTGCGCGGAGACATGCTGGACAAGGGGTTTGTAAAGGAGATCGTCGAAGGTGTGGATACGGTGTTCCATCTGGCGGCGATTTACGCCACCTGGTTGCCTGACTGGAAACCCCTGTGGGAGGTGAACCTGCAAGGCAGCCGCAACATGCTATGGGCCTGCATGAATGCAGATAATATCCAAAAAGTGGTGTACACCAGCTCTTTATCTGCCATTGGCCTACTGCCGGGCAAGGCTTCTTCCAACGAAACGACGCCATTCAACCAATACGATGCCCTGCCCTACATTTTGAGTAAGTACCTCAGCCAACAGGAGGCACTGGATTTTGCTGAGCAAGGGCTCAACCTGACCGTGGTGAATCCGGCCTTTCCGTTTGGCCCCGGGGATGTGGCTCCCACGCCAACCGGCGGCATCATCCTGAAAATGATCGAAGGAGGCGCCCGCTTCTCTTTCCCTGGTGGTTTCAATCTGGTGGATGTGCGGGATGTCGCTGCCGGCCACATCCTGGCAGCCGAGAAAGGGAAACAGGGGGAGATCTACATTCTGGGTAATGAAAACGTTAGCGGGGAGGAGTTCAGCAAGATGTGTGCAGAAATACTGGGCAAGTCAGATCGTGTGATCCCACTGCCGGGCTTGTTGGTGGAAGGTGGCGCCCAGCTTGCGCAATTTATTGCCGAAAACATCACCCACTCCAAACCGTACATTAACCCCAAAGAACTGAAATACACCTCTCAATACGCCTACATGGATTGCAGTAAGGCACGTAAAGAACTCGGATACAATCCACGGGATGTGAGGATTTCGTTACGGGATTCCATTGCCTGGTTCCAGAGCGAACAGTTTCAAAAACGCCAAAACAATGCCATGCCCTTGAAGGCAAGCGTTAATTACTAGTTTTGTGGTGGATTTATAACAGCGCTTTTGTAATATTGCCCTCTTAACCAACAGGAGGGCAATTTAATGTTCGAAGATTTAGTCCCGAAAGACCTCACCCAAGAACTTATGATTGAGTGGGCGATCAGTATAGGAATGGCAATTCTTGTCTTCTTTATTGGTCGAATAGTAGCCGGCATCATTGTCAAAATCGCCCGTCACGGGATGGAACGCAGTGGCATGGATGCGTTGCTGGTGAACTTTGTGTCCTCCATCCTGCGCTGGGTACTGATGCTCTTTGTCATCATTGCTGCTCTGGAACAGCTGGGTGTGGACACCACATCTCTGGTTGCCCTGCTGGGTGCTGCCGGTATTGCTGTCGGTCTGGCATTGAAGGATTCCCTGCAGAATTTCGCTTCGGGTGTGATGCTGATCGTGTTCCGCCCTTTCAAGAACGGTGATTTTGTGGATGCCGGTGGAGTTATGGGTGTGGTTGAGCATATCGGAATTTTTACCACCATCATGAAAACACCGGACAATAAAGAAGTGATCGTGCCCAACGGTCAGGTTTACGGGGGCACCATAACCAACTTTTCTGCCCGCGATACCCGCCGGGTGGATATGGTGTTTGGCATAGCCTATGACGCCGATATTCGCCAGGCAAAAAATATACTGACAGAAATCGTGACAAACGATGAGCGCGTACTGAAAGATCCTGCTCCGGTCATTGCCGTATCTGAACTGGCAGATTCTTCAGTCAACTTTGTGGTACGCCCGTGGGTGAAGTCACCGGACTACTGGGCCGTACTTTGGGATACTACCGAGAAAGTGAAATACGCTTTTGACGACGCAGGAATTGGTATTCCATTCCCGCAGGTGGAAGTGCACGTCAACCAGAACGAGCAGTAGAATCCGCGCAGGCAATAAAAAAGGGTGAAGCAAATGCTTCACCCTTTTTTATTTATTCGACCACCTGGACGTTCTCCGCCTGGGGGCCCTTTTGACCTTGGGCCACACTGAATTGAACTCTCTGCCCTTCCGCCAGTGTTCTGAATCCGCTGCCGCTGATTGCACTGAAATGAACAAAAACGTCGGGGCCATTATCCTGCTCAATGAAACCAAAACCTTTAGACTCATTGAACCACTTTACTTTGCCAGAAGAGGGTGTTGACATACAAATTACCTAACTTTTTCAGACTTGCTTTGCGTATACCGAAGTACAGCTCTCGAGCACCTAGTCACCTGAATATTACACTTAACTCGCCATTTGGAATCGTTAATTAAGTTTGAATATTTAAGCAAAAAAGAGCTTGATTTCGATTATAACTCCACACCCATGCCCGTCAACGACATTTACTGCCAATAGGCCTTGATGTGATCAATTGAAAGTTCGAAGGTAACTGATCGCCCTTGAACAGGGCATGGATACGACAGTTTTGTTGCAGCCAGATGCAAAGGCTGTGAATTTTTGACCCCATATAGCGCATCACCGAGAACCGGGTGCCCTAAATGTGAGAGATGGCGCCGAATCTGGTGTTTTCGCCCAGTTTCAATCTCTACCAACAACAACGAGGTATCTGCAACACATTCCAGGCATTTCACATTGGTAACCGCGCGTCTTCCATCAAGGGGGACTTCGATTCGTTGTTGATTTGAATCCCACGTGCCCTCCACCCGAACCCGGTAACTTTTTTCTATTTTCCGTTCGGCGAACAAACCGCTCAACAACGCTGCTGATTTCTTGTCATGGGCGATCAGCATCAACCCGCTGGCATCCTGATCCAGGCGGTGGACCGGAAAAACCTGCCGGGCATTCTTGAAATGTAATTCCGCCAATCTCAGGATGCTGCAGTGATCACCCCACTCGTTACCCTGGCTCATAATACCCGGCGGCTTAAACCAAACACTATAGCGACCACAATCTTCCAATAACTCTGGCGATGAAGGTTTCGTCGCCAGTAGAACCGGATTGTAGAAAAGTTGAATCGTAGAACCCTTGGGCAGCCTCGCCGTGGCTCGACGTAAGCGCTGCCATTTCGCCTGTGGTTTCTTGCATTGCACGGCGCCATTGGCCATCGCCAGCTTGATGCGGCCTTTCGCCAAACCCGTATTGCTTGCCAACCAGTCACTGATGTTTTCAACAGATTCAGAAAGCTGAAAAGTCTGCTTCACTATTTGATCTGCACGCGGTGGATTCATCAGCTAGTGAATGCCTTCCATAAAATCCAGCGTTACCTGATCCCGAATGTTCTGGCGGGATTGCTCCCAAAGCTCGGCGATTTTGTCCTGATTGCAGCGCTTTCGATCCACTAAAACCCTGGTTTTCAGTTCACCAATGGTTTTTACAGCCGGGCATTTGGTGAATACGGTTTGATGACTGATGACATCCATAAATGGCCCGGATTTACTGGTAGGCATAATGAACACCAGCTGCAAACCCAGGGCATCGGTCAGGTAATGAATCACCTCGCGGGAACGGGTTTCATCCATCTTGGAAAAGGCTTCGTCCACCAACACCATTCGCAGATGGGTCTGCCCCTCGTGAAAGCGAAAGGCTGATGTCACTGCTGCGGCGCGAATGATATACGCCGGTGTCTCTAACTGCCCCCCCGATCCGGTTCCGTACTGGCTCAAGGCAATGGGCTGCTTGCCTTCAGGCTCTTTATAAATGTCGTAGCTGCGATAATTCCGATAATCGGCTATCCGCTGCAATTCACGCATGGCTTTGTGTTCGTCGTCATCCAACAGCATGGACACCAGTTTATCACGCACCGTCAGTAACGCTTTGGGCAGGTTCATGTCAAATAAACTGGAGCCATCGCCGATGTTCGGTAGCTGAGACACCTCTTTGAAGAAACGCCAGTATTCCTTGAATTCAGGCACCCAGCGCCAGGAAAAGTAAAAACGCTCACGGTCGGTACCAAAGCGATGGCTTTCCAACTCCCGATTAAGATCAGTCAACGCCCGCTCGCCTTCGTTGATTGCCTGATAGATACTGTGGCACAAATGACTCACGAAAGTCTCATTAAAGCGATCTTTCAGTTTGGCCAGTTGGCTGTATTTCTCCACCAGAACGTTGTTCTTCAAGCGATTGGCGATATTGTCGACCTCCAGGGCCACCTCGTTGATACGCTTGAAAAATTCGGTCTGATGAATGGTTTCCACTTGCGGGTTGTAAATGATCGCATCGGCAGGGTTACAGTTTTGATTGTGGCGCAGGAGAGCTTCATACAACTCGCTGGCCGACGCCGTCAGCATCCGCTCATGCTGCTGAATTTCATCCTGATAAAAGCTCTGTTCATTGACCACCAGGCTTTCATCCGCCTGACTCAACGCAGCGTCCACATCAAACTGGGGGTAATGGCGGGCGATACCACGAACCACCATCTCGCGGCTCTCGGCCAGTTCGATCAGCTTGTCCTGCTCGCTTGCCAGTTTACGGGCCAGGGCGATCTCTGCATCCAGTTCCTGGGCCAGGCGCCCTTTTTCGTGCTCCAACTGCTTCAGATCGGCTTCCAGCGCACCGTATTTCTGTTTCAGGTCCACAAGCTCTTGATCAAGCTGTTGATGCTCACCGGTATCCAGCTCTCTTAATGCTTTTTCACTCTGGCGCAGCTGCCGATGAAGTGCCAATATACCTTGCATCAACGTCGCATAATCAATAGACCGAATACCATCAATACACTTGAATAAGGCCTGTATGGATGTCAGCTGCGTTTGCGCAGCAGTTGCTTGTGTTAATAGCTCTTCGTATTCCCGTTGCTTGGCGGCCAACGCTCGGTCGCGGGCAAACTGGCCAAATACCAGCTCACTATCGGCGATATCACAGCGCCAGAGGCTGTAGTTACCTGCAGCCAAACCTTCTCTGGTAATACCACGGGCAACAGTGCGCAATGCCTCGGCGCTCTCCACCCTCACTACGTTACCGTAGCTGGCCTTAAGGTAATGCTCTACGGTTTTATGCTGGAACGACAGTATATTCACGATAGAATCAGCAGGGTTGCTGAGCCGATCGGCGTCCCGTGCCGCCCGGGCCCCCTGCACCACTCTGGCAGCACTGCGCCGACCGGACAGGTTACGCACGATGCTGATGGCCTCTGCTTCGTACTCGGGGTTCACCACGATACTAAAGCGCGCCCCACCAAGATAACCTTCAATGGCCATCTGCCAGGATTGATCCAACACCTCCACGTAATCACACAACACCCGCGGTTCAGCAGACGGGCATTGTTCACGGATGGCCGCCAACGCCACCTCAACATGGGGCGGATAGCTGACCTGCCGGGTTTCCAGTTGCGCAATCTCCCGTTCCTTGGCCTGTAACTGTTTTTGTCGTGACAACAAACTGCGCTCAGTATCGGCACGCAGTTGGGACACCAGGTCCCGCAAGGATAAACCGTTACTTCCCATTGAACCCTGTAGCTCTTGCCATAGCTGATTGTGGAGTTTTTCCACATCAATGGCCTGATCCAGAGAGGATTCCAACGGTGCCAGATCAACCCAATCCTTGCCAAACAAACCCGCCAGATCCACTTTCGCTGCGTGCCCGGATTGAACCACCTTGCGTAATTGATCCCGCAAAGGCTTGGCATCCAATGCCGGTAGTTCTGCCGCCCAACTGTTTTGATTCAACAATTGGGTCAGGGTGCTGGCCAATTTCACGTTGTCATTGATCTGATGATCCTGAGCCAATAACGGCTGGGCTTTCTGCGCCAGCGCCTGTTGCAGGCTGTCTATCTTACCGGCCAGATTATCCTTTTCGTTGAGTACCGACACACCGCGCCGCTGGGCTTCCAAAGATACAATCTGGTCATGAGTCTCAGCACGACGGGCATTATTCACTTCCAGGCGATTGTCCCGCTCCTTAAGTTCCGCCTGCAAGGCGGTTTGATGTTGCCGGCAGCTCACATAACTGCGCTGCTTGATCTGCAGCTGACGCTGCGCTTCCTGATATTCCAGAATCTGTCGTTGCACCCATTTCTCAGAATACGAGCGGCATGCCTTTGCTGATTGATCCAGAATCTCAAGTGACTGGATTATGAAGCGGGATTCCTCCTCCATGCCATGAATGGTCTTCATCAAATCGGATACGGTTCGAATGGCCTCACCCAGATCTTTTTTCTCAAGGATCTCGTCCGCCACAAACTCATTGATGCTTTTCACCGGTTTGTAGGCCATAAAGTTCGCAAACGTGCGCGCTGCGTGTTTGGCTTCACGATCGCTCACTGCATCTTTGCGGCCACGCAGCAAACCATACAGCCGGCGCAGGTAGGCTCCTTTTTTGTCATAGACCTCGATCGCGGCCTTGCCGTATTCACGGACGAGAAGATCGACAATATCAGTGAGCGCCACAACGTGCTTGCCATCCTGATACTCGCGCACAAACTGATCCAGACGCAGCGCCTGCCCTGGCACACACAGAAAAACCAACTGATCCTGACGCGCCTGGCGTTGCTGACCTGCGCTGTCCAGGTGGGCACGCACGCCCAATACCACACTGAACTCCTCCCCTTGTTCCCCGGCGCTGGGCGTAAACACCGCAACCAGGTACGCATCCGTTTGCTGCGGCCGGGCATAACTGCCATCGTCACAACCCAGGACATAGGAAGCCAGCGTGCGCACCTGCTTGCCTCCCCTGCCCCGCTGAGTGGTTTCATCCTGGCCCGGGTTATAATTGAACAGGTTTTCATGAGCCGCCGTCATCAAGGTCTGAATACCGTCTGCCGCCGTCGTTTTACCGGAGCCATTGCCACCGGAAAACAGATTAACCCTGCCAAATTCCACCTCCATCTGTGGAATATTGCCCCAGTTTACGTAAATCATTTTTTTCAGATACATGATCTAGTCGGCCTCTTCCTGACGGGTGAATAAAGAGGATTCAAGACTGGCTGTTGACTCCGGCTCGCCTGCAGTCTTCTCTGCAGTCTCCTCTGCAGAGGAGACTGCACCGGGCAATTGCGCTTTGATCTGTTCCAATACTGCTTCACTGACGAAACTGGTAATGGAAGGTCGGATCTTGAGCCAGGCGTCATCTGCCATATCGTCGCTACTGCTGATGAAGTGGATCAACCTGAGTTGCCGTAAGCGCCGGAACAAAAGGCCACGCTCGGTTTTCTTCTCCGGCAAGGTTCGGTTCAGCAGATTACGCATGGCAATACCGAACCCCTCCAGCGACAACAATACACAGCCAAGATCATCCACCTGCCCCTCGCGCAGGGCCTTGTCATACTCAGCCCGCAACACGAGCACTGCGGCAATTTCGGATTGTGTGAGACTGGTTCGAAAGCCTCCGGAAAAGGGTTGATTATCGTCGTCGGGCAAACCAGGTACCTTGGCCCCGGGTGGAAACAAGCGCACAAAACCGAATCGTGCGTCATGCTGCACCCTTACCTGCATTGGGCTCAGGTAATCCAGCACCAGATCTTCAAGCTGGACATAGCGATCGTACAACAAGGTTTCAATCTGGCTTTCATCGCGGGACAGCACACCGTAGTCCAGCAGGCGAATCAACAACTCGCTGAATTCATCCAGGGTAAATCGCTTTGCGGCCAGATTCTGTTGCAGTTGTTCTGTCAGTTTCATAGGTCTTCTAGATCGGGGTTCGTTTCTGATTTTTTGATCAATTCAATATCGAACACATCAAAGCGGTCAAAATATTCATTGGACGCGGTTTCACCCGTGGGAGTCACCACAAACTGGTATTCACTGTCTACCGCCTGATAGGATGCCGTTTCCACCGCATGCGACATGGCCAACACGTCACGGGCACTCAACAACGGCAGATCTTTTGTGCTCACTTTATTATTGCCGGCCATGGCCGTTATCAAATAATCGTGCAGGCCTTCGTTGTGAGTTATAAACGCCCGATCCAACTGCTGTTGCAACGCCACCTCCCGCAGTGCGTCGTCTTCGATCTCACCGGCGTCTTCAATGCGCGTGTATAAAACCCGTTGCTGGCGTTTCTGCTGTAATCGAACCTGTTCCGGGTCCAGCCATCGCAGGTTGAGGCCCGACAACTGAGCCCCTGCCAGCGCCAGAATCTGATCCTGTTGCGCCTGACCCAACTGCGCCAGATCGCGACACACATCCACCACGCTGTTATTACGCTGACTGGTGAGATAGGAAAGCTGGCGGATAATAATGTCGGCACGCTTGGTAAAACTCTGCAGCGCTCGGCGCAGAGCCGGCAGCATCAGCTCTGCCGCATTGCGCATGCGTATCTCTATGGCATCCAGCACAAAGTACAGCAGGGATTGATTGGGCTGCACCAACTCCGGTGCCAGCTCACGCAACTTCAGTTCAGCCTCGCGCTTGAAATCTTTGCGCTTGCGGCGAATTTTATCGATGACCGACTGGATTCCATCACGGTGTTTTTCCACACTGTCGGCAGACAAACGGATGGATACATCCGGTTGAAACCGCTTTTCCATAAACTCAAAGAAATGCTCCGTCGCCTGCTGTACCAGCAGTTGGGTTTCCACCTGACGTACCAGCTCCCGTTTACGTTCCTCCAGTTCAGCGATCACATCGGTAAAATCACTGATAATGCGTTCGGAGTACTCATAGGCATCCATCAGGTCATGTACTTCGCCCCGCGCCAGAAAGGCCTCCAAGGCATTGAGTGTATTACGGGTATTACGGTGGCGGGTGCGCACCGAGGATGCGCCCATTTCGGACAGGCTTTGGGTAATCATGCGCCCGATGCGGGTAAACGGAAAGGTACTTTGCAGTGTCGCCTGATCCACCTGCTTTTCGAGCCAGCCGTATTCCAACAGCTGATTTAAGATCCAGGAGGCCTGTTCCCGTTCGGACTTGAAGCGGGTGTCATTGCCGTAATCACCGGAATCCAGCTGCGGTGCACGGGCCAGGGCCTCTTCAAATATTTCGATCACCTGATCCCGTTGCAGGGATTCCCCGTAATCAGCCCGTGCGGAGTACAGACGCTCGTACAGCAGGCGCAGGCACTCCAGGATCTGTTCACGGTATTTGCTGGTTAACGGTCTGAAAAACTGACTGCGGTCTTCACTAAAAAACATAGGTCGGCGCTGGCTGCATCGCTCTTATCACAAGATCAATATGATAGGTGCTATGGGGCCAAGCGCCAATCTTTATTACAGTAAAATGATCAGCCGGCGTAATTCTGGTTAAGGTACTGGAGTATGTCTTCCGACTCGAACAAATCCTTATTCAAGTTAGGATCGATCAGGTAAGGCACCTGTACGTTTCCATGCTCTTCCAACATGGCGGAACGCTTGGTATTGGGTAATGGTTTGTACTCGCCCACATGCAATCGAAAAGTGGCCGGGCCCACATCCGCCAATTGCTGTTTACCAATATTCACCAGTTTATAGGGGATCTCCAATTCGCAAAGCCGCTCCCGAACCAGGCGTGAATAGGGGCTGGCCTCAAAGCTGTACAGGATCATGTCCTGGGCCACGGGCTTTGATGGCCGCACTTCCAGGCCCAGGGAGCCCCGCACCACGGTGGCCAGCTTGGACTTGATCACATTGGCATTGGTGGCTCTCAGTTGCGGTGGTACCGCCCGCGCCCCGTACTGGCGGTAAAGGTACTCTATAATGACGTCACTGCCGCCGATTTTCTCCCCGCTATTGGGATCCACCAGAAACGGCACTTGGTCAGAGCCGCTGACATCCATTAACTGCTGCCGGTAACGGGTACCACCCAACGGAACCGGCACAATACGCACATCCAGATTCAGCTCCGTCAGTGCTTCCCGTACAAATCGGCAATGGGCACAGCCCTCTCGATCATAGAGCTCCGGCAGTTGCGCCGGCTGCTCCACCGAGCGGCTGGCACTGGCCCCACGCCAACCCCTGAGCGTTGACGCTAAAACCGACGACCCCACGGATCTGGCCCTGTTCACACTAAACGACATAGTTTCCCCCTGGAAATGATCCTGTTTAATTAATCAGTCAATTTTTCGAGACGCAGTATGATTCCATTTCAGTAGCGCTTCAACATTTGGATTGCCCATCCTGGCTGGCGGCAACCCAAACAAGTCAGGGTATTTTATAAGCGGTATTAACAAAAATTAACAGACAGGGCGCCAGACCTCGCGCTAGTGTTAAAGAGTCCGACACTGAGTCTGTTACCTGGGGGAGACAACATGATGAGCAACGCTGACACATCCTCTGTGATCGATTATCGCTTGGCGTACCGTCTCACCCGCAAACACGACATTACCTTCCTCAGGGGTCTGGCAAAGTCACAGGACATGGAGCAGATTTTGATCTCTCCAGACGCACAAGCCTGGCTAAAAAATGCACAATGCAAAGCCTTCGACATCATCGGCAAACTGCATGTCCTGTTGGAAGTGGATAAGAACGAAAGAAAACGTCATTTCGGCTTTCAATACCGCAACCAGGCCATGGCCTTTCAAATTGTCTACATCGATCAGGCAGCCTGGAATAAACGCCACTACCGGGAACGCCTGACCGGCGAAAACTGCCGCAAGGTCCAGCGCATGCTACACCTGTTCCTGTTCGATGAAATTCATGTATCCCGCACCCAGCGCTTACAAATTGTTCGTGATATGATGCTTGAGCACGAACCGGCCAATGAGCTGGCGTAGCACGCACATTTACGTTTATTACATTTTAACGATCCGCACACTACACTCATCAATGAGTGCACAGTGCTATTGGACGGTGGGGCATGAAAAAAATAACAAACCAGTTGGTTCTGGGGCTGCTTTTTGTATCTTTTTTGATCACCAGTGGGTGTCGTAATCAAGAGTACGAAATTGTACTGCCCATCAAAAACGCACGCTTTATCGATCAACTTCCCCAACGTTTTCTGATTCGCTGCAATGCCATGCCGGAGCGGATCACCCTCAACGGCATTCCCGTTGGCCACCTGTTCGAGTTTGCCGATGGGCAGGCCATCGCCAGCGGTGAGGCTCTATCCCCCTATTTATCACAAGGGCAGAACAATATTGCGGTGGATCCCCATCAATTTGGCCCACGCCGTTTTTTCTACTTTGATAATCAGGGGCCAAGGGTGGTGATTACCGAAGCCGTGGCCGGTGACCTGATGACGATCCAGGGTGTGCTGGTGGACCCTTCCGGCAGCTACGGCCTGCAAGTCAACGGTGTCCCCGCTGCAGTGGGCAGCAACAATGAATTTGAAGTACAGGTTGCGCCCAGTAATCTGTACCAGTTTGACAGCGAGGATGTGTACGCCCAGGTCGCCACACAGTATTACGCCGATCGTGCCACCGTGCTCAATGACATCGTGCGGCTGGATGTGGATGAGGCAACACTGAATGAGCTGGTTCCCTTCGCCCAGGAGCTGGTGGAAGAACAGAACCTGGCTGCGCTGCTGGGTACGGCCAATGCCAACACCATCTTTAATCAATCGGTTTCCATTGGGCTCGGCCGCTATGAAATCATCCCCCGGCAATGTTTCGAGGTGTGCGTACCGCTATTGGGTTGTGCCCGCGAGTGTACACCAGCCGTTTATCTGGGCCCGCTCAACGTGGACCTGATTTCGGTAAAGGCCACGCTCACCGATCTGGAATTTGAAGAGCTGGAAATCAGTGACCTGGATTTGAAATCCGGCTCGGGCTGGGACGGCATCGGCCTGGACGCCGAATTGCGCAACACCGACCTGGGGGTCCGCATCAATACCAATGTTCTGAACTTCAGTTCCGATGAACGTACCCTGATGGATTTCCTTGGCATCAGCACATCGGGCCTGAGCGTCGGCTTCGACGCCGGTATCAACGTCAACCGCCTGCGACTGGCAGCAGACTTTGGCCTGGAAGCCAACGATGGTGAAGTGGATGTCAGTGTGCAATCCATCAACGCCATCGGATTGGGCAGTGCCGACAGCGATTTCAACCTGAACTTCAATTTGCCCTCCGCCATCCGCAATTTCGGTTTTGGGCTGGCAGGTAAGGTAGCGGATCTGATTGAATCCGGCATCGAAGCTGCCCGGGACCTGATCGTGGATCTGTTGCTGGGCAAACTGGTACCGCTGATTGCCAACCTGATCATCGACCCCCTGATTAATGAACTGCAGGTTCGCCTGGGAGCCACCGTGAACAACGGGGCATTTCTGACGGCCCTGGTGGGCGTTCAGGATATTGACGTGGCCAATGGCGACCGCATGGCAATCTCATTGATGGGCCGCATCGGCACCGAGAGCACGGACTTGGAACCCGGCGAGATCGATCTGGGTGTAAGCCTGGGGTTCCCCGAGGTTTTACGGATCAACGACAACCTGTTCCCGGATCTACTGGGCATTCCTGAGCAGCTTGGGCCCGCACCCGGGCTGGCCCCGAACATGCTCGGGTTTCGCTTCACCCCCACCCCGGTTCCGGCCGCTGCCAACAACCAGAACCTGAGCCTGGTGGTCAACAGCAACATTATTAACCAGGCGCTGCTGGCAATTTACGAGGCCGGCGTGCTCTCCCCCACCGTGCCCATCCTGGATCAGCTCAGCACCACCGGTGGTTATTTCATTACCACACTGGAAGAAGCCAATACCCGCATCGTGCTGGCGCCCAGTACAGTGCCGGAGCTGTCCTTCCGGGGGCAGGATCAGTCCATTGCGTTCCTGACGGTGGACCAGTTCGAACTGCTCTATGAAGTACGCAATGAGGCGGACCAATGGGAAACCGCAAGCCGCTTACAGTTCAATATGGAAGCCCCTGTGCAACTGGCTACGGACGACAACGGTGGCCTGGCCCTGGCATTGATCAACCCCGACATCGATATCACCCTGGATCTGGGTTATTGGTACGATTACCGGCTGCAGTTCCCACCCAAACTGTTCTTTGGGCGAGCCATCGCCGCCATTATCCTGGAACAGATCAACCGGGGTCTGACGCTGGTACAACTCCCCAGCAGCCTGCAACTGAGCTATAGCGACAGTACCTTGAGCGTGATGCCTGAAACCATCACCACCGTGGGCGAGCCACGCAATCACTTCGGCTTCAGCGCCAGTTTTGATGCGTTGTAGGGGTGTGTTGTGGGGAAGTGAACAGCGTGTCAGGCCTACTACACTGCCTTATCAGAGGTTCAGTTTCACTTTTGGATGTCACCGCACGCTTATATACGATCCCCACAGGGGAACGCCTAGCCAGTAGCCCATCTAAGAGGTTTCCTTGACAATAATAACATATATGTTATTATTGTCTGAACAATAAGCAAGGTAAGTATAATGGCGAAGCCGACGGTAGAGCGGTCCGCAAAGGAATATGTGTCTACAGATGACCGATCTCCTTATGGGGAGTGGGTTTCAAATCTGCGGGACGCAAGAGCTAAAACGAAGATAATCAAGGCCATAAAGCAGATGGAGTCTGGCAATTTTGGAGATTGCAAGACCATCGAAGATGGAGGTGGGTTGTGGGAGCGCCGAATCCATTATGGTCCTGGATACCGTGTTTATTATATCGTCGAAGGTGACGAACTGATTATCTTGTTTGCTGGTAGTGACAAGTCAGACCAGCGACAAGCGATTGAACAAGCCAAGAAACATTTGGCCGATTATAAAAAAAGAAAATAGCGCTCCATTAGTGGGCGCGCATTTAGAGTGGTTGTGGAGGTACATAATGGCGTTAACCCGTGATTTTAAAGACACGGTGGTAGAACAATGCAAAGACCCGGAATTCAGGGTTGCGCTGTTGCTCGAAGCCATCGAAACCTACCTTGAAGGTGATATCGAGGTCGGTAGCTCAATGCTGCGTGATTATTTGAATGCAACACAATCATTCGCTGGAATCGCAGACAGAATGCAAATCCATGAAGCGAGCCTACGCCGCATGGTCAGTGCAAACGGCAATCCGACAGCCAAAAACCTGTTAATGCTTTTCAAACTGTGTTTTGAGCAAGAAGGCATCACTCCATCCATCCAGCCTGCGGGCAACGTCGCAGCCTGAAAATCAGGTAGGAATATTACAACCCGCCGTTCCTACCTGCTACCACCGCCCAGCCTAGGGAGTGCCTGACTAATCTGATCAAAGCGCATTCGTGGCTGAGACTGAGCAACGCCTGTGGAGTATATCGGCCGACTGTCGTTAGAAAGTTTCTGGTGAATTTGCAGAGGCGGATTCAGCCTCACGGCATGGAGTGTTGGATCTTTTGAAGGAGAAACCCCAGTAACTCCAATCTACAGGATTCAATTCAAAAATTAATATGCTTTGGAAGTGATATGCGTAATCACCGGATTTTTCAGAATCTGGCGGTCAGGGAGGGATTCGAACCCTCGATACGCTATGAACGTATACACGCTTTCCAGGCGTGCTCCTTCAACCACTCGGACACCTGACCAGACCCGTCATAACGGCGGTCATGACGAGAGGCGCGTAAGATACTGGGTTTGGCTGAAAAGATCAACGGGTATTGTCAGCCTCGCCCCGATATTGAACGATATCGTCAAGGGGCTGCTGATCCGCCACCCGGGGCTCCCCCTCTACCGTACCGGTGTAGAGGAATCCGATAATCTGCTCGTGATCCGCCAGCCCCAGATGTTCCCGCACGGCGGGCTGCTCGGTCATATCCCCGGTTCGCCACATGGTGCCATAACCCAGCGCCTGCGCCGCCAGTTGCAAATGCTGGGTGGCGATTCCCACCGCCACCTGCTGCTCCCAAACCGGTACCTTTTTATGTTCCCAATCCAATGCAGCAACACTGACGATGATCATGGGCGCCCGCAATGGCATGGAACGCAACCGCAACCGTCGCGTCTCGTCCGCTGTGGGCTGCGACGCTTCAAACGCTTGCCCCAGTTCAGCCAGGGCTTGGCCCTGCAACACAATAAAGCGCCAGGGTCGAAGGCGGCCGTGATCCGGAGCCCGCACGGCACACTGGAACATCTGCTCCAGCTCGTTGCGGTCAGGCGATGGTTGTATCAGCCGGGGATTGGAAACCCGTGCTCTCATGCTGTTCAGGATATCGCTCATATGCAACCTTGTGTTCTCATCAGTGGCAGCATCATAGCGTAATCCCTGCGCCGCTTCACCGGACAAATGAGAGCTTTTCCTATTTACATTCTGATTAGGTCAAAAAGTGGGCCGTTGAAGCACTAAAATCTGCCGTCCGAGCTTTATTTGAACAAAAAACACTCAAACTTTGCACCAGTTCTCACTGCTCTTCCGATTTTTTGTCAATACTTTACAGCAACCACACCGTCGTTAAGGCCTACAGGTATGAAAACCCATAACCTGCATTCATGGAACATAACGCTGGAAAACGCAGTCGCCATTCAGAAGAACCTGCGCGCCTGGATTGTAACCGAAGGGCAATGCAACCAGCCCGATATGGTGGGCCGAATTTCACTTATCTCCAACGACGAGTCCGCGCACTCGGCAACTGTTCAAGCGCGCATTACCATCACCGCTTTGAGAACCCGTACTTTGCTGGAACGTAAAGTCGCCATCAAAACCACCCAGTTCCCACGGCAACCCGGCCTGTACTCGTTCCGCAAAATGCCCGCCATCATCGCCGCACTCAACAAGCTCAACCGTATACCTGATGTGTTTATCTGTGACGGCCGTGGAGTCACCGGCGTTGACAGTTTTGGCGTGGCGTCCCATGTGGGGCTGGTCACCAGCGTCCCTACCGTCGGCATCCGCCCGGTTCGCCTGAAACACGATACCAGCACACTGGGGGCAGAACGGGGCAGCTTCCTGCAGGTGCATGAAGATCAGCAGATCGCCGCGGTGGTGCGGGTTCTGGACAACGCCGATCCCCTGCTGGTGTCTCCGGCGCACCGCATTGGGATGCAGGATGCTATCCAGCGGGTCCTGGAGCACATCCCCGCCGGCACCTCCTATCGTGAATATTTACAGGCGCTTTATCCGGAAGCAGGCCATAATAATAAGACGCCGGTTCAACTTAGATTGGTTAAATCCGCCACTGGTCAGTGAACTGGTCGTTAAACAGTCAAAACCTACAAAAGGAAGTTGTCCGCCGGTTGCCAAGCGCTTACACTTCCCACTAAACTGACAAAACAACTTGAATTTCGTTGCCAAAGCCCTTGATATAATTGGAAATCAACCGGTGCTTTGTTTGGCGTGGACAGAGATGGATGCCTACCAAGTTTGCTCTTGATATAACACCGGAAAGTCTGATCAATAAAGACCTGTCGCCGTCTTACATCCGCATTTTCGCCTATTTTTTGGTAGCCGCCACGATTCTGGCCGCCATACTCAGTTCGGATCTCGACACCAGCCTGTGGTGGGCACCGGTGGTTGCTTTCATCTATCCCTGGATCAGTCACTTTGCCACCTCAGGCTGGCAACGCACTGCCCCTGCCCGGGCCAATGCCTCATTGATCATGCTGGATGCCGCTATCGCCGGCGGTGGCATCGCCCTGTTCCAGTTTGATCCCGCGCTGTCCCTGTTTCTGTTCTTCGTGGTGAGCGCCGGCACCATCACCATTGGCGGTGTCTTTGGCTGGATCATGAGCTGCCTCGCTATTTTGCTGGGTGCAATCATTGGCGTTGCGGTTTTCAAGCTGCAGCAGTTTTCATTGGCCCCTCCCCATGTGGCCACGCTGTCGGTGGGATTACTGAGCCTGACATTCTACGCCACGGCATTGGGTTACTTTTCTTTCAAGCAGGCGCGAACCCTGATGGCCATACAGGACGAACTGAAACGGCGCCAGAAAGAATCCGCCAACCTCTCCCGCAAACTGTCCAAGTACCTGCCGCCCCAGGTATGGGGTTCCATTTTCTCCGGGCAAACCGATGTCAAACTGGAAACCCAGCGTAAAAAACTCACCGTGTTTTTCTCGGACATAAAGGGATTTGCTGAGATATCAGAAGAGCTGCAACCCGAAGCACTGACGGATTTGCTCAACAGCTATTTCACCGAGATGTCCCGCATTGCACTGAAATATGGGGGCACCATCGACAAATTTGTGGGTGACGCCATTCTGATCTTTTTTGGCGACCCTACCTCCCGCGGCCAAAAGCAGGACGCCATCGCCTGCGTTTCCATGGCCCTGGAGATGCGTAAAAAAATGAAATTGCTGCGCCAGCAATGGCGTAAAGAAGGCATCAGCAAACCGCTGCAGGTGCGCATGGGTATCAACACCGGTTACTGCACCGTAGGCAACTTCGGTGCCGAGACGCGCATGGACTACACCATCATCGGGCGCGAGGTGAACCTGGCCAGCCGCCTGGAATCAGTGGCCCAGCCCGGTGAGATTCTGATTGCCGAATCCACCTACAATCTGGTTCGCGATGTCATCATGTGCCGGGATCGCGGGCAGATCAATGTGAAGGGCTTCAGCAAAACCGTCCCGATCTTTGAAATCGTCGATCACCGGAAAGAGTTGGGGGCCACCCAAAGCTTTCTTGAGTGCGAAAAAGACGGCTTTACCCTGTTTGTGGATATCGACAAAATTCGAAATTACGACAAGGACACGGTAGTGGAAGCCTTGGAAGAAGCCGCCAAACGTATCCGCGACAAACTGATCGTGTGACATGAAAAACAACCTGGTTCTCTCGTTCTTAAAGCAAGTTGAAGACCTGGGTAACCGACTACCTCACCCCACCGCCCTGTTTATCTGGTTCAGCCTGTTGGTACTGGTGCTCTCCTGGATCTTATCCATGGCCGGAGTCGGGGCCACCCACCCACTGAATCACACCGAGGTAAGTGTTACCAACCTGCTCAACCAAGCCGGCCTGCACAAAATCCTCACCCAAAGCGTCAGCAACTTCACCCAGTTCGCTCCGGTGGGTACGGTGTTGGTTGCCATGCTTGGTTTGGGCATTGCCGAGAAGTCCGGGCTGCTGGGTGCAGTGCTGAATAAGATGGTGGCAAAAGCCGGCGGCAAAGCATTGTCTGCCATTGTGGTATTTGCCGGCGTCATGAGCAGCCTGGCTGCCGATGCCGGTTATGTGGTGCTGATTCCACTGGCAGGGATGGTGTTTGCCAGCGCCGGTAAACACCCATTGGCGGGCATGGCGGCGGCTTTTGCAGGCGTTTCCGGTGGCTACAGTGCCAACCTGATGATCGGCCCCATTGATGCTGTACTCGCCGGTATATCCACGGAGGCTGCCCACCTTATTGACCGGAACATTGAGGTAAGCGTTGTCGCCAACTACTACTTTATCGTGGCTTCAACACTGTTTATCACCCTCGTCGGCACGCTGGTGACCGAAAAAATAACACTGCCCGCCCTGCCTCGCTGGCAGGAGCCGGCGCCACCGCCCGATGCCACTAGCGGGAGTGCGGCCGGCACGGCAGCATTACGAAATTCCGGCCTGGTGCTGGTGGCATGCCTGCTGCTCATCGCCCTGGGGTTGGTACCGCAGCAGGGCCTGCTAAGAGAGCCCGCCAGCGGTTCCATTACCCAATCACCACTGATGCAGGGTATTGTCACGGTGATTTCGCTGATCGCCGCCCTGTGTGGCATGGCCTATGGCATGACCGTGCGGCGCTACACCAGCAAGGGCAGCATCATCAAAGACATGGAGGATACCTTCGCCACCATGGCAAGCTATCTGGTGCTGATGTTTTTTGCCGCGCAGTTTGTTAATTATTTCGGCTGGTCCAATATGGGTATGGTGCTGGCCATCAACGGCGCCAACTGGCTGCAGGCATTGGCGATTTCACCGGTGCTGTTGCTTTCCATATTTATTCTGATGTCGGCTTTCATCAACCTGCTGGTGGGCAGTGCATCAGCAAAATGGTCACTGCTGGCACCGGTCTTCATCCCCATGTTCATGCTGCTGGGTATCCCCCCGGAAAACGTGCAGGCAGCCTATCGCGTGGGTGATAGCAGCACCAACATCATCACTCCGCTGATGCCGTATTTTGGTGTGGTGGTCGCTTTTATGCAACGCTACAAATCCGATCCGGGTGTGGGCACCATTATGTCGCTGATGTTGCCTTATTCGCTGGTGTTTCTGCTGGGCTGGAGCCTGATGTTCGCCCTGTGGATGTCAGCCGGATTACCCTTGGGGCCAACCTGACACTACTGGCGAATCAGGCGCAGATTGGCCTGCTGCACCGGTTCGCTGGAGCGAACCGGATTGATATCAATACCACCACGGCGGGTATAACGGGCGTACACGGTCAACCGCTCAGGGGCGCACTGACGGCTGATGTCCATAAAAATGCGTTCCACACATTGCTCGTGAAATTCCTGGTTATTGCGAAACGAAATCAGATATTTCAGCAATCCCTCTTCGCAGATCTTGGTGCCCTGATATTCGATCACCACGCTGGCCCAGTCAGGCTGGCCGGTTACCGGACAGCAGGATCGCAAGAGATGGCTGTGATAGGCTTCTGAGGTGTCGCCTTCCAAGGTTAGCAACAGATCGGCATCCACCTCATACACCGCCACGTCCACATCCAGATCATCGATGCATTTGCCCGGCAAGGTAGCCAGGGCGAAACCTCCTGACTGAAACAACGGCGTCAACTCCACGCTTACCGGGGCACCTACTACGTCCGAGACATCCCGCTCGATAATGTGTGCCAACGCTTGCGGTGATTGCACCGGCCATTGATTGAAGGAACCCAGGTAAAGCTTGAATGATTTGGACTCCACGATATTGGGTGAATCGAATGGAACCCGGAGTTCCATCATGGCCACCATGGGTTTGCCCTTTTCGTTCAACCAGGACAGCTCATAGGCATTCCAGATATCCTCTCCATAAAATGGCAGAGGCCCATCATCCACACCAATGGCCTCACGCCCCGCTGCCCTGGCAATTGCATGCAGCTGCGCCGGATCGTATTGGTCAGGATAGGTGCTGGCTACACCCAGTGGCCCGTGCTGTTGCTCAGTCATATCAGCTTCGAATCCCCACTCCGTTCTTTAACAACCAATGTGCCCACACGTACAAGACCACGATAAAGGTCAACACCATGCCAAAGGCAACACCGATGCCAATATCGGAAATGCCGAGAATCCCATAGCGAAAACCATTCACCATATACACGATGGGGTTGATGCGTGACACCCCTTCCCAAAAATCCGGCAACATGCTGATGGAGTAAAAAACACCCCCGAGATAGGTCAGCGGGGTCAGCACAAAGGTCGGCACGATGGAAATGTCATCAAATGATCGGGCGTACACCGCGTTGATGAAGCCACCAAGAGAGAACAGGATGGCCGTCAATACCACCATGCTTATGGTAATCCAGATATTGGTTACACTTAAATGGGCAAAGAACAGTGACAACCCGGTAACAATCGCGCCCACGGCTATGCCACGGGCAACACCTCCCAACACAAAACCGCCGATCACCACATAATTGGGCATGGGTGAAACCAGCATTTCTTCAATACTGCGTTGAAATTTGGTGCTGAAAAAAGACGACACCACATTGGAATAGGAATTGGTGATCACCGACATCATGATTAAACCGGGAACAATGTATTCCATATAAGAGTGCTCACCAATCTGCCCGATACGACGGCCGATCAATTCGCCGAATATGACAAAATACAGCGCTATGGTAATAGCGGGCGGTATCAGAGTCTGCACCCAGATTCGCATAAAGCGCCGTATTTCCTTGCGCACTATGGTGCTGAAGGCATTGAACTGTTGCTGTGAATTCATCTCACTGCTTCCTCTCCACCAACGACACGAACAACTCTTCCAATCGATTGGCTTTATTACGCATACTGGTTACTGAAATACCCTGCGCGCTCAGTTGTTCAAAGATGGCATTCAGTGGCGCGTCTTTGGACACTTCCACCGCCAGGGTATGAGGGTCCAGCAGCTCAACCGCAACCCCCTTCAGGTTGGGCACGGCTTCGATATCCCGGCTCAGATCCAGCAGGAAAGTTTCCCGATCAAGCCGGGCCAGAAACGCTTTCATAGAGCTTTTCTCGATAATACGGCCATGATCTATGATGGCAATACTGCGGCAAAGCTGTTCCGCTTCCTCCAGATAGTGGGTGGTCAGAATAATGGTAGTGCCCCGCTGGTTGAGTTCTTTAAGAAAGCGCCACATCGAACGCCGTAACTCGATATCCACACCGGCGGTGGGCTCATCCAGCACCAGCAACCTGGGTTCGTGCACCAAGGCCCGTGCAATCATCAAACGTCGCTTCATTCCACCGGACAACATACGCGACTGTTCATCGCGCTTCTCCCACAGGTCCAGCAACTTCAGGTATTTCTCGGCACGCTCGCTGGCGGTATGCCGGTCCAGACCGTAGTATCCGGCCTGGGTGCGAACAATATCACCTACCTTCTCAAACTGATTGAAGTTGAATTCCTGGGGCACGATGCCAATGTTCATCTTGGCAGCGGCAAAGTCACGATCAATGTCTTTACCATAGATACTGACGGAGCCGGAGGTTTTATTTACCAGTGAACTGATAATGCCTATCGTAGTGGATTTGCCGGCTCCATTGGGGCCCAGCAGTGCCATAAAGTCTCCGGACTGCACTTCAAAGCTGATGCCTTTCAATGCCTGGAAACCGCCGGAGTAGGTCTTTTTCAAATCTTGAACGATTAACGCGGTGCTCATGAAACCCCTGGTTTGCATAACGGGAGCTTGAAATTGAGAGGGGCATTATACGGAAACCAGGCGCTGCTGCCACCGCCGGAGCCCGGCGGCGACGTTCAATCCACCATCTGGTCCAGGTGCAGGCTGCCGGCTTCGCCGCGCCACAACCAATGGACCTGGCCTTCGTCAAACCACAGGAACGCCCCCTCCAGCATCCAGGGCCAGTGCGCCTCGTCAATATCGGATTCACGGCGCAGGAAATAAATAAAAGACGCCAGAATGGTGTCGTGGGTAACATGAACCGTGAACGTACCCGGCTGCCGTAATGAGGTTTCAATGTGCTGTAACAGTTGTTTCGCGCCCTGCTGTGGTGAAAGCACACCGCGCACCTCATTTTTCAAGTGCTTACGGGCAAAAGCCAGGGGCCCCAGTTTCACGAAGTAAGGCCCCGCCACCGGGAGATCCACCACATAGCTGCCGGGCTCAACCAAGGCCGGGTGGGTTGCCACCGGCAACTCGATACCGGCGCCCTCTGCCATTGCCTCGGCGGTTTTTACACAGCGCCCAACCGGGCTGGAGTGCAGGGCTACAATGGGGCGATTCAGGCACCGCCCCCATTCCCGGGCCAGCTCAATGCCTTCCGGTGTGAGGGGTACATCGTAGCCGGCAAAGCGGTTAGCGGGCTGCTCCCGAATTGAGTGCCGGGTCACCAGAGCCACCGGTACGTGACTGGGTAACTGCTCCAACGATGGAATTAATGCGGGATGCAATTGCATCAATATTTCTGAGTTTTTCAATGCTTTACTGCCTTACTAATCGCTCAATCTCAGGCCCGGTAACCACTATACCAGAATATCCCGTTGACAATACCTGACGTCGAGATGAAAATATGACGAATCGTCACGCTTTGACGGAGCAATCATTTGAACGCCCAATCCAGACGCCAGCGGGAATTTGAACAGCGTGAACTGCTGTTTGTGAATGCCGCCCGGGACATCATCCGCAGCGAGGGCGTATCCGCCCTCACCATGGACAAAATAGCCGAACTAACCGAATACGCGAAAGGCACTGTCTACAAACACTTTACCTGCAAAGAAGATATACTGTGCGCGCTCTGCCTGGACAGCCTTGGTCATATGTACGACCTGTTCCAGCGTGCCCTCACCTGGGAAGGCTGCAGCCGCGAGAAAATCATCTGCATCGGCGTAGGCTACCAGTTATACACCCGGCGCTTTCCCGAAGAATTTGACCTGCTCATTGCCGCCCGCACCAACAACATCCGCGAGAAAGCCTCCCCGGAACGACTGGAGCGCATGGATCAGGTGGATTCGCTGGTGATGAACGCGATCCGTGCCGTAATTCAACTGGCCATCGACAAAGGCGACCTCACATTGAAAAACAACGTGCTGATCGACGACCTGTGCTTTGGCCTCTGGTCGATGAGCTTTGGTTTGCTGGTGCTGGATCACGCCCGCGACATGATCAGCGGGCTGCAGCTCTCCCCCAGCGATGAGCTCATGCTCACCCAAATGACCAACCTGCTGGATGGATATCAGTGGCATCCGCTCAGTTCAGAGCAGGATTATCACGGGGCTTACCAAAGGGCACTTGAGTATCTTGGAACCACTCAGGTAAAAAGTTGAATGCACAGGGCTTAACGCATAGGGCTGAACGCAAAGGAATGATATGGGGACCAACATGAACAACGATTTTACGCATCACGCCATCTCTGTCTGGTTGCTTCGATACCGGCTGCCACTGTTGGTACTGAGCCTGCTGGCCATTGTGGTGGTAGGCATGGGCGCCACCAGACTCTCGGTTAAATCCGACTATAAAATCTTTTTTGAAGCCGACAATCCCCAGTTGGTGGCCAACGAGATGATCCAGGATCGTTTCAGTGCCAGTGATAACGTGTTGCTGGTATTGAACCCGGCCAACGGTGACATTTTTACCCGCGACAACCTGAAGGCCATCGCAGCGTTAACCGAAGCCTGCTGGCAGATCCCCTACTCCCAGCGGGTGGATTCCATTACCAACTTCCAGAACACAGTGGTGGATGGCGATGATCTGATGGTGGAGGATCTGGTGCCGGACGCAGACCGGCTAAGCGCCGACGACATCGCCTGGCGCCGCGACATCGCCACCCATGAGCCGCTGCTGGTACACCGGCTTATATCACCCTCGGGCCATGTCAGCGCCATCAACGTGCAACTGAACATGCCGGAAGATCAAACCCAGGCCATCCCTGAAGTAATGACTAAAGTGCGGGAGATTCGCGCTGAGTTTTCCCGGCAATATCCGGATCTGGAGATCATGATTACCGGTGTGGCCCCCCTCAATAACGCCTTCAACGAAATGAACCAGAAAGACACCGAAACACTGGTGCCGCTGATGTTACTGGTCATCATTGTACTGGTGGGGCTGTTGTTGCGCTCAGTCTCCGGAACCATCATTACCGTTCTGGTGATCGTGTTCAGCGTGGTCATCGCGGTAAGCTCCATGGGCTGGCTGAACATACCCATCAACAACATCAATTTTGCTTCACCGATCATCATCCTGACCCTGGCGGTGGCGGACTGTATCCATCTGCTTTCCACCTATCTGAAAGGTTTACGCCGGGGCCTGCCCCGGGAAACCGCCCTGCTCACCAGCCTGGACGTCAACGTCAAACCCATCTTCCTCACCAGCCTCACCACAGCAATCGGTTTTCTCAGCATGCAGTCCAGTGAATCGCCGCCGTTTCGGGAGCTGGGTGTGGTCTCGGCCATTGGTGTCTTTTTTGCGTTTGTGTTCACACTGACCGTCATGCCGCAACTGATTCTGTGGTTCACGCGCAAGGCCCCCAGGGTAGACACCGAGCGCAGTGCCCAGTTTTCATACCTGGCTGAATTTACCATTCGCCATCCCAGAAAATTGTTTTTCGGCAGCCTGCTGATTGCGCTGTTCTGCATTGCCTTTGTGGGGGAGAACGAGCTCAATGATGATAATTTCGGTTACTTTAAGGAAACATTGGAAGTACGCCGTGCCGCGGATTTTACCGAAGACAATTTAAACGGCGTGAACATTATTGAATATGCTCTGGATTCCGGTGAATCCCAGGGCATTAACGACCCGCAGTTCCTCACTAAAGTGGATGAGTTTGTTCAGTGGTACCGGGCCCAACCCATGGTAACCCACGTATTTACGTTTACCGATACCCTCAAGCGCCTGAATAAGAACATGCATGGCGACGATCCTGAGTATTACCGGTTGCCTGAGAACCGGGAGCACGCCTCACAATACCAACTGCTGTACGAGATGTCCCTGCCCTTCGGCATGGACGTCAACAATCAGGTTGATATGAACAAATCCGCTTTGCGCATCACCGTCAGCATCAAGGACGCCAAAGCCAAGGACATTCTGGCAATGGAGGACCGGGCCCAGGAATGGTTTAAGCAAAATGCCCCGGAACTGGCCGCGGTGGGCGCCAGCCCATCCATCATGTTTGCCACCATCGGGCAGAAAAATATTGAAAGCATGATCAATGGCACCATCATCGCCACCATCATCATTTCAGTGATCCTGGTGATGGCATTGGGTTCCTGGAAACTGGGTGTGCTCAGTATCATTCCCAATGCATTCCCCGCTGCCATTATGCTGGGAATCTGGGGCATGGCCGTTGGCGAGGTGAATCTGGCTGTGGCCGTGGTGTTTGGCATTACCCTGGGTATCGTGGTGGACGACACCGTTCACTTTATGGCGAAATACCTGCGCGGCTACCAGGAACACGGCGATGTCAGGCAGGCCATCCATTACGCCTTTGAGCATGTTGGGGCTGCGCTGGTCACCACCACTATTGTACTGAGCCTGGGCTTTGGTATGCTGGCGCTGTCCGATTTCAACGTGAACGCAATTCTGGGCATTATGGTCTCCATGACCATTATCATCGCACTGGTGTTCGATTTTCTCTTCCTGCCCAGCATGATGATCCTGCTCGCCGGATTTATTCACCCCAAACCCACACCCGGGCAGGTTGCAGCCCCCCACACCGAAACAGAATCCGGGGCTGACGGCAAAGCCCGGGATCAAACACAAGGAATACCCAGTGAAGTGGCTTAGTGCGCTTAGTTTTCTTTTGCTCAGCTCGGTGCTGCCGGCGTCCCCCATTGTTTTGGTGGACGATGGCCAGCGTGAGGTAACACTGCCCGGGCCGGCACAGCGAATTGTCTCCCTGGCGCCTCATATTACCGAAGTGCTGTTTGCCGCCGGTGCCGGCGATCGCATCGTCGGCACCGTCAGTTACAGCGACTTTCCGGAGGCTGCCAAAGCCATACCACTGGTGGGCAGTTACAATCAGGTTAACTTCGAGCGCATCCTGGCCATGAACCCGGACCTGATCATAGGCTGGTATGAGGGGAACAGCGCCGAAACGGTGGAAAAGCTCTCTCTGTTGAAGGTACCTGTGTACATGAGTGACCCCAAAACCATGGACAGCATCAGTCGCAACATCCGCCAGTTTGGCGTGCTCACCGGAACCGAGGCCATCGCCGACCGGGCGGCCGCGCAATACGATGCCCGCAGGGCAGAACTGCAACAGGCCAACGCCAACAAGCCCCCCGTGAAAGTGTTCTACCAGGTATGGGAAGACCCGCTGTACACCCTGGCCGGTGGTCATTTTATTACCGACCTTTACCATCTGTGTGGCGGCGTCAACGTATTTGGGGATCTCAGCGAAGCTTCCCCCATCGTCAGTGTGGAAGCCATTGTCACCCGCAACCCCCAGGTTATGTTAACCGGTGGCCATCACGGCAAGCGCTCCATCGACAACTGGAAGCAAAAGTGGGAAACCTGGGGCAGCATGGACGCGGTAAAACACAATCTGATGTTTTTTGTGGATCAGGATATGTATACCCGATCCACCCCCAGAACCGTGGACGCGGCAGAACATCTGTGCGGTATTCTGGATAAGGCAAGAAAAGTCTACTATCCACAGTGATGAGCGGGGCAGACACCGCCACCCACGCAATAAGCAATAAAAAACCCGCAGCCGGTGCCGACTGCGGGTTTTTGAATGTTTGGAGCGGGAAACGAGACTCGAACTCGCGACCCCAACCTTGGCAAGGTTGTGCTCTACCAACTGAGCTATTCCCGCTTTATGTGGGCGCGAATTTTAAGGAGGCTCCGCCGGGGAGTCAACTTTTTTTTCAGGGGCTGCCCATACCCCGGCGGCAACAGCACCGGTTAAGCGAAGATATACATCATCTATTTGACAATACCGCCGCCAATAACCAAACTACGGCGCCATTTTGGTCATCGCCCCGGTCGTCAGCAGCCCCGCTGCCCACCGCCGCAGGGCCCGCCGATTCAATCAAAGCTTGAAGAGCAACAGATACTTATGAGTGAAAGCCGCAAGACAGTAGGATTCATCTCCCTGGGGTGCCCCAAAGCACTGGTGGATTCAGAGCGCATCCTGACCCAATTGAAAATCGATGGTTATGACATTGTGCCCAGCTACGACGATGCCGATGTGGTAGTGGTCAATACCTGTGGCTTCATCGACGATGCCAAACGGGAGTCACTGGAAGCCATCGGCGAGGCGCTGCAGGAGAACGGCAAAGTCATCGTCACCGGCTGTATGGGCGGCGATGCTGAACAGATCACTGCCATCCACCCTCAGGTATTGAGCGTTACCGGCCCCCAGGCGTACGAAGAGGTGGTGGGTGCGGTCCATAAGTACGTCCCCCAGAGCAAAACCCATGATCCCTTCACCGATCTGGTGCCAGCCCAGGGGATCAAGCTCACACCCCGCCACTATGCCTATCTGAAAATCTCCGAAGGCTGCAACCACCGCTGCACATTCTGCATCATTCCCTCCCTGCGCGGGGATCTGGTGAGCCGTCCGGTGGGCGATGTCATGGACGAGGCCGAGCGCCTGGTTAAGGCCGGGGTCCAGGAGCTGCTGATCATCTCACAAGACACCAGTGCCTATGGGGTGGATACCCGCTACCAAACCGGATTCTGGCAGGGGCGCCCCCTCAAAACCCGCATGAAAGAGCTGTGCGAAGCCCTCTCCAGCTTCGGTATCTGGGTACGCCTGCACTACGTTTACCCCTACCCTCACGTGGATGAGATTATTCCAATGATGGCGCAAGGCAAGATTCTCCCGTATCTGGACATCCCCTTCCAGCACGCCAGCCCATCGGTTCTGAAAGCCATGAAACGCCCCGCTCATGCGGAAAACACCCTGGAACGGATTCGAAAATGGCGGGAAATATGCCCCGATATCACCTTGCGCAGTACCTTCATTGTGGGTTTCCCCGGTGAAACCGAGGCCGATTTCCAGATCCTGCTGGACTGGCTGGAGCAGGCGCAGCTGGATCGGGTGGGCTGTTTCAAATATTCCGCCGTGGAGGGCGCCACCGCCAACCAGCTGGAAGGCGCGGTACCTGAAGAGATCAAACAGCAGCGTTACGAACGTTTTATGGCCGTCCAGGCCCGGATTTCCGCTGCTCGACTGCAAGCCAAAATCGGATCCATCCTGGATGTCATTATTGACGAGGTGGATGAGGAAGGCGCCATAGGCCGCACCGCAGCGGACGCGCCGGAGATAGACGGGTTGGTGTTTCTGAACGGCGAAACGGAACTGGTGCCGGGGGACAGGGTGACCGCCAGGATCTTCCAGGCGGACGAGCACGATTTATGGGCGGAACTGGCCCACCCGGAGGATTAGAACAGGGTTAATCAGGTTAATGCTTCCCCAACACATTGATGAGAATGGTCAGCACCACACTGATGATGATCATAGATGTGATGGGGAAGTAAGCACTGCCGCGTTCAGTTTGCCAACGCAAATCCCCCGGCAGCTTACCAAACCAGCCCAGTAAACCCGGTGCATAAACCAGTACCACACCCACCACGGCGATAGCTATACCCAGAATTATCAATAACTTACTCATACTCCTCCAATCCTGCACCGACATTGCGCAATTTAGTAAGAACATTCTAATTTTTGACACTATCATGGCGCCATTCATTATCAATCCCAATAGCGTTTGGTACGAGGAAACACCATGATTCAAGATAAAGTCAAAGTTCAGTTGGACCAGCTGAAAAAGCAAAGTGAAAAGCTACAGGCTGAATTAGGCAAGGGCTTGGAAGTCGCAAAATTGGAAGGCCAGCGCATTCTGAAGGAACTGGGTGTGGAAGCCGATGATAAAATCGAATTAAACGAACTGCTGGCTGAATTGCGCAAAGCCAATCCCACGGTGCGGGATTTTTTGCGTAACCTCAATGTTGCCACCTACGATAACCGGTTCCGCTTTAATTGGAACGCCACCATGATCTCAGCCTACGCCAAGCAGCAGGCTGAAAAAGCCTATGCCAAAGACCTGAAACCGCGCCTGGCGGAAGTACGCGACACGGTCAGCGCGCAGTTACGCGAAGTACAGAGCAAGACTCAGGAACTGCGGGCAAAGATCACCGCCTGATCAACACACTTTCTTCTCCTGCGTATATTTTACGTATGTTTAGCCCCCGAACACCGGGGGCTCTTTGTTGGTCCCCCACTCTTCCACCCCACCCCGGCCTACCAAAATGGTGACAATCCCCGGGGGCTGCTACACTGGATGATCAACGTACCCCTCCATCTTCACTGACTAAGCAAACCAGCGGATATGCAAGGTCTCGATCACGACACACCCCGGCCATTTGATCCACTGCTCACTGCCGTGGACCCCGAAGAAAAAACCGAGGACGCCGTCAAACGGGCGCCCAGCCGGGTGCGCTGCAAAGCCTGCCTGAACGTACTCACCAGCAACGAACACCTGACCCCAATCGCCGGAGAAACCTGTCATTTTTTCACCAATCCTGCCGGTGTCGGCTTTGACCTGCAAACCTATTTGCACGCAGAGGGGGTCACGGTGGGTGGCAAAGCAACCGATTATTTCAGCTGGTTTGAAGGCTTCGCCTGGCAACACGGATTTTGTAACCGTTGTCATCAGCACATTGGTTGGTACTTCAGTTGTGAAGGCAGCAGCGGATTCTACGCCCTCATCGTGGACCGGATGTTGCTGGATTAGTTAACCCAGTTCATCCAGGGTCAGGCGGAAACTGGGCAGGAACTTCTCCATGAAATACGCCACTTCAGGCAAATCATAGCTCTGCAGCATACCCTCAACCCGTTCCTTGGCCACCTGAAATTCATGATTGTTCGAGTCCACTTCGTGGATACATTTAATGTAAGCCGATAACACATCCGCGGCCTTCAGCAGCCTGCGCGTATCCTCCGGCAACAGATGATCCTGTATCAAAGGTGAATACTCATCCTGCAACTCATTGGGCAACATGGTGAGCAGCTTGGTCTTGGCAGCTTTCTCCACATCTTTGTAGGCTTCTGCAATAGTGGGATTGAAATACTTGATGGGCCCCGGCAGGTCGCCGGTCAATACCTCGGATGCATCGTGGTACAGGGCAATCACGGCAATTTCGTTGGCATCCAGGTCACCGCCGTAAACCCGGTTGCGAATCAACGCCAGGGCATGGGCGATGGTGGCCACGTCAAAACTGTGCTCCTTCACATTCTCATTTTCCACATTGCGCTTTAAGCCCCAGCGCAGGATGTATTTCAGTTTGGAAACGTAAGCGAAAAAGTGATGCACAATGCCCCCGGTGTCTAACGTGTTTGAATTCAGCAAGCTGTCGAGAACGTAAAACGGCCCGCGATACGGGCCGCCCAAACGAACTCCGTTTACAGATTAGCTTCTGCGTACTCAGCCAGCAAGGAACGGGGAATCCCATTCAAGCGCAGACTACTGCTGTGCCTGAAGCCCTTGAAGCGCTCTGTCATGTAGGTCAGGCCAGAGCTGATGGGGCTCAGGTAGGGTGTATCTATCTGAGCCAGATTCCCCAGACAGATTACCTTACTGCCCTCCCCGGCACGAGTAATGATTGCCTTCATCTGATGGGGGGTCAGATTCTGCGACTCGTCGATCAGGATCAGGCTGCGCTGGAAGCTACGGCCCCGGATATAATTGAGTGCCTTGAATTGAATATTGGCTTTGGACTTAACGTATTCAATGCTGCCTTGCGGGCTCTCATCCTGGATGTGCAATGCCTCAATGTTGTCCGTAATGGCACCCAGCCAGGGGTCCATTTTTTCCTCCTCGGTACCGGGGAGAAAGCCATGATCCTCAGCCAAAGGCGGCGTGGACCGGGTCACAATGATCTTGTTGTATTGCTTGTTCGCCACCGTCATCTCAATGGCTGCAGCCAGTGCCAGTATGGTCTTGCCTGAGCCTGCCGGGCCGGTAAGGTTCACCAGATGAATATCATTGTCCAGCAATGCGTGCAGCGCCATTGCCTGATAAATATTGCGAGGCTGTAAGCCCCAGGCGGACAAATGCATGAGCGATTCGCGCTTGATATGTTTGATCAGCACGTGCTCATCGGTAACCTCCTCAATCCTGGCCAGAAACTCCTGATCGTCCAGAATGTACTGATTGAGATACAGCTGGCCTTCAAACACATCCCGCGCCAATGAATGGTAGGTCCCGTTTTCCCGCTGAATGGTATCCACATGCGACACACGATCCCAGAACGACCCCTCGAATTCGTGGTAACCGGTGGTGAGTTGCTTCACATCCGAAATGAGCTGATCGTTATGATAATCCTCGGCATGGATACAACAACCGCGGGCCTTAAGCCGCATGTTGATATCCTTGGTGACCAGAATAAAGTTGTACTCCGGGTTTTCCAGCTGCATCTGCACAACCCGATTAATGATTTTGTTGTCATTGTTATCATTGGGCAGGCAGGCTTCCGGCGGTTCTCCGGTTTTATTCATCATGATCGCCAGCTTACCCAGATGACTGGTGCCGTTGTCACGGGGAATCGGCACCCCTCGCTGCAGGCGTTCGGTGGGGTTATCGGCAATAACATTGTCGATCAACCGGATCGCCGAGCGGCAATCCGCCGCGATGGATTTGTGTCCGTTTTTCAGTTTATCGAGTTCTTCCAAGACCGTGATGGGGATGACAACCAGATGTTCATCAAAATTGAGAATTGAATTTGGATCATGAATTAAAACGTTGGTATCGATTACATAAGCTTTCTTGGTACTTTCTGCTGCGCTGCTCATTCGCGTTCCTCAAGAAGAATGATTAGTAGTAACCGGCTCCCAAAGCCGTGGTGCTTTCTTCTTCCTACCTCCCTTCTAAAAAATCCCGGAAATAAAATGGAAAGGTTTGAGGTCTTGAATTCCCTTGTTGTTCTCCTTGAGGATATTTGCGGAACAAGGGTTCCCGCGCTTCATGATTTCTGCTTTAATTTATCTAGAATGTAGAACATAAATTCAATGTCAGGCAAACATTTTTTGTGCTAAGTTGTTGATTTACTTGGCAGATGCCTTTCTCTCTCTGTTGTTTTACCCCTCCCCTGTGACACTGCTATGACCCTTTGGTTAAATCTTTGATATACCCAGTTGAGTTAAATCAGGTGACTTTTATCACTAATCGTGTTTGCTCATCGAACATCCAGCGCTTTATACTCAACACGCGGATCAATCGGTGACAGATTCCCGCTGATTGTGTGTACCTGAACGGCTAACCCAGCGAGCCCTCCTAATGACAACAAGAACGCATGGACCTACGCACAAACTCTTGTTAATCAGTGAAAGTCAGCACGCCCTCAACGGGCTGAACGGTTTTGTGAATTCTCAAGGCTACAGCTGCATTATTGCAGACAGCTGTACTGCCGCCATCGAAACCATCAAAAGGTCGAATTTCGATCTGGTCATCCTGATGGCCAACTCGGGCCCCCAGCCCTGGCGCGATCTGCTTTACTTTATCAAAGAGCGCCGGGAGCAATTGCCTGTGATTGCGCTGAGCGATTCCAGGCATTTCGCCGAGTTCTCCAGCTTGCTGCACACACCGTCCATTTATTTGCTGACCACCCCCTATAACCCGCTGGAGCTGGATAAAACCATCAAAGATGCCCTGGAGCAGAGACGAATCAGCTTTGAGTTCAACACGCTCCAGGAACGCATCAAACAGTCCGAAAAGATGCACCGGTTTCTGGTCAATCACTCCCCTGATATTATTTACATCCTGAATGAACGCGGCGAAATCAACTTTATCAACGACCGTGTGGAATCATTACTGAATGTGAGCAAGGATGAACTGATCGGAAAACATTTCAGTACACTGATGAGCGATGAAGAATGTAAGCAGCATCCTTTTGTATTTAATGAGCGTCGGGCCGTTAAACGTTTGGAACAACGGGCTGAACTGCATCTGCGCAAACGCCTGGGACAGGATGTAAATGGGGCGCTCACGACACTGTCCATGCCCTTTGAAATCAGCGCCATGGGCATCTATGAAATAGAGCGACGCAGCAGCAAACCCCAGTTTCGCGGCACCTATGGTATCGCCCGGGACATTACCGATCGCAAGCAGGCGGAATCCCTGATGCGTTTTCAGGCTTACCATGACCTGCTGACCGGGCTGCCGAACCGCACCCTGTTCCGGGACAGACTGTCTCTGGCCATATCCCACAGCAAGCGCAACGGCTCCAAGGTTGCAGTCATGTTCGTGGATCTGGATCGATTTAAGCTGATTAACGATTCCCTCGGGCATTCCATAGGGGATCAATTAATCCAGGCGGTGGCACGGCGCATCAGCGAAAGCCTGCGTGAGGGGGACACATTATCCCGCTTTGGTGGTGATGAATTTACATTGCTCCTGCCCAACATTCACAGCCAGGAAGACGCATCCATCATCGCCCGCAAGATACTCAATGAACTGAAACAGCCTTTCTTTATTGAACAGCATGAACTGTACGCCAGTGGCTCCATCGGCATTGCCATGTATCCGGATCATGGCGAACAACTGGATCAACTTATCCAGAATGCCGATATTGCCATGTATTACATCAAGGCAAACGGCAAAAACAGCTTCCGCTTTTTCAGTGAGAAAATGAACCTGGCTTACGTGGAACGGCTCAATACAGAGCAGGACCTGCGACAATGCATTGAAGGCGAACAGCTTTTTCTTGAATACCAGCCTATTTTCAATATGCAAACCTCTGCCGTGTATGCCCTTGAAGCCTACATTCGCTGGAACCATCCCACCCGGGGTGTGCTGATTCCGGGTGATTTCCTGAACGTTGCAGAAGAAACCGGCATCATCATTGAGCTGGGGACCTGGGTTATCAATCGCGTCTGTGCGGATCTGGAGGAATGGGCCAACCCGATTCTGACCATTGCGGTGAACTTCTCCCCCAGGCAGGTTGAAGATCCGGATTTTGAGAACATGTTAATGAGCGCGGTGAAAGCCCATAACGTATCCCCCCATCAAATTGAGCTGGAAATCACGGAGGATCTTCTGGTAGGTGATATTGCACTGATCACCACCAAACTCAAGCGCTTGAGCCGCTTGGGATTTTCCATTTCAGTGGATGATTTCGGGACCGGATACTCTTCGCTCAGCTGCCTGCACCGCCTGCCGATCAACACCATAAAGTTACACGAGTCCTTTCTCCGCCACATCAACAATCAGTACCAAAGCGGTGACGCCTGTATTGTCAGCGCCATCAGCGCCATGGCGACCGGTCTGAACGTCAACCTGGTAGCCGAGGGTGTGGAAACCTCGCAGCAAAAAGACTATCTGATGAACCTGGGCTGTCACACCATGCAGGGGCGGCTTTTTCAGGGGCCGGTCTCCAGCCTGGAAGCCCGGCATATTGTTGTCGCCCCCGTTCTGACAGAGTAAGCCACATTCACGGCCAAAATCTGATTTCGATCATACCCCATAGGACTGATATCGGGCATAGTGTGCGGATAAGATGACTTGCAGGGATTTATTACAATGACAATAGCAATCCATCATACCCAGGTAGAAGACTGCGTAGATGATATTCTCAAAATCATTGGTAACGACATCCGCATCGGCTTACCCCTTGGTTTGGGAAAACCTCCGGAGCTGATCAACGCACTCTACCAGCGTGCGAAAGCGGATCCAAGTATCCGGTTGCTGATTGCCACCGCGCTCTCTCTGGAAGTTCCCGATCCCGGCACCGGTCTGCAAAAACGTTTTCTCGGCCCCTTTATGGAGCGGATTTTCGGTAACTACCCGGGGCTGGACTACATGCGTGATCTGCGTGCCGGAAAGGTGCCGGACAACATTGAGATTCATGAGTTCTTCTTTAAGTCGGGAGCCATGCTGAACAACGACCTGGCCCAGCAGAACTACATCAGCACAAACTACACCCATTCGGTCAGGGATCTGCTGGCACTGGATATCAATGTTATAGCCCAGCTGCTGGCGCATCGGGTGGAAGACGGTAAAGACCGCTATAGCATGAGTTGCAACCCTGAAACCACTCGCGACCTGCTACCGGCACTGCAAGCCCGAAAAAAGCAGGGTGAACCCATCCTCATCATCGGCCAGGTAAACGAAAATCTACCTTTCATGGAAAACGATGCCCTGATCGAGGAAGACTGCTTTGATATGGTGGTCAATAACAAGGCGTATTATTCAACGCTGTTCGCGCCACCCAACATGCCGGTCAGCACCATCGATCATATGATCGGCCTCTATGCCAGCACCCTGATCGCCGATGGGGGTACTCTGCAAATCGGCATTGGATCACTGGGCGATGCGATCGTTTACGGTTGTGAAATCCGTCACCAGCAGAACGATGCCTATAATGGCGTGCTGAAGGATCTGAATATCCTGGATAAATTCGGCAACACCATCCATAAGCTGGGTGGCACCGGCACATTTGAGCAGGGCCTGTATGGCAACAGCGAAATGTTTGTGGATGGATTCTACTATCTGATCAAGACGGATATTCTGCGTCGCAGGGTGTTCGATCATGAAGGCATTCAACGGCTGCTTAACGAAAGCAAGATTAACACCGATGTCTCTATTGAAACTCTGGATGCCCTGATTGACGGGGGTTATATTCAGCCCGTCCTGACCCGCGAGGATGTCGACACCCTAGTGCACTTCGGCCTGTTCAAACCCGGTACCAAACTGGATAACGATGCCTTGGTTACCCCTCAGGGTGAGCATGTCTCGGCGGCAGTGGATCAATCACGGGATATTATCATCAGCCAGTGCCTGGGCCATAGTTTACAACACGGCCGCATCATGCATGGGGGATTTTTCCTCGGCCCGAAATCATTCTATGACGGTTTAAAAAACCTCGATGAAGATACCCTGCGGGCCATCAACATGACCAATATCAGTTATGTCAATCAACTGTATGGCAGTGAAACGCTGAAACGACTGCAACGCAAAAAGGCACGCTTTATCAATACGGTCTTTATGGCCCATGCTTTGGGTGCTGCCACCTCTGACGGGCTGGAAAGCGGCAGAGTGGTGAGCGGCGTGGGTGGTCAGTATAATTTTGTGGCCCAGGCCCACGAGCTGGAAGACGGCCGCTCTATTCTGATGCTGAAAAGTACCCGCGACAAAAATGGCGTTACCCAATCCAACATCGTTTGGAACTACGGTCACATTACCATTCCACGCCACCTGAGGGATGTTTACGTAACGGAATACGGCATTGCGGATGTGCGAGGCAAATGTGATAAAGAGGTGGTGGCAGCCATGCTCAACATCGCGGATTCCCGTTTCCAGCCTGAACTCATGGCCAAAGCCAAGCAAGCCGGTAAGTTACCCGGGGATTATCAGATACCAGAGCAGTTTCGCAATAACTACCCGGAGCAGCTGGAAGCTGTATTGGCACCCTATCGCGCCAAGGGAATGTTTCCGGCGTTTCCCTGCGGCACTGATTTCACCACCGAGGAACTGGTGGTGGCCCGTTGCCTGAAAGCAATGAAAGCCAAAACCGAGAAAAAATCCACCATCGCCAAGGCGCTGATAAAAGTGCTGCAGAACCCGGCCACACCGGAGCAGCACCTGCCATACCTGGCCCGGGTACAATTGGATAACCCCAACAACCTGGAAGACAAAATTGCTCGTGTGCTGATGATGGATGAATTGGAGCAGGTATTAAACTAGATGCCATGGCCGGGTTTCCCTCAGCTGTTCTCCTCCAGTACCTGAAGATAATTCGCCCGCTCAAACGCGGATGGATCCGCAACCCGGCCATAGCTCATCAAGCCCTTGATCGCTGCCACTCCGGGGTGGTCATTATCCTCCAACCACTGTTCCAACCGGTCTCTCAGGTGACCGATTTCATCTATACCTTTCTCAAACAACACACTGCATAACTGAATCGAATCCGCCCCCACCAACAATGCCTTTAAAGCATCATCAATTGTATGCATACCACCCGTGGCGGACAGGGACAACGCAACCTGATCCCGCAACAACCCGATCCATCGGATTCGCAGCAAGGCTTCATTGGAGTTACTTAACTGTAACGAGGGCATAACCGTCATGCTCTCAACATCTATATCCGGCAGATAGAACCGATTGAATAGCACCGCCCCGTTGACTCCGGTGTCTTCCAGCCGCTTAACCAAATGAGCCACCGAAGAAAATTGGTGGGTAAGTTTTACTGAAATGGGAACGCCGATCTGAGCCCGGAGCTTGTAAACCAGATCGATGTAACGCCTTTCAATCTGATCGCTGGATTCCTTTACGCTGGCTGCAATGTAATAGATGTTTAATTCTATTGCATCACAGCCGGCTTGTTCCAAACAGGCAGCATGCTCAAGCCAGCCCCCCTCCGTGATCCCGTTCAGGCTGGCAATCACCGGAATATCCAGGGCATCTTTATAGGATTTTATTTTGTCCGCATATTCATTCAGCACAGACCCCGACCGCGCCACGGATTCCTCAAAAAGTGAAGGTAAAATCACCGCAGCTGCGCCCTTTTGTTGCAGCTGCTTAACGGAAGTCAATTCGGCTGTTAACGGTGAGGCGGAAGCAATAAATGGATTCGCCAGAGTTAACCCGCAATAGTCGCTGCTGAGATCAGCCATGTTTATTATCCTGTCACTTTGCGTACCAGTGCCCGACCAATAAAGCGAGCCTTGGTGCCGAGATTGAAACGCTTGAGGTTGGTTACCACTATACCTTCAGTGAACCTCGTTCGCTTGGAATAGTCAATTTTAACATCGACGATAACCGGTACATTATCGTCAGCCAGCGACCAGGCTTTACTCATTACCTGATCCACATCAACGTTTCTCTCCAGCGCCAGAAATCGGGCGCCTGTGGCCTTGGCCACACCGGCCACATCAAGGTTCCCCAGCACTGTACAGGTCTTACGGTTATAGGGTATCTCCTGGGCCTGTGATATTTGAGACAGTTCACCATCATGAAACACAAAAAAAACAATTCCCAGATTTTGGCTGGCAGCCGTGAGAATTTCCATGCAGGTCATGGTGAATGCCCCATCCCCCACCACCGCGGCTACGTGTTTATCGGGATTAGCGAGTTTAACGCCTATGGCGGCAGGTACTGCGTATCCCATGCAGTTAAAGTCAGTGGGTGAAATAAAGCATCCCGGCCGGTGAATCGGCATCAGCTCTGCCGCCAGAAAAGTATGATTGCCATCATCAACCACCAGTACATCCTCATCTTCCAGGGTATTGCGCAGCCCCCTGAAAAAATGAAATGGATTGACCCTGTCCTGGCTGTCGTGCTGCAGCCACGCGGCAGCATACTCATGTTTGTCTTTCTGTATTTGTTCACGAATACCGCTGCGCAAGTTAACTGGCTCAGGCTGACGCTGTAAAACATCCCAAACTTTCTCCAGCACATAAGCGGCATCCCCTTCAATGGCCACCTGGGCAGGGAAATTGGCATCGAACACCATTGGATTGATATCGATATGGATCAGATTCTGCGGTGGCTTGACGCCAAAACTGCCGGTGGCAATTTCGCCAAAACGGGTGCCCACCGCCAGCATACAGTCACAGTCCTTAAAGGCATTGGCGGCAGCCGGTACGGCATAGTTGCCAAACCCCATTCCGGTGTGCAGGGGGTGGTTAGCCGGGAACGCGCTTAAACCCTGCAGCGTGGTACAGACCGGCGCATTCAGAAACTCGGCAATCTCACGCACCCAGGACAACCCATTGCGGGCGCCCCAACCGACAAAAATACCTGGCCGTTTCGCCCTGGATAACAGATTGACCGCCTTCTCTATGGCGGCGGATTCAACCAGTTGGCCCGGACTATAATCCGGCTGATACACAGGAAGATGTTCCACCTCTCCTGAAAAAAGTTGAAGGTTCACTGGAATTTCCACAAAAACCGGGCCGGGCTCCCCCTCGTTGGCCACCCGGAATGCCTCGTATAGCGTAGGAATAATTTCTGCGTGGCTATCGACCTTCCAGGTCTGCTTGGTAATCTCGGCGAGAAAATTCTGCTGGTCCATTTCATGCAACTGATAGGTGTAAGGCACATCGGTGCGAATGCCACCGGAAATCACCAGCATGGGAATCCCATCCAGATATGCTTCGCCAATGCCTGCTGAGGCATAAGCCGCCCCTGCCGCCGGTACAATGACCAACGTACCGATGGAATCCGAGGTACGGCTGATGGCATCCGCCATAAACGCTGCCCCGGCCTCATGCGTTACCAGAACCGGCTGGATGGTCTCAGAACTGTTAAGCTCATCATACAACTCGGTGTTATGTACGCCGGGTATGCCGAAGGTATAGCGCACGCCAAGCTGTTCCAGGGCATATCGAGCCAACCAGGCTCCTGTTTTTTTCATAGTACCGCCACCTGTTTTTATTGCTGTCGCTAGGGGTTGTTTTTTCCTGCAATGGAGCCAGCCGCCACCCGGCCGGTCAGCACACACAACGAGAGAAAGGTGCCTTCCAGTGATCGCTTGCCGTTGGCTCCGCCACCACCGAAACCAGCCGCTTCACCCACCGCGTATAAATTGGTAATCGGTTCTCCGGCAATGTCCAGAACTCTGCAGTGACTGTCCGTCTGTAGACCGCCCATGCTCTTGCGACTGATCATGAACTCACGTATTGCCACCAGCGGATAAGCATCGGGATCATCTATTTTCTGGTGCTTGAGGGTCCTGACCTTATCGCCCTTCCAGTGCCTCAGGTGTTCTATGCGCCGCAACTGATCGTCGTTATGAAACGCCGTACCCAGCTCGATCATTTGATCGTACTGCTGTACATCCCGAATCATGCCTTTTACGTCAACGGTAACATCCGGATCCATGGCATTCATCTTGGCACCCAGCTCCTCCAACGAATCGGCCGTAATTACATCCAGGCATTGATTAACAAGGTAATCGTAAAGGTTGTCATTGCCCAGCAGAATTTCTTTCAGGAATTTCACCGGCCGCCGGTATTTGAACGCTGTATTGTGTTCCGACCCGGATATGGAAATTTCCTTATGGGCAATCTTGCGGTTCATAACCTGCCAGGTGTAACCGTGGGGCAAATGGCTGATGCGCTGACACAGGCCGTGAGTATCGAAGCCGGTGATCAGAGGATGGGGGCCTACCCGCCGACCCCGGGCATCCATCCACAAAGCCGACCTGGGAGGAATAAGACTCAATCCGTGTTCAGGCAGCCGGGGCTCTGGGTGGTGTATTCCGGCGGCATAATTCCACTGCCAGTCCAGATGGGTGACGCTGGCACCCACTTGCTCTGCTGCCGTGTGTAAGGTGCCATCGGCGTAGCGGTGTGATCCATTCAATAATTTGGCAGGCGCTTTGCCCCAGGTGTCTGGCCAGTGTTGCCGTACTTTTTCCAGATTGCCGTTTATGCCTCCGCTGGCCACCACCACCACACCGGCCTTGATACTGAATGGCTCAGCGGTTTCTTCGTTTACCCCTTCAATACCGGTGATTTTCCGGTCCGTCGTCACCAGCCGTTCAACACGGTGGCGGAAGCTCAGATTCAGGTTTGCCCGGTTTTTGTGACTACGCAGTCTAGCCTCCAGCAAGCGCACCAGCTGCCAACCGGTTCCCCAGATTATGTGGTACCGCGGCACCGAATTACCCGGCCTGAATTCGCCCCGTTCCACCCAGTTCACCGCGGGAAAGTAACCCACACCAAGAGACTTAAGCCACTGATAGACATCAGGATAATTACGATAACAATAGGCTTCTGCCCAGTAGCGCGGCCAGTGATCCTCCGCCGAGAAATCCGCGATCGAGAGCCAGTCCCGGAACATCAGCTGCGGGCTATCTTTTATTCCGTTCAAACGCTGCAGCGGCGTTCCGCACAAGGCCATACCGCCGAATGCCTCTTTCGCCAACCCCCCGAATGCCGACGCCTCATCCCGATCCACAATCCACACCTGCCGACCCGTGTCCAGTAACTCCAACCCGGCCACGATGCCGGCGATCCCCCCGCCCACGATCACTATATCGGTTTCAGCCGCCCCAGCCATGCTGCTCTCCTTTACCACCCATGCCTACCACCCATGCCTCTGGTTCATTACTCCCAGTCTATACCAGGCTCTGTATCCAGCACTGTCAGGTAGACGGCAATTCCACTTAAATCCTTTATATCAAAGCGTTAATAGAGGTATACAAAGCGTCACGAAGCGACGTTTGCCCGCAGCGTCCGCTTCTCGTAAAATGGGAAATTAATGAAGGTGACTTATAGACAAATAACAGATAGATAAATAACAGATAGACAATAAAACCAGCCGCACCCGGCACATCAGCGATTTTCTTTCAGAGGTTGAAACCCAATGACTGCACCCCAAGACATCCAAGAGCCTGGCCTAACCATAGCCTACAACCCAGCCACCGGGGAAGAAATCGGCCAGGTGCCCAACACCGACTTGAACAAATTACCTGAAATTTTTGCCCATGCCCGCGCAGCACAAAAAATCTGGGCTCGACGCTCTTTCAAAGAACGTGCCCGTGCCCTGCGCTTGATGCGAGATTACATTGTGGCAAACGCCGAGGAATTGTCGGAAGTGGTCAGTAAGAGCAACGGCAAAACCCTGGTGGATGCGCTGGCGACCGAAGTACTCCCTTGTACCCTGGCCTGTGACTGGTATGGCAAACACGCAGAGAAAGTCCTGAAAGAGAAAAAACTCCCCATCGACAGCCCCCTGTTTATCAATAAACGCACCGTCATTCAACGCAAACCACTGGGTGTTGTGGGCATCATCAGCCCCTGGAATTATCCACTGTCCATACCCTTTGGTGAAGTGATCATGGGGCTTATGGCGGGCAACGCCATTATCCTAAAAGTCGCGGCTGCAACTCCCCTGGTAGGTGAAGCCATCAACCGTATCGTTGAGGCAGGTCACCTGCCAAAAGGCTTGTTTCAGCAGATCGTGGGCTCCGGTGGTGCAGTGTCCCAGGCATTTTTTGACAACAGTATCGACAAGATCTTTTTCACCGGTTCTGTGCCCGTAGGCAAACAATTAATGGAGCAGGCGGCACAGACATTAACCCCCCTGTCACTGGAATTGGGTGGCAACGATCCCATGCTGGTGTTTGAAGATGCAGATCTGGAGCGCGCCGCCAACGGTGCGGCCTGGGCCGGATTCCAGAATGCGGGCCAGTCGTGCGGTGGTGTTGAACGGGTTTATGTGCATGAGTCCATCTACCAACCGTTCATGGATCTGATGCGTGAAAAAACCAAAGCCATGCGCCATGGTGTGGGTCAGTCATTTGATGTGGATATGGGATCGCTCACCACTCGTGGACAGCTGAACACCGTTGAACAGCATATGGAAGATGCGTTACAGAAAGGGGCGAAGATTGAAGCTCAATCGCAGCCCGTTGGACCCCAGAATGGTTATTTTCACCCGGCCACACTGTTGTCCGGTACCACCAATGACATGTTGCTGGTCAACGACGAAACCTTTGGCCCGGTCATACCGGTGATGACGTTCGCCACGGAAGAAGAAGCCGTTGAACTTGCCAATGAATCACACCTGGCTCTCACCTCCTCAATCTGGACCCGCGACCTGGCCCGGGGCAAGCGCATTGCTGCCATGCTGGAATCCGGTGTCACCACCATCAACGACCACCTGTATACCCACGGACTTTCAGAGATGCCCTGGGGCGGCTGGAAGCACTCCGGGCTGGGGCGTACCCACGGCCATGAAGGCTTGCTGGAAATGACTCATGCCAAAGCCATCAACTGGGACATACTGCCCATGAAACGCAATCTGTGGTGGTACCCTTTCGATGAAACCACCTACAACACATTGTTGAAAGCGCAACGCATGATGTACCCACGGGATGCCAAGGAATTCATCGGCAGTGCATTGGGTGCCGCACCCCATCTGGTGAAGAAAATGATGACGCGCTGGAAGGTGTAGCCGCTTCGCAATCAGACGCCGAGGCAAACAACCAAAAAGGCCCGAAACATTCGGGCCTTTTTGGTTTGCAACGGGTCGCAAAAACGCGTTCAGTAGTTGGGTGGGCTATGAAATACAAAGCCCGCTTTTTCCAGACATTTGGCAAAACGGATGGTGGTTTTATCCTGATAGGCTCCACCGATGATCTGAACATTAACCGGCAAGCCGTCTTTCGTTATCCCCACCGGCGCACTGGTTGCAGGCAATCCCAATACGGTGGCCGGTGCAATCCACATAAACATATCGGTATAGTTTCTTGGCTTGCCATCAACCGGGATCTTGCGCATGAAGATCTCCTGCTGTTGCTGGTGGCGGAACGAAGTGGTCATGTTGTTGGGACACAGCACCACATCGTATTCCTCGAAAACACGCTGGAACTTCTCCCGCAATCGATTGCGTCTTTCATTGAAACGCAACCAGTCCACATGGGACTGACTGGCCCCAATCAGATAATTCTCAAACAGCTTGGGTAACTCAAAACGCGCCGCCAATTTTTGCAGAATCGGCGCGGCAAATCCCATGGCGGTTCGCTCAAGCTTTTTATGGGACGCACCCAGCACCCCCCCTAACAAGTTGAGATAGGTGGGATAGAAGGTTTCCAGATTCATATTCAACGGGGACCCGGTAGTAACGGTTACCCCCTGGTCTTGCAGCTTAAGTTTCAATTCATCATAGACCGCCCGCATATCACTGGCGATTGGGCAGAGCGGATCATCAAACCAGAATAAAACCCGGAAATCCTGCAACTTACGCGGTTTCGGTGCCGGCAACTTTAAGTGCCAGCCAGGTTGCATCAAGGGTGAAGGCCCACCCACCACGTCCAGCAACAACTGCAAATCATCGGCACTACGGGCCATGGGCCCTGCAACCGCCAGATCCGTCTCGCTCACCACCCCGGGCGGGCCTGGAATATGGCCGCGCAGAGAAACGATACCATGGGTTGTTTTGTGCCCGAACACCCCACAAAAATGGGCCGGCGTTCTGATGGAGCCGCCAATATCCGAGCCCAACTCAATGGACGTAAATCCTGCTGCCAGGGCCGCAGCCGCACCACCGGAGGAACCACCTGGTGTGCATTGCGTATTCCATGGATTGTTGGTGGTGCCATAAACCTTGTTATAACTTTGCAGATCCGAAGCAAACAGCGGCACATTGGTTTTGCCAAAGATGATGGCTCCTGCCGCTTCCAAGTGGCTTACAGCGACCGCATTCTTCTTCGGCAGGTGATCCTTCAGTGCCGGCGCACCGGCCACACAGGGCATACCAACCACCTCATAAGTATCCTTAACCGTCATCGGCAGACCATGCAGCACACCCCAGCTTTTACCCTCTGCGCGCGCCTTGTCAGCGGCATCGGCCCGGGCCCGGGCCGCAGAGTAGTCAGTGGCCACCACGGCATTCAGCTGTGGATTCAGGTGCTCGATACGTTTGATGTAGTAATCGAGCAATGCCCGGCTGCTCAGCTTGCCCCCGGCCATTTCCTGGAGTAGTTGTTTGGCACTGTAATAGGCCCACTCTGTCGTCACAAAAGCATCCCCATGTTGACTGTAAACTCTGAATAAATGGTTACCGGGAGGTTACCTTACCCCTGATTAAATTCCCAGCCCATACCGCGGGCATTCAATTCAATCGGAATACACTTTTTTACTGCCCGGGCGCCGATGCCGCACAAACATGGCCAACTCCCAAGGCCGCATCGCCACCACCATGCTGGTACCAAACCGCTCCGACAGCGGTTTGGCCAGATCCTCTTGGTGGAGGCGACGAAAATCCACCGCCAGGCGTTCGAGCTTCTGCTGCATCACTGAATTGGAAGATTTGGCGAGCATACCCGTGACAAACAAGCGAATCTCGCCGGGCCCGTTAAAACGGCTCTTAAAAAAATCCTGTTGTACCTGGCTTTCAAAGAAGCGCTGAATTGGGCCGTTCCGGTGCCACTGAAAATCCGCCGTGACCAACGGCTTGATCCGGTTACCGGGCATCAGATCGATCAACTTCATGCGATCCAGTTTTGCCAAACATTGAATCAACTCCGTTTCAGTGAACTCGTAAGCCGCAAGAATCTCCTGGTACGACCATTTATTGACGGCGGACACAGCCACGATCAATAGTCGTTCATCCACGACCAGTTGCTCTTCCTGCTCCAGGGTGAGTTGACTGATGTGCCTGCCCTGCTCCACCCTGCGTGCCAGATCAGTGATTTCCACACCTGCCATTTCACATACACTATCCAGTCGCTTCAGGGAAAACTGTTTCTCGGAAAACAGCCGTTTGACACTGGCCAGAGACATGTCCAGATGTTCCGCCACCTGTCGGTAGGTAATGGATTGCTCTTTTAACACCTGTTTTAAGGCATCAATCAACGCCGTTGTCTGCGCCATGTCAGCTAGCCTCTGTCCGATTGCATCTGTACCTGCCACATTTCTTTGTAACGACCGGATTGCTCCAACAATTGACGGTGGCTGCCACGCTCCACAATGCGGCCCTCCTCCAAAACGATGATTTCATCACAATCCACCACCGTGGACAGACGATGGGCGATCACCAAAGTGGTATGGTTACGCGCTATGGTTTGCAACGACTGGTTGATTGCCTGTTCCGTATGCGAATCCAGCGAAGAAGTGGCCTCGTCAAACAAAAAAATGCGTGGCCCTTTCAATAAAGCCCTGGCGATGGCGATGCGCTGCTTTTCGCCACCAGACACTTTCAAACCTCTCTCGCCCACCAGCGTATCGTAGCCTTTCGGTAATTTGCTGATGAACTCCGTCAGCATGGCATGCTCGGAAGCAGCAAGAATCGCCTGTTCACTGGCATCAGGCCGGCCATAGCGGACGTTTTCCCGCAGGGTATCATTAAACAATACGGTATCCTGAGGCACCACGCCAATGGCCGCGCGCAAACTATCCTGGGTAAGTTTCTGTATCTTATGACCGCCAATAGAAATACTACCCTCATTGACTTCATAGAACCGAAACAACAAACGGGCGATGGTGGATTTTCCCGCCCCGCTGGGACCGACGATCGCGACTTTCTTACCCGCCGGAACCCGGAATGAAACATGACGCAGAATCGGCCGTTCAGGATGGTAAGCAAAACTCACGTTATCAAACTCAATGCCATCGGCAGCAGCAGGCAATTGCTCGGCATCCGCCCTATCGTTTATTGCAGGGGTCAACTCCAGAATCGCAAACATACCCTCCACATCAGCAAGAGCGCGCTTCATTTCTCTGTACACAAACCCCAGGGCGTTAAGCGGTATAAACACCTGGATCATGAGTGCATTGATCATCGCCAGATCACCCAAAGTCATGATGCTATCTTTGACCTGGCCTGCTGCAATCAACATCATCACGGCGATGCTGGCGGCAATGATCAGCGCCTGACCAGAATTCAACGCCGCCAAGCTCAAATGGTTTTTGACCTTGGCCTGCTCACGCTCCAGCAAATTTCCGGCATAAAGTCGGGCTTCATAGTGTTCGTTATTAAAATATTTGACGGTTTCATAGTTGAGCAGGCTATCGATGGCTCGGGTATTGGCCTTGCTGTCTTTCAAATTAGCGTCACGTACATAGGCGGTGCGCCAGTTGGTCACCACCACAGAAAACAAAATATACACCACGACTGCAAACAACGTAATCCAGACGAACACCAGATCGAACTGCACAGCAAATACAGCGATCACCAACGCCACCTCAACCAGGATTGGCACCACACTGAACACCAGTGAACGCAGTAAAAACGAGACCCCACTGGTACCACGTTCAATATCCCGGGACAGGCCACCGGTTTTGCGGCTGAGATGGTATTCCAGATCCAGGCGATGCAGGTGTTCGAATACCGTCAGACCCAAGCGCGACAGGGTGCGCTCCGCCACACGCCCAAAGACAGCATCACGCAGCTCGCCAAATGCCACACTGCTGAAGCGTAACAGCCCGTAGGCCACCACCATGGTAACCGGTACCGCAATGGCCTGCGTTGCCAGCGATTGATCGAGGGAATCCACAATGTGCTTGAGTGAAACCGGCACCCCCACGTTGGCAATTTTGGCCAGCACCAACAGGCTTAAAGCCAGACCGACCCGAACACGAAACTGCCAAAGGTAAGGCAACAATTTGCCCAGTACAGCCCAATCCACATCGCCACGCTGTACATTACCGTACATATTGTCATGCATACGCTAACCTTGGTTTCCCCAAACAGAGTTTTCTTGCTATAAAATCCGAAACAACATTGCTTCAGTATGGAATGTAATCCCAATGAGCTCCAGAATCGGTATTATCAAAACCGGCACCACACACCCCCGCCTACGCAGCATCTTTGGAGACTTCGAAACCTGGTTCCAGGATTCCGTGGGCCACGCGCACTTTACTACATACGACGTGGCGGGTGGAGTAAAGCCTCCACCAACCGACGCCTGCGATGGTTTTATTGTTACCGGCTCCCCTGCCATGGTGACCGAAAAAGCGCCCTGGAGTGAAAATCTGAAACCATGGTTAATGCAGATGGTAGAACAGGAGCGCCCTGTGCTGGCAGTATGCTATGGCCACCAATTGTTGGCAGAGGCACTGGGGGGAGAAGCCGGCTGGCACCCCAAGGGGCGTGAAATCGGTACAGTAGCCATAAATCTTACCCAGGCAGGTAAAGAAGACCTGCTGTTAAGTGCGTTGCCCGCAACATTCAGCGCCCAGGTCACCCATGCTCAAAGCGCCTTGAAACTACCACCGGGCGCAACCCTGCTGGCCAGCAATCAGTATGAACCCCATCAAGCCTATCGGGTGGGCAGCCGTGCCTGGAGCGTCCAGTTTCATCCGGAATTCACCGCCGACATCATGCGTGGCTATATCTTTGAAGCGTACGAAAAGCTGATGGCGGCCCAAATACCGGTTAAAGGCCTGCTGGCTGCGGTGGATCATGCTGACGCCAATCACCATCTGGTTCAACGCTTTGTGGACCTGTGTGACTAGACGTCGTTACCCGACGTATTGATTATGGGAGGCCAGGTTATGGGCGTAACGGGTGGTTTCCGGCAACTTGTAACGGGAAACGCAACGCATCGCCCAATCCACCGATGACACAAGACTGATGCGGTGTCCGGGTGAGATAAAAATGGGCTTCACGCCCTGTCGGCTGCGCACCACAGCCCCGATGGTGTCACCCCTGTCCTGCAACGGCGACCAGGCGCCTTTTTTATCCGCAGGTTCCTCATAGGTGCCCACTAACCGGGTTTTGCCGACGCCAATGGCCGGTTTATCCAGCCACAATCCCAGATGACAGGCAATACCAAAGCGCCGCGGGTGAGCAATTCCCTGACCGTCGCACAACAACAAATCCGGTGTTATCCGCAACTGTTCATAGGCTTTCAATATGGCGGGCATTTCACGAAAAGAAAGCAAACCGGGAATATACGGATAGGATGTGGGGAGTTTAACGAGGGCGGAATCGATGGGTTTCAGTTCAGGATAACGCAGTACCACAATGGCTGCCCGGGTGATGCGGTTCTGATCCTCAAAACCCACATCCACACCCGCCACCGTGGTTATCTCGCCGAAGCAATCATCAGTGATGATCCGACCCCGCCAGCTCTGCTGCAGGGCAATGGCATCTTTAGGCGATAAATCCCAGGCGTGATGCTGCATGTTACCTCCTTCACCTATCTGCGGCCCGTTAACCGATACCCGATACCCGTTGACCGATACCAGAGTATCGCGCACAAAAAAAGCAGGCCTAAGCCTGCTTTTTATCGAATAGTGGCGTCCCCTAGGGGACTCGAACCCCTGTTACCGCCGTGAAAGGGCGGTGTCCTAGGCCACTAGACGAAGGGGACGCAAACAACACTTCGTCGTGTGTTGAGGCGCGCATTTTATGGACGAACCCTAACCTCGTCAAGCAATTTTTTCCAATTAATTCATAATCCTCTGCCGAATCAAACAGCTGCACAGTGTGGGTGGATCATTCGCATTTCGGTACGCACTTCGCTAGCATGCTGGAACCAGAAACGAGGAATAACAAGAATGAAAAAACTGATGATGGCGGTACTGATAATCTGCCTGCTACTGGCCGCTGGCCTCACCCTGATTCCCTCCCCCATTGATGCTGCCGCCTATAATCCGGCACCATCGATGGCGATGGCCGGCCCGCTTGCCGTGAACCGGCTGTTGGATGACATCAACATACTGGCGGCACAATCCGTGCTGGGGGCGGAGGATGTGGATGTGGACCCCCAGGGGCGTGTATACGGCGCCACCGCAGACGGCCGGATCATCCGGGTCAGCCCTGATGGTAACACCGAAACCCTGGCGCACACGCAGGGTCGGCCACTGGGCCTGCACTGGGATAGCAGGGGCAATCTGATCATTTGCGATGCTTTCAAAGGCCTGCTGTCACTTGCACCCAATGGCGAACTGACAACTCTGCTCACTGAAGTGGACGGCATTCCACTGGTGTTCGCGGATGATCTGGAAATCGCCGACGACGGCACAATATATTTTACCGATGCCAGCATCAAGTACGACCAGCATCACTATGTGCTGGACATGCTGGAAGCCCGCCCCTGGGGCCGCCTGATTGCATTTAACCCGGAAACCGGCCAGGCTCGCACAGTGTTGGATGAGCTGTATTTTGCCAACGGTGTGGCCCTATCCAGTAAGCAGGATTTTGTGCTGGTCAATGAAACTTACCGCTACCGGGTGACCCGATACTGGATCAGCGGGCCCAAACAAGGTCAGTCCGATATTTTTATCGACAGGCTGCCGGGGTTTCCGGACGGCATTTCCAGCAGCGGACGAGGCACTTTCTGGCTCGCGTTACCCACCGTACGCAATCCTCAGGCTGACTTCATGCATCCCTGGCCCTTTCTGAAAGACATCGTCGCCAGGCTGCCGGATTCCGCCAGGCCCAAACCCGCGCCCTATGGCCTGATTGTAGAGCTGGATGAACAGGGCAATGTGCTGCGCAGCCTGCACGATCCGGAAGGAGACGATTTTCCGTTCATAACTTCGGTACAGGAAGTCAACAACCTGCTGTATTTGGGAACGCTGACCGGGAAAGGCATCGGCGTAGTATCAGCACAGCTCAGACCCACACCCTGATCTGTCAAAACGTAATAAGCAAACCAACTCTAGGAACCCTTGGTTACACCTCTGGAGAGTCACGGAGGGCTGGGGTAATCTGAGATCAGTCCAAACATGAGGAAACATCATGTCCGAAGCCAAACAATATGATTCTTTTGAAAATTTCTACCCATTTTATCTGGCGGAGCACAGCAATGTAACCTGTCGCCGACTGCACTTTGTGGGCAGTACCCTGGTCTTGTTATTGCTCGCCTATAGCGTTACCACGGCCAGCTGGGGCTACCTGCTATTGTTGCCCGTAGTGGGTTACGGATTTGCTTGGGTGGGGCATTTCTTCTTTGAGAAAAACAAACCAGCCACCTTCACTTACCCCTGGTACAGCTTCATGGGTGACTGGGTTATGTACAAAGATATCCTTACCGGAAAGATTCGCTTTTAAAAACTAACCTAAACAGGTTTAGCTGCAAATCCGGGCCTGTGACCATTCCTGGACCTGAATCAAGAATTTAGGTCTACACTTAACAGGATAGGAAGGCCAACCGGCAAAGGACAAACCATGTCATCAGAACTGATCGTTATACTGTCCATCGTGGGCGGTGCAGGGCTTATCGGCCTGTTTTACATCAGCCACAGCATTGAGCAGCAGCGGCGGCAACGGGCTCTGTTGATTGCCAATATTTCTGACTTTGCGTTTCGCTTGCAACGCCTGCTCGACTCCATTCCTCCTGCCTACCTGGGAAAAGACATCCAGTTGCTGCTGCTGGGTCAAATCAAAAAGCGGATGGAGCGGCTGAAAGAGCTGGCTCCCAGCAACGACAAATTCCGCAAGAAACTGGATGCCACCAACGAGCACATTGCGGAAGTAACGGGCTCCACCGCCAAGCAAGTCAAACCGCAGATCAAAAGCCCCGAAGAAGCCTCTCAGATCCGCACCCTGTTACAGGATTTGAGTAAAATCATTGAAACCTTTGCCCAAAACAAGATCATTACTGTGGCTGAAGCCCGCACCCATCTGGCATTCCTGCAAAGCAGTTACCTTGATGCCAACCTCAATCACTTGCTGCATCAGGCCGAAACTGCCCGCCAGGAACAAAAACCCAAGATGGCCATACTGAACTATGAGAAAGCACTGACTGAAATGAAGAAACGCAACAAAAAGGGTAATTTCAGCGAACGCATAGAACAGGTAACGGCCATCATTAATCAACTGAGGGAAGAGGCCGGGCATGCAGTGGTAAGCACAGCAGACGAACCCAATGAGCTCAATCAGGCAATCAATGAACTGATTGAAGAAGAAGACGCCTGGAAGAAAAAATATTTCTGAAGCTGTCTTTACTCACCCTTGAAATAACAGGGCAATGCGTTAATCCTCGACCAAACCATCACCAGAGGATAAAACAATGACATTAACGGTTTACGGAGCATCGCTCTCCCCTTTTGTTCGCAAAGTCTGCATTGCTTTGACGGAGAAACAGATTCCCTACGAACAAATCCAGATTGACCCCGCCAAACTTCCGGAAAACTTTCACGAACTAAGCCCCTTTGGACGGATTCCAGCCCTTAAGGATGGCGATAATGTGCTGGCCGATTCCGCTGTCATACTCTCCTACCTGGAGCGCAAATATCCCGCCCATCCGTTGAGCTATGAAGATCCCTATTTGCAGGCAAAAGTGCAATGGTTTGAAAAGTTCGCAGATTACGAACTGGCACCGAATACGACCTTTGGCGTGTTCCGAAACCGGGTGCTGATGAAAATGATGCGCAAGGAATGTGACGATGCCTTTGTGGAGAAATGTCTGCAGGTAAAACTGCCGCCGTTGCTGGACTATCTGGAAGAAAGCATTCAGGACAACGAATTCATTGTCGGTGACCGCTTTACCGTCGCCGACATTGCCATTGCTTCACAGTTTGTCAACTATAGCTACGGTGATGAGTGTATCGATTCTGGACGCTGGCCCAAGGCGGCAGCCTATGTGGAGCGCTTGCATGGACGCCCCAGCATCGCCCCAATGATTACCCGGGAAACCGCATTCATTGACAAAGTTCTGCACCGTTAGGACAGCCCCAGCGCCACTCCAGGCTGACTCCAGCGCCGCTCCAGGCCGACTCAGAGTCAGCCTTCATCCAGCAACAGCCGCAATTGCTCGCGCAACGCCAACAACTGATTGGGTGTTATCGGCAAGTTGCACAACAATTGCAACGGCACCACCCGAGCACGCTCCTTGAGTTCGATGCCATCCAATGACAATCGTATGAGCACCTCTCGTTCGTCATGGCTGGCCCGTTCCCGGTGGATCAAGCCATTGCTCTCCAGACGTTTCAACAGTGGCGTGAGGGTGCCGCTATCAAGCTTCAGCCGTTCGCCGATGAACTTTACGGCAACCCCCTGGGGAAATTGCGCATCGGGCAGAGATTCCCACAACACCAGCATCACCAGATACTGAGGGTAAGTCAGGCCCAACTCATTGAGTAAAGGCCGGTACTGGGCGATTATTTTGCGGGAAAGCGCATAGAGAACGAAGCAAAACTGATTATCCAGTTGCAGGGCTTCGTCCAGATCATTGAGCGCCGTCAACAGGATGCGCCTCAGGCCAGTAACTTACGAATTTCAGATTCAATTTTTTCCGGTGTATCCTTTGGCGCAAAGCGCTGCACGACCTTACCGTCCTGATTAATCAAAAACTTGGTGAAATTCCATTTGATCGCCTGGGTACCCAGCAAACCAGGCGCCTGCTCTTTCAGATGTTTAAACAGGGGATGGGCATCGTCCCCATTAACATCCACTTTCTCGAACATGGGAAAGCTGACTCCGTAATTCAGTTCGCAGAACTCGGTGATCTGTTCATTGCTGCCCGGGTCCTGCTTACCAAACTGATTACAGGGAAAACCGAGAATCTCCAGGCCGCTGTCCTTATATTGCTTATAGAGTTTTTCAAGCCCCTTGAACTGTGGTGTAAAGCCACATTTACTGGCCGTATTCACCACCAGAATCACTTTACCTTTATAGTCTGACAGAGGTGTTTCCTTCCCCTGCATGGTCACTGCCTTGAAATCATGCACGCTGCCCATTGGAGTCTCCCTTAGATGTGAACAGGTATGTTTGCTTCCAGATTACTCGCACAGCATACAGCGCATTTATATTTTGCACAATTTAATAATGCACAATCAAACTCAATACGCAGTGTGCCTGGTTCTCACTTTTCCACAATTTCTGTGGATAACTCTGTTGATACATTATGTAAAAATTCGTAAAACACGCTCATTCCGCTCATCGCAACAAACTGGTTATTTTTTAATCAGACACATTTGAGCCAAAATTCAGCAACTTACCCGACGAATTGCACCAACAAGGAACATAGCTTTATTTATATAGCCTACAGCGATAGTCTCCACTAACTGTGTACAAAAACAGTGCGGTTGACTGTGATTAAATTTGAATCCATTGGCTGACAAACGTCGATAAAATATAGATAAGCGGTTGTTAACAATTTATGGTTATAACAACCAAATTTAAGGCAACCCGCTTGTTAATAACTATTTTTGACTGTTTTCATGAAACTGCAGTGAAAGCGAATTAATGCAATAGCGCAGACCGGTTGGCGGTGGCCCATCGGGAAAAACGTGGCCCAAATGGGCATCACAGGCAGCACACAGCACTTCTGTACGTACCATTCCATGGGAGGAATCCTTGCGTTCGATAACAGCGCGCTCATCCACCGGCTGGAAAAAGCTTGGCCAACCTGAACCGGAATCGTATTTGGTCTGGGACACAAACAAAGGCGCATCGCAACAGGCGCAGTGATACTGGCCAACTTCCTTATGATCCCAATACTTACCCGTAAATGCCCGCTCGGTACCAGCCAGCCGGCACACGGCAAACGCCTCTTCATCCAGGCTTTGTTTCCACTCTTCCTGACTTTTTTCAACCCGCTTAACCACGCTGGGCACCTCCCATTCAAAGTACATTAAAAACAATTGGTTTTCGTATACACTTACCGGTCTTTGTAAGCTTGCTATGCTTGCATACTATGAACCTTTTTCTTGTTTGTGAACATAGAAGCCAAATTGAGGCATGAGTTTGTCTATATGAAGTCAGTGTTGAAATCCAACAAATTACATAACGTCTGTTACGACATCCGCGGGCCGGTACTGGATGAGGCGCGACGCCTGGAGGAAGAAGGTCATCGAGTACTCAAACTGAACATCGGAAACCCGGCGCCCTTCGGCCTGATGGCACCGGAAGAAATCATTCAGGATGTGATCTACCAGCTACCGGATGGATCCGGTTACAGCGACTCCAAAGGCCTGTTTGCCGGCCGCAAGGCGGTGATGCAGTACTACCAGGCCCGGGGTATTGAAGATGTCCAGATCGACGATATCTTTCTGGGCAACGGTGTCAGCGAGCTGATTGTCATGTCCATGCAGGCACTGCTCAATAATGGCGACGAAGTGCTGATTCCAGCACCGGATTACCCCCTGTGGACCGCAGCTGTCAGCCTCTCCGGCGGCACCCCCGTACACTACACCTGCGATGAGCAGTCAGATTGGTATCCGGATCTGGATGACATCCGCAGCAAGATCAGCGACCGCACCCGTGCCCTGGTGATCATCAATCCCAACAATCCCACCGGTGCCGTGTATCCCAAAGCGATTCTGGAGGGCATGATCGAGATTGCCCGCGAACACAAGCTGATTGTGTTTTCCGACGAAATCTACGACAAGATTCTGTACGACGAAGCCCAGCACACCTGCACCGCCTCACTGGCCAACGATCTGGTGTTCATCACCTTCAACGGCCTCTCCAAAACCTACCGCATCGCCGGCTATCGCGCAGGGTGGATGGTGATCAGCGGCAACAAGTACGCGGCCAAGGATTATCTGGAAGGCATCACCATGCTGGCTTCAATGCGCCTGTGTGCCAATGTGCCCGGGCAACTGGCCATTCAAACGGCCTTGGGGGGCTATCAAAGTATCAATGAATTGATTGCACCCGATGGCCGCCTGACACGGCAGCGGAACCTGGCTCACAGCATGCTCTGTGACATACCGGGTATCAGCTGTGTTAAACCCAAAGGGGCCCTTTACCTTTTCCCCCGCCTGGATCCCAAGGTCTACCCCATTGTGGATGATCAGAAGCTGGTGCTGGATCTGTTGATTCAGGAAAAAATTCTGCTGGTACAAGGCTCCGGCTTCAACTGGCCGGCTCCAGACCACCTGCGCCTGGTGTTCCTGCCCCGGGAAGAAGATCTGAAAACCGCGTTAACCAAAATGGCTGAGTTTTTCGAACGCCTGCGGGATGACATGAAGAGCTGATATGGCGGATTTAAATATACTGGACTTTTACAAGGATACCGCGCTGGTACTGATGAGCCTGCAACGGGTGTTTCCCCGCAAGATGGATTTGTTTGTGGAAGACCTGATCGGCCCGGATCAGGTGGATGAGTTCGGTCTGCACACCAAACGCCATGAGGCCTGCTTTGGTGCCATGCTCTGGCTGGCCGATGAAGGCTTCCTGCGGTACGGTGCCACCATTCGCCAGGAGGGTGTGGATCAGGCCTACCTGACAGCAAAGGGCCTGATTAAACTCTCCACCATCATTAATGCCCCCCTTACCGAAACACCGGCACAGGATTTACCCTCCTTTGAGGCCCAGGAACGGCTCACCATGATTGAACACATGCGCCGAGCCGTGCAGTCCCAATCGTCCGAACAGATTACTCAGGTAATGCGGATGTTTTTCACCGAGTTGGACGAGCACCAAGGCCGCTAGCCACTACTATCCACCAACTAATCTATAGGGAATGACAGATCACCGGCTGGGAACGCCCTTTCACCTGGCTTAATCCCATTTGCGTGGTCTGCGCGGCCAATTCATTGGGCAACCGGGCCTTAACATCATCACTGACCAGAATAGTGGTACCGAACTCTTTGTTCAGATGTTCAAGGCGGGCCGCTACGTTTACAGTGTCCCCGATCACGGCGTATTTCATGCGGGTTTTTGAACCCAGATTTCCCGCTACCACCGCTCCGGTGTGCAAGCCGATTCTGAATTCAATGTGATCCACCCCCAGCGCCTGCCAACGCTGGGCCAACCCATCCGCCTGCCATTGTTTGTTCAGTGAGTCCAACGCCTCGCGCATGGCCAGGGCACAGCGTGCGCCTTTCTCTGCGTGATCAGGCGTTGCCTGCGGCGCGCCAAACACGGCCAGGATGCCATCACCGAGAAACTCAATGACACAGCCCCGGTGCTGATCGATGATGCTGTTCATCACCCCCAGGTATTCATTGAGCATGGACACCATCTGTAATGGGGAAAGACGCTCGCTGATGGTGGTGTAATCCTTCAAATCGCAGAACAAGACCGTAACCACAACCTCCTCGCCACCCAGGTCTATTTTTTGTTCCTGGGCCAGTACGGAGCGGGCGACGTCTTCACTCAGATAACGGCCGAACAGGTCACGCAGCGTCTGGCGCTCCTTCAGCTCGTCGGCCATTTTGTCAAAATACTTGCCCAGCAATCCGAACTCGTCTTCACGCCGCATGTGCATGCGCACATCCAGATTGCCCTGGGCCACGGCCCCGGTGCCCTGAATCAAACGCCCCAGTGGCTCGCGGATACTGCGGGACACCACCCAGGACACCAGCGCAATCACCACAAAAGAAATCACAAAAATAACACCGGAAGCCATCAGCACCCGGTTTTCCACCATGGTGAGCCGCTCGGCTTTGACGTCCACACCCACCAGTCCGATGGCTTTGCCCTCAGCGGTTCGCAGAGGGGCGTAGGCCGACAGGGTATAGCCGAACTCATCCCGATAGGGGATGTTTTCCACCGCAGGGCGGGAAAACCCCTTCAGCATAATGGGCGTATCTTCCGCCGAATAGAACTGGCCGGGATCTCCGACCATCTCGCCTTTGGCGTAGTCAATGAAAAAGAACAGCTCGGTGGGGACATTGGAGGGACGCAGAATATAAATGGAGTCTATGTCCTTGTCACGCTCCGCCATGGCTTTGAACTGCTCGTAGATTTCCTGGTGAAACGGTGTCAGCGTGGTGGCTTCGAGGTCGTAGGCGGCGATCTGATCGGCGTTGATGGTGGCAGCCAGGCTGGTGGATAACGTTAACAGCCGTTGTTGCAGTGACTCAATTTCGGATTTGGACCAAAGGTTGTAGAAAATCAGCACCAACAGCGCCAATGTGATGATCACCACGCTGCCGTACAACATCGTCAACCGAAAATGGAAGCGGTGGAAGGCACGGATTTCCCGAATGGGATCCAGCTCCATACCCGGCGCCGTTGCCACCAACAGGTCACCGGCACGCTCTTGCATTAATACGGGGGCATCCTGCTGAGACCAAACCGGCTGGGTGCCATCTGCTACCTTATTGTTTTGTTGTGATTCGCTCATTAACCCTGCTTAAAACCTACTTAAAACCTACCTAAAACCTACCTAAAATAAGACAGGCGGTACCCTTCCCTGACTGAGCAGGCTTATTTGAACCAGCTCACTGAACTATCGACTCACTGAACTATCGACTCAATAGCTTCAATCCGGCAGGTAAGGCTTCGCCGAAAACACGTTTATTTTCCTGGTCGTCCAGAGCGAGCTTCTGATCCACCATAGTCTGCCACAGATCCGGGGCCTTGGCAGCACGGAGCTTCTCTACAATGGTAGACCGGATTGAGGCCGGGATATCACGGGCTCGATCCCCGGTCACACGGGCAATCATCACTGCGGCAAACGCAGCATGCTGGTTTTTCTTCCAATCCTGCCCCAACACCAGTTGCAACCACTTGTCGACATGGTCCGGCGGTATCACTGTATCCACAGCACTCTGGAAAGGCTCCCTTGATGCCACACGCCCCAGCGCCCACCAACTGGTCTGGGTTTCGCTGGATTTCTGCAAACGCTTGGCAAGCCAATTGGCTAACTCAATTTTGGTCGCCACCGGCAGCCCTTCCAGGGAGGCACTTAACCGTACCATATCCTCGTACGATTTATTTTTGATTTCTGTCTTAAGTTTCAGGTTTCGTGCTGACGCCGGATTGATAAATTTGCTGACATCCTTGTAAAGGCGTTGCTGGCATGCGGTTTCCAGGCCCCCGGCGGCCCGGCGCCAGAAAGTCCACCACTCGGCCCAGGACTGGTTCTCTTTATCGAACTGTAAACCCTGCTGGTAAAGCCCCCAGGCCTGCGAAATACGCCATTCATCGGCCGGGTAACCAAAGCCCGGGCGCAAACAGAAACCCGCCAGATTGAACCATACCCGTTCATGAGCCTGGGAGCGCCTTCGTTTCTTACGACGTTGCCACAATTCATCGAATAATGCCCTCGCCAGCGCGGTATCCCAATCATTGCGCAGCCCCAGCAACTTCTCCAGCTGCTGGCGCAGTTGCTTGACTGCGTTCCTGTCGGCCTCCTTGTCGTTGGCACCGTACACGGCATCGATGGCAGCCACTGCTGCACCATACCCCGGCGGCAGAGCATGGCTCTGATGACGGTTTTGCAAATCCCGCCGCAACTGAAACTCAACCTTCCAGCGCTGATCGGGGTCTTGCAGTGAGTGGCACTGAATGTCCAGAGTACCCACTTCCGTAAGCCGCGTGACCAGCGACACTTCCACTTCATGGTGGGTACTTTGCGTATCCAGCGCGGCCACCAAAGGCGGTAAGGGTTGAAAGCGATCCTGCTCGCTGTCCAGTGTCACCACCTGGCCCGGGGCAAAGGGTTCGTCACCGGAGCTGGCCACCAATGAAAACTGCACCGGCTGGTTCACCTGCAAAGCAAAACGGTGTGCCTGCAGGGGAATCGCCACTCCCTCTTCAGTGCCCTTGGGCAAAATGCACACCGCCACAGCGTCATTCCCCGCTGCCTCCACTTGTAAAAAGTAGGAACGCGCCGAGCCGCCGCCAATACGCATCTGATTGTTCTGTCGGCTCAATGCGAACGCCACCGCACCAAAGGCCACGGCCATATGGGGGTCTCGGTTTTCCAGCCGGGTCACGGGCCCGCCGCGCCAATGTTCCAACACCGCCTGCGCCCGCTCGGTAATCAGTGGGCTGTTAAACACACCACCGTTCATCAGCACCGCATCGGGGATCGCCGCGCCTTCCGTGGACAGCGCCAGCGCCTCAAGACAGCTGGCCTGGTGCTGCAGCAAAAACTGCGACAAATATTTGCTGACCGCCGGATCCGGTACGTAGGGCAGGCCAAACTCAACAATGCCGGCACCGCGTTTCCGGGGCAGCGCTCCAAACTCAATCAACGGGAAAAAACCATCCAGCGCCAGTTCGCGCACTTCCTGCCGGCTGAATTCCGCACTCCTGGCAGCGCCGATCAGACGGGAACCGCCCCCCAGCAAGGTGACTTTCGCCGTTTCCGGGGCGCTTTCACCCAACAGGGCTTCCTTGGCGATGCGACTCTGCTGGATCAACTGGGTCAGGCTGGCGGCATTGAGGGCCCGACCACCGCTAGTAATACGCTGTTCCGCCAAACGCGCCAACGCCAGATCCACGTTATCGCCCCCCAGCATCCAGTGGTCACCCACCGCGATCCGCTTCAGTTTGAGGTCGCCATCGGCCTGCTGGACCTGAATCAAACTCAAATCGGTGGTGCCGCCACCAACGTCCAGCACCAGCAACAGCCTGATCTGCTGCAGTGCCGCCCGGGCCTTCTCCCCCAGCCGGAAATACCAGTCGTAGCACACCGCCTGGGGCTCTTCCAGCAACGTCAGATTGTTAAGCCCGGCCAGTTCGGCAGCCTGCAACGTCAACGCACGGGCGGCCTCATCAAATGAGGCGGGCACGGTAATCACCAGGGTTTGCTGTTCCAGTGGATGTTGGGGATGTTCGTGATTCCAGGCACAGCGAATATGCAGCAGATAAGAGGCCGATGCCACCACCGGAGAGACTTTCTGCACATCGTCCGCCCCAGCCCAGGGCAGAATCGGCGCCGAACGATCCACGCGGCTGTGGGAGAGCCAACTCTTGGCACTGGCAATCTGGCGCCCCTCTACTTTGCTGCCCAGCTCGCGGGCATATTCCCCCACCAGGTACGCCACATCATCGCCCTCAATGCGCTGTTGCGGCCAGGGCAGCACCATTTGCGCTTCGGGCAGTTCACCGGCGGCCGGATGATAGCGAAAGGAAGGCAGCAGCGGGCGTTTTGCTACCTCGCCGGGGCCAACCAATTGTTCAATTTCAAACAGTCTGGCCCGGGGCTGCTGTGCTCCGGCACCGGTATCGGCGTAGGCCACCACGGTGTGGGTGGTGCCCAGATCAATGCCCACCAGATAGCGGCTGTCACCGGATTGTGTCATGCACTGTTTTCCCGTACGTCGAATTCCACCTGCCAGCGTTGATCACTGTCCCGCGGGATGGCTTCCAGGCACAAAGTGCCCAACTCGTTCACCCGTGCCGCCAAACGCACTGCCACCACTTCCCCCGGTTGGCGCCCTTCGCTGGGTAATGAAGCCTGAATGGGGTGCAATTCCTCAAGCTCTGAATCCTCCCAATCATCCAGCAGCAACCCGGGGCCATCCTCCCGGCGTACCGTGGAGCCAAAAAACCGGAACGTCACCGGTTCCCCCACCACCAGTCCAAATTCCTGTGGCGAAGGCTCAGTCTGGGAACCCTCTTCCATGCCAAAGGGTGCCACACAGAGGGCCTGCAGGGGTGGCGGCATACCCGGTACCGCCGGCATGGCGCTCTCAATGCCAACGTAATAACCACTGGCCAGACCGCCCCGAATGCGCACACCGTGGCCCTGGCGCACATAACCGTAGTAGGCTGCGCCACGGGCAACCGCCAGATCCAGATCGGCTCCCTGCAGCAAGCGGGCAGGCTCAGAGCCGCCCTGCTGCAGCCAGCTATTGAGTACCGACATCAAGCGCTGTGCCAGTTTCGGCGCCTTCAGGACACCACCGTTGAACAACACCGCCGTGGGTTTGATAAAGCCCTGGGCGGCCCCGAAAAAGTCCTGGGCGGCATTGGACTGACGGCACAGAAAGGCGGCCAGATGGCGGGTGACACCCGCATCCTGGGCATAAGGCAATCCCATCTGAGTCAGGGCAGTGCGAGGCTGCTGCCGTGGATGATCCTCAATCGCCACTTGTGGAAAAAAACCGTCCACGAGCGTCTCTTCCACTTCGCTGCGGGTTAATTCAGTGCGCAACGTACTGCCCATCAACTTCGACCCCCGGCTGGGCACCACCAGGGGTACCACATCCTGGCCACTGTCATTGAGCAATGACTCCTTTGCGTCGCGACAGCCATGGGTCAAAGCCTGAATCTGCCAGGGCTTAAGTGATTTCCCTTCTGCCTCCAGTTTGGCCTTGATCCGGTAGGCCAACGCCAGATCCATGTTATCTCCACCCAGCAGAATATGATCGCCCACCGCAACCCGGTTCAGTTCCAGGTTGCCTTCGCTCTCCGTCACCGCCACCAAAGACAAATCCGTGGTACCGCCGCCGATATCCACCACCAGCACAATATCACCCACCTGCACCTGATCCCGCCAGCGGTCACCCGAATTATTGACCCAGCTGTAGAGCGCTGCCTGCGGTTCTTCCAGTAATGTTAAGCGTTGCAAGCCCACGGTGCGGGCCGCTTCTGCCGTCAGATCCCGGGCTGCCGGATCGAACGACGCCGGCACGGTGAGGGTAATATCCTGCTGCTCCAGCGGCTGATCGGGAAAACGATCATTCCAGGCGGCCTTCAGGTGTGCCAGGTACGCTGCTGAGGCAGCCAATGGCGAGGTCTTGCTGACGTCCTCCGGCGCATTCAAAGGCAGGAAATCAGCGTGCCGATCCACGGCCCCGTGGCATAACCAGCTTTTGGCGCTGGCAACCAGACGCAATGGTGTTTTGGCGCCCAGGTGGCGGGCTATGTGCCCCACCAGTGCCAATCCGCTTTGCCCCCAGGGCAGATTGAGATCCGACGTCGCCACTTCCGCCTCATGGGCCTGATACAGGAAGGAAGGCAATTGGGGCAGGCTTTCCACCACGCCAGGTTGGGTCAACTGCGGGATGGCCAGGACCTCCTCTCGGGGCTGCTCAGGGGCCTGGGATACATCGATAAATGACAGCACACTGTTGGTGGTACCGAGATCAATGCCCACACTGTATTGACTGCTGTACTGACTGCTGCCTTCACTCATAGCTCCACCTCGGCAGGGGCTATCACCTTGGGATCATGGCCCGGCGCCAGCCTGGGCAAATCGGCTTTCACCGCTTTCCATCCGCGGTGTACCAGTACGCCACTGAAAGGGGGCTCGCCAACTACATTACCGGTTACCCGGTTTTGCGCCGGATCAAAGCCGGCCGCCAGCGTCACCTGGGTTTCTTCCTCTTCACTGCGCACCGGCACCAGTGAGAAATACTGATCCAGCACCTTCTTGCTGCCCTCATGCAACACCCGCGACACCGCGCCGATTTCAGCATCACTGAACCCGGTCAGATCCTCCTGCAGGAAATCAACAAAGCGTGCCTCCTGTTGCAACAGCCCCAGCAGCTGCAACGCCGATTCCGGATCATTGGATTTCAGGGCCGGGGTCGGTGTCGGGGTCGCTGCCGGGGCGACAGGTTCCGGCTCTGTAGCGGAATCAGGCGCCGGTGCCTTCTTGCCACCACCGCGCAGCACGGCCACCACCAGCAGGATGAAACCGAGCCCCCCCAATATCAGGTGCAGGGCGTCAATGGTGGTGGGCATTACGGGATTTATATCCATGGCTTCACGCTCTCAAGAATCTATCAGGGTCAAAAACAAACCGGCTACCGGGTTCAGCCGCGCCAAATGCCGCGCAGTTTACCATCTTGCCGGCGAGGATAAAGACCACATTATTTGGGTCTTTTATGTTTCATAATTTAATGACATGATATGTCGGAATCTTTTTCGTGCCGGGCGGTCTATATCCTGGCTCCCATAAGAATTTCAAACACTTGAAATTCCCCTGGCGAGCCCAATGTATACAGCATTCGGTTAACTGTTCATTTTGTCTTAGAGAGGATAAGAATCCACCATGATGCGCATACTGTTGTTTCTTGGTACCAACCTGGCCGTGATTGCCGTTGCCAGTATCACCCTGAGTATTCTGGGGGTACCTGGTTATCTACAGCAGAACGGCACCAACCTTAACCTGCAGTCCTTATTGATATTCTGTGCGATATTTGGCTTCGCCGGCTCCTTTATCTCCCTATTGTTGTCCAAGAAAATGGCCAAATGGAGCTCCAGGGCGCAGGTCATCACCAAACCCACCAATCACGCCGAACAGTGGCTGCTGGAGACCGTTAACGAGTTGTCCACCAAGGCTGGTATCAAAATGCCGGAGGTGGCGGTATTCCCATCCCAGGTCTCCAACGCGTTCGCCACCGGCTGGAACAAAAACGACGCTCTGGTGGCCGTCAGCGAAGGGCTTCTGCGGCGCTTTGACCGGGAAGAAGTACGTGCCGTGCTGGCCCATGAGATCGGCCACGTTGCCAATGGCGACATGGTGACCCTGGCGCTGATCCAGGGCATCATGAACACCTTTGTCATGTTCTTTGCCCGCATCGCCGCGTTTGTCATCGATCAGTTCTTCCGCAATGATGAAGGTGAAGGCGGCTTAGGCTTCTTTGGCCATATGGCGGTGGTGTTCCTCTTCGATATCATTTTCGGCATCCTCGCCAGTATCATCGTCATGTGGTTTTCCCGCTGGCGTGAATTCCGCGCGGACGCCGCCGGTGCCGACCTGGCCGGACGGGGCGCCATGATCCGGGCATTGCAGAAACTGAAGGCCGAAATGGAATTACCCAATGACCTGCCCGACACCATGGTGGCATTCGGTATCCGTAACGGTAAAGTGGCCAAGTTGTTCTCGTCACACCCGCCCCTGGACGCGCGCATCGCCGCGCTCACCAACGGCTAACTGACAACGGTACAACCGGCCAGACTGGAAAAGCCCGCGTAAAGCGGGCTTTTCTTTTGTCGACATTGTGGGGGGATGGGTGCAGTGAATGCCGTAACCAGCATGCTAACCGGGTCAGGCAGGCTCAGCATCAGCCTTCAACGGGATACAGCACCGCATCTTCATAACCGGTAATCACCGGTAAATAGCCACACAGTTCCCCATTCAGTTCGGCATCCCAGGTATCCACCAGCAGGGGGCGCCCTGCCAGTTCCTTAAGCTTGGTTTTGGTGGCAATTATGATGATGTTATCGCGACCCACCTGGCGAATCACCGCCGGGCTGATCTGATGATTGCCCCGACCGAATATATGCCCCTGACCACCGATCAGGGTCACCACAATCTTCGCCGGATAGCGCTCAAGCCAATGCAGGATATCCTGTTCGGTGGCATCCATCTGCACCCATTCCTGGTTTAACAGCAAATCCACCCCCAGCAGTGTTTTCTCCAGCCCCAGCTCATCCGCGATCGCTTTGGTGGTGGTGCCCGGGCCCAAAATATAAAGCCAGTCGCGCGCCAGCTCATCAATGATGTGCGCCGCCACCTCCTGCAGCACCAGGGCTTCAACCTCCCTGCCGCCGCACTTGACGTGCTGCAGGTAACGTTCTTCAGCGGGAACCAGCAGCTCCCCATAGTGGCTGGCCCGCACCTGGCCCTGGCGGAAGGCGTCCTCGTCAATATCCCGCACTTCCATGGCCGCCACACTGACCAGCTGCCCCTGGATCATTTTGATCACAATCTCCGCCGCTCCTTTGGCATGCACCGCATAGACCCCGGAGTGGATCTTGACACCGGCGGGTATCCCCAGCACCGGGATACTGGTGTTTACGGCCTGATGAATATCCCGCGCGGTGCCGTCACCACCGGCAAAAACAATCAGATCAACACCCTGCTGCTGCAGCGCCCGGGCCGCCTGACGGGTATCCACAGCACCGGTGGTGGCGGCACATTCACCGCATACCTGCATATTGAATCCGGCTTCCTGCAGGCTATCCTCCCCCATGGCTCCGCCCCAGCAAAACCACTGAATCTGGGCCTGGTATGGCTGCAATTCACGCAGAAAAATACCCACCCGCTGCAAGGCACGGGGCACCGCTCCCCGCTGCAAAGCCTGATCCACAATGGATTCACCATCACTGCCCTTCAGGCCCACCGCCCCGCCGATACCGGCCATGGGATTCACCAGCAGTCCAAGTTTGATTTGATTCATGGCAGGCTGTACTTCCTCCGGTTAGAACCACTTTGTTGCTGTGCCGCATTCTATACCACTCGGGGACAGTGGGCACGGTGTGTCCCGTTCTGACATGCAGAACCGGCTCCAAACATGAGACACTTACCGCATGAAAAACACAACAATGACTGAATCACATGCTCATCTCTTTGAATTACGCTATTTTCGCGCTGGCTATTGCACTGAGTCTGGACCTGTATCGTCGCCCAGAGCGCTATCGGGAAGCCGCCAGACATATGCTGCTGTTTGCCATCGCCGCCCTGCTGGGTGGTTTGGCCCATCATATGGAAGCGGAAGAGGCTCACGTCAACCGCTGGTTGATGAGCCTGAACGACACCCTGCCCCGTTATTTACGAACCGGCTCGTTCCATAACGTCTACCTGCGGGTCTGGCTGGCAACGTTTTTCGCCATTGGCCTTACCGAATACTATTTCATGCGTATCTTTCTGCACCCGCTGGCAGACCGCTATGGTTTTCAGTGGCTGAAAGGGTGTCTGGTGGTTTCGTTGATATTATTCAGTGCCGCGTCACTGCTGATCAGTCAATACTCCCTGGTGGTGATGTTTCACCTGCTCACCCATTTACTGGTGATCGGGTTTTCACTGTATCTCATTTTGGTGCAGGGGCTGCGGTTGTTCTGGCTTCTGATCGGCCTGGTGACGCTGAACCTGGCAGCGGGGGCAATCTGGTCTTTGATGGCGCTGGGCAGCATTTCCACGGGGCCGTTGCACTACAACGACTGGTATCATCTGATTATTCTGCTGTTCCTGGTGCTGCTGCATCAGGTGCTCACCCGGGGGCGGCTGGTTGACACCCTGCATGCGCTATCCCCACCACGGCAACAACCGCATGCGCTCAAGGCACAATCTTCAGGCCCAGTGCCCGCAGGCGATTAATCTCCTGCTCTGCCAATACGGATTCCAGATGCGCCCGCCCCCTCAGCGTGACCGTATTGAACTCGCGCCGCACCCGATACTGCCTGCGCAAGGCGTCAAAACCCTGGGCCCGACGTTCTCTGGGTAAGCGCAGGCTGGTGCGGAGCCCCACATCATCTTCATGAATATTGTATATACGGGTAATCAACTCCCGGGCCGTGGCGGGATTGTACGTTTGCTCCCCTTGCAGGTCCAATAGCAGATTCAACTTGGGATCGATCAGATCAGCCTCCTGTATCGAGACCTCACACCCCAGATGCCGGCACAGTGCCTGGTAAATCATCCAGGTTCCCCGCACCTTGCCATCAAAGCTGTAACCGGCAATGTGGGGTGTTGCGATATCCACTTTACTGGCCAGCTCAATGTTGACAAAGGGCTCGCCTTCCCACACATCCAGTACGGCCGCCAGGTCATAGCGCTCATCCAGCACCCGTGCCAACGCCATATTATCCAGCACCGGGCCACGGGAGGTGTTGATCAGCACCGCACCCGGCACCATGCTGCGCAGGCGGTGCTCATCCGCCAGGTGATGGGTGGCGTGCCTGCCTTCCTGCGTATAGGGTACGTGCAACGACACAATATCCGCCTGCCAGGCTTCATCGGCACTGACAAACTGCGCGCTGGCAGGATGCTGCCCGGATTCCTGTTGCGGGGGGTCGCACAACAACACCCTGAGACCCAACTGTTCAGACACCGCCTGCAGGCGGGAACCCACATTACCGGCACCAATAATACCGATGGAGCGGTTGGCCAGGGTGAAGTCGCGGGCGGACTCCAACTCCAACAAAGCCGCCATCACATAGTCCACCACCGACTGGGCGTTGCATCCCGGTGCACTGCTGAACGCAATCTTCTCCTGCTGCAGATATCCCTGATCGATATGGTCAACACCAATGGTGGCGGTACCAACAAACCGCACCCGGGAACCCGCCAGGAGCGCTTCCGTCACTTTGGTAATGGAGCGCACAATCAACGCATCGGCGTGCTTTACCAGATCAGCATCCGGATCGCGCCCCGGCACCTTGATCACGGTTCCCAGGCTGCCGAAGCAGGCTTCGGCCATGGGAATATTTTCATCCACCAGAATTTTCATGCTTCAACTTAACTCACGCAGCAGTGCTGCCAGTGTATGCTCAACCTGCCCCAAATAACCAACGCCAAATAGGTTAAAGTGATTCAGCCAATGGTAGAGGTCATACAGATTGCGGCGTAAAGAATGCCCATCGCGCAGAGGTAAAACAGTATGGTATGCCTCATAAAACGCCGCTCCGGGCGCGCCAAACATGCGGCTCATGGCCAGGTCCGTTTCCGCATCACCATAATAGACCGCCGGATCAAACAAAGTGGGGGTGCCGGATGGGTCCACCGCCATATTGCCACTCCATAGATCCCCGTGCAGTAAAACAGCTGGCGGCTGATACCAACCCAGTGTGTGAGGAAGCAAGCCCAGCAGGCGATCCAGATCCTGCAGCAGTGCCCGCCGCATGCCTTTGGCCTGTGCCAGCTTGCGCTGGGGTAACAAGCGCCGCTCTGCATAAAACACCCACCAGTCCGTGTGCCAGCCGTTGATCTGGTGACTGCGCCCAATGTAATTATTATGCTCCAGGCCGTACGCCTTACCCTGCATGCTGTGCAACTGCGCCAACGCCTCGCCAAAGCGAGCCTCATGCCGGGCTTTGATGGCCGCCAGCGCTATAAACTCCATGGCCAACACCGAGCAGTGCTGCAAGCGCGCCGCCCCCAATACCGCCGGTACGCGTATGGCGGGGCATTGATCCAGCAACTGCAAACCCAGGGCTTCTTTCTCATACATGTCCAGTTGGCCAACGGGCCCCACTTTGACAAACACAGAATCCAATTGCTGACTGTAAATTTCGTAGGTTTCGTTGATGCAACCGGCGCCGGAGGGGCGCGCCTGCGCAGTACGGTAATCGGTGCCGAGCAGGTCGCTCAGCCAGTCAAGCAATTCATTCAGAATCCGCGTATCAAGCATAATGTCGCTTCACCAGGTTGTGGAATGCCGCCCCCAGCCCCTGGGCATCCAGATACGCCAGTAGGGTATCCGGACTGGCAGCATTGAATCTCAGATTATTCAGCGGCAGCGCGTGAGGTGGCGGATGCAGCCGAATCAACTCCCTGAACAGGAAGGCATCTTCCTCGGTATCAAGTAAGGCTGTGTACAACCGATTTGCGCCGCGCACATTCATTTCCCTGACGGCTTCCAGGTTGGCATACAGGTTTTCCAGATCATGAAAGTGCTGCACCAGAGCTCTGGCTGATTTATCACCCACCCCGGGCACGCCGGGGATATTGTCCGCACTGTCCCCCGTCAGCGCCAGCAGGTCCGCAATCTGCTCAGGGCGAACCTGCCAATGGGCCTGCAGCCCCGGGTGGTCTCGCTGGATATCCGCAGACCAATCCCACCACAGATCGCCCGGGGTGATCAACTGCGCAAGATCCTTATCCCGGGTCAATACAATAGACCTGAGCCCCGACAATCTGGCGGTTTGCGCCCCCAATGCCAGCCAATCATCGGCCTCATAGACCTCATCGCCCACACAATGAACACCGATTAATTGTGTCAGGGCCCGGCACAAATGCAGTTGCCGGGCCAGATCATCATCCGGCAGTGCACGATTGGCCTTATAGGGTTGATAAAGGGTATGACGAAAGCCACTGAACAAGCTTTCATCAAAGGCAGCCAGCATATACACGGGGTTTAACGCCTGCAGCTGAGCCAACAGAGTCTTCAGATACCCATAGACCGCATTCACCGGCCGCCCATGGGCATCCTGAAATCGATCCGGAATGCCAAACCACGCCTGGAAGATATAGATGCTTGAATCCAGCAGATAAACCGTGTCAGATTGTCTCAAAGTTGCTATATTCCCATCTATAACTATCTGAAAAGCGTACGATTGCACTATACAGCAGATCACACATCAGATCACCGACAAGCCAAATGGGCTAAACCCCGCCAGTGCTTTGAGGTTTTTGGATAACGGGCGCACAAAATTTACAATCCACGCCTGGGCTTTTTTGCCAGTTGATCTAAAACCGGCGACAATCAAAGCTATTAATCCTTTGGCCCACCGGAATTTACGCTTCGTTGAGACAAGAATAAGAAGTGCCAGGTTGTTACGAGTGAGTAAATCTATCAGACAGTCAAAACCAAGTTGGGTGACCTCTACTCTTGCCGCCTGTTCCATCGCCGGTGCGCTGATGCTCACGGCCTGTGCGCCTTCCAGCCAACGCTCAGCCTCTGCGGAAGGCCGTGACCTGACTCTGGCAGACCTCAAACACCGCGACATCAGCGTCCTGCCCCAAGAGCTTGAACCCATCCAGGCGGAACGGGTACTGCAGACCTACGAACAAGCCGTTGCCCTGTTCTCCACCCAGCAAGAGCGGGCCCTGGCCATGCGGCGCATGGCCGATCTCACCATGGTGGCCACAGAAGATCAGATGATCGAGTCTTTGGAAGAATCACCCCTGGTGGACTCCGCTGAGTTGGCGGCAGAGGGCGATGTCCTGCAGTACGGAAAAGCAGTGGCGATCTACGAGGCACTGATCCTGGGGGCGCCCGATGGCACCGACCTGTCAGAGGAATACTATCTGCTGGCCAAGGCCTATGACCTGAGCGGGGAACAGGAAAAAGCACTGACTACGCTCAACACCCTGGTGGCCAAATACCCCGATGGCGAGTTTACCTACGAAGCTCAGTTCCGCCGCGGCGAGCACCTGTTCCTGCTGGGGGAATATCAGCCCGCTGCCGCCGCCTACGCCTATGTGCTGAAGGCCGGACCGCAGCGGGAATTTTATGAGCACTCCCTCTACAAGCACGGCTGGAGCTTGTACAAGCTGGGTGATTACGATTTGGCGGTACAGGATTTTGTGACGCTGTTGGACGGGTACATGCCCACTCCGCCCCCGAAAACAGAAGAGGAACGGAAAGCAGAACGACGTGAGCGCACCATCACCAAAATTGAGGCCATCCCCCTGCCGGAAGTGTCCAAGACCCAGCAGAAAACCCTCGACGACACACTGCGTGTACTCAGCATGTCCTTCTCCAACCTCGAGGGCGCACAGAGCGTCTCGGAGTACTTCCGTAACAATGGTTCCCGGGTCTACGAATTCAAGGTTTACGCCGCGCTGGCGGAACTCTACCTGTATCAGGAGCGCTATAAGGATGCGGCGGATACCTACGCCATGTTCTCACAGAAAAATCCGCTGCACCCAATGGCGCCTTCCATGTCCTCCAAGGTCATCGACACTTACCAGAAAGGCGGTTTTCCCAGCCTGGTGTTGCCCTATAAAGAAAAGTTTGTCGATCAATACGGGGTTTACAGTGCATTCTGGGCGCGGGCAACACCGGAAGCCAGAGCCCAATACAGCAACGAGTTGAAGCAACACCTGATCGAGCTGGCCCAGCACTACCATGCCGCTGCACAAAAAACCAAATTGCCCAAGGATTATGGCGTCGCGGCCCGATGGTATCGGGAATTCCTGGCCACCTTCCCCAATGACGAAAGCGCCCCCACCATGAACATGCTGTTGGGTGAAACCCTGTTTGCCGCCAAGGATTTCCGTCCGGCCATCGAGGAATTCGAGCGCACCGCATACGACTACCCACCCCATCCGGATGCCGAAAAAGCCGCCTACTTTGGCTTGCTGGCCCATCAGGAATATCTCAACACATTAGCCAAGGATGACCCTACCCGCCGAGGCTGGGTGGCCAAGCGCGCCAGCAGCTCCCTGCGTTTCGCAAAAACGTACCCGGCCAATGAGCACACCCCACGGATTTTGGATAACGTCATCGAAGATCAACTGCTGTTGGGTGACGTGGAGGGTGCCATTGTCACCGCGCAGCTGATCATTGAGCTGGTGCCACCGGCACCCCAGGCATTACGGGAAAAAGCCTGGATCACCTATGCCAACGGCATGTTCGACAAACAGGCCTGGGTCAAGGCCGAAGAAGCCATTACCAAGGTCTTGGAGTTCGAATCCCTGCAAGCGCAGCAGCGCGCCAAATTCAGGGAAAACCTCGCCACCAGTATCTACAAGCAGGGTGAAATCCTGGAACAGAATGGCCGCCTGGCAGAAGCCGCCGGTGAATACCTGCGGGTGGCTGCTGTGGTACCCAATGCCTCGGTGCGTGCCAACGCGGATTACGATGCGGCCAACCTCCTGTTGAAACTGGAGGAATACGATAAGGCCATCGCGGTACTGGAATCTTTCCGCCAGCGTTTCCCCAGCCACAGCCTCACCGCCTCCATTCCGGCCAAGCTCAGTTTTGCCTACGAAAAAACCGGCAACCTTGCCATGGCCGCAGGCGAGCTGCTCACCATCGCCCTGCTCAACCAGGACAGCAACCCGGAATTGGCACGGGAAGCCCTGCTGCAAGCTGCAGAGATGCGCGAGAAAACCGGCGATACCGACGGAGCCATCGAACTGTACAAAAAGTTTGTCTGGGATTACGAGCGCCCGGTTGGCCCCCGCATGGAAGCCCAGTACAAACTGGTGAATCTGTATGAACAAGCCGGAGACAGCAATAAACGTTATTTCTGGCTGAATAAACTGGTGGAAACCCACTCCGCTGCAGGCTCGGAGCAAACAGACCGTACCCTGTATCTTGCCGCCTATGGATCATACCACAGTGCCGATGCCCTGTTCGCCGATTTTCGCAGTATTCGGTTGACACAGCCGCTGAAAAGCAGCCTGCGCAAGAAGAAGGCCGCCATGCAAAAAGCCAGCGCAGCCTATACCCGCACCGTCCAATTCGGGGTCATTGATTTCACCACGGCCGCCAATTATAAGCTGGGGGAAGTCTATCGCCTGTTTGCCCGCAGCATCATGGACAGCGAACGCCCCCGCGGCTTGGACGAACTGGCCCTGGAAGAATATGAAATCCTGCTGGAAGACCAGGCCATTCCCCTTGAAGATAAGGCCATTGCCATTTTCCAGACCAACACCGAACGTACCCTTAACGGCGTGTGGGATGAATGGGTGCAGAAGAGCTACCAATCCCTGAGTAAACTGTCCCCCGGGCGCTACAACAAAACCGAACTCACTGAGGAGTATGTTGATGACATCTATTAAATCATCCATCTGCTCTATGATGCTGATTCCACTGCTGGCGCTTGCCACGGGATGCTCCATGCTCTCTTCCGGTGATGACAGCCAGCTGGAAGCCGGCGATTTTGAGATGCCGGATTCGGTAACCATTGACCTGACCGGAGAAGTTCCGGCCGAAAAGTCCGATGCGGCAACCGTACCCGAGCAAGCCAGTGCACAAACCAGCGACGAGGAGACACAACCGGATCAACCCGAATCCGCCGCACCCGTCATTCAGGATGCCGACTCCGCCGCTGTGTTGGCACGGCTCAATCAACCCGGCCAGGAGCCTTTGACCCGTGATCCGGAACAGGTACAGCAGGCGGAACTGGCCCGTTCGGATTTCAACCGGGCGGTGGCTGAGCTGCGCAAAGGCAATCTGGATACCGCGCAGGCTCGATTCCGGGATCTGGCAACGCAGTATCCGGCCCTATCAGGCCCGATTGTGAACCAGGCCATTGTTTTGAGAAAAAAGGGCAATATCCAGGAAGCCTATGATCTGCTTCAGAAATCAATCCTGCAGCATGGCAAAAACCCTCGCCTTCTCAATGAGTTGGGCGTACTTAGCCGGCAGCTTGGCAAGTTCAGGCAAGCCCAGGTGAGTTATGAATCTGCGATTCGAATCGACGAAAATTATGCACCAGCCCACTATAATTTAGCGGTACTGGCGGATTTGTATTTGCATGATCCCGTATTGGCCCTAAAAGAATTCGAAACCTATCAGACGTTGCTTCCCGAACCGGATAAAAAAGTCAACGGCTGGATCATTGAATTACAACGACGAGCTGCAAGGACACAATGAACATTAGGCCGACGCTTTTTTTCATTTTAATACTGGGTACTGTGTTGTTAAGCAGAGCCACATGGGCATTGGATGAAGGCACCACCATCATTGGCACCAAAGAAGCACCCAACGTGCTCAACGTGGTGCCCTGGCAAAACCGCGAATTGTCGGTTGACCCCTGGCAATCCAAGCCCAGCCTCGATTCTCAGTTGCTGAACGATTCATTGAAACCGGTGGACCAGGACGAGTTGCGCAGACAGGTGGATTATTTTAACCTGCTTCAGCATTCTGATCCCCAAGCGGTTGATCAATAAGGATTTATGGTACCAAACCAATAACAATACGAAAGCCTGACCCTTAGACTCGTAGCAACGATTCAAATCAACGAACAGATAAACCAATATTTGGTAACGCAGGAGACCAAAATGTCTGACACAATGAATGCGGCTGAACAAAGCGCAGGACTGATCACCACCACCGCACAGTTCTTTCAGGAAGGCGGCCCCTTTATGTACATCATACTGGCGGTGTTCCTGGTGGGATTGGCCATCACGCTTGAGCGCTTCATTTATTTGAATCTGACTCAAACCCGCAACCAGATGGTGTGGAAAAAGCTGTTCCCGCTGCTGACCCAGGGCAAGTTCAAGTCCGCCATGGAAGAGGCCAAAAACTCCGGCAGTGCAGTGGCCAAAATCCTGGTATACGGCTTGTCCAGAAGCGCCTATGCCACCCGCCACGACGAAGTGGAGATGGCCATGGAAGAAGGCCTGATGGAAGCCATTCCACATCTGGAGCGCCGCACCAACTACATTGCCACCTTTGCCAATATCGCTACCCTACTGGGTCTGTTGGGTACCATCATGGGTCTGATTAACGCTTTTACCGCAGTTGCCAGCGCGGATCCCTCGCAAAAGGCAGACCTTTTATCGGCCAGTATTTCGGTAGCCATGAACACCACCGCATTTGGTTTGATGGCAGCCATCCCGTTACTGTTGGCGTTCACTTATCTGCAGAATAAAACCAACCAGCTCATCGACAGCATGGAAATGGCTTCCGTAAAATTCCTCAACGTATTCCGTCAGGCCCAAAGCCAAAAGGCACAGAGCAACGGACAGGGTTAATGTCAGTTACCGACATTGATCAAACGAATACGATTGAGCAGGAGCCGATATGAGTAGACGCTCGCGTCGAAGACACACAGCAGACGCTGAAATCAACATAACCGCCTTCATGAATTTGATGGTGGTGTTGGTGCCGTTTCTTCTGATTACCGCTGTGTTTTCGCAGATCTCTATCCTGGAGCTGAATTTGCCTGCCACCACCCCGGCCGCGCAACAGCAGCAGGAAGACAAAAAGCCGATCGTGCTGGAAGTGCTGATATACAACAATCGATTGGAAGTGGTCGACCGTCAGACAGGGCCGCTGAAAATCATCCCCAATACAGCCGGCAAGCACGATTTCAACACCCTGGTGAAAACCCTGAAGGCGGTGAAAACCCGCTTTCCGGACATCACTGAAATAACCCTGTTGCTGGAACCCAGTACTCCCTACGAAGTACTGGTCACCACCATGGACAAAGTGCGGGTAACCAAGCAAGTGGTTGGCACCGATGTACAAAACGCTGAATTGTTCCCTGACATCGCCATCGGTGATGCACCACCGGATCAACAGAAATCCTCCTCCACCGGTGTGACCAAAGGAGGTGCTGCGTGAAATTATCCCATCGTGCAAAACGCATGGACCGGCGCCATAAGCGCCAGTTTCTGCCCAGCGTCAACTTGGTGTCACTGATGGATATTTTCACCATTCTGGTGTTCTTCCTGCTGGTGAATTCATCCAACACCACCCAGCTGCCGAATCAGAAATCCATTAAGCTGCCGGAGTCCATCGCCGAGCAGTTACCCCGTGAAACATTGACCATTATGGTGAATGACCGCACGATTCTGGTGAACGGCCGGATTGTGGAAGAGGTTCCAACCATCATGTCATTGCCCAGCGACAACATACCTGCCCTGCAGAAAGAGTTGCGCTACCAGGCCAGCAAGGCCCCGGCACTGATGGTGAACGAGCTGGGCGTGGCAGAACGGAACGTCACCATCATGGGTGACAAGGAAATTCCCTACGCCCTGCTGCGCAAAATCATGATGACCTGCAGCAGTAACGAGTATTCAAGGATTTCACTGGCTGTCCTCAAGAAAACGGAGGACAAGAAATCATGAAACCGCTGTATTACTCAACGCCGAGCCTGCCATGGGATCGAGCCGCGGAAGAGGAGAAACTCTTTCGCAAGCTGTTCGTGGTTTTTGCGGTGGTGTTTGTCATTCTGCTGTTGGTTTTGCCCAGCATTCCCGTGCCGGAAAAACAACGGGATCAGGTGGAAAAAATCCCGCCTCGTCTGGCGAAGCTGGTGATGGAAAAGCAAAAGCCGCCACCGCCTCCGCCACCTCCCAAAGAGGAAAAGAAAGAGGAAGAGAAAAAAGAGGAACCCAAGGAAGAGCCCAAGAAAGAAGAGCCTAAAAAAGAGGAAAAACCCAAACCTACCGCCAAAGAGCAGGCTAAGGCCGCCATTGCGGTATTCGACGATCTGAGTGATCTGCGGGACAGCAACGATCTGGCGGACCTGAAGACAGAACAAAAAGCGGTGTCTTCAGTGGGGGCTCAGGAGCAAAAAACCCAACGCAATCTGGTGGGTTCCATGGCCCTGGGCAGCAGTGGCGGTGTCAGCACATCGAAAGCCTCTTCCGGCGGGGGTGGCTCCGGCTCACTGGCGGGAGTACAAAGCACGCAGGTGGAAAGCCAGATCGCTGACCCTGCCGCCGAAAAAGAAACACGCCGCGGTGCCGATGGCAAGGCGCGCCGATCCACCGAAGACATCCAGTTGGTATTCGATAAATACAAAGGCTCGATCTACTCGCTGTATCGCCGCGCCTTGCGTAAGAACCCGGCTCTGGAAGGCACCGTGGTACTGAGTATGGTTATCCAGCCTGATGGCACCGTAACCAAATGTGAAGTGGTCAGCAGTGAATTGAACGATGCCGACCTGGAACGCAAGATCGTATTGAAAGTGAAGCGCATCAACTTCGGTGCGATGGATGTGGGCGTTTGGCAGGACACCTACCCAATCTCCTTTATTCCATCGTAACCAACCGTGAGAAACAAGATGCAGAGCATGTGGCGAAGGGTACAGTATGGAGTGATCGGGCTGGCGTTGCTGGCAAGTCCGGCGGTGTTTGCCAAAAAGCCGCCGGTGGGTGACGATGCGCCGGACTTCACGCTACACAGCGACGGCCCATTCAATCTGCGCCTGTCGGAACAAAGGGGCTACATTGTCGCTGTGGTGTTCTGGGCAAGTTGGTGCCGTTCCTGCCCGGTGCAATTACAGGCACTGGAGCAACTGCAACAGAAATACCGGGATTTCGGTGTAAAAGTCTGGGCCGTTACCCTGGATAAAAAACGCAGCGACGCTGAACATTATCGGGAGCACAAAGGCCTGGATCTGACCATGCTTTTTGATGACCGGTTTGTGGTCAGTGAGCGCTACGACATTAACGATCTGCCCTCCTCTTTTATTGTGGACCGGGATGGCGTAATTCGGCATCTGCAGGATGGCTTTGAGCCTGGTGATGTCAACAAATTCGATACCATCCTGCAAACACTGGTATCTGAATAGGCGAATCCAAACGAGTGAAGTGAAGCAAATGAACGCGATCAATCACAAACTGGCCCGATTCTTTACCGCCCTCATGCTCATATCGCTGTGCGGTATGGCCTGGGCGGCTGAAACCGACGAAACCATCGACCTGGATTTAGGGGAAGATCTGGAGTTCATCGAGATCGATGAAATTCTGGATGAAGATGAAAATGCCCCTGCCGAAACGGTGAGCGCCAAACCAAAAGCGGAAATGACCGCACCGGAAGAAGAGAGCGAGTTCGTTGATCTGAACCAGATCCTCTATGGATCGGAAAGCCCGGATGCCGCAGCCGAAGGTACTGTTGCCAAAAAAGATCCGGCAACCATGCAGCAGGAAATGCAACAGCTGAAAGAGAAAATTCTGCAGGTAAACCGGGATCTTTTCATTCTGGAAGAAGACCTGCTGTTTCCCAGCAGTACCCAGGTCAATGTCTTTGTATCGTTCGACGCATTGGAATACTTCCAATTGGACGGGGTAACGCTGAAGTTAAACGACCGCCCCATCAGCAATCACCTTTATACCGAACGGGAACTGAAAGCCATGAACCGTGGCGCGGTACAACGCCTGTTTACCGGTAACCTTCCCGTGGGCGAACACGAGCTGGTGGCAGTGGTCACCGGCGTGGGCCCGGAAGGCCGCGATTACAAGCGTGCAGTCAGCATGGCATTTGAGAAGAGCAGTGGCACAAAGTACATTGAGCTGAAAATTGAAGGTGATGATCTTCGTAAACAACCCGGCTTCCGCTTGAAGCAGTGGGAGTGATGGCAACGGCCACCAGGATTTGATTTTGAAACCGAAACGTCATCACGACAACATCTCATTAACACCCAATGCGGTTATTCGCTTTTGCAAAGTGGGTATGCTGGCGGCTGCCATCGGCGTACTGGCGCCCAGCCCTGCCCTTGCCCTGGATCTCGATCCCTTTGACTGGTTTGGATCTGAAGAAACCACTGACCCAGCCGTCCCCGAACAACCCAGGGAGCCGCTGCCCATTGATCAGCCCCACGCCATTGAAGACCTGGCCTACGGTGATTTGTTGTTTGAGTTCTATCAGGAGCATTACTTTTCGGCCATCACCAAGATACTGGTAGCGAAGGAACGGGGCCAGTTTGCAGGCAACAGCGAGCATGCGGAACTGGTATTGGGTGCGCTCTACGTTTCCTATGGCCTGCTGGATCAAGGGGAAGCCATATTCCGCTCTCTGCTGGATACTTATACCTCGGTTGAAGGTGCCGACGAATCCTGGTACCAACTGGCTCGCATCTACTACAAACGGGGTGATCCACAGCACGCATTAGACATCCTCACCTCCAGCATTAACGAGCCACTGGAAAGCCGTGCCACCGAACATGTGTTACTGCAGATCCTATGTCATATCCGCCTGGGGCAAGTGGATCAAGCCCAGTCCCTGAGTCAATACCTGCGAGAAGACCAGGCACAAAGCCTCTTTGTCCGCTTCAATATGGCATCGGCTCTGGCGCAGTTGGGGGATATGGAACAAGCGGCAACCTATTATTCCGATGTACTCAACAGGAGCCGCCCGCAAACAGAGCTGGATAAAACCCTCACCGATCAGGCAGCGCTTGCATTGGGCATTCACTATCTGCGTGCCAACCAGTTACAACAGGCACAACAGGTGCTGCACCGGGTGCGGCTCTACGGGCCGGTGGCAAATCGAGCCTTGCTGGCCTTGGGCTGGACCCATTTTCATTCCGATCGAAAACTGGATGCACTGACCCCCTGGATGGAATTGAACGAGCGCCCCCTGACTGATCCATCCGTACAGGAAAGTATTCTCAATGTGCCCTTTGTATTTGAAGAGTTGGGAGCGTTGCAGGATGCACTGGACGGCTATAAATCCGCCTATAAGATTTTCAGGAATCAACGCCGCCGCCTCGACACCATCAAGCAGGAGATTCAGCAGCCAGACTGGATCGAGCGCATCAGCCCTGTGGACATTTCCGGTCACGATGCAATGGGTAAGCTGCCTGAGTTCAAATTGCCGGTGGAAGATAAGGTAACACAGCACCTGTACCGCTACTTTGCCAGTAATGAGTTCCACCGCCTGTATCGGGATTATCGCGAGTTACAGCGACTGTACATGGTGCTTCGTCACTGGGAAAAGCAGTTCCCCAGTTTTAACGAGATGATCAATACACACGTGGAGCGGCTCAATGAGTTGGCCCCAAAAGCTGAAAAAGCCATTGATAACTCGAAGAATTTTTACGCGTATTCCCGGGTAAAGCTGGACGAATTCGAAACCAGGCTCAACCAGATCATTGCCAACAATGACCTGACGGGCCTGGCCAATGTATCGCAACTGATCCAAAAAGAACGGCTTGATGCCATCGAAGCGGCACTGGTGGACCTGAATGATCCCGATCTGTATTTCGAAGAGTGGGAAAAACTCAAACTGTTAAAGGGCCTGCTACTCTGGGATCTTAACGCCACCGCGATTGAAAAGCGCTGGGAGGCAACCAAAGAGCAGGTGGCAATGAACAATATGCTGCTGGAGCTTGAGCGACGTATCAGAGCACTGATGGCGGCACGGGACACCCGTTTAAATCGTTTCTACGGTTTCGAATCCCGCATCATCGCGCTGCGGCAGACAGTCACCGAGCTGGAACAGGAAACCGCCAGACAACTGCGTCAGCAGCGGCGGCAGATGCAAACAGTGGCTATCGGTATCATCGAACAACAACAAAAACAGTTGGATACCATGCGCGCAAAATCATTGCTTGCCATTGCCCGATTACAGGATCTTGGCTACATGCAAGAGCGTGACCGCAAACGTGAGCGCGAACAGAGCATTATGCTGGAGCTGGGCAAGGAACCTGCCGCAGATGCGTCTGAACAAAGTGCTACTGATGGTGATGGCGTAATACCGCTTGAAGAAAAAGCCCCGGCGCAGAACCTCAGTGACGTCATCAAACGCATATTCTCAGACGACTAGATCAACACCCGGGAATGACTACCGGATCCCCCTCTTCCTCCAGAACAGCGGCGGTTTTATCCCGGCCACTGTTCACCCGTGGTGAAATAGGCACGGCTTGCAAATCCGCTGACAACCCCTGCGCCATAATCTGCTGTAAGCGCGCTTTAGACGTCTCAGGATTCATCCACTCCCGGGCTTCATCCAGAGACAACATTACCGGCATCCGGTGATGTAACCAATCCATGGCGGGAGCGGCCGCAGTGGTAACCATGGCGCAACTTTCAATGTAGTGCTCAGACTTCTCCCATTGATCCCAGATGGCCGCAAACATAAGCACCCCGTGTTGAGGCCGAATCAGATAAGGCTGTTTACCCTGCCCCAGCTTTCGCCATTCAATAAAGGAGGACGCCGGCATAATGCCACGCTTGTGACGAAACGGGCCGCGAAACGCCTTACTGGTATCCAGGGTTTCACTGCGGGCGTTAAACATGGAAAACCGCGACGTGATTTCCGGTGCCCATGCGGGGGTCAACCACCAGCGCATCTCATGGATGGCCAGCCCTTGATCAGTCTTCATGATCACCGGTACAGCCTCGGTAGGTGCGATATTAATTCGCGTGGGAAAATTGAAATCGAAACCAAGGGTACGAAGCAAATCCCGCATAGCTTGATCGTCGATAATATTAAAACGGCCACACATATATTTGGCCTCACGCGTTGTGAGTTAAATAGAGACAGGCTAGCATAGGGCAGAACACTCTGACGATACCGATTATGTCCGATCATAAATCCAAACACCCGCTGTTCCTGATCATCGCCTATCTGGCCATTGCCGGAGGTCTGAGCGTTCTCCTGATGAGTCTCTATCTGTTGACCTCTACCATCGAAAAACAGCGCTGGCCGGTTACGGACATCACCCCGGCACAGTCCGGGCTTTTCTATCAGGTTGGTGAAAAACGTTATGTCATCCAAAAGGCCGACTTGCGCCGGAACCATGCCATCAACAAGGTTTACTATAACCCTGATCGCCCTGAACAATACCTGACTGCGTTACCCAGTTACTGGTGGCATCTCTATCTGTGCATGGCGGGGCTGATCGTACTTTACGCTGGATTACACCTGCTACGGGAGCGCGAACGCAACGTACAGTCATTGGGTTTTGAATAGGAGTTTTTATGAAACACGCTTTTATCAGTATGCTTGAACTGCAAAACAGGATGAACAGCAAAGTACACCCTCAGTGGCAACAACAGGGATACGAATGGTATCGCGCCATCTGGACTGAATGCGCCGAGTTGATGGATCACCACGGTTGGAAGTGGTGGAAAAAGCAAACACCGGATACCCATCAAATTCAGTTGGAAATCGTTGATATCTGGCATTTCGGTATGAGCATTTTACTGACCTCCGGTGATAGCGTAGAGAGCATTGCGGAGACTATGGAAGCCCAGTGGCAAAGCGCAAACAGCACCCAGGACTTCTTGGTGGCGGTTGAAGAACTGGCCCGGAACACATTGACCACCCAACACTTTTCCATTCCCCTGTTCTGTCAACTAATGGAACTGAGTGATTTTAGCCTGGTCCAACTCTACCATCAGTATGTGGGCAAGAATGTGTTGAACTTCTTTCGCCAGGATCACGGCTATAAAGAAGGCACCTATCACAAACAGTGGCATGGCAAAGAAGACAACGAACATCTGGCAGAAATCCTGAACACTGTAAGCGATCAAACTACCGATCTGCAGGATACGGTATATAAGGAACTGCAGGCCCGCTATCCAAAAGCGTAAAACCAACAAAAAAGCCTGAGTGGGAGCAACCATGGATATAAAACTGACACCCATTAGCGCAGCGTCCATTGTGTGTGCCATTGCAGTACAAGCTGCGCACAGCGCACCGCCCCACACTTCGGCACCCTCTTTGACCCTCTATAACGACAACTTTGCCGTGGTGAGAGACACTCTGCAGTTGACCCTGAAACCCGGCATCAATCAGGTCCGCTATCAGGAAATCACCACACAGTTGGAGCCGGATTCCGTAATCTTTCGCCCACTGGAGAAAAAAGATCAGCTGTTCGTACTGGAGCAGAACTATCACTCGCTGCCGGTGAATGAAAGTTTGCTGTTGCAGCATTATGAGGGTGAAGTCATCGATTTCGAAGTCACTCGCAACAACCAGACTGAAATCCTATCGGGAAAAATAATCCGCAGTGGCACCTCCAGCGGTGTACCTGTTATTGAAATAGATGGTAAAACACGTTTTGGGCTCCCCGGCACGCCCCTGTTTCCGGCCCTGAAAGACGATACCCTGCTGAAACCGGCACTGAATCTGCAATTGGATTCCGCCACGTCCGGCAAGATATCAGCAGAACTGGCCTATCTTACCGGCGGACTGAGCTGGAAAGCAGACTACAATCTGGTGGCCCGGGAGAGCAGCGATCAACTGGATTTAAGCGCCTGGGTTACTATCAACAATGATTCCGGCAAGAACTTCGATAATGCCAAAGTTAAACTGATGGCAGGTGATTTCAACAAGATAGCACCGCAGGAAGCACAACTGGCTCAGGTCAGAATGATGGCTGCCGCCAGAGTCAAAACCCAAATCACTGAAAAGGACTTTGATGACTACCATCTCTACAGCATCGACCGCCCCGTAAACCTGGATAACGGTGAAAGCAAACAGGTCGAATTTATTCGCGCAAGCGGAATCAAATCTGAAACCCGCTACCTGTATAACGGGGCTCAGATTGATGCCCGTTACCCTGCCAATATGGAACACATTCGGAATGATCCGAATTACGGGGTAAAGAGCAACACCAAAGTCTGGATTTATCGCCAATTCAGCAACAGCAAAGACAACGGCTTGGGGGTTTCCCTACCCAAAGGCAGGGTTCGCTTTTATCAACAGGATCAAGACAAACAACTGGAATTCCTTGGTGAAAATAACATTGACCACACAGCACAGGGCGCGCTGGTGTCACTCTATACCGGCAACGCATTTGATATCAGCGGTGAGCGGACCCGGTTGAACTACGAGCTTCACACACGGGAAAACAGGGCTCAGGAATCCTTCGAAATCACAGTCAAGAACCGCAAAAAACAAGCCGTTACCGTAACCGTGATTGAACCGCTGTACCGCTGGACCAACTGGGAAATCGTGGATCACTCAGAGCCATTCACGAAAACCGACAGCCAAACCATAGAATTCAACCTGAAACTCAAACCCGAGCAGGAAGACACCCTCACCTATACCGTTAACTACAGCTGGTAAGTAGAACCTGGCAAGTGGAAGCTGCACTAATCCACTTTGATCAACTGCCGAATCTCTTCCGCAGAAACGGTTTCATTAGCCATTAGAGCCTCGGCCAGGGCATCCAGATCACGGCGCTTGTCCCGCAGAATTTGTAGCGTGCGTTCTTCACTTTTCTTAATCAATGACTCTACCTCCAGATCGATGGTATGGGCGGTGACATCGCTGAAATCTTTGGAAGTGGCCATCTCCATGCCCAAAAAGGGATGCTCTTCGTGCTGTGGGAAATGTACCGGGCCGAGTTTTTCACTCATACCCCACTGCGTCACCATCCGGCGTGCCAGTAAAGTACATTGTTTGAGGTCATCGGCTGCACCGGAGCTCACGTTTCCGAATACGACACGCTCCGAACAACGCCCCCCCAGTAACACACACAAACGGTCTTCAAGCACTTCCTGCGTGTAGTTAACCCTATCTTCAACCGGCATCGTTTCGGTGACACCCAAGGCGCGCCCCCTGGGTATGATCGTCACTTTACTGACCGGATCCGCGTAAGTCAGAAACATGGATAACAGGGCATGCCCCGACTCATGGTAAGCGATACGTTTTTTATCATCGCCATTCAAAATATCCTGACGCTCGGTGCCCAGCAGGATTTTATCGTGGGCATGCTCGAAATCACTTTGCTCAATGAGCGATTTGTTTTCCCGCGCCGCATGCAGTGCCGCTTCATTAACCAGGTTTTCAATATCCGCTCCGGAGAAGCCAATGGTACGTGCAGAGAGCTGCTCCAGATCCACATCATCACTCAGCGGCTTACGCCGCGTGCGTACCTGCAATATCTGCAAGCGGGCTTTTTTCTGTGGCAACTCCAGGGTGATTTTTCTATCAAACCGACCCGGGCGCATGAGCGCCGGATCCAGTACATCGGGCCGGTTTGTGGCTGCGAGCACCACTACAGGCTCATCACTGGCAAAACCATCCATTTCCGCCAGTATCTGATTGAGCGTCTGCTCACGCTCGTCATTGCCGCCCCCCACTCCGCTTCCGCGCACCCGCCCTACTGAGTCGATTTCATCAACAAAAATAAGTGCCGGTGCTTTCTCCCGTGCCTGCTGGAACATGCTGCGTACCCGACCGGCACCCACCCCCACAAACATCTCAACAAACTCAGAGCCGCTGATGCTGAAAAACGGCACACCCGCTTCGGCGGCCGTTGCCTTCGCCAGCAATGTCTTACCCGTGCCGGGAGGCCCCATCATCAATATGCCTTTGGGCAATTTAGCGTCCAGTTTTCGAAATTTGTCCGGGTTACGCAGAAACTCGATAACTTCCCGCAAATCCTGTTTAGCCCCCTCTAAACCAGCCACTTCATCAAAATTGATTTCACTGGTCTCCGGCGTTTCATACAGCCTGGCATGAGAGCGGGAAAAACCGAACAGGCCGGCACCGCCCCCCATGCGATTTTGCAGGGCACGATTACTGTAGGCAAAAAATCCAAAAATCAGAATCCACGGCAGCAGGCTGATCAACACCGTGGCCCAGGTTGGCAGCTCTTCGCTCTTGGCCTTCAGTTCTACGTTTCTGCTTTCAATCAGTTCCAGCAGCGACTCATCCCGTATATCCGGCATATAGGTTTTAAAATCAAAACCATTGACCTTGTCACTATTCCGATAACGGCCATTGATCTGCTGCCCGCGCATGGTAATTGAGGCGAGTTCATCGTTCATCAGCTGTTGCTTGAACTGGGTGTAGGGAATTTCTTTGGGGCCGGTTTCACTCTGTGCCGAGAAGGTGTAATACAGTGCAAACAATAAGAGTGTAAAAAAAAGCGGCCGCCAGTCAAAGAGCGGATGGCCTTGTTGTACCTGCGGTGAATCGCTTTGATCTTGAGTCTGATCAGATTCCGGTTTGGTTGGCTTCTTCATGCGCGACTGCCCCTGCCATAGACCACAAAAACGCCATAATATCACAGCTGCAGCCCCCGGGCGGAAGGCAAATCATCTATTCAGAGACACAGGCTACCAGGTCAAGCAACGCCGTTTCCGACAGCGCCCGGCTCATGTAGTAACCCTGCACCTCATCACAACCGTTCTCACTGAGTATCTGGTATTGTTCCCAGGTTTCCACCCCTTCTGCTATCACCCCAAGATTCAGGCTTTTGGCGATGGCGATCACGGTTTGGGCCAATTGCAGCGTATCCTCGTTGTCGACGATATCTTCTATGAAAACCCGGTCGATCTTAAGCGTACTGATGGGGAACTTGCGCAGATAGTTCAAAGAGGAGTATCCGGTACCGAAATCGTCCACAGCGATTCTTATATTGGCACGCTGCAACTGTTCCAGCATCTGCAAACTGTGCTCAACGTCTTCCATGATCGCGCTTTCGGTGATTTCCAGTTCCAGATGGGCCGGGTTCACCCCATAGCGCTGCACCTGAAACAGAGCCCATTCGGCAAAATCATCCCGTTTAAACTGATTGGCGGACACGTTCACGCCCACTCGGCCAAACTGCACGCCCTGCTTCTGCCACTGACTGATCTTTTCGCAGGTTTGCTGAAAGACCCATTCGCCCAGGGGGATAATCAGGTCCGTTTGCTCAGCCAAATCAATAAATTCCAGGGGGCGTACGGTCCCAAACACCGGATGGTCCCAGCGCAATAACACCTCTATCCCGGTCATTACACCATTGAGAACGGAATACTGGGGCTGAAAGAACAGGTCGAACTCTTCCCGCACCAGGGCCTTGCGCATGGCGTTTTCCATAATCAGCCGGTCCATGGCCCGTTTGTTCATGTCATCATCGTAGAACTGATAGTTGTTTTTACCCGCTCGCTTGGCCGCGTACATAGCGGTATCAGCGCTGCGCAGCAGTATCTCGGCACTCTGACCGTGATGAGGAAAAAGGCTGATACCAATACTGCACGAGGAATACACTTCACGACCATCTATCAAAAACGGTGCAAAAAACTGTGCCAACACCCGCGACGCCATCTTGATAGCACATTGTTCCGCTTCCTCCTGCGGCAGGTTGCGTAATACCAGGGCAAACTCATCCCCTCCCATGCGGGCTACGGTATCCCCCTCTCCCAGGCAATACATCAGGCGCCGGGCCACCGATTTGAGGAGTTGATCTCCGGCACTGTGACCCAATGAGTCGTTTACCGGCTTAAAGCGGTCCATATCAAGAAACAACACTGCCAGTTTGGTACCGTTTTCTTCTGAGTCCGCCACCGCATCCTGCAGGCGCTCATTGAACAAGCGCCGGTTCGCCACGCCGGTAAGGGAATCATAGTGCGCCAACCGGTAAATCCGCATTTCATCGCGTTTTTTATCGGCAATATCCATCAGCATGCCCACGTAATTCTGAACTTCATGCCGAAAGTTATGGGTTTGACTGAAACTGAGAATAGCCGGCCGAACTTCACCGCTTTGACGTACAAAGTCGCACTCTCCCCGCCATTTGTTATTACGCTGCAAGCTATGACGAATACTGCGAAAGAACGCCGGGCCGTAGCGGCCACGCCAGATATGACTGCAATGCAGCCCCAGCAGTTCTCTTGGTGAGAAGCCCGTTAACTCATACAGAGCCGGGTTGGCCCGCAGGATAAAGCCGCTGCGATCCGTAATAAAAAAGCCTTCTGAAACCGCATCAAAGGTTGCCGCAAACAATTGGCGTTCACTTTCCAGCAGTTCCCGACTGGGAAAGAACTCAGCAATACCCAATGTTCCGATGACGCAACCGAACTCATCAAACAGCAGCGAAAATTGAATGGTGGCCGAGACGGCATTGCCATCCAGGCTGCGCAAGGTCTGGCGCACCACCCGGGTTTCAGGTTTCGGGCTGACAAACAGATCCTGGCATATGGAATCCAGAAAACCACCGGTTTCTTCGGTCAGAAAACTCAATTGCCCGGTTGCCAGCAATGTCGCAATATCAAAACCCAGGGTGCGACAATCACCACTGACTTTGGTCAACCTGAGATCCTGATCGGTCATCCACACCAGGCGGGAAGACAGGGATGAGTCACTGGCGACAAAGGCGGCGGGATTTTGCACCCGTGTTATCATTCCGCACAGAAATTCCTGATTGGCGGCCTCGCCGCCGTAAAGCAATGTATTTTCCAGGAAACCAAAGCGCCAGTATCCGTTTTCATCCCGAAACCGAAACAGGTGCCCCTCGGCGGACTCGTTGGCTTTAACCATCGCATCGACAAGATCTTCCTTGATATTTTTTAGCTGGAGAATGGAGGTGGATGGGCTGTTGAGGTAGGCCTGGTAAAGATCCGCTTCACTGGATTCCTGGGTCAACACAAAGTGCGGCGAGGCCATGTTGGAACAGAGAACACGCTGTTGCAGTTGATCAGCAACAAAAACGTAATTGGGTGTATGTATGCCCGCATCAGCAGGATCGTGCAGCATCAGTGACGAATTCATAGCAAGCCACGGGTCCGCTCTTATTGTTATTTTTTATAAGCTAATGCAATCCGTTATACCATGTCCTCATCATCAATGCATCGTTGGATCCACTAAATCGGTTGAGTAACGGACCTTTCCTGTCCTATCTATCAGTATCGCAGAGACGCCTGCCAAAGAATTGACTAATTTCAGGCCTTTCTGTGGGCCAAGTACGAACAATGTGGTTGACAATGCGTCCGCGTCCACCGAATGTTCGGCCAACACCGTCACGCTGAGTAACTCACGGGCCGAATCCCCTTTGGCGGGATCAATGATGTGATGGAAACGAACGCCACCTTCTTCAAAAAAGCGTTCATAATCCCCGGACGTTGATATAGCCGAATCCGACAACGGCAGCGTAATGACGTGCTCCTCCCCCCTGGGGTGCTTGATGCCCAGCATCCAGGGGCGGCCGCGGTGGTCGCCAATCAAACGACTGTCGCCCCCGGCAGTGACGATGGCGTGCTCCACACCGGCTGCCAGTAATCCGGACACCGCCTGATCCACCGCATACCCCTTGGCAATTCCCCCCAAATCGATGCGCATTCCGGGCTTACCGAATTCGAGCGTGCGTGTCATGGGATCCAGTTTCAGACTGCGGTAACCGATGAGTGCCGCTGCTGTTGCCTGCTCCTGCTGGCCCGGCCGCCGGCGATTACGATAATCAAACTGATGGCCGACCGAGGCAAAGGTGATATCGAACGCACCTCCGCTGAGGTCACTGTAGTGGTTGGCTTTCTGCACCAGGTCAAACAGCTCCTGACTGACTTGCACCGGTGCCGTGGCGGCATCACGGTTCACCCGGGCCAGCTCGGAGCTTGTCTTGTAGGGGCTCATCAATTGATTGATGCGCTCCATCTCGTCCATTACACCCTGCATCAGCAACGCCGCCTTTGCCGGGTCATCGTGCCATAACTCAACAAAAACCCGTGTGCCCATAATGGGCTCATCGCGCTTATACCATTCACTGAACCCACACTGGGGCCAGATCCAAATCAGCGATACAATGAAAAAGCTGACCCACATCCCCCTTCCCGGGGCACGCTTACCAAGGAACAAGGGTTCCGTCATAGGCAATAAAATCACCACTTTGCTTGGTTTGCAGACCTTCGATCACTTTGCGCATGCCGTTCACCGAGATGGTTACATCAATCAGGGCATTGGGGCCGCCCATATCGGTCAGCACCCAACCAGGATGTAACGCCACTACTTTGATCTGCTCTTCGGCCAAATCGATGGCCAGGGACTTGGTGGCGGCATTTAACGCTGCTTTGGAGCTGCGATACACGTAGCTGCCACCGGATGTGTTATCCCCCATCGATCCCATTTTACTGCTGAGCATGGCGACGGTGGCGCTGCCGGCATTCCCCAGATTGGAACGCAGCAGGGCCACCATCTTGACAGGGCCAATGCAATTGACATGAAACACCTTGCTCCAGTCCGCTTCGTCGAGCTTACCCAGGGGATTATTGGCACCGTAGTAGCCGGCATTATTGATCAGCAGGTGAATTACACGATCACCCACCGCGTCCGACACAGCCGCCCGTGAATTTGCATCGGTCACATCAAGGGGATACAGACTGAGGTGTTCCCCGTATTCTTTTTTCAGTGCCTGCAAGCCTTCTGAATCCTCAGGATTCCGTGCTGTTGCGATTACCCGGTTGCCCGCGGCCAGATATTGTCGGCTGAACTCCAGGCCTAATCCCCGATTGGCGCCCGTAATAAATACCGTTTTCATGGCCCTGCTCCTTGTAGAAAGCCGTTAATGGAAGTCTTTAAATTAGCACGCTATCAAAACGGATCATAGCTCACCCGAGACACTTCAAAACAGGTTTCGCCTTTGGGTCTGGACACAATGACCTCGTCACCTTCCTGCTTCTTTAACAACGCTTTTGCCATGGGTGAATCCACACTGATCCAACCGCGATCAATATCGATTTCATCGGCGCCCACCAGCCGATACACCTCGATACCCCCGGCATCCAGATCCTCCAACTCTACCCAGGCGCCAAAAAAGATCCGCGATTGATCCGCCGGCTTTTTGTCGACGGCTTTCACCACTTCCAGGCGTTTCACAAGATACCGAATGCGGCGATCGATTTCACGGAGTTGCTTTTTGCGATAGATATACTCTGCGTTCTCGGAACGATCCCCTTCTGCGGCGGCCTCCGCCAGCGCCTTGGTCACTTCCGGTCGCTGCGTGTCACTGAGATGACGCAACTCATTCATCAGCCGATCGCGGCCTTGTGGCGTAATGTAGGGAGCGGCAGGTTGGCTGGGGGGGCGGTATCGGCTCATCAGTATCTTATATCCCCGCTCAGGAGCGACTGATCAAATCAGGGTTATCAGACAGTTGTTTCACCATTTTGTATTCCGCGCTCAGCACCTGCATGGCAGCGCTGTCAGCCCGGGGCTCCACCCCCACAACATGGTTGAGTAAAAAATCGAATGACAGATACCCCCCCTCTTCCGGACGGCAATGGGGGAACAACTGGATCAGGCCATTAAAATAGTCCCTGGGTGCCAGCACCTGTATTTGCAGGCAACCATCCTTGGGATGGATGCTGCCCAGAGATCGGGTTGCCAGCCGTGATACCTCGCGAATACTCACCACCGCCTGGGTTTCAGAAAATGAAGATGACCTGGCACCCCCGTTACACTTCAGCTGGTAGCGCATGCTTGCCTTACCGGTTTCGGGGTCGACATCAAGGGTCTGTGACAGCTTGAAGGTACTCACAATCATCTGGATCTGAGCGTCATAATGCATGGAATTGACTCACTGCGTTTCATTCTTATTGTTGTAGACAGTCAACTTTACCATGTTTTTATCCGCTGATTCGAGGCCTGATCAGGCTCTTAAAATTCGATGCCCAGCTGCGCTTTTACCCCCAGCCGGAAAGCGTGCCGCTCATCCTGCACGGAACTGATGGTATCGGCGATATCCTGCAAAGGCGTTGCCATGGTGCGTCCGGTTATGATCACGTTCTGATGTGGGGGGCGCTGTTGTAACGCGGCAACCACCGGCTCAACATCCAGATACTGGTATTTGAACATGTAACTCATCTCATCGAAGATCAGCAGATCGTAATCCGGGTTGCTCAGGTAGGGTTTTGCCGTTTCCCAGGCGCGCTCAGCGGCAGCGATATCCTGTTCCTTGTTCTGCGTTTCCCAGGTAAACCCATCACCCATCACATGCCAATCCACCATGGGATGATCCCGAAAAAACTTGTACTCACCGGTCTCGTTACGACCTTTCAGAAACTGGACCACGGCACAACGCTTACCGTGCCCCAGGGAACGGGCCAGGGTACCAAAGGCGGAACTGCTTTTGCCCTTGCCGTTACCCTTCATCAAAATCAGTATGCCGCGCTCTTCGGTTGCCTTAGCAATTTTGGCATCCATCACCGCTTTCTTCGCCGCCATTTTTTGTTGGTGTTTATCTGTCATGTTACGTCGTGTCCCGGTCATTGATCAGCGAGCAACGTTACCACAAGCTGGACCAAAATGCCTGATGGCAATGCCTGATAATAATGCATACAACTGCAATCACGCACATTCACCGTGCACGGGCTATTCCATTGCAACCTATAGCTTTGAGCAATCAACTTCATAAATATTATTTACTTAGAAACTGCATGTTTTTTTCATAGGATTCAATCTGGCTTGAATTCTGCTTGTCTTTAACAACTGTTTCAGGAGCACCTGCTCAAACTGGAATTCGAATTGAACCCTCAACATTCAAGGAGAATCCTATGACTGCTGCTGCAAGTGGCTATGAATCACTGAAAGCTGACCCAACCAAGCATCAACAATGGCTGAGCCAACTGCTGGCCGACGCCGGCATTACCATCAATGGTTCCAAGCCATGGGACCCCCAAATACATCACCCCCACACCTACCAACGTATTCTCGCGGGAGGCAGTGTTGCCATTGGGGAAAGCTACATGGACGGCTGGTGGGATTGCGAAAGACTGGATGAACTGATCAGCCGGATCATCAGTGCGGAGGTGGACACAACACTGGTGGGCAAGTGGCAACTGCTCAAGCACTGGTTACTGGCACGGCTGGTCAACCTGCAGACGCGGAAACGAGCCTATGTGGTCGGCGAACAACATTATGATGTGGGCAATGACCTGTACCAAGCCATGCTCGACCCCACCATGAGTTATTCCTGCGGCTACTGGCAAAATGCCCACGACCTTAACAGCGCACAGGCAGCTAAACTGGAGCTGGTCTGCCGCAAACTGGATCTGCAGCCCGGCGAAACCGTATTGGACATCGGCTGCGGTTGGGGCGGTTTCAGCCAGTGGGCCGCCCGCCACCATCATGTCAGGGTCACCGGAATCACCATCTCAAAAGAACAGCAGGCGCTGGCTCAGCAGCGCTGCCGTTCCCTGCCCGTTGACATTGCACTGATGGACTATCGTGACCTGTCCGGCTGTTACCAGAAACTGGTTTCCATCGGCATGTTCGAGCACGTTGGCCATAAAAATTACGCTGCCTACATGCAGCACGCCCATCGCCTGATGCAAGATGACGGCATTTTCGTGCTGCACACCATCGGCAATGACCTGTCCCACCTGGGTACTGACCCCTGGATTCACAAATACATCTTCCCCAACGGCGAACTGCCCTCGCTGGCGCAAATCAGCGCTGCTGCCGAGCGGTATTTCGTGATCGAAGACGTACACAATTTCGGGCCCGATTACGATAAAACCCTGATGGCCTGGCAACACAATTTTGAATCTGCCTGGCCACAATTGAAGGCACACTACGATGAACGATTCTTTCGCATGTGGAACTACTATCTGAAGAGTTGTGCCGGCGGGTTTCGCAGCCGATCACTGCAACTGTATCAACTGGTGCTGCGCAAACGCCTGAAGCCACTGGCCAGGTACTGCCCGGTGCGGTGACCGATCAATTCCCGCCTGTAGCCATTCATATGCCCAAGGAGTTTATCAGGTACAAATGGAACAGTGTTTGCTTGAATATGTCATCATTCCAACGTGAGCCTATCCATGAACTACCTGACACCAGCGCGCGCATTCCTGATTGTACTCGGCCTGTCACTGGCGGGTTGCTCAGAACCAGAGGAACCCACCCCCACCCTTGCTCCGGAGCTGGCGGCGGGCAAAGCGGTTGTCGACAAAACCTGCATTGCCTGTCACGGGCAGGGCCTGAATGGCGCGCCTATCCTGGGTAACAAAAAGTTGTGGGGAAAGCGATTACCGCAGGGTGAAGACGTTCTGGTAAGCCATGCCATTAACGGCTTTGCCATGGAGATGATGCCACCGAAAGGGGGCAATCCGGATTTGACCGACACCGAGGTACGCAACGCCGTGCGTTACATGATGAGCCTTGTGCAATAAACAGAACACAAGGGCTCAGAGTTGCTGTGGATCGTAATGCTCAGCGGACAGGGTTTCCTCCCGCTGGTAGAACCGGCACAGTGCAAGCCGCAAGCGCTCGGCCCGTGGCCACAGGCCATGTTGGACATAGCTCAATACCTGGCTGTAAACAGCCTGCTTAAAAGCCGAGCTATCGCTGGGCTCACCATCGAGATTGTCAACACTGACCCTGAACTGCACACCGGCGGCCTGGGATAAGATCCACTCCAGCGCCTGGGGCTTGACTTCCACTTGCTCAAACAGACTCTGCTGCTGTACCGTGCGGCCATCCGGTTCGTACCAATAACCAAAATCCACCTGCTGACGACGGGCCTCTCCCGCAATCAACCAGTGGGCGCTTTCATGCAATGCACTGCGATAGAAGCCATGGGCAAAATGCAGTTCATGATGTGTTCGTCCGTCCCCGGCCGGCAAGTACACCGGTTCTTCCCCGCCCCGCACCAGCCGGGTGTTGTACTGTTCCAGAAAACACTGGTTGAACAGCAGAATAATGTCATCAATTCTATGTTCCAAGTTGTCGGCCCTACTTCATGTTCCTGACAATATTTTGCTCGAAAACAAGCCATTACCGCAGCGTCCAACATGATAAACTAGCCGCCCATCAAATACACTCCAGTGGATTTTTCTGATTGGATCATGACCGTCTGTGCTAAACCGTTCCGGCAGGAATGCCGCCGCATTCTGTTGTTGGCCATGCCCATTGTCGTCGCTCAGTTTGCCCAAACCGCCAATGGCTTTGTGGATACCGTGATGGCCGGACGGGTCAGCCCTGATGACCTGGCCGCCGTTGCAGTGGGCTCGGCCATCTGGGTACCGGTGTTCCTGTTCCTGGTGGGTGTGATGCAGGGGCTGACCCCCTTTGTATCCCAGTACCGCGGGCAACGCAGCCACCAGGCCATTGGCGGCCTGGTGCAACAGGGCCTGTGGCTGGCGCTGCCGCTGGGTGGGCTGGGCTTTCTGCTGCTGCGCAATATGGAACCGGTATTGTCTCTGATGGAAGTGGACAATGCCATCCGCCCCATGATTATCGCCTATTTGCAGGGACTGTCCTGGGGGTTTCCGGCCATCACCCTGTTCCTTGCTCTGCGCTCCCTCACCGAAGGCATGTCCTTCACTACGCCGGTGATGGTGGTCAGCCTCATCGGTCTGGCCGTCAACGTGCCGGTTAACTACGTATTGATCTATGGCAAACTGGGCTTTCCGGCCATGGGGGGTGTGGGATGCGGCTGGGCCACCAGTATCGTGATGTGGCTGATGCTGGTGTTGATGGTGCAATACTGCGTTATCTTCGACCGTAAACAGGAAACCGGGCTGTTCCGGCGTTTTGCCTGGCCGGATAGTGTCGTACTTAAATCCATACTGAAACTAGGTCTACCCATTGGCCTGTCAATTTTCATTGAGGTAAGCCTGTTCTGTGTCATCGCACTGTTCATTGCGGCCATCGGCGCCCAGGTGGTCGCCAGCCACCAGATTGCCCTGAACGTGGCGTCCATGCTGTTTATGATCCCCCTTAGCCTGTCACTGGCGCTTACCGTGCGGGTGGGAACCAACCTGGGCATGTCCAACGCTGAGGGCGTGCAACGCTCCATCCTCTCCGGTTTGGCGATCATTCTGGTGATCGCCGTGGTCAACAGCAGCGTGATGATTCTGTTCCGCACCCAGGTTGCCGGTATTTACACCGATGATGCGGTGGTCATCGAGATGGCAGCAGGGCTACTGCTGTTTGCTGCCCTGTTTCAGATCTCCGACTGCCTCCAGGTCAGCGCCAATGGGGTATTAAGGGGCATGAAAGACACCGCCTGGCCCATGCTGATGACCATACTGGCCTATTGGTGCCTGGGCCTGCCGGTGGGGTATATCCTGGGGCTCACCGACTGGGTGGTGCCGGCCATGGGTGCCAGGGGCTTCTGGATTGGCCTGGTGGCCGGCCTCACCGCGGCGGCCATCATGCTGAGCCTGAGGGTGATCTGGCGCTTCAGGCGCGCCCTGCCCATGCCCGCCTAATCGCCTAAGACACATAGCAAAAACTGGCATTTTGCATGCAAGTGTACTTAGATATAGAGTAGAAGTGAGTCTATTACGACCCGGGCTGCGCATAACCATGATTCACGGTATACCCGGCTCAGGTCCGCGAGGGTAGTCGTATGAAGCCACAGGCATCGGATAATCGTTCCAATGTGATCGATCTTTTCTCCGGGCGCCCCGTTGATGAAGTGGTTGACCGCATCGTGCGCATTGCGCCGGAGCTGGACGGATTGGAGATGCTCTACACCAATGACACCTCCCCCAACCGCCTGTACTCATTGAAAGTGGTATGCTGGGCCCTACGGGAATCCGGCGAGGTGGTGGGCCTGGTACCCTGGCTCAATCAGGTTGTGCCCTGCACCGAAATCAACGACCCCCTTAACGGCCGCTGGGAAGGTTACCGCGACCCCGGCACCAACGACATCTTCTACACCCCCCCAAAACACAAAGTCAAAGAGCTGGAACTGGCGGAAGCGTTCTATCACGTTGAGCAGATCCGGGATGGGGAAATTCTGCAGGAAATCCCCGACGGTATCGGTACCCATGCCGTGCTGACGGACAACGGCTTCCGCTCTTTTGTGCTGATCGAGGTGCTGAGTTGGCGATTGATGGCCGACGGTGCGGTACACGCCATGCTGGTGGACGAGGACAAAGTGAAATCCACACCGGTTCTGCCCGGTGACCCTTGCCTCTATTCCGCCCAGGAGCAAGCGGAGTTCAAGTACTTCTTTCAGCATCGCATTGCCAACAAGATCAAGGAGCAGGATCCGGAGGCACTGGCCGCGATTTCAATGCTGATCGAAAACTGAGTATTACTCTGGTACTGGTATTACTGGGGTATTACTGGGGTACCACCAGTGAACTGTCCCCCAGTTGATTCTGGTAGGTCAGACGAATTCGATCGGCACTCCAGTAACGACGGGCGATCCTGGATTCGTCCAGGGTCAGCGTATAATTGGTCCCATGCCCGCCCAGTATCAGATCGCCATCGGAAGTAAGGCTGTAGCGGCTGCTGTCGGTGTCCCGCAGTGAGCCATTGATATAAATACTGGAACCCACCAGTGGATCGTAGGTTGCCACCACGTGCTCCATACAGTCCCCCAGATAGAGTCCGATCAGGGATCCCCCAGACGCAACCCCATCGGAACCGTTTCGGCCAACGGTGAACGAGGCCCGATCCACTCGACTGCCCACAATCACAATAATACTGGCCACATAATGGGCGCTGTTGAGTTCCCAGTAACCTGTTGCATCATCCCCGCGCCCCAGCATGCTGAGAGCAAAACGGCCCAGTAAGGAGGTGTTGCAGGTATTGCTGGTGTACCAGGCTTCCACACTGAAGGCACCCCCATCTATGGCCAGTGAATCAGCGTAAGGAACCCGGTAGGCTTCGTCGCCGAGGAATCTGGCCCCGCGCCCCACAAAGGATTCAGTGCGGCCCACGCCGCCTTCATCAATGCCGTCATTTCCAAAGGGTGAGGAATCCCGGGCCAACCCCGATTCAGCGAAGTGCCAGACCCCGGCGTAATCATTCCACAGGCTGGCTGGATCCTGCCCATCCACCACACTGCCGTCCACTGCATCGTCATAAAGCAGGGTAATGAAGTTCTGGTTGCTGTTGCCCTTCACCAGCGGCACCAGCACCCATACCAATGCCTGCTTGTTAACCTGGTCCCAGCGTTCAATCTCGTAAGGCAAACGGGTGGTACCATCGCTGTCCACAAAGCGGATGTCCGCTGCGCCGGGCTGCACGGCATCGATAATCGCCGCATCGCTGATGCGCAACAGCAACGGGAAGTTCACCACATCACCGGGCACATCGGCTCCGCTCCCGGTGGTATCTAGATAGAATCGTTGGCTGGAAAGCAGGCGCTCTACCCCCGGCTGACTGATGCTGGACTGCACCCACAGCTCGGCCTCCCCATCGGCGTACCGGGTATATTCAATGCCCTCCCGTGTGGCGCTTTCCAGCACTGTCCAATTGTCCTCGGCACTGCTTTCAAAGCGATCAGAAGACCCGCCCACCACACGCAACGTATTGGTATCCGGGGACAACCCCAGGACCCTGGAACGATCGACGCGCAGCAGGTTATTGCTGTCGCCGAGATCCACCACCTCAATACTGTGCAGGCGCTCCGGCGGCAAACCGGTTAAATCCAGCGTCATGGAGGAACCGGTTAACGCCAGTGTGTCTTCGCCGCCGCCGCCACGGACACGGAAAAAGTCAGTATCATTGATTTCGATGCGGTCATCCCCGGCCCCCGCCGAATAGGCGTCCGCGCCCCCCATTCCATTCAACGTTTCACTGACCGAGCTGCCTACGATATTGTCCGCACCACCCTGGCCGATGCGGAACACCACATCCCCCAACCAATCATTGCCCCACCATACCGCGCCGAGCCCGGCAGCGGCGGCCGTTCCCGGTGCCCCCAAAATAACATCACTGAAGCCATCACCGTTGTGATCGGCGGACGCCACCGATTGCCCCAAACGATCACCATCGTCTGAGCCGCGCAAGGCAATGCCGTCGGATGCCAGAAAATCCGTCAGGCTCCAATCCGCAATCACATCGTCATCGCTGCCCAATATCACCCAGGCACGACCCGGGCGCTGCCCGGCGTAGACGCCGTTGAACGCCCCCACCACAATATCATCCAGGCCGTCGGCATTGACATCACCGGCGCCGGACAGCGCATGGCCCACATAACCATCCAGATCCATACCACCGACCGAGAACCCCAAGGTAGCCGGCAACAGGGCAATATCGTTGCTGGCGGCCCAGGTTTTACCACCGAACAGCACGTGCACAGCCCCGGCATTGAATGCCCCTGCCTGGGTCAGTCCTGGCTGGCCGATGTACAGATCCGCAATACCGTCGCCATTGAATTCCCCGCTGCCCAGCGCGGCGCCAAACCAGGACAGGGCAGCACTGGAGAACCAGGTGCTGCCGATATTCGCGGCCATGGCTGCAAGGTTGATATCGGCAGGGTTCGCCTGCGCCCGCCCATAGATGACGAACACGGCACCCCCCTCGGGAGCCCCCGCATCCGCTGCGATTGCCGACACCGCCAGATCGCCCAGGCCATCCGCGTTCAGATCCCCGGCCATCAGCACCGCCTGCCCTAAGCGCCAACCCGGCTGATTGGTGGTGACAGCAAAACCGTCCGCCCCCAGCAATCCGGTATCCACATCACTGCGGTTGGCTCCGGTTCGGCCCAACACCACATACACCCGACCACTGTTGCCGCCCGCCATGTCACTGGACGGATGCCCCAGCACCAGATCGTCAACCCCATCACCGTTGTAGTCGCCATGTCCACTGAGCAAGGCATTATTAGCCGGTAACGCCGAGCTGGGGGGGGCATGGTCACCCAGGCGCTGACCCACTTCGCGACCCAGAATCCGGAATCCCAACGCGGGGCTCCATTCGGCAAGGTCAAGATCCTCCAACGCGGCACCCCCCCAGATGACGTACACCACTCCAGCGTCTGACGCCCCGCCATCGGCGCCCGGAGCGGCCAGCATCATATCGGCGTAACCATCGCCGTTCATATCACCGGCGGCCGCTAAAGTGGTGCCAAGGCCGTCCGCCAATGCGGCGCCATCAATAATGATGCCATCCGCGGCATTCCAGTTGGCAACAGAAAGGCTGGATCGATCCAGACCCGGCCTTCCCCACACCACGTAAACCCTGCCCCGGGCGCCATCCAGATCGGGAACCCCCACGCCAAAGTCGTCCAACCCATCTCCGTTCACGTCCCCCAGGCCGGATACCGCCGCCCCAAGCCGGCTTTGCTCGCCCCTGAACAGGAAACCCAGGTTGGGCTGGAGAGTAGCAACGTCCACCGGCGGGAACAAGGGCGGCTCTGTGGTAAAGGCCCACTGCTGAGCCCCACTAATGGCCAGCGACGGATTACCCGCCAGATCCTGGAATGCGCCAGCCGTGACCTCAACGGTATAGCGGGTGGCAAAATCCAGCTCAGCCGTGAGCGGAACCGTTACCTGTAACTGCCCACCCGGATCCAGCTCGAGGGTATCCACCCCGACGCTCTCCACCACCAGGCCCTCACTCTCGCTGCGCACCAGAATCTGGCCTGCCCCGGCAAAAACCGGCTCACTGTAGAGTATCCGCAAAACCGGATTAAGCGCTACACCGCTGCTGTCAGGGCCCGGCAAAAGCTGGGTCTGAGCCGGGGCAGTGGTATCCACCAGCAGATTAAAAGGCTCCGACAGCGCACTGCTCAAACCCGCCTCCATACTGACCGCAGCAAGCGCAAACAGGCCGTCGCTCAATGTCACCGGGGCAGAGGCGAGGTCAAACTGCCAGTTCCCCGACGCATCAGACTGGGTTTCCCCCAGCAGAGCGCCATCGAGATACACCTGAATACTCACGCCGGCCTCCGCTGTGCCGGTCACCATCTGCTCTGTGATGGCGGTGACCCCGTCACCGTCCACTCCAGTGTCGTTGCTGATGGCACTGATCAGCGGCCGGTCCGGCGGCGTAGGGTCGTAGGTAAAGTAAAACGGCGCCGCCGATTCAAGGGTTTCACCAGCGGTGGTGGTAGCCCGAACATCCAGCCGGTATGACCCGGGAATCAGAGTAATCGGACGAAAATCCAGATTCCACTGGCCCGCGGCATTGGCCAGCACCGAACCGGATGCGGCACCATTGATGTACAACAAAATGGAATCATAGGGATTTGACTGGCCGAGAAAACGCACAGTGCCATCGATGATGCGGCCCGGGCCGACACGGCCAGCGTCCGTCTCGATATAAAGAACCTCTGGCAGGACAACGGCAACGGTTTCGTCTTCCGGCTGCTGGGGGCCATCTCCGGTTTCAGGGTCCGGTTCAGGTTCCTCACTGGGCTGGTTTTCTTCATCCGGCTCCTGCTCGGGAACTTCGTTGCTGTCCTGGGACGCACGCTCGGATTCATCGCTGTCGGATTTTGATGAACCCGAGCCACCACAACCACCGACCACCAACAATGTCGCCAGCACGGATGCCAGCAGAAATTTGAAAAACCCTGGCTTTTGCATAGAACGTGGGCTTCCAGCCACTTTATAATGTTGTTGTTTTGTATCCCACTGAGCTTACCAAAGAAGCGCTTAATACATTTATAAAATTTACTTCAATCCGGCTTCTTGCGGATTCGAAACACAAAGTTACCTTCACGCTCTTCCGCCAGCATCAATTCGTGGCCAAGAAACTGGCAGAATTTGGGAATATCACGCTGGGTAGACGGATCCGTAGCGATGACTTCCAATACTTCACCGGCGTTCATATCACGCACTTTACTGTGCAGCATCATCACCGGCTCCGGGCACATCAGCCCGCACGCATCAAAGTGGTGATCCACGGAATCGGTCATCGCTTACCCTCTTTATGTCTTACTGTGCTGCAGGATGTCTTACTGTGCTGCAGGCACCTGGTGCCAGCTCATGCGCTGAATTCCGGGCACCCGTTGCAGCCAGACCAGAACCGGTATCAATGCCAACACACCCAGAACAAACGCGGTGATAAAGTGTACCTCATATCCCAGCGCGGATGCACTGAAGCCACTGGCGCTGTGCAGAAGCCCGGCTACCACCACCTGCACACTGGCCTGCAGGGTGTAATCGGTGCCCGCCAGGGGGCGCCGACAGGCATCCATCATCAAAGTGAACAGCGCTGCGGCAGACATGCCGCCAAACCAATGCTCCAATGCCATTACCCAGGTTACCGCCGCAACCTCGCCGCCATAACGGGCCAACCACCAGAAACCCAGCAAGGTGGTGGCATGCAAGCCGCCGAACAGCAGCAAAGATCGAATACGCCCCATGCGCGGCACCAGCCAGCCCCCCAGTAACGCCCCGGCAATTCCGGCGGCCATGCCCACTGCACCGCTGATCCAGCCCACCTGCCCCAGAGTGTACCCCAGGTCAATCAGCAACGGCTTGGACATGGCCGAACCAAAGGAATCCCCCGCCTTGTAGAAAACCAGCACCAGCACCCAGGCCCACATATTGGGTTGACGAACAAACTGCAGGGCCAGCACAAACACATTACGCGGCCTTTCATGCTCCCCCGTGCGATCTGATTGTGCTGATTCAGTAAAGAACCACACCGGGATGCTGACCAGCAAGATCATCGACGCCAGAGCGACAAACGTCGCCAGCCACCCCAATCGCTCCAACAGGATCAATATGACGGCACCACCAAACAACATGCCCACGCGATACCCGGCCACCTGTACCCCATTGGCGGGGCCACGCTCCTTGGGAGTCAGACTCGACACCGCCAGACCGTCGGTGGCAATATCCTGGGTGGCAGCCACAAGATTGGACAAAAACAGGATGGCCAGCAGGGCGTAGAAACCATTGCCCGCCAGTGTTTGCGGATCCAAAAAACCCAGCAGCAGCAAACAGGCCATAAACCCGAACTGCATGGGGATGATCCAGCTTTTGCGCCGGCCGAAACGCTCGCTTCCATAATGATCCACCAGCGGCGCCCAGAGAAACTTCAGCGCCCAGGGCACGGCCACCAACGACACCAGGCCGATTTTCTCCAGGCTCACGTCATAACTGCGCAGCAGGGCCGGAAGCGCCTGGCTCAAAAAACCCAAAGGCAACCCCTGGGAAAAATACAGGCAACTCAATAATCCCAGACGATAGGTAAGCGAAGCTCCCATCAATAATCTCTCTTGCCATTCAACAGTGGCACCATAATACCTGACATAATGGCTTGGTCATTGAAAATTCGGGGGAAGGGATTACCATTGGACTCCGATATGAAGTGGCATTAACCGAGGAACAGAATGATAAAGGTACTGATTGAGCGGACCATCGCAGAAGGTCTGGAAGGCAACTATGAGCAGACGATCGTTGAGCTACTGACCCATGCAGAGCGATCACCGGGGTACCTGGGCGGAGAATCCTATCTGGACGCCAAACGCCCCAACCATTATGTGGTGATCTCCATGTGGGAAAGCGTCAATGCCTGGCAATTGTGGTTCGGTTCCTCGGCCCGCATGGAAATGCAGAACAAAATTGGTGTCTTTCTTAAAGAACCGGAGCGCTTCACCATTCTGGAGCCCTGTATCTATCAGTCCGCCAAAGGATTACAGAATTCAGCCTGATCCGAATCCGACACCCATCAATCACCACCGCTATGCGGAGCAGCAAACACTGTGATTTCTTCGCGATCATGGTACAGCTGCTTCGCCTGCAACCTGTAGGAACTGCCCGCCTCGTCCAGCACCACCTGCATTTTTTCCAGGATCTGCTGCACTTCCAACCAGCGTCGCTTCATGGGTAATTTCAGATTGAAGATGGCATAGCGAGTCCAGCCCCTGGCCAGCCAGCGCTCCATTAACTGCGCCACTCTGGCGGGCTTTTCCACCATATCGCACACCAGCCAGTCAACCGGCCGTTGCGGCTTATAGGCAAAGGCATCCTCGCGCAAATGAGTTACCTGGCCACTCTCCATCAAAGCCTGATCCATCGGCCCGTTATCGATGGCCACCACCTGCATGCCACGTTGCACCAGTTGCCAGGTCCAACCACCCGGCGCTGCGCCCAGATCCACCGCTTTCTGGAACGGCTTTAACAGGGTGGCGCGCCGGAATTCCGGAATCAGTTGCAACCAGGCTTCTTCCAGCTTGAGGGTGGACCGGCTCGGCGCAGCAGCGGGTTGCCGCAAGCGGGGAAAACCCAACGGCCAGGGCGAACCATTAGCAACAGGTGTGTAACCCACCCAGGCTTCACGGCCGGAAAGAAAAAACACATGCCCGAACCAAGCGGCGTCGGGCTGCAGCATCGCCGCCACTGAACGGGCAAGCGGACGCTCCAGTTTCCGGGTCAGTTTTGACAGGCCCTTGCCCGCATTGGTGTCCGGAAAGGTCATCCAGACATGACGAAAAGGCAGCCCTGATAAACTCTGCCCCCCCGATAGACTCTGGACAAGAGGCCCCACACGATCATCAACCGGCAGCGCCGGGAAATGCTCAATGACCAGCAACCATTGCCGGGCAAACACCACATCCGCAAACGACAACTTGTTCAGCAACGCCCTGCCCGCAGCCGGCTCATGGCCTTCGAACACCACAAACCCGTCACCGGCCCTGGCACGTACAAACCCGAATACACCACAGGCACTGGCCTTATCCTGGATCTCTGCCGCCAGATCAGACTCAAATCCGGGGCGGCACATTAAAAGCACCTGCTGCATGGGCCTCTCTACTTTACGGCTTTGCTCAACCGACCTGGTTTTCGCTGCCGCATTCTACCTGACCGGGTACACCGATCCCAGCCCCGAACCCCAACCTCTGTTCAGTTGGGGTTATAGGTGACCAGACCCTGGTTCAGCACCACATTACCGCGTCCGGTTTCCACCTGCAGCAGGGCCCGCCCCGGCTCAAGCTCCCACAACCTGGTAATAATGGCATCCCCCATGTACACCTGATCGGAGAAGCGCGCACTCAGGCTGAGCAAACGCGCCGGGTCGCCGCCACACAACGCCGACAATGCCGCTCTGCCGGCAAATCCGTAGGTGCACAGGCCGTGCAGAAACGGACTTTCAAAACCACCAAACCTGGCGAAATTGGGATCAATGTGAATGGGGTTGCGATCCCCCGTGAGCCGGTACAATGCCGCCTGCTCTTCGCGGGTCACATCCTGCACCACGTGATCCGGTTCACGGTGGGGCGGGGTCAGGGGATCCCTGCTGGGGCCACGCTCTCCCCCGAAGCCACCGGCTCCCCGGATAAACAGAGTCGCATGAGTCGTAAACAACGGCCCTTCGTGATCCGATACCGAGCACTCCACGCCAACCACAGCAGCCTTGCCTTTGTCCCAGACTTCCACAACTTTACCCACCGCGGTGGCCTTTCCGGACGCCGGTATCGTGCGGTGCAATTCGATTTTCTGCTCACCGTGCAACAACATGGCCAGATTGAACTGCAGGTTACTCATTACCGCACCCATTACCTTCAAACCTGGTATGACAGCGAAAGTAGGCAACACCTTCGGGCCACGGGCTTCATATATAAAATCCAGCTCTGTTTCGGGTTTACAACCCACCGCCAGGGCATACAGCATCACATCCTGCTCTGACCAGCCGAGGCTGATGGGGTCCGTGGTCAGCCCCACAATCTGGGGTGTGATTGGTTGTGCCATGACTTGTCCCTCTGGTTATTATTGTTCACATAAAAAAACCCGCTCTGGGCTGGCCAGAGCGGGTTTTTTCAAATACTGATGTGCAACACACCTTAAGGTGCGGTCACTTCCAGGATTTGCTTTTGCAGGTTTTTCTGATCTTCTGAAGGCTGCACAGTCTGCATTGCCATCAGCTTGCTCATGTCACCTTCGATCTTGATCTGGCCAGACATGAAGCCCTGCATACCCGCAGACTGATCATTGTCGATGAACAGGCGGTGCGCCAGGTCAACGGGCAATGTCATTTTGGTGGGCGCGCTTTCGTGGTGACCTTTCTCGAGCATGCCGGCGTTCAGGCTGATGTCGACATCACCAAAATCAGTACCGGAAACCGTAATATTGATTACCAGATCATGCATTGCTGCCGGTACTTCCAGGTCGCCAGCGGCTTCTTTCAATTCAGCAACTTTTGCGAACCACTCTTCAGACAGGAACTTGAGACTCATTCAATCTTCTCCTATGAATTTTTATTCTTGCTATCAGGGTGCCCCCGAAAGCTTTTATACGCTGATCAATCAAACGACTGTTCGAGACGTTGTCCGCTAACTTATAAAATCCCCACCCCAAAGACAATAGCCTTTTACACCAGGGGCCGGACTTTTTTGGTCAATAACAAACGGACGCCCCGTTTCAGGTCGCCCGTTTATTGATCTATGTAATCATTTCAAGCACTTAGCGAATGTCGTAACCGCGCTCTTCATGCAACACGATATCCAGACCTTCTGTCTCTTCATCCGCCGTGACACGCAGCCCCAGCAGAGCATCCACCAACTTGAGGATAATCCAGCTCACCACGGCCGTGTAGCCCAGGGTGGCCACAATACCGATAACCTGAACCTTCAACTGCTCTGCAATAGAGCCGTTGTCGCCGCCAAAGCCCAGGCCGCTGAAGACACCCAGGTCCGTGGCACAGAACACCCCAACCAACAGAGTACCCAGCATTCCCCCCACCCCGTGCACCGGAAACACATCCAGGGAATCATCGATCTTCAGCCGCTGCTTGATAAACAAGGTGGCAAAAAAGCAGATCACCCCGGCACAAGTACCGATCACCAGGGCAGCAGCGGGCCCTACGGAGCCGGAAGCCGGGGTGATGGTACCAAGGCCCGCCACCATACCGGTCACAATACCCAGCACCGAAGGCTTGCCATGTTTTACCCATTCACAGGTCATCCAGGCCAGGGACCCGGCCGCCGCGGATATATGGGTCACCAGCAACGCCATGGCGGCACTGCCGTCCGCAGCCAGCGCACTGCCGGCATTAAAGCCAAACCAGCCCACCCACAGCATACCGGCTCCGGTAACCGTCATGGTCATGTTGTTTGGCATCATCACGGTGGTGGGAAACCCGTTTCGATTACCGATCACCAGTGCGGCCACCAGGGCCGCAACCGCGGCTGTGATATGCACCACGGCACCACCGGCAAAATCCAGGAACCCCATTTCGGCCAACCAGCCACCGCCCCACACCCAGTGGCATACGGGGGCATAGACCAGTAACAGCCAGGCAGAACTGAACAGCAACATGGAGGAGAATTTCATACGTTCAGCAAATGCACCCACAATCAACGCCGGCGTGATCACCGCAAACGTCATTTGGAATGCCGCAAACAGCACCGCTGGTATATCCCCGTTCATGCTGTCCACACTCATATCGGCAAACAGCACGTTACCAAAATCGCCGATAAAGCTGCCCTGCTCTTCCAATGAGCCAAAAGCAATGGTGTAACCCACCACGAACCAGAGAATCGACATCAGACAGGTGAGCGTGAAACATTGCATCAGCACGGACAACACGTTCTTGGACCGCACCAACCCTGCATAAAACAAGGAAAGCCCGGGGATGGTCATAAACAGGACCAGTGCAGTGGCAGTCAGAATCCACGCAGTATTGGCGCCATTGAGATCAGCGGCGAATGACAAAGACGGAACAACAAGAAACGGCAAAGCGAGCAAAACCCGCTGCAGGTTGCTTTTACCTGACATTGAATGATACCCCTTGAAGGTAGAATTACGAATTGGCCTTTTAATATGTTGCGCTTGGGAGCGCGCAGTACTCTACAGGGCGGATTCCCCCTGCTCTCCGGTACGGATACGAATAACCTGCTCCAGTTCAGATACGAAGATCTTGCCATCCCCGATCTTGGTGGTATTCGCCGCTTTGGTGATGGCCTCGGTGACCACCTCCACCAGATTATCGTTCACTGCCAACTGCAGCTTGAATTTGGGCACAAAATCGATCACGTATTCTGCGCCCCGGTATAACTCCGTATGGCCCTTCTGTCGGCCAAATCCTTTCACTTCTTCCAGCGTCATCCCGCTGATTCCGAGATCAGTTAACGCTTCACGTACATCATCGAGCTTAAAAGGCTTGATGATTGCCGTAATCATTTTCATAATTGCCGCCCCAAATTTCTGTGGCTTAAGGAACATAGATTGGTTTTTTTAAACTGGTTTTTGTTCTATTCTGGTGCCAGCGCACCACAAAAGAGCATGCAGATTTTGGGCCATTTGATCTTATCTAACGATTTCAATAGCTTAGGTAAAATCAAGAACAAGCTCTCACGAAAATCGCACTCATTGCGCGCATCAATAAAAAGCAATGCACCTTTTTGGTTCATTTGGATGTAGTACGAAAGGGGTATGGCCGGTATCTACCTTAGTTGACTTGTATCAACAACATACAGGTGATCGCTCCTATAATGCAGGCTGCCATTTTAATAATGGTTGTTCTGCCTCTCGTGAGAGAAACCGTAGTAACCGTGTGTGTTCAATCACTCAACACAGGAATGACACTCAATGAGTAATAGTCAAGCTGCAACGCCGCAATACGATTATGGTGTCGTTAAGCAATTTTCGGTCATGACCGTTGTCTGGGGCATCGTGGGGATGGCTGTCGGCGTATTTATCGCTGCCCAGCTGGCCTTTCCGGCTCTGAACTTTGATCTACCCTGGCTGACGTACAGCCGTCTGCGCCCACTGCATACCAATGCGGTTATTTTCGCATTCGGTGGCTGCGCCCTGATGGCCACGTCTTTCTATGTAGTTCAACGTACCTGCCAAACCGCACTGTTCGCACCGGCACTGGCCAAGTTTGTCTTCTGGGGATGGCAACTTGTGATCTTGCTGGCAGCCGTTACCCTGCCGCTGGGTATTTCCTCTGCGAAGGAATATGCGGAGCTGGAATGGCCCATCGATATCCTGATCGCAGTGGTTTGGGTCGCATACGCGGTGGTGTTCTTCGGCACGGTTGCCAAACGGACCACCTCCCACATCTATGTGGCAAACTGGTTCTACGGTGCATTCATTATCACGGTTGCCCTCCTGCACATTGTCAACAGCCTGGCCATTCCGGTAACTCTAACCAAGTCTTACTCAGTTTATGCCGGTGCCATGGATGCCATGGTGCAATGGTGGTATGGCCATAATGCAGTGGGCTTTTTCCTCACTGCGGGCTTTCTGGGCATGATGTATTACTTTGTGCCCAAGCAGGCGGGGCGTCCGGTTTACTCCTACCGGCTGTCCATCGTGCATTTCTGGGCTCTGATTTCTATCTACATGTGGGCCGGCCCCCACCATCTGCATTACACCGCGCTGCCGGACTGGGCCCAATCCATCGGCATGGTGTTCTCTCTGGTTCTGCTTGCACCATCCTGGGGCGGCATGATCAATGGCATCATGACCCTTTCTGGTGCATGGGAGAAGCTGCGGGATGACCCGGTGATTCGTTTTCTGATCGTGGCACTGTCCTTTTACGGTATGTCCACGTTCGAAGGCCCCATGATGTCCATCAAGACTGTGAACGCGTTGTCCCACTATACGGACTGGACCATCGGTCACGTTCACTCTGGGGCGCTGGGCTGGGTTGCCATGATCTCCATTGGTTCCATTTACGCGCTGATCCCCTGGCTGTATGGCAAAAAAGAAATGCACAGCGTTGGGCTGGTCAACACACATTTCTGGTTGGCGACCATCGGCACAGTGCTGTATATCGCCTCCATGTGGGTAGCGGGTATCTCCCAGGGCCTGATGTGGCGCGCAGTGAACGACGACGGCACATTAACCTATACCTTCGTTGAATCACTGAAAGCCACCTACCCCTACTATGTGGTTCGAATGATCGGCGGCCTGGTGTTCCTGTCAGGGATGTTCCTGATGGCCTACAACGTCTTCAAGACCATGAGTTCCCCTGCCGCTTCTGGCAACACTGCTGCACAGCCGGCTTAAGGAGTAAAGAAGATGGCTAAGACACACGAAATAGTAGAAAAGAATGTAGGCCTGATGATTATCCTGACCCTGGTGGCGGTGAGTTTCGGTGGTCTGGTGGAAATCGTGCCCCTGTTCTTTCAAAAGCAGACCACGCAACCCATCGAGGGCTTGAAACCCTGGACGGCACTGCAACTGGAAGGCCGTGATATTTATATTCGCGAAGGCTGCAACACCTGCCACTCCCAGATGGTGCGTCCGTTCCGTGCTGAAACCGAGCGCTACGGCCATTACAGTGTGGCCGGTGAGCACGTCTACGAGCACCCGTTCTTGTGGGGCTCCAAGCGTACCGGCCCTGACCTGGCCAGGGTTGGTGAACGCTACAGCGATCAGTGGCACTACGATCACCTGATGAACCCCCGTGATGTGGTGCCCGAATCCAACATGCCCGGTTTCCCCTGGCTGGATGAGAACATCATCAGCGGTGAAACCACTGCCGCCAAAATGGAAGCATTGCGCACGGTTGGTGTTCCTTACACCGATGCCGACATTGCCGGTGCAAAGGCCGCAGTGGAAGGCAAGAAGGAAATAGATGCGCTGATCGCGTACTTACAGGGATTGGGAACCTTCCTCAAAGTGAAGAGGTAACCCAGTATGGATATCAATACTTGGCGTGGCATCGCAACGGTATTGGCTTTTGTCGCTTTCATTGGTGTGTGCTGGTGGACATTCAGCGCACGCCGCAAGAAAGGTTTTGACGACGCAGCCAATTTGCCGTTCGCAGACGAAGCCAATCACGAGAATACCCTGAAGTACAACCCTAAGCACGAAAAAGGGCATGGAGATAAAGAATGACTGGTACTGACTTTACGCAAGGCTGGGTGAATGGTTGGATCATAACCATCGTCCTGATCAATCTGCTGGGCTGCCTTTGGTTACTCTGGTGGACGCGCAAGCGCCCCGAAGACACCATCAAAGAAGGCGAATCCCTGGGCCACTCTTTTGATGGCATCGAAGAACTGAACAACCCCCTGCCCCACTGGTGGTTGAACCTGTTCTATTTCACCATCGCATTCGCGTTCATTTACCTGACGTTATACCCCGGTTGGGGTGACGCCAAGGGCATTCTGGGCTGGACCTCGGTGGGTCAATGGGAAACGGAAGTGGAAAAAGCCGAAAACCGCTATGACCGCCTGTTCGAGGAGTATGCCCAGGTTCCCGTGGAACAACTGGCCGGCAACGAGGAAGTGGTTAAAACCGGGCAGCGCCTGTTTGGCAACAACTGCGCGATTTGTCATGGCTCTGATGCCCGCGGCAACGTCGGCTATCCCAACCTTGCCGATGACGACTGGCTGTACGGTGGCAGTGCCGCCAAAATCGTGGAAACGTTGACCAACGGCCGCAGCGGCATGATGCCACCACTGGGCGCTGCCTTGGGCGAAGACGGCACCAAGAATGTGGCAGCCTATGTGTTGAGCCTGAGTGGTCGCAGTGGTGCCGGTGACGCCGCTGCCGGTAAGGAAAAGTTTGCAATGATGTGCGCTGCCTGCCACGGCCCGGACGGTAAAGGCAATCAGATGCTGGGTGCCCCTAACCTGACGGACGATGTCTGGCTGTACGGCGGCAATGAAGCCACCATCATTGAGACCATCAACGCTGGGCGCCAGGGCAAGATGCCTTCCTTCAAGGATCAACTGAGCCCGGAGAAAATTCACGTTCTTGCCGCTTATGTGTATAGCTTAAGCAACTGATTTTACCTACAATCCGGAGCGCGTAAGCCAAGGCTGCGCGCTCCACTCTCATCCGCATGATGTAGCCAGCAGGTGATACGATGTCGAATCCCGCAAAGATCGCTGTAAAACAGGCCGACCAGGAAGGTATGGACCTTTACAAGAAACGGGAAAAGATTTATCAACGCCACCCTTCAGGCTTCTTTCAAAACCTTCGCATTATTACCATCTGGATCACACTGGGCGTATATTTTCTTGGCCCCTGGCTCACCTGGGATGGCCGCCAGGCGGTGTTGTTCGACCTGCCTGAGCGCAAGTTTTATATTTTCTGGTTTACGTTCTGGCCGCAGGATTTTCTCTACCTGTCATGGCTCTTGATTATTGCCGCCTTTGCCCTGTTCTTCTTTACGGTGCTGGCTGGCCGGGTATGGTGCGGTTATACCTGCCCGCAGACCGTCTGGACCACCTTTTTCATGTGGATTGAATTCATCACCGAAGGTGATCGCAACAAGCGCATGAAACAGGATGCGCAACCCATGTCCATGAACAAGTTCAGCAAGAAATTCCTCAAGCACGGCCTGTGGCTTACTTTATCGTTCTGGACAGCGGTTACCTTCGTGGGTTATTTCGCCCCCATACGGGAACTGTTCATCGACCTGTACCACATGAATGTCTCCGGCTGGGCCGCCTGGTGGATGCTGTTCTTTACCCTGGCCACCTATTTGAATGCCGGCTGGATGCGGGAGCAAGTGTGCATGTACATGTGCCCCTATGCCCGCTTCCAAAGCGTTATGTTTGATCGTGACACCCTGGTGGTTACCTATGATGTCGGCCGTGGCGAGCCCCGCGGCTCACGTAAAAAATCCGTTGCCCGTGATCAGACAGAATTGGGGGACTGCATCAATTGCCAGCTCTGCGTTCAGGTTTGCCCCACCGGGATCGATATTCGCAACGGCCTGCAATACGAATGTATCAGCTGTGCCGCCTGCATTGATGCCTGTGATTCAGTGATGGAGCAGATGAACTATCCTAAAGGCCTGATACGCTACTCCACTGAAAATGCAGTGGAAGGCAAACCCAGTAAAATTCTGCGTCCACGACTGATCGGCTACGCCACTGTACTGGGTATGATGGTGTTGCTGTTCCTTACGGCGGTGTTCTCGCGGGTGCCGCTGGAACTGGATATCATCCGCGATCGCAATGCTCTCTATCGCGAGACCTGGGAAGGTACCATTGAAAACACCTACACACTCAAGATCATGAACAAAACGCAGCAATTCCAGGAGTACGACATTGTGGTGAGCGGGCTGGATAACGTTATCCCCCATATCCCGGAAACCGTAAAGACCCTGCCCGGAGAATTACTGACTCTGGCCGTCACCCTGGAAATGAAACCGGAAGACATCAAGGAACGAAACTCCACGGTCTATTTCAAAGTAATATCAGTAGACGACCCATCCCAGCAGGTGGTTGAGGAAAGTCGTTTCCTGAGCCCCCGTCAATAACCGTGGTAACCGCAATGACACAGACAGACTCCAAACCCTGGCATCGACAATTCTGGCCCTGGTTTCTGATCGCAATTCCAGCCAGTTCAGTGGTGATGGGCGTGGTCATGATTAACCTGGCCATCAGTGGCCGGGACAGCTTGGTACGTGAAGACTGGTACAAGGATGGCATGGCCATAAACCAGCGCCTGGACAAACAGCTGAAGGCGAGAGAACTGGGAATCAAAGCGCAACTGACCCTGGACAAACACTCCGGTGACCTGTTTCTCGATACGGAGAATCTGGATATCAGCCAGGAAAATGAACTGTCACTGCAATTGATTCACCCCACACTGGAAGCCAAGGACCGCACGCTGAAGCTGTATCTAGCACCCAACAACCGTTTCTACAGCAAACTGGATTTCACCCCAGAGGGCCTGTACTACATTGTGCTGACTACACCTTCAAGATTGTGGGAAATTGAAAGCAGCATCAACTTCAATAACGAGGTCAGTGGGCAGGCATTGACGCCCAACAGCTGATGACGGACGCAGCAACCTGTTATCACTGTGGCCTGCCCATTGCCCAGGGTGACCACTACTCTGTCACCATTTTACAGCAGCCCCGTGCCATGTGTTGCCCGGGCTGTCAGTCGGTGGCCCAAACCATTGTCGACATCGGCATGGAATCCTACTATCAGCACCGACAGCAATGCGACCCGGGCAACTCCCCCGCCACAGAACTGGTACCGGGTTTTCTGGAGGGTCTGAACAGCTGGGACGATCAGGTGCTGCAGCAAAGCTTCGTCCATGAGCTGCCGCAAGGCAGTAAAGAAATCACCCTGCTGATCTCTGGTATCACCTGCGCCGCCTGCGTCTGGCTGATCGAAAAGCAGGTCAACCACCTGGCCGGTGTGGTGCGCTGCAATGTGAACATGGGCAGCCACCTCGCCGTTGTGCAGTGGAACCCGGAACAGACTACTCTGAGTGCCATTATCAAAGCCATTGCACGGGTCGGTTACAAAGCCGAACCCTATACGCCACTGCAACAGGAACAAAACATAAAGCAGGAGAACAAACAGGCCCTGATGCGCATCGGCGTTGCGGGCTTGGGGGCCATGCAGGTCATGACCTATGCCGTCAGCCTGTATATGGGAGCATTTGAAGGCATCGAGCCGGCCCACGAACAGTTCCTGCGCTGGGTCAGCGCCCTGGTCACCACACCGGTCTTCTTCTACTCCGGCATGCCCTTCCTGAGTGGCGCACTGAGAAGCCTGCGCAATGCGCACCTGTCCATGGATGTGCCGGTGGCGGTGGCGCTGTGCTTTGCCTATTTTTCCAGTGTCTGGGCCACACTGAGTCAGGGGCCGGAAGTCTATTTTGACTCGGTCTGCATGTTCGTGTTCTTCCTTCTGGTGGGCCGTTATCTGGAAATGCGCGCCCGGCACCGCTCCCAAAGCACGTCCATCCGCCTCTCCCACTCCCAAATGCAAACGGCACGATTACTGGATCAGGAACAACACACCAGGCTGATTCCTGCCGACCAACTGAAACCGGGCGATATTGTGCTGGTAAAAGCCGGTGAAGTTATTCCCGGTGACGGTCGCATCCTTGCCGGGGATTCGGCCGTCAACGAAGCCATGCTCACCGGGGAGCAGTTGCCCCTGAGCAAGACCCGCGACGATGGGGTGACCGGTGGCACGCTCAATGTGGAACAGCCGCTCACCATCGAGATCAGCACTCACCCCAAAGACAGCACCCTGTCCACGCTCAGGCGCCTGCTGGAACGGGCGGAAGCGGAAAAACCCCCCACCTTTGTACTGGCGGATACCATCGCCTCCCGCTTCGTATTCGCGGTATTGCTCACCTCCGTTTGCGTCTATACCTACTGGTGGTTCAACGCACCGCAGGATGCCTTCTGGATCATGCTCTCGGTATTGGTGGTGACCTGCCCCTGTGCATTGTCACTGGCCACCCCCACCGCCATCACTGCCGCCACCGCTCGCCTGTCACAAATGGGCTTTCTTGCCACCCGCGCCCACACCATCGAAGGCATGCGCCGGGTAACCGATGTGGTGTTCGATAAAACCGGCACCCTGACCATGGGAGAGTTCGTGCTGGCACAAACCATTCCATTGGCGAACCTGAACGCTGAACAGGTCTGCGCCATGGCATCGGCGCTGGAATCGGTCTCGGAACACCCCATCGCGCGGGCCTTTCATGGCCTGCCTGCCGCTGCCGGCATTGCGCATCAGCGCATCGTCGCCAACCAGGGCCTGGAGGGTAAACAGGGCAATCACACCATGCGCATTGGTAAACCGCAATTTGCGGTACCGGATCAAATACCCCCGCCCTGCCCCGGCCAGTCCGGGCAATGGATTCTGCTGAGCCGTGATGGGGAAGCACTGGCCTGGTTTCGTATTGAAGACCAACTGCGGCCGGATGCCGAGCGCCTGCTGCAGCGCCTGCAAAACAACGGTTTGCGCTGCCATATTCTGAGTGGTGACAGCAGCGGCCACGCGGAGGCGGTTGCCCGCCAGTTACAGGTAAGCTCGGTGGTGAGTAATGCTGCCCCACAGGCCAAGCTCGATTTTATCCGCCGCCTGCAGCAATCCGGTGCCTGCGTGCTGATGCTGGGCGATGGCCTCAACGATGCGCCGGTACTGGCCGGGGCCGATGTCTCCATTGCCGTGGCCGGCTCCACAGATCTGGCCAAGCTGGCTGCAGATGGTATTCTGTTGGGCAACAGCCTGTGGCCACTCACCGACGTTCTTCAGTTGGTGAACAAAACCTACCGTATCATTCGCCAGAACCTGGGGTGGGCCATACTGTATAATCTGACCGCCCTGCCCCTGGCAGCTGCGGGGTACATCCCGCCCTGGGCCAGCGCGTTGGGCATGTCCGCAAGCTCATTGCTGGTAGTGGTCAACGCATTGCGGTTGAATTCAAACACACGGCAACAGGGAGGGCCCCATTAATGGACATCATCTATCTGTTGATCCCATTGGCACTGGTGTTGTTGGTGGTGGCAGTCTTTGCCTTCTTCTGGGCCGTGCGCAACGATCAGTTCGACGATCTGGACCGGGAAGCCAGCCGCATCCTGTTCGAGGAAGACACCCGAATACCAACCACCAAGAAACCTTCCGACGGAGAACAAAACTGAAGTGGCATTCAGTCATGATCTGATTGCTGCCTTCGCCGTAGGGTTTATGGGCAGCTTACACTGTATCGGAATGTGCGGCGGCATCAGCAGCGCGCTCACCACCGCGATTGTCCCCGGACAATCCCGTACCTTCAAACAGCAGTTCGGCTATCAATTGCTGTTCAGCGTGGGCAGAATCAGCGCGTACTCCACCGCCGGCGCCGCCATTGGACTGGCTGGCGCCACGCTTTATGACCAGATCCCCAGCCATGGCCCTTCTTACCTGAGAATGCTCGCCGGCATCATGATGATTCTGCTGGGACTCTACATCAGCGGCTGGTGGAAAATCCTCAATCAACTGGAACGTATCGGCGTCCGCGTGTGGAAGCACATCGCCCCCATCACCCGCACCTTCATTCCGGTGGACCGCCCCCATAAGGCCGTGGCACTGGGCTTTCTCTGGGGTTGGCTGCCCTGTGGGCTGGTCTATAGCGCCCTCACCTGGTCCCTGGGCTCCGGTGGTGCCGAGCGCGGCGCGCTGTTGATGCTCTATTTTGGCCTGGGCACCTTACCCGCCATGCTGAGCGTTGGCACCTTCAGCCAGATACTGACCGATTTTGCCCGCAATGCGGGCACTCGAATGTTCGCTGCCCTGATGTTAATGGGGTTCGGTGTCTGGACCATCGTTTCCCAGATGAGTCATTGATTTGTCTGCCGTTTACCGCTAGTTTCGGGCTATGAATCTGGCCTCTACCGATAGCTTTACATCCATACTGCCCTGGCGCACCGATAACCATTACCAGCTGTTGGTGGATGGAGATCAATTCTATCCCCGCATTATTGATGCATTGAGCAATGCCCGCAGCGCCATTGACATCGAAATGTACCTGTTTGAGTCCGGGGCCATGGCGGATCGTTTTATCGATGCCCTGATTGCCGCAAAAGAGCGTGGCGTTTATGTTCGCGTGCTGTTGGACCACATAGGCTCCCATAACCTGCGCCACAATGACCGGGAAAGATTAAGGTCAGCGGGCGCGGACCTGCGCTTCTTCAATCGGGTCAAACGCAGTAAGCGCCTGCGCAATTTCTCCCGGGATCATCGCAAGATCGTGCTGGTGGATTGCCAGGTGGCCTTCACCGGGGGCGCCGGTGTAACAGATGACTTTTCCGCTGAGCATCGCGGTCACCGGGCCTGGCATGATGCCATGGTGGAAATCCGGGGCCAGTTGGTGCATGACTGGCAACTGCTGTTTGAACGCAGCTGGCAACACTATGATTCCATCCACGATGAAGAATTGCGCGCCAAGTTGCGCCTCACCTTTCATAGCGACAACAGTGCACCACTTATGAATCGGACGCTGCCCCAGGGCCGGGTGGTGGCGAGCCGGGGGCTGGGTAACAAGCCCATCATCGGCTCCCTGATCAGCGAAGTGAACAAATCCAGTAGCCGTGCCTGGCTGTGTACCGCGTATTTCTATCCCTCACGTAAACTGGTCAAAGCCCTGCGCAAGGCCGCACAACGGGGCGTGGACGTGCGCATCATTCTACCTGGCGACAACACCGACCACCCCAGCGTACGTTACGCCGGGCGTACCTGGTACCGGATACTTCTGGAATACGGAGTACGCATATTCGAGTACCAGCCGCGCTTTCTGCACTTGAAAGCGGCAGTGGTGGATGACTGGCTCACGGTGGGCTCCTGTAATTTCGACCGCTGGAATCTACACTGGAACCTGGAGGCCAATCTGGAAGCACTGGATCCGGGCCTCAATGAAACCATTCAGCAATTGCTGGAAAAGGATCTGGAATCCTGCACGGAAATTGCTTTATCCCGCTGGAAAGCCCGCAGCTGGCATGAAAAAATCAGGGAACGATTCTGGAAGTGGGTTGCCATGTTTCTGGCCCGCCTGCCCAATGACTGAAGGCCTGAGGAAAACGCGTGGAACACACTAGCATCATCAATCAACTGATTATTATCCTGGCCGCATCCGTGGCCGCCGCTGCGCTGTTTAATCGCCTTAAGGTTCCCACCATCATTTGTTATTTGCTGGTGGGCGTCATCCTGGGCCCCAAAGAGCTGGGGCTGGTGAGCGACGTCAGTCAATTTCAGATCATTGCGGAATTTGGCGTGGCGTTCCTGCTGTTTACACTGGGCCTGGAATTTTCGCTGCCCCACCTGATTGCACTGCGCAGAGTGGTTTTTGGCATGGGCACGCTGCAGGTGCTCATTTGCATTGCCCTGTTCGGCGGTCTTATCTATCTGTCACGGGTAATCTATGAAATCACCGTAACCGGCACCCTCATTGCCGCCTCCGCTATTGCGCTTTCCTCCACTGCCATCGTCAGCAAAGAGCTTTCCATGCGCAATGAAATCGCCACCGCCCACGGCCACATTGCAATCGGTATCCTGCTGTTTCAGGATATTGCGGCCATTATTATTCTGGTGTTGATCTCCGTTGGTGGCGATGCCGGTGGTGAAGAGATGCTGCAATCACTGGCCTTTGCCGGTGCCAAAGCAGTGGGCTTTTTCATTGCGGTAGTCGCCATCGGCAAGTGGATCTTGCCCCCCCTGTTCACAGAAATCAGTAAAACACGCTCCGAGGAACTCTTTGTCTTAACGGTACTGGTGGTGGCGTTGCTGGCGGCAGCGGCCGCCCACGCCTTGGGCCTGGCCATGGCGCTGGGAGCCTTTATGGCAGGTATGATGCTGGGGGAAAGTCACTTCAGACATCAAATTGAGGCTGAGATTCGGCCCTTTCGGGACGTATTACTGGGGATATTCTTTGTCAGCATCGGACTGATCATAGACGTGGACCTCATCACCAGTTACTGGCCCAGAATACTCTTCTTCAGTATTTGCCTGATCGTATTCAAAACCGGATTGATCGCCCTGCTATGCCGGGTATTTGGTCATTCCGGCAATGTATCCATTCGCACCGGCCTGGTACTGAGCCAGGGTGGGGAATTTGGTTTTGCCCTGTTGGCGCTCGCGGTAAAAGGCAGCCTGGTTCCGCACGATGTCGCCTCATTCTTTTTATCGATTATTGTGATCAGCATGGCGGCGACCCCGTTTCTGGTTTCCAACAGTGAAAAAATTGCCAATCGCCTGCTGGTTCGAAAACAGCTGAAAACCCAGGCCCGCGAAAATGAACCGGAACCCACTGAGCCACCGGAGATGAATCACCACGTCATACTCTGTGGTTACGGTCGGGTGGGCCAAACCATATCGCGCTTTCTGCAACAGGAAAATATTCCCTACATCGCCGTGGACGACGACCCGGTTCGCGTGCAACGTGCACGTGCCGCCGGCGACCACGTACACTATGGGAGTGCCAAAAAGATTAAAGTATTGCAGCACCTTGGGCTGATGAAAGCCAATCTGGTGGTGATCAGTTTTGACGACCACAGCTCAGCAAAACAAATGATTCATGACATCCGACAATTACGGGATTCAGTTCCCATACTGGTGCGCACTAGAGACGATGCCCACCTTGTGGAATTGCAGGATGCAGGCGCAACGGAAGTCATTCCGGAAACACTGGAAGCCAGCCTCATGCTGGTCAGTCACGTTATGGTGGCCCTGGGCCTGTCAGGACGCAAGGTATTTCAATCCATCGAAAACGTACGTAAAGAGCGTTACAAAATGCTGCATGGATTTGTCGTCGGTCAACATGGTGCCTATGGCATGTCCTCTTATCAGGGGCACCTGCAACCCATTTATATTCCGTCCACCTGTTATGCGGCAAATAAAACCGTGGGCGAGCTGAATCTGGAATCAAAGGGTGCCAGCCTGCACACCATTCGCCGCGGCAACGACACCGTGATGAATCCCAGTGATGACACTCAACTGCTGGCGGAAGACGTAGTGGTGGTAACCGGGGAGCGGGCTGCCATCGAAGCGGCGGAAGCCTACCTGCTGAGTGGTAATTAGTTTGGCATACAACTTCAAACGCTAAAAACACATAACGTTAGACGAAAATATTTTTTGCTTTCCTGTTAAATAGTTAGGATATTGAACTAACCTGAAGTTTAGGGATTACCTGTTAAGCGAATGAATTTTTTGCTGCAGGATACCCAACCAAAAGCAGTGATGAGTGAACACCGGGTATAGTGAATGGGAATTAACCCTCAGGATTTTCGTCTGTACGTCGTTCGGCCCACCCTTAAAAAGCTGGGCAAATGGTCTCCCTCCCTTGAAAACCTCCTCTTAGGATCCGCAGCACTGGCCTCTCAACTGGGCATGGAGCTGAAATGTGATATTGGTGTCGGGGTTTATAAAATTCGCGCCGAACTCCATCATCGGGTTTGGGATGAGTTCTTGGCCTTTGACGCCGACCTGGCAAGCAAGGTCAGGGGGTTTGCATCGCAAAGAGAATTTCTGGCAAACCCTGACATGGAACTCGCCATTAATCTTGCCTATGCCACCGCAATTGCCTGGGGGGTTTATGCACTTAATCATGCCGACATCCCTGAAGACGCAAACAATACCGAAGCGCTGGCAAAATGCTGGCATCAGCATTTCCGAACCCAGGACCATCTGAAGCCCGAGCATTTCGTTGCCGGATTCCGATCCCTGCAGCCGGATAAAAAGGTCATCGTTGCCGCCTGAAGCCTAACGGCTCGCATCATCCTGCGGCAATGGGTAACCCAAGGCTTGCCATATGCCCTGCATGGCGTCTAAAGCCCGCATGGGCAACTGGTAATGCACGAAACCCGAAACCTCAGTGAAGCCCGGATTAATCTCCACAACCTTGGCATTCCACTGCCTGGCTTCAAACACCGGCTGGGCGATGTAGGGAAACACACTGCTGGTGCCGATACTGAACACCAGATCGAACCCACGCACCATTTCCCGATGCAATTCCGCCACCGCCTGTTCCGGTAACATTTCACCAAACAAAACCACGTTGGGTCGCATCACGTTGTGACAACGGGGGCAAATCGGCACCGACTCAATATGCCGGTAATCGGGTACTGCCATTTCAAAGTGGCACTTGGCACACAACAGCTCACCCACCTTGCCATGAATTTCAATCAACTGCCGGCTACCGGCTGCACGATGAAAACCATCGATATTCTGGGTCAGCACCCAGCTCTGCGGCTTGATCTGTTCCAGTAGAGCAATCAGGCGGTGCGCCAGATTGTAACCGGCACCACGGCAAGCCCGCTCCACCTGTAGCAGGTACTTCCAGGTTAACTCCGGCTGCTGCCTGAGCATGTCTCCGGACAGGGCAACCTCAATTGGAATGCCTTCTTCAGTGTGGACGTCGTCATACAATCCGCCGATTCCACGATAGGTCGGCAAGCCGGAGTCCGCAGAGATACCCGCTCCGGTGATAAACAGGATGCGCTCTGCGTCGTGGATCAAGGTTGCAATTTCAGAAAAGATTTGGGGGGTCATGCCGCTGACACTCTAGAATCCACCTGCCCGGTTTTGTTGATTGCGTGCCTCACAGCTCAAGGCGTTATTGTCCAGCGGTACCAGGTGCCTGAACATACGATCCAACAAGCCACGGGGATCTCGATCACTATCAGGTTCTATCGTGACCCGGCCCCAAGACAAATAAACGTTTTCCCGAGTGGTGGGGAAGCGGTCCAATACCGTCAGTTGTGACAGGTTTTCGCGCATGCTCTCCAACTGCTTGTTGACCATCTGTTCCGTACCCGTAAGCATAATGACAAAGCGGCCACCGCTGATTCTGCAAGCCGCATCGTGCTTGTCCAACAGCAGCACACGTATTTTTCTGGCCACTTCCCGCAACAGGTCGTCGCCGCACTCTGTACCACGTTGCTCGTTGAAATAGGCAAAACGTTCAACGTGAATGGCCACCAAAATAAACCACTGGGCGTTCTGCGTGGACAGGCTCCAATAGGATAACAGCCTGTCTTCAAACGCCATGCGATTGCACAACCGGGTGACGCGATCCAGACTGGCCTCCACATTAATGCGGTCGTTCAGAGCCCGTAGTTGTGACTTCTCATATTCGATCAATTCTGACTTCAAAAAGCTTTCCCGGGACAGCTTTTCGGTTTTGATGGATACCAGCACCGAGATTAGGGTTCCGCTAAGCATGAAAAACAGTATGTGGGCCGATTCTTCCAGACTCATGGTGTCCAGGTAGACTGCCCCCCCCACCATCAGCAGTAACAGCAACCCCAATGTATTGGTGAAATTCAGGGGCAAGCGGACGAAGGTGAAAACCACCACTTCAACAAAGAAAACATTGCAGTAATACATCATCTTGATCGGTTGGCTGATTTCCTGGGCAATCAACAGCAACGTCCCCGACACCATCACGGTGTTCACCGCTACCACCCAGTACTTCCAGGTTAAGCGTCGCGACTTGCGGGCATAAAGATAAGTACCAAGCAGCAGGGCAATGGCAAGGCCACGTACGATCAGAGTGCCCACCCCGAGATGAATCCCGGTACTCCACTCCACAACATAGCTGGTTGCCAGCAGCAACACTGCCAGCAACGACGAAATCCGAATGGCGTCGCAGTACCAGTCCTTCTGCACTTCCTGATAGCGCTGCTCAAGCTCTCGGGGAAATCCCATTTCCAGAAACGAGCCGGATTTTAAACTCGTCAGTTGTTCAGTTGCATCTGTGTATCGTTTATTGTTATCCACGTCCCTGACCGCGCAATAATAAATCCATAAAATTGGAGTCTACCGCGTCGATCATAGGCATGCCAGAAAAGTTCCAACCCGGCCACAAAGTGCACAAAATGAGTTTGATTAGGCCCCTATTCGGTCACTGGCACTGCCATCGGAAAGCTCAGGGCGATACACCTGGATGCGGTTTCGGCCGGCTTTCTTCGCCAGATACAGGGCTTCGTCGGCACGCCCCACCAAATCACCGGCAACGTGCCCCCCAGTGGGCACCATGGCGGCCACGCCCACACTGATGGTAACGTATTCATTGGCGGGCGACATGGGGTGGGGTAAACGCAAATCCCGGACACTCTGGCACACCACCCGTGCGATATTGGCCGCCTCCTCCACATCAAGTGCCGGTAACACCACCGCAAACTCCTCACCACCATAACGAGCCACCAGATCCCCGGGGCGCCGCACCACCTGCTGCATGCATTGCGCCACCTGCTTGATGCATAAATCACCTTGCTGATGGCCAAAGCTGTCGTTGTAGGATTTGAAGAAATCAATGTCGCACATTAGCATCGCCAGGTTGTAACCACGCCGACGGGCTCGACGCCACTCTTCATCCAGCACCTGGTCGAACGAGCGACGATTGGAAATGCTGGTCAGCGCATCCACTTCCGCCAGATCCCTGAGCCTGGAGTTGAGTTTTTTCAATTGTTGGTTCTTACGATGGATGAGCAGCTTTTGTAGAAACTCCCGCCGACTGGAACGGTCAGTTGAATACTGCGCCAACAGACACAAACCCAGGGCTCCGCAACTGAGAAACAGATAATAAAGCAGGAATGAGTTGCTGCGGCCGAACGGCATCAGGATGAGCACATAGCTGATCACAAACAGCAGCGCACTGCCCAGGGCCGGCCAGAAACGCATTTTACCAATGGTGATCCCTGCCATAATGATGGCCAACTCGCTGATCAGGTACAGTCCCTTATGTTCATCAGGAACCACCCGGGCCATGGTCAGGGTGGTGACCGACAGCCAAAACAACCCCAACACAACCAGCTTATCCAGATGGGCATCCAGCTTACGGGAGTGCACCAGAATCCAGATGGCGATCAGGCCGGGCATGCCCATGGCATAGCGGATCTTATAGACGGGCTCCACCAGAACACCCAGCATCACCCAGTCGAAAATACCGTACAGGCAGTACAGCGCGATCAGTATATTAACCAGTTGGCGAATATAGCGGCGATCACGTAAGCCGCAGTAACGGCGATAGCGGCCTTCCAATGCACCGGCAAATCGCAGACGCATACGATTAAGATAGAAATGCCCATCCAGCTCAGAACGAATCAATGCAACCTTCGAGTCTTGAGTTTCCCCGGCCGAACGATTGGGCAACTGCGGTGGTGCTTTATTCACAAACTAACCTGCACTTTGCGAGCTTCATCCCTACATTCTAACAGCAATGCAAAAGGGTTGAGGTAAATGCAAAAACAAAAGTGCCCTCACGCAGGAGGGCACCGGTAATTCAGAACGGGAAAGCAGGCTACTGACCTAATGCAAGCAGGCAAAAAGGCGGCGACGATAGCGCGCCACGGCAGGGTCCCCTGCCATCAGCTCAATCAGTTTCAGGATTGCCAGGCGGGCACCGTCCTCTTTGAAGGATCGATCTTTCTGTACAATCTCCAGCAGTAGCTCCATGGCAGCGTCCGTTTCCCCGGCCAGCACACAGGTTGCCGCCATATAGTAGCGGGCCTCCAAATCATTGCTGTCCTGAGCCACCCGGTACTGCAGGGATTCTGCGCTCTCGAAACCGGCCAGCTCCTGCAGAAAGAACAACCTCGCCAATGCCGGCCCCTTGAGTGTTTCATCGCTGATGTTGTCCAGTACGGCCTGGGCATCATCCAAACGATCCACATCCATCAGCACTTCCGCCATCAACGTCTGGTATTTAATCTCCTGAGGTTGCTCCTGCATGGCAGCCTGCAGTGCGTCAATGGCCTGGTCATGGGCGCCCATGGCGCGAGCCCGCTGAATCTGTGCAAACAGATCGGTTGCCTCGTCCGCTGGGGTCTCGTCTACATCCTGCGGTTCACCCAGAAACGGTTCCAGCAGCTTTCGAATTTCCGATTCCGGCTGGGCACCATTCAGCTCACCCGCCAATTGGCCCTGAACAATCAACTTGAGGGCAGGAATACTGCGCACGCCGAGTTGCTGGGCCAGCATCTGATTACTCTCAGTATCCACCCTGGCCAGTATGAATTGACCGGCGTATTCATCGGCAATCTTCTCAAGCAGCGGGGCCAGGGTCTTACAGGGCTCACACCATTCTGCCCAGAAGTCCAGAAGCACCGGAATACGTGCAGACATCTGCACAACATCGTTAATGTTCTGTGGATTTACGTCGACGATATAATTTGCTTCAGACATGCTGATCCCAATTCACATAATGCTGATGTTCTATTGGGATAGGAGAGTAACCGCACAACTTATGAGAGTCAAAGAATCTATGGGCTACCGGTTACTAGGCCAGGGTGGGATGTTCTTCGGTTTCATCGTTCAATGCAGTCTGGCACTGTTGCAGAACTTCTGCTGCCTGCTCATGGCCCCGGTCAACCGCCAAAGCCAACCAATGAGTGGCGGCCTTGTTATCCTGATGGGTCAAACCACCATCGTAGTAGGCTTTGCCCAATTGATATTGGGCTTCCGCGTCCCCGGCTTTTGCCGCCATGCGGATGTATTCCAAACCGCTGCGCTTTACCGCTCGCCCCACGCCGCAGTTATACAGCAGGCTGCCAAGCTGAGACATGGCGGAACGATGCCCGTGGTCAGCAGAATACTGCAACATTTTCAGAGAAAACCGGGATGGGTAGGCGCGCCCCCGCTGGCACTGTATGTCGATAATTCGATTCGCTGCACGAAAAGAAAAACGGGCCATGACGCCACATTCATTGTTAATACTATCTGCAATCATTTCCCCAACCACTGATCAATTCAAACACAGAAACCAACAGTAACTATGAGAGTCGAGCCCCAAGCCCGGATTAACAATGGGCGCATAGGCTACTCCCATTATCCGCTTTTGCCAACACAGAATTCGATTTTCGAAACATTCATTTAATAGCATTAAAAACTATCCACAAAATCTGTGGACAACTCTGTGGATGTTTTGGTGACAACAGCCCAAGAATGCCATGGATGCTGCGCTTAAGACATATTGGTTACTTTTTAATCAAGTTATTTCTATATAGATATCAATAACTTAAGATCGAGACGGCTTAATATCAAAGATTTAGACCGGTTTCCTAAAAAGAGCCTGAGCTATATAAAACCTGTTAACAACGTGCCAGTCTGATGTCAATATCCACAGCGAAAAAGCGGGGGATTTAGCGATTTTCCTGGGCTGATTGCGGTGTCTGTGCCGTGGCAACCAACGGATCATTCGCCCCATAGCGCCCCCGCACCACGTACACGTTATAGGCGCAACACGCAAACAACACCATCCAGTAAAACACCTCTGCCCGGGACCGGTTCAAAAAGGTCATTGCCACCAGGAACGCGATAAACGCCCCCTCCATGGCAATTAACTTGAAATACAGGTCAATATTCCCGGTTGACAACACCTGCTTACGGCATTGTTTCAATACACCGAAGACACTGATTACCATCATGATCATGAAGAACAGCCCCGGGTACCCCACCTCAGTCAAAGCCTCAAACCAGCTGGAGTGCACTGCCCGGTTGCGGCTGCCTCCGGAATTCACCTCCAGAGGAATGTAGTCCGGTGCATGTAATGTAAATCCATTGGCCCCTGCGCCAAACGGATAATCCTTTGCCATCTCCATCGCTGCCAGCCAGAAAAACACCCGGGTGGCGCCGGTCTCTTCCTCTTCCGTTACCTCTTGGGTTTTGATGGTCATAAAACGTTGAATCGTGCTTTCATCCACCAGAAAAGGCAACGCCAGCAAGCCCATAAAGATCAGGCCGATGGCAGACGCCCGCTGATTCTTCTGTCGGTGTTTGGAAAAAATTGCGTGCATAAAGAAATAGGCTGCACCGCAGATGACCGCCAAAAAGCTGCCACGGCTGTTGATCAATACAATGGCATTGGCAACAAACGCCGCCCCCACCAGCACGAAAAAACGGACACTCTTTTTCGTGTGTTGCCAAAAATAATACACAGCCAGGATCAGGGTGGGCGCCAACGCCGCGGCCACATCATTGGTATCAGGGGAATCCACGGTACCGACCCCCTCCACACGATCACCGGAGTTTCGACCCACCTGGTAAACCATAAAGCTAAGGTAGGTGGCTCCCGCCATGTAAGCATACAGGATGCGATCCAGTTTCTTGTCGCTATCAACCACCTTATAGGCTATCGAGATGATAATGATGAGCTTGAAAAGGTTGGTGAAGGCAAAATCGTGGGCATCCGGCAGATCGGCGTAGTACTTAGCCAAGAAAAAACTGAACAGGAACAGCAAAGCCCATTTGTAGGGGGGTGCTGCAAACAGGCGATTTAGATTGTGATCCTTGAACTTTTTGATATAGACAAAAAGCAATAAAACAACCGTAAAGAACGAGTAACTCAGGTTGGGGACCAAATAGCTCCACCAGCGCTCCAGAGGGTTCATGAAGTAAACCATCTGATAGAGCATAAACGCCCACACCGGTTGACTTAACAGCGCTAGCGCAAACCCCCCAATGTAGCAGAATACAAAGACAAGAAAATTTAACATCTATTTAACATCTGTTCGTCCAGTGCAGGCTCTACCGAACTATAAGCCAATACCGGCGCACTGCAACCACGCCCCCTGCATCAGCTTTGTGATTATTCTTTTATTCAGACTCAACTTTTGGTGGATTTCGCCGCGCTGGAACGACGTTTTGAGGCTGCCTGTTCAATTTTCTGTAACTGCGCCTCAAGCTCTCCAATGCGTTGGGTAAGGCTGTCAACATCGGCCCGGGTCGGAATATTCAACCGATGCAGCGCTTTGGAGACCCGAATATCAAACGCTTTCTCTACCTTTTCCCAGGATCCCGTCGCCCGGGCCCGAACCGTTTCCACTTTCTCTTTGGCCGCAGTCAGCGGCTTGTCGACGATGGAACGGGTCTTGGCCTCCAGCTTTTCTCCATCCTGCACCAGTGCCTCAAACAGCTTGCCGCCCTCTTCTTCGGCCTTTGAGTACGCCCCTAATCCGGCTAGCCAGATTTGATTTGCCGATTCTTTCACCCGATCCGCCATCTGTTCGGCTATTTGACCTACCTGTTTTTCCTGACCTGATGCTTTCTTATCACCCATGATGTTCTCTCTTGCTGTGTTTCTGACATGGACAGTCAACTGCCCATGTGGAGCGGGCCTGCGGTTCCGAGTTTTGCAGACCGGTAACCTTACAACACTACCAGACCTCATTAGAATATTCATTCTAGGAATGCGGGCCGGCCCATATCCCCCTGTTAAGCCCCTGCTTCACCCACCGGCAAAAGCATGTACAATGCGTCCTTGTTTTTGCCACCCATCATTTTGTACAAAATCCATGGCGATTGATTTTCTTGATAATTTTCCTTCCAAACCCGGTGATCAGCGGGTCTGGGCCAACCTGACGGGCAGCGGCCAGGCGTGGGCTCTGGCACAGGCTGCCAAGCAACATCAGGGTCTGCTCCTGGTGATCACCGCAGGCACCCAAAGCGCACTGCAGCTGGAGCTTGAGATCCCGTTCTACGCCCATGCGGACACTGAAATTCTGACCTTCCCGGATTGGGAAACCCTGCCTTACGACAGCTTTTCCCCCCACCAGGACATCATTTCCCAGCGCCTTGCCACGCTCAACAAGTTGCCCACCGTGGACCGGGGTGTGCTGGTGGTTCCCGTATCAACCCTCATGCACCGGCTTGCGCCGCCGTCCTTTTTGGCCGGCCAAACCTTGCTATTGGATGTGGGCCAGACATTCAAACTGGATCAGGTACGCAAGCAGCTGGAACAGGCCGGTTACCGTGCTGTGGACACCGTGCTGGAGCATGGTGAATACGCTGTTCGGGGTGCCATCATGGATCTGTTTCCAATGGGCAGCCAGGTTCCCTATCGCATTGAGCTGTTCGATGATGAAATTGATACCCTGCGCTCATTTGATCCTGAAACGCAACGCTCCATCGAAAAGGTACAACAGGTCCGCCTGTTGCCGGCGAAAGAATTCCCGCTCTCCGATACGGCTATCCGGCAGTTTAAAGACCGTTTCAAGCAACGTTTCGACGCTGACCCCCGCAGTTGCGCCGTGTACCAGGATATCAGTGACGGCATCGCCAGCGCCGGCATAGAATACTATCTGCCGTTGTTTTTTGACGAAACCGCCACTCTGTTTGACTTTCTGCCGGACAATACGCTGCTGGTGACCGCAGAGCATCTGCAGGAAAGCGCCGATCACTTCTGGGCCGACTGCAATAACCGATACGAAGAGCTGCGCTACGACCGCCAGCGTCCGTTGCTGCCACCCCCCAGCCTGTTCCTGGCCAGCGACGAACTGAACCGATCACTGAAACAGTTTCCCCGCATCAACCTGCGCGGCGGTGGGTCAGACGGCAAAGATCACCACAGCGAACTGCCGTTGCAAACACCGCCCCCCTTACCCATCAACGCCAAGGCCGGTAACCCGCTGCTGCAGGTGGAGACTTACTGCAGCAACGCAGCCCACGAGCAGAGACGAGTGTTATTCGTTGCAGAGTCCGCCGGCCGCCGGGATACGTTGCTGGATCTGTTAAAACGGATTCACATAATCCCGCAAGCGGTTGATGGCTGGACCTCATTCCTCAGTGCTGCCGATGCTGACGTGATGATCACCGTGGCGCCGCTGAGCGAAGGCCTGGTACTCGACACGCCCAATGTCAGCGTCATCACCGAATCCCAACTGTTCGGCAGTCGCGTTATGCAGCGGCGGCGGCGCAAACGGGGCGATGACAATGCCGAAAACGTCATTCGCAACCTGACAGAACTCAACACCAACGATCCTGTGGTGCATATCGACCACGGAGTGGGCCGCTACAAAGGCCTGCAAACCCTGGAATTCGATGGCCAAAATCAGGAATTTCTCACCCTGGAGTACGCTAACGAAGCCAAGCTGTACGTGCCGGTTTCCTCGCTGCATCTGATCAGCCGTTACTCCGGTGCCAGCGATGCCCTGGCGCCGTTACACCGGCTGGGCACGGATCAGTGGAACAAGGAAAAACGCAAAGCCGCCGAGCAAATTCACGATACGGCAGCGGAACTACTCAATATCTATGCCCGACGCGCCGCCAAGCCCGGCCACGCCTTTACCGTTAATCGCCACGATTACGAGGCCTTCTGCGAAGGCTTTCCGTTTGAGGAAACTCCGGATCAGCAGGCCGCCATCGACGCGGTGATTGCCGATATGACCTCTGACCGACCTACCGATCGCCTGGTGTGCGGCGATGTGGGATTCGGTAAAACGGAAGTGGCCATGCGGGCGGCGTTCGTCGCGGTACAGGCCGGCAAGCAGGTTGCGATTCTGGTGCCCACCACGCTGCTGGCCCAACAGCACTTTGAGACCTTCAAGGACCGCTTTTCCGATTGGCCGGTGGAATTGGAGGTCCTGTCGCGCTTTCGTAGCGGCAAAGAGCAAACCAAGGCCTTAAAGCAAATCGCCGATGGCAAGATTGATGTGGTGGTGGGCACCCATAAATTGCTCCAGGAAAGCGTGGTCTTCAACAACCTGGGGCTGATCATCGTGGATGAAGAACACCGCTTCGGTGTGCGCCATAAAGAGCGGCTGAAGGAAATGCGCGCTGATGTGGACATGCTCACCCTGACCGCCACCCCCATTCCACGAACACTGAATATGGCGATGTCCGGTGTACGGGATATGTCGATCATCGCCACGCCACCGGCCAAGCGTCTTTCCATCAAAACCTTTGTGCGGGAAGACAACAAGCCGGTGATCAAGGAGGCCATCCTGCGGGAATTGCTGCGCGGCGGGCAGGTGTATTTCCTTCACAACGAAGTCAAATCCATTGAGCGCCGCGCCGAAGAAATCCAGCAGCTGGTGCCGGAAGCCCGTATCATCGTGGCCCACGGTCAAATGCGTGAGCGGGAACTTGAACAGGTCATGACGGACTTCTACCATAAGCGCTACAACGTGCTGATGTGTACCACCATCATTGAAACCGGGATCGACATTCCCTCCGCCAATACCATCATCATTGATCGTGCTGACAAGTTCGGCCTGGCCCAACTGCATCAATTGCGGGGCCGCGTGGGGCGCTCCCACCACCAGGCATACGCCTACCTGCTTACCCCCAACCCGAAAGCCATTACCAGCGATGCCCGCAAACGCCTGGATGCCATTGCCCAAGCCCATGACCTGGGCGCCGGCTTTACCCTGGCCAGCCATGATCTGGAGATCCGCGGTGCAGGCGAACTACTGGGTGAAGAGCAAAGCGGTAACATGAACAGCATCGGCTTTTCCCTGTACATGGAGCTTCTGGAAGAGGCCGTCCAGTCCATCAAGGAAGGTAAAACACCGAACCTGGATAAACCATTCAAACAGGGTTCTGAAATCAATCTGCGGATCCCCGCATTGATTACCGAAGATTACCTCAGGGATGTGCACCTGCGCCTGATCACCTACAAGCGCATTGCCAATGCCAAAGACGACGATCAGCTGGATGAATTACGGGTAGAACTGGTGGACCGCTTCGGTTCCCTGCCGGAGTCCACCAAAAACCTGTTCCGGCTCACCAAAATCAAATTGCAGGCCCAGGCCATGGGTTTGAGTAAAATCGACGCAGGTCCCAATGGCGGCAGGGTGGAATTTGGAGTCGACACCAAGGTGCACCCTCTCACCATTGTGAAAATGGTTCAAATTCAGCCCCAGTTCTATAAACTGGATGGCGCCGATAAGCTAAAATTCGCTATTGAAACCGACACTGCCGAGCAGCGCCTGGATATGATCGAGGAGCTGCTGGACAAACTCAGAGTCAATCCGGAACGCAAGTAACCGCTCAAAGACTGTCTGGCCTGAAACCCTATGACCGTAAAAACTGAACATTCGCTCTACCACATCCATACCAGATTGCTGCTGCCGGCCCTGCTCATTACCGTGCTGGCCGGCGTGGTACAGCCTGCCACTGCGCAAACCCCGGCCCAACAGGACACCACACCCTGGTATCAGGTGGCCCTGGTTATTTTCAAACACAAGAACAGCCCCATGGGGAATGAAACCTGGCCCACACCCAGCAGCCTGGCGCTTTCCTTTCCAAAGGGCATCCTGTCCCTGGAGCCCCCATCCGAAACCGGAGGCGACTGGGTCGCCTTCCGCGCAGGGGCACCCGAGGATGAAGAATTTAAGCAAGCCCTGCGCAGCATCACGTTAAGCTCGAACTATGAGATCATGGTAAAAGCCAGCTGGAATCAACCGGCGCTGGACAACGAGCAGGCGCTTCCCGTGCTGATTCAGGCAGGCAACGAATTCGGTGGTTACCACGAGCTGGAAGGCAGCATCACGCTGGTGGTATCGCGCTATCTGCATTTCAAGGCGGATTTATGGCTTTCCGAATACATCCAGAAAGTGGAAATGATTGCCCCGTGGTGGGAAAGCTCCAATGCCATAAGCCACCACCTCGACGGCTCGGATTCACTGTCTGACACAGGAGAGGAACTGGCCTACCAGGAAATTGACTTCGGCGCTCAAACCTACTCTGAAACCGTTACCCGCTATGAGCCGGTGCGCACCGTGATTCTGAACGAATCACGGCGTATGCGCAGCGGGGAAATGCACTACCTGGACAATCCGATGTTTGGCGTTCTGGTAAAAGTGACCCCCTACAAACCGGTCACTGAAGAGGAAGGATTGCCGGACAGCCCGCTGCAGGATGCCAGCCCGGTCAGCCTGCGCTGATCCCCTGGCTCAGCTTAGAAGCTGAGCCAGAATGGCGCGCACATTTCCCATGCCATTCTTGATGGCCAACTCAATATCGTCCATGGTGATGATACCCTCACTGCGGCCAGCGGCCATGTTCACCACCAGCGACAGGCACGCATACTCCAATTCCGCCTCGCGGGCCAGGGATGCCTCCGGCATGCCGGTCATGCCCACGATATCGCAGCCATCCCGCTCCAGGCGATCCACCTCCGCCGCCGTCTCCAAACGGGGCCCCTGGGTGGCGCCATAAACACCACCATCGTGCACCGCAAGCCCTAGCTCTGCGGCCGCCGTCAGTAACGACTGGCGCAGCGGTTCACTGTAAGGATAAGAGAAGTCCACATGCAGTACGTTTCCCTGGTCGGCAAAAGTAAATTCCCTGCCCCAGGTGTAATCAATAATCTGATCCGGAATTACGAGGCTTTCAGCACCCATTTGCGGATTGATACCACCGACTGCGTTCACCGCAATAATTTTCTCCACACCGACCTGTTTTAACGCCTGAATATTGGCACGGTAGTTTACCTGATGGGGCGGCACCGTGTGACCCTTGCCATGGCGCGCCAGAAACACCACCGGCTGCTGACCGAAACGCCCAAACTCAAGCGCAGCCGAAGGCACACCATATTCTGTTTCAAGCGTGCGGGTATCCGTTAGCTCCAGGCCTTGCAATTCAGTGAGCCCGGTGCCCCCCACTATTGCGATCAGCCCCATACTGCATTCCTTCTGAAATAAGTGCCCATTACAACCCCTTCACCGCGTATATGCCATCTGCATTGCGCAAATAACCCTTGTAATCCATACCATAACCAAACACAAAACGATCCGGCACGTCCAGGCAGGTATAGTGGGCTTTGAAGTCTGGATCGTATTTTCGATCGTGTTTCTTGTCCACCAATACTGCGCATTGTACCGTGGCCGCTTTCTGACTGCGGCAGCTTTCCATGATCTTGTACAGGGTTTGCCCTTCATCAAGAATGTCATCCACCACCAGCACATGCCGTCCTTCCAGCGGATGCTGAGGCAACACCTTCCAAAGCAGCTCATTGCCGGAGGTTTCCATGCCGTAGCGGGTGACATGGATATAATCCATTTCCAGAGCAAAGCGCAATCGCATCAGCAGGCGCGCGCCAAACATCAGACCACCCTTCATCACCACCAACACCAGTGGGTTCTTATGCGCCAGGTCCGCTTCTATTTGCTGACTGACTGTCTCAATGGCCCGCTCTATCTGATGCTCTGTCCAGATACAATCGGCTTCCCGCCAGATCTTATCGACTTCCTCTACCGTAACGCTCATGCAGGTTCCTCGCTGGTGCTATGGCTGTCCTGGGCAACCCCTTCAATAATGTGCAATGTCTGGGTGGGGAACGCAAATTCGGCACCGTGCTGCCGCACGATCTCTGCGACTTTAAACAACACATCCTGTTTCACTTCATGGTACTTCACCCAATTTGTGGTATTGGTCATGCAATAGATAAAGAAGTCCAATGAGGATGCACCATATTGGTTAAAGTTAACGATCAGGGTTTGATTATGATCGATCTCCGGGTGTTCGGCGAGCATGCTCTTCACCGAGGCAACGATGGCCGGCAGCTGTGCCACATCATCATAACGTACCCCCATGGTTTCATAGATGCGACGATGAGTCATACGCGACGGATTTTCCAAGGCAATGCTGGTGAAGGTGGCATTCGGCACATACAGGGGCCGCTTGTCGAAAGTACGAATAACGGTTAGGCGCCAACCAATGTGTTCTATCGTGCCTTCGATATTACGGTCAGGCGAGCGTACCCAATCCCCCACCGAAAATGGCCGATCCAGGTACACCATCAACCCACCGAAGAAGTTGGCCAGCAGGTCCTTGGCGGCAAAGCCCACCGCGATGCCACCGATGCCGCCAAACGCCAACACCCCGGAAATGGAAATGCCCATGGACTGGGCGATGACCAGGCCACCGGTAATAAACACCGACAAACGCAGAAGCTTGGCCAACGCCGTCACCGTGGTTTCGTCCATGGGCTCCTGGGTATAGCCCGGTGTTTTCAGCAGTTCTTCACCCCGGGTAATCATACGAATCAAAAACCACAACACCACGCTGATGATCAGCACCAGAAACACCGGGCGCACCACGGTGACGACGGATGGCTCCATCATGGGTTCCATGATCTCGGCCACCACGCGGGCGCCAAGCACCAGGATAAAAGCCCGCGAGGGCTTGCGAACCGCCCACAGCAAAGCGTCATCCCACAGGTTGCGGGTTTTCTCAAACTGCTTTTCCAATCGATCGTAAAACTTTTTCGCCAAATAATTGGCCAATAGGGTGACAAACACCACAAAGAACACTTGCATGATCCAGTCCTGATTTCCATTCAGCTGCTGCCACCACTGCCGTACTGTTTCCACTACTATTCTCCTGACTGTTCTGAAAAGTGTTGGATGGACCGTCTTACCGACAGGTATCGAGGCTCCTCCACAAGTGAATCCCACTCCACTGCCTTGCGGGCACGCATGGCTGCCAAACGTTGCTGATCGGCCCGGTAGCCTGCATGGGCAAGCCAGTCCAGCACTTCATCCGCCGCGTCCGGTTGATTGCAGACCAGCACCATGTCGCAGCCTGCCTGCAACGCGGCCTGTGCACGCTGCGCAAAACCACCGGCCACCGCAGCCCCTTCCATCGTGAGATCATCACTGAAAATAACACCGTCAAACTGCAGTTGTTGCCGTAAGACGGACTGTAACCAAAATGCCGAGAACCCGGCCGGGTGCGCATCAACATTGGTATAGACCACATGGGCCGGCATCACCGCATCCAGCACAGAGGCCAAGGCTTTGAAGGGTTGCATATCAGAATTGCCGATGTCATCCAGCGCCCGCTCATCCACAGGCATCGCCACATGGGAATCCGCCTCCGCCCAGCCGTGGCCGGGGAAGTGTTTCCCCGTAGCGGCCATACCAGCCTCGTGCATGCCCTCGATATACGCGCCTGCCAATTGCGTTACCACCTGTGGCTCATGATGCAGGGAACGATCACCAATAACGTTGCTGCGCCCCACTTCCACATCCAGCACCGGCGCAAAGGAAATATCCAGCCCCAGGGCCAACATCTCCGATGCCATCAACCAGCCCCAATCCCGGGCCTGGTGCAGCGCGGCCTCGACATCCCGTTCAAAACGCTGCCCCAGTTCAGCCAAAGGCGGCAACCGGGTAACCCCCTGCCGGATTCGCTGCACCCGACCGCCTTCCTGGTCTATCGCCAGAATCAATTCCGGCCGCTGCTCACGCACCGCCGCCAGTAACGCTCGCACCTGCGCCACCGATTCAATATTACGGGAAAAAAGAATCACCCCACCGGTGGCAGGATGTTGCAGTCGACGGATGTCCGCTCTGGAAAGTTCCGTGCCTTCCAGGTCCAACATGAGTGGCCCCATCACCATAGCGCTTGTTCACTCCTGAGATTGTGTTTCCCGGCCTTTTTATCGTGATATTAAGGCAGAATGGTTACTCGGGTACCGGAACCGACACAATCAAACAATGCCATCACATCCTGATTGCGCATTCGAATGCAGCCGTGAGAGAGGGGCACACCCATGGGCTCGGTATCCGGCGTGCCATGAATATAAATGTATCTGCGCTGGGAATCCACGTCACCCCCGCGATTAATGCCCTTTTCCTCGCCGCAAAGCCACAGGATGCGGGTCAGAATCCAGTCTCGATCGGGATGGCGCGCCGCCAGCTCCGCTGAATGAATTTCCCCGGTCTGGCGGCGACCGACAAACACGGCCCCCATGGGTGCACCGGCGCCGATGCAGGCGCGAATCCGGTGCTTGCCCAAAGGCGTCTGGTTGGAACCGGACTGATTTCCAGCGCCGTTTTTGGCGGTGGAAACCGGCCATTGCCTGATACAGGCGCCCCCCTGCCACACCGCCAGCGTTTGCTCGCTGATGGAGATCCGGATCTCAGGTGCCATCATGACCGACTGCAGCAGCGACATCGTGGGATGCGTTGCGCAGCCCGGCCGCCATAAAGCTGGTGAGATTGCTGACAATAAAATCCACCGAACCACGATGACCGGTGTCATTCACCGCCATGGCCCGCAGGGCATCAAAGTTGGACATGGTGAAAATAGCCGTACCGAGGGCAAAGTGTGTATGCCAGAACAACTCCTGATCGGTCGCACCCGGCAAGGCGGGTTTCAGCAAACGCGCATAGCGCTGGAACGCCTCACCATAACGATCGGCGATGAAGTTACGCACATGGGCCTGGGACTGGGTATACGCCAGACCCAGCAGGCGCATGAATGCCGTGGCCCGATTGGTATTGCGCCCATGCACATCGTAAATGGAGCTGGACAGCACCTTGAGTAAGGATTCCACGTTAATCGACTCCGGATTCTGCTCCAACACGCCAAGGCGCTGATCGATTTCTGCCACCAGGGGTTCCAGAAAGCGCTCGAATACCGCCTGTATCAGGGCTTTTTTTGAGCCGAAGTGATAATTCACCGCTGCCAGATTAACGCCGGCGGTACTGGTGATGGTACGCAGGGAGGTTTCAGCGAATCCACGTTCTGCAAACAACGCCTCCGCTGCATCCAGAATTCGCTCTACCGTTTCTTTTTGTGCCATAAATGAGGGTTCCTGACAGGGAGCCGATCACTGCATCGGTTCACCGTAAACAATCGTTTGAAACTTACGTTTGCCAGCGCCCCCTGTCAAGAATCGGATACATCAAAAATAGCGGATCAGCTCTATCTGAATAAGATCGTTACGGCTGGTTTGTGCCAGTTTATACAGTGGATCAAACGATCCGGTGGCCAGATCCGCCAAGGTGGGTGGTGGATCACTGTGGAAAAACAGGGCATCCACATTGATGGTCCAAACGTCACCCAGACGGCGGCTGGCCTCGATACTGAGTACCCGTTCGCTGGTTTTGTGATCATAAATGACGCCACCCAACACTTCCGTTGAGGCCACGTCGTTCCTTGCCCAGCGCAACCCCAAAGCAATGTCATTTTCCAGATAATAGGAATCAGGACTGTCCTCCCCCCGCTCGTCGTAATTGTATTCAGAGACAATACCCAGATCCGATACCCCGCCAAACAGGCCTTCCAGGGTGTACTCAAACCCAAACACGCTGGCGAAATACCGGCCCCCGGCCATCCCGCTGCGGCTCAATGCCTCCATTTTCAGCAACCAGGCATCGTAGTTGTACTGCACCTCCAGCCCAAACTGGTCAATCACCCGATAATAAGGCACCAGCTCCCCGGCGGCATCCACCCGCCTGAACTCTGGATCCCGTGCAGTACCACCGAAATAGGAAAAAGCCAGTTCCCAGGCTTCGATGGACATGGCCCAACGGGCGGCAAAATCCAGGCGCTTGTGCTCTGCCCCGGATTCATAATCCGCCTCCTCATTGGAGATCACCAACGGCCCCCGCGGCCAACCATTCTCCCCGGGGAAGGTGCGCTCACGGAATCCGGCCAGGGCGTAGAGATCCAGAATCCCCCAATCAGACACCAATGACAGGTTGATCATGGGCTGACCCAGTTTGGCTTCACCGTCGGTACGCTCCACCAGATCAGACTGGTTAACGATGTCCACCAGATGCTGAAATTCCGTCACGCCCCAGAATACCGTACGTACGCCACTGCGCAGCTCCCAGCCATCGCCCACATGAATCCAGGCAAAATCCTGAATATCGCCGTGAGTACGCTCATCATCGGCTTCCGACCAGCGATAGAAGACGTCCAATTCAAACAGATCATTGCCGTCGTTCCAGTCGTGAAAATATTCCGCGCGGACGCTAGCGGATACTGCATCATCACCCACGCCATAGGGTGGATCCTGGGGCAGGTAGCGGTATTCACCCCCTACTTCAACATCCCACTCTCCTCCCACGGCAGGCGCCCCCGACATCACGCTGATCAGCAATACCGAAAGTTTGCATGCGAACCTCATCTACTCACTCCCAACTCAACAAAAAGTCATTTTGTGACGAAGCGTCACGATATCGTTTTTTCATCGGCTACGTCAACCGGCCAGGCTAGCCCCAGGCGGGTTAGATTTTTATGCACCTTCAACCATAGCCGTTATTGCAGCCGTCTATAAAAATAGCAGCAGATTCCCATTGGTGATTGCTAAGGCGCTGTTTTTGATTGGTATCTGCAACGCTGCCCTCGATGCCCCGGGCAACCTGACCGGCATCCGCCCTAAGCATTTTCGTGTCGAACCGGCAGTGTGCGCCATACTAGCCACAAAGAGTGCAAGCTGGCTGAACAGGAGGCCATTATGTTGTTGCGAATTCAACCTGAAGTGGGCACATGGTATGAAAATACCGAACAGGAAACCCTGTTTGAGGTGGTGACTCTGGATGAAGAAGAAGGCACGCTGGCGATTCAGTACTTTGATGGTGAACTGGAAGAAATGGACATTGAAACCTTCTGGCAGCTGAGACTGCGCACCGTGGATCAGCCGGAAGACTGGGGTGGCCCCTATGAAGTGGACCAGGAAGATCGTGACGATCATGACTACAGTCAGCTGGCTGCCGCCGAGTCCGACCAGTACTTGCCCTTCGACGATTTTGAGAGCAAAGGCGTTCGCATCTACGACGATTACTAGGACGGCTGACAGCAAGCATCCTTCACCTTCACTCCACCTCGCCGACCGGAGCCGCAAGGCTCCCTCTTCTCAATCTGCTTGTTTTAACGGGTTTTTCTGTTTCAATTTTCAACTATGCTGTATATAATCACAGCACCTGTATAAAATAACAGTACGCAACCTGACGAGCAACACCATGGAAAAGCTGACCAAGCGCCAATCTGAAATTCTCGCCCTGATCAAAACCTATATCGAAGAAAGCGGCATGCCCCCTACCCGCATGGAAATTGCCGGCACATTTGGTTTTCGTTCCCCCAATGCCGCTGAAGAGCACCTGCGCACACTGGCCCGTAAGGGGTACATAGAAATGCTTCCCGGTGCATCCCGCGGTATTCGTTTGATCGGCCAGGATGACGACGCAGAACCCGGCTTACCGATCATCGGTCAGGTGGCCGCAGGGCAACCGGTTCTAGCCCAGGAAAATGTGCTGGGGCGCTGCGACGTGAACCCGGATTTTTTCAAACCGCGGGCAGATTATTTCCTTCGGGTTAAAGGCCTGAGCATGATGGATGCCGGTATTCTGGAAGGTGATTTACTGGCGGTTCACAAAACGGCGGATGCGCAGCGCGGCCAGGTGGTGGTTGCCCGCATCGGGGATGAAGTCACTGTTAAACGATTCGATCGAAAGCGCAATAAAATCATTCTGTTACCTGAGAATCAGGATTTCGAACCCATTGAGGTGGACAGTCGTAGTGATGATTTTGCGATTGAGGGCTTAGCAGTGGGTGTGATTAGAGACGGGATCTGATCCGGGTTTAATGTAAAACACCGGATACATCTTCGAATTCATCGGCGGCTGAAGAGGAATCCGTATGTTCTTCATGAGCTTCCAACACATGTCCATATACTTCACCCACGGCCTGCACACCCGCACTCACCATTGCCTTGCCGATATCCAGGGAATATTCAGACAGCAACACGCGAACCTCATCGGAAAACTTGATTTCCACCAAGGGTGAACCCACGCCGTCGGCACGACGTAAAACAATTTCACCTGAATCAAGTTCAACAATTTCTAAAAGAGAGGACATTCATTAAACCTTTAGCGTGGAAGTGTTTGAAGCAAATGAAAAAAACACTGCTTTTAGCAAATTACTCGGTAAAAAACAGCGAAAAATGCTATCCAATGGCGAGTGATACTAACATGTGTGACATTACCGCCACAAATAAATCACCCCGGCACTTGATATATAATTACTACCATTCAGACAGCAATTGCCTGATTTCTTCTATCAGGCTGGAAAGATTCTCATACCAATCATGCAGTTGCGTGAAGTCATCCGTTTCACTCACTACACGAACTTCTATGGCATTTAAATTCATCGTTTCCTTGGCCTGAGTGGTGGCATCGGGATCCACGGCATTGATGCGCTCCCACATCTTCATCATGGCCTGCAACCAGCTTCCGGATGTGGACTCAAGTTCATATACCCGCTCCAGCTCTGTAACGACTTTACCATTGGCACGGGCCTGCAGCAGCAGTTCCTGCAGCGATTGTGTCGCCACGTAGGACTCATCGTAGGTATTGGCCACTTCCCAGATAAACGCGCGGTAGGCTCCCACCAGATGGAACAAGCAGGACTGTCGATGCGCCATCAACAACGCTTTGCGATTCAATATGGACTCATCATTTTCTGTATTTTCAATGGCTTCCAGATAAAAGCGCGCAAAATACCGTTTTTGATTTGATTGACTAAGCTTATGTTTGGCCATGGAAACTGCTGACTCCTGTTAACTGGGCATATTTTACTAAGGAGCGAGGTAAACCACTAGCGGGATAAACCCCATTCTTTAACTATACTTGCTATAAAACGGGCACATCTTCTTAGTGTGCTGATTTAATAGCAGTTTTGAAGTTTTGTGGATAACAAGATAATGAAAATACTGTGGCTGGCCACCTTCATCATGAACCGGTTGACCTACAACTATAAGTTCATGTTAATCAGCATTCTCTTTATTTGTCCCATATTGTTACTCAGTACCCAGCTGTGGAATCAGATGGAAAGGGATCTGCAGATCACCGCCACTGAAGTCAAAGGGGTCAATGCGATCAATGAGTTGAACACACTCTCCGCAAAAGCAGCGGAACTGCGCGATGTCATGATGGCTTACAATTATGACCGCTCGGAACAAACCGCAAGCAAGATCTATCGATTGCGCAATGAGACCACTCAACTGTTGGATGTTTTCACCCAGCGTTATCAGGGCTCAAACCTGATCAAGCCCACCTTCCTGGAACGTCTGGCACAGGCAAAAAAACAAGCATTCAATGAGGATCTCGGTGCCCAGATTATGCTACGGGAGTACATGACCTCCTACGGCAGCCTGGTGAATGAAATTGACGCCATCGTATTTGAAATTGCAAAAGCCAGCGGCCTGGCCAACGACACCGATCCGAAGCTGGCAACCGAAATGGGAATCTATTTTGAAACGGTTCGCCCCCTGCTGACCCAGCTGGGCAAATTGCGTGGTTATGGCAACAACACGCTCAACACCCCTTATCTGGACAGCGCCACCTTCACCGAGGTGGACGCCAGCTTTTTCAATACTCAAACCCTGTTTGGCGAATTTAAAGAAACCATAGAGAAAATCCGTTCACAGAATAGCGAAAGTCCACTTCTGTCTGAAGCGCCCTTATTTATCGATGCCGTCGACAAATTACTGTTCCAGTTCAACGATCAAGTGGTGGAAGCCATTTCTGAACGGCAAACCTGGCAACAATACAATGCTATTGCCAGCAAGCTTATTGCTTCCAGTCAAGAATTCGAGAATGGCATCTTAAAGCGCGCGCTTGATGTGGTTCAATCCCGACTGGATGACAAGGAATTCAATCGCGTCATCATGCTCAGCAGCTTGCTGGCCTTACTGTGTGTCATAACCTATTTATACCTGGGGCTGTACGTCACACTGAGTAGCAGCATAAAAAACATGGTAAGCAATACCCGCAAAGTTGCGGATGGCGACATGACTGTCGAGGTGGAGAATAATACCCGGGATGAATTTGCAACCCTGATCGGCAACTTCAACGGCATGGTGAAGCAAATGAATCAGCTCATCAAAGCCTCCAGGGAAAGCAGCGACACGGTCACCAGCCATGCCCAACACGTGAAAGCACTGGCCGACACCAACACCGATATCGTGCGCCTGCAGACAGAAGAAACCAGCAAAATAAGTCATGCCATGGAAGAAATGTCCGCTGCGGCTGAAGAAGTGGCACGGGAAACGGAATTTACCGCCGGCGCAGCTCAGGATGCTGATGAAAGTGCCAGAGAAGGCCAGCAACTGGTGGTCGATGCCGTTAAAAGCTTTCAATCTCTGACGGGGAATATTCATGGTTCCATGCAGGTGGTAGAGCGCTTGGCCGAGCAAAGTAGAGGGGTAACGGATATCCTGTCGGTTATCAAAAGCATTGCCGAACAAACCAATCTACTGGCCCTCAATGCCGCCATCGAAGCAGCCCGAGCCGGTGAGCAAGGGCGCGGTTTCGCTGTGGTAGCCGACGAAGTGCGCTCTCTGGCACAACGCAGCCATGAAGCCACCGTGGAAATCGATGATGTGCTAGGCAAAATCCAGTCCGGTGTTCAGGAGGCGGTCACATCCATGCAGGTTAGTGTGGATGTCACCGAACATTCCGTCAGTACCGCCAATAACCTCACTGAAAAACTGGAAGAGATACTGCATGGCGTAAGCGCCATCAACTCCAGAACACAATCCATCTCAGCAACGACACTGCAGCAGACTGAATCGGTGAATCACGTGCTGTCGAGCATCCAGGCCATCAACGCCAGAGCCAAGGAAGCCGCCTCCGCCACCGAGAATTCCCAGCACTCCTCGGAAGAAATGCTGGTTTCACTGCATGAGTTGGTGGAAAAGTTGTCCCGTTTCAAGGTTTAGGATTAATCCATCCTGGGATCAGCGCAGGCGTTTGCGGTACCAGAAAACACCACCACCCAAGAGTAACAGGATGACCATCACTACACCCCAGGTATAACCGGATCCACTGGCCTGCACACCGTTGTTTTGCAATGATGCCGATGCCGGCTGCCCCGTACCTTCTGCATGAGCGGCCGCAATAAGACCAGAGTCCATCTCACCGGCAAAGAAGTCGGGATGCAACTGCTGCATTTTCTTATTCAACGCCTGCAGCTCTTCCTGGCGCGCCGGATCCATTGCTTCCCTATCCATCTCGGCCAACATGGCCGCTTCCATTTCTCGCTCAAGGCGCTCATCCTCAGGCATAGATTCCAACTCTTCGCCCCCCTGCTCCGGTGGTTGCCCGGCCGCAACACCCTCCCGTTCATAGGTTTCATCTACAAATGGCTGATCCGGATCGGAGCTTTCAAACGGAGCCAGATTGGCAAGCTGGTCCGGGGTATGATTCATTTGAATTTTTTCATCCACTGTCTGGGCAAAACCGGCTGGATCAGTGCTGGTGGCGTCAGGAAAAGTGTCTGTAACATTGGATATTTCCCCGATGCCCACCTCGCTCACTTCGCGGGTTTCAATGGTGACATTTTCAGATAATTGATTGGTGGTCAGTGCTTCATCTTCTATCTTTTCACCGGTAATGATCTGGCCATTGGCATCCAGGTAGATGCGCTGCCCTACCTCATTCACCACCATACCACCCAGGTATCGATAACGGCCCTGGGCGCACTGAACCAGAGGGCATGGATAGCGATTGTTGCCGGTGACCATTAACAGATCATGATCACCCACATCGAACAGCGGTTGACCCGGAATCAGCAGCACTTGACCGTTCTCGCTCTCTCCACCCATAAAGCGCAGGGTAACGGTATCGCTCTGATAGTTGCCTTTCAGAATTCGATTAATGTTATAGGTAACAAAGCGATAAGGTACTGCGGGATCAGACTCGTTCTCACGCTCGGCAAAACGGGTTTGCACATCCACCACCACCCCTTCAAACACCAATTGCGCCGCCACCACTTTTTCATCAACCGTACTGGCGTTTACAGTAGTGGAAAGCAATACGACGGCTGCGCTCGTCAACAAAAACTTAAACGTGGAAAACGGTAAAATACTGCGCACTAAATTCAATACGATATTCGGTTTCATGGTACGTTCCTGTCCTATAGCAATAACAACAAATCCATTAAAAAGAGAGTGCCGGCAATGGGCTGACACTCTCTTCAACGTCACTTAGTTCACACGAATGGAGATGTAAGTTCGGTTATTGGTTTCTGTTACTTCAGATAACGTACTGTCTTCATCGATGATAACCCCTAACCAATAGGTCTGGCCGGACACCAGATCAGCAGGTATGGTCACCGGTGCCTGGAAGGTAAAGACGGTATTGCGACCCAGGCCCATGCCGTTACGTCCACCAATACGGCGATCTCCGGTAGAGATATAATCATTGGTGGAAATAAAGTAGCCTACTTCCGTAGTCTGGTAGCTCTCACCGTTATTCTCATAACTGAACTCCACCAGATATTGCTGGCCTTTATTCACGTTATAACGGGGCTCACCATTCACGGTGGAGCTGCTGACCCAGCCGCCGCCACTGGTGCGGATGCGGGTACGGTCATGAGTACTGTACTCACCGCTGGCACCGGTTCGTCGCCATTGACTGACACCCAGATCCTGTACATTACCCGGATTGCCTCCATACAGGGCCACTGCACCGCTGGAAGCATCCTCACCAAAGTAGGCGCGAGCCGTGCTGCCATTGGCATGAATGTGATCCCAATCCTGCCCCATGACACTGTAAGTATTGGCAGTATGGCTAAGGCCAACACCATGCCCCAGTTCATGGATAGCGGTGGTACGGAAAGGTCGGCTGCCACCGCCATATGGCCACAGCACAGATTTGCTGTTGGAAGTGGTGTAGGCAACGGTATTGTCAAAGCGGATGTCCACTTCGGTGAAGCGACCGGTATTACAGTTCATCCACCAGTTGGCAATGGCCGGAGCACCAAACCCGTTAGACCACCAAATTTCGTTCTGGCCGTTATTGAAGCCAACACTGGTATCACCGTACACAATGCCGTAGTCGAAAGCAGAGGGGTTCTGATTTACCAGGCTGATACTGTTGCCCAATGCGGAGCGCCAGCTGCTACCGGATGGAAATCCGATGTCACTTGCACGCATGGTGGCACTGGTTCCAGACCAACGAATGTTATTTCCGTTACAGGTAATCAGAGTGTAAGCCTCTGCCGCACCGCTTACTGCAAAAGCCAAAGCGGCAGCACCACCGCAGATTGTTTTATTGAATTTCACTTTACAGTCTCCCTGTTGTGTAAAGGTTCCGGAACTGAATCCATTTCAGATTACCGGAGTCAAACAATTGAAATGCACAGCATCAGCAGCAAAAAACCCCAATTGCACCGGGCTGCTTATTTGCTGTAGTGAGCGTTGGGCTCATAAAAACGAGAGTCTTACTCTCGATGCAGGGACATAGTAACGGCAGGTTCCGAAAAAGACGGTGTACTTTGGCAGGGTCGTTAAGTTGATTATGGGGTGTTAAAAATGTGACGGGATAAACATTTCAAATACCAATGGAAGGCGCGGTAAAGCCCGGCACAGTGCCGGGCTTACTATGGTTCACTTGCTGTGGTTCGCTTACTTCTTCTTGGCTGACGATTTTTTAGCTGTTGCTTTTTTGGCCGTGGTCTTTTTGGCCGTACTCTTCTTTTTGGCTCCGCTTGTTTTAGCCGCTGTTTTCTTGGCAGCAGACGGTTTCTTCTCCACCCATTTGCTGCCGTCGTAGGTAGCGGACCATCCGGTGGCCTTGCCCTCGGCGTTTTCCGTCATCACGTACTGCGATTTGGTTTTGCGGCTGTAACGGATAATGGCTTTATTGCCCGCACCGTCTGTTTCCGGTGCCTGCAACAGGAAGTGGTATTTCGGATCCAGTTTATCCGCCACCGATTTGACTTCCTCCACCAGTGGCGCCCGGGTCTCCCGGTGTTTGGGGAACTGGCTGGCCGCCAGGAACAGTCCGGAGGCGCCGTCGCGCAACAGGAAATGATCATCGGATTTTTCACAGGCCAGGTGCGGCATGGGAATCGGGTCGGCCTTGGGCGGCGCCACTTCACCGTTGCGCAGCAGTTTGCGGGTGTTCTTGCAGTCTGCGTTGGTACAACCGAAGTATTTACCGAAGCGTCCGGTTTTCAACTGCATGTCGGAACCGCATTTGTCGCACTCCACGATGGGGCCGTCATAGCCTTTGATTTTGAAATTACCCTGCTCGATTTCGTAACCCTCGCAATCCGGGCTGTTACCGCAGATGTGCAGTTTACGTTTCTCATCGATCAGGTAATTTTCCATGGCGGTGCCGCATTTGGGACAACGGCGTTTTTCACGCAGGGCTTTGGCTTCGCTTTCGTCATCATCGGCATTGATGGTTTCCGAACCATGGATCAGGTTCAGGGTTTCCTTGCAACGCTCCTTGGGCGGCAGCGCATAACCGGTGCAGCCCAGGAAAACACCGGTACTGCCGGTGCGGATGGCCATGGGACGGGAACAGGCCGGGCACTCAATATCGGTCTCCACCGGTGGATTGGTGCGCATTCCACCGTCTTCGCTTTCGGCTTTTTCCAGCTTCTTGCTGAAGTCGGCGTAGAACCCGTCCAGAACCTGCTTCCATTCCAGCTTGCCCTCGGCAATCTCATCCAGCTGCTCCTCCATTTTGGCGGTGAAGCTGTAGTCCATCAGATTGTCAAAGTTTTCATTGAGGCGGTCGGTAACAATATCGCCCATCTTCTCGGCGTAGAAGCGTCGATTCTCCAGCTTCACATACCCGCGATCCTGAATCGTGGAAATAATGGAAGCGTAAGTGGAGGGGCGGCCAATGCCCTGCTTTTCCAGCTCTTTCACCAGGCTGGCTTCTGAATAACGGGCCGGCGGCTTGGTGAAATGCTGGCTGGGATCCAGTTTTTTCAGATTCAGGATTTCACCAATGGCCACATCCGGCAATTCAATGTCCTCTTCGGATTTTTTGGTGCCGGGCATTTTCACCGCCAAATGGCCATCAAATTTCAGAATCCGGCCTTTGGTGCGTAATTCAAAATTTTCGGCTTTCACCGTCAGATTGGTGCTCAGGTATTCGGCCGGCGGCATCTGGCAGGCCACGAAACGCTTCCAAATCAGGTCATAGAGGCGCTGTGCGTCCGTCTCCAGGCCGGACACATCATTAGCCAGCACACTTACGTCTGTAGGGCGAATGGCCTCGTGGGCCTCCTGTGCGCCTTCCTTGCTGGCGTATGAGAGAGGTTTTTCCGGTACGTAGCGGGTGCCGAAGTTGCCCTCTATGTAATCCCGCACATTGGCCACCGCCTCTGTACTGAGGTTGGTGGAATCGGTACGCATATAAGTGATGTAACCCGCTTCGTATAAACGTTGGGCCATCATCATGGTCTTTTTAACACTGAAACCCAGGCGGGTACTGGCTCCCTGCTGCAGGGTTGAGGTAGTGAACGGCGCCGCCGGACGGGACTTGGTGGGTTTGTCCTCTCGGCCGGCCACGGTGTAGGCCGCATTCTGCAATACCGCCAGGGCCTGATCGGTCTGCTCTTTATTAACCGGGCGGAAATTCTGGCCATTCTGCCTGGCCACCTGCAGCCGCAGTGCATCCTGTTTGGCGGTGGTGGTATCCGCATACACTTCCCAGTATTCCTCTGGAATGAAGGCACGGATTTCACGCTCACGCTCCACCACCAGTTTCACCGCAACCGACTGCACCCGGCCGGCAGACAAGCCGCGGGCGATTTTGGCCCACAACAATGGCGACACCATATAGCCGACAACACGATCGAGGAAACGCCGGGCCTGCTGTGCGTTCACCCGATTACCGTTTACGGTTCCCGGTTCCCGGAACGCCTCCTGAATGGCACTTTTGGTAATTTCATTAAACACCACGCGCTTGTAGCGATCCTCGTCGCCCCCGATCACTTCACGCAAGTGCCAGGCAATGGCTTCCCCTTCCCTGTCCAAATCCGTCGCGAGGTAAATGGTGTCGGCCTGTTCCGCCAGTTTCTGTAATTCGTTCACCACCTTCTGTTTGTCCGGCAGCACCTGATAGTTGGCTTCCCAGCCATGCTCCGGATCCACCCCCATGCGCCCGATCAAGGCACTGCGGGCTTTTTCCTTTTTATAGCGGGCCTTCTCTTCCGGTGCCATTTTACGGGTTAACGCTGCCTGCTTGGCACGCTCAGCCGGGTCTACCGTGGATTTTCCACTGCCGCTGGTGGGTAAGTCACGCACATGGCCCACGCTGGATTTCACCACGAAATCCTTGCCCAGGTACTTATTGATGGTTTTCGCCTTGGCCGGCGACTCCACGATTACCAGTGACTTTCCCATAGACTAGATTCCAACCTTACTGGCTAAAAAGAATTCAATTAGTATTTCAATCTTCAACGAAAGGGCGACATATATAAGAGGTGTCAGCCCTTGGGTCAAGGGAGCGTATCGCCACCTTGACTAATTTGTTTTTAGGATGGATTGTTGCTTTTTTCCAAATCTGGACCAAAACTTTTCCAACAGCAAGGTAGCAACCTCCTATTTTTCAATAACTTAGAAAACTGTCACAATTCAGTAATCTGCGCATTTAAGATACTGATGCGGCCTGTGGCCCGCCAAAAAATATTCAATCAAGTTGATCTGGAAACCATGCAATGGGACTGACCCGACCACAATTCAAGATCATCACGCTGTTTGCCCTGTTGACCCTGGGCGGTGTTTTCCCCGTTCAAGCGGATGAGAACGCCCTGCACAGAGCCCAGTTCGGGAGCCAATCCACCCTGCTGGCGGTGATCATCGATTTTGAGCGCTATCGCAATGGACTGGGTGATCGCCATCTCCACCAGCAGCTCGACACCCACCTGACCCGGTTCAGACAGCACTTTGAAACACTGAGTTCACTCCAGCCCAACCTTGCAGAGGCCCGGCGGGCAGCATTGAAACAACAATGGCAACGGGTGGCACGGCGCCTGGGTGCCTGGCTGGTGACCATTGAACAAGGGGGGTTCATAGACCAGGAAATCACTTACCAGTACCAGGAAGAGATGACCGCATTCTGGGATCAGCTCAGCACTCAAACCAGCTCCAGTGATCTGATCACGCCCTCTGAAGAGACCATTCTGCTATTGCAGCACAGCAATTTACGCTACCTCAATGCCCACTGGAAACTGGCACCCTATGCCCACCACCACCTTACAGAACTGGTTGCGCTGCTGGACCGGCAGGTTCAGATCCTGCAGCCGCGCACCACCGATTTACAACGCAAGTGGGCGCTGCTCAAACGGGCTCTGCTGCAGGAAGATCGCAGCATGGGCTTCATCGTCAACCGTTACAGCGGGGATTTGATTGAGCTGCTTGAGCCACCGCTGACCACTGATTTTTGATACTGCAGCGGCGTCGTGCCACTCCAATGACGAAAAGCACGGCTAAAGGCACTTTGCTCGGAATAGCCCAGTAACAGTGCTATCTCCGCCAGGGTTAAGTGCCGTTCTGCCAGATATTGCCGAGCCAATTGATAGCGAATGGCCTTCAGCAGCTCTTTGAACACCAGCCCCCGTTCCTGTAAGCGACGATGCAAGGTGCGCCGTGACATGGCCAGGGACCTGGCCACGGTTTCCAGCGTGGGCTCACCGCCCTGCACCGATTTCACCATGGCCTGTTGCAGGCGATCAAAGAAATCCACCTGCTGCGGCAATACCGATAGCAGCGTTTGCGCCTGTTGCTCCAGCAGCTGTTTGAGGGCCGGATCGCTGTTGGTCACCGACAATCGCAGATAATCCACCGGAAAATGCAATTCCAACTGCGGCTGGTCAAAGGCAATGGGGCACTGAACAAACTGCTGATACTCTTGCGTGGACAGCGGTGCTGCGCAGACAAAGTTAATCCGCGTAGGCTGCAGATCCGGCTGCCCGGTCATGGCTCTGAGATTGGCGATCATGCCCATCACCAACACTTCATCCGACAATTGGGTCGACGGCCCATACTGATTACTCCAGCACAGGCAGGCCTGATCGTGGCGTATTTCAAGGCGCGCGGTGTCACCATCATGCAGCAGGCGCTGATAACGCTGGAACCGCTGCAGGGCCTCAGCCACCGTATCGCAGGACAGGGTCAGATAACCCAGCACCCCCACATAGGCCGGTTTGATGGACTGCCCCAGCTCCATCCCCACCAGATGGCCGGGCAGGTGCTGCTGCAACTGCTCCAGTAAACGCCACCATTGCTGAAAACGCATGCGGCTGGCGGGCTGAAACTGCTTCAGCTCCCGTTCCAGCTCCGCTATTTGTAACTGATTGGCCGCCAGGTAATCCAACAACAGCGCGGCAAGATCGCCGCTTACATTCATATCCGCCAGTAAGGTAGGCACAACTCAGGTGTTCCTCGCACATTCGTAGTCATCACAACAGGCTGGCGGGAATTGTCAAAAATTAGGCCTGTCGGGTCAATCCCCAATGGATGAACGGCACTATAGTGAGCAGCATAACGACCACCCACTGGAAGCTTTTATGTCTGACGTTTTACACGCTGTTTTCTTTGTCTTGGCCTTTGGCGCTGTCTTCATTGCTGTCATTCTGCTGGAGGCAGGCTACATTCGCTGGCGAGGTCGCAGCGGGGTATATCACCTGCGGGAAACCCTGGCCAACCTGGGCACCGGGTTCTCGTACAAAATCGTCGATGGCATTGCCATTGCCCTGTTCATTCAGGCCTTTTACAGCTGGGTGTATCAGTTTGGGCTGCAGTGGAACCCTGCTCTCTCGGTTGGGAGCGTGCTGGTGCTGATTGTGCTGGTGGATTTTTGCTTTTATGTGCAGCATTACCTGATGCACAAAACACGCTGGTTCTGGGCCAGTCACGTTACTCACCATTCATCCGAACACATGAATTTTTCCACCGCGCTGCGGCAGAATTTCACCCATGCGTTCAACGGCGCCTGGATTTTGTGGTGGATTCCGGCCGCCTTGGTGGGTTTTGACAAGGATTGGGTATTGCTGGCCATTGAAGGCAATCTGGTCTATCAGTTTTTCCTGCATACCGAGCAGGTAAAACGGCTGGGCTGGCTGGAGACGTTTCTCAACACCCCATCCCATCACCGGGTTCATCATGGCCGCAATCCGGCGCAGATCGATACCAATTTCGGTGGCATTTTGATTATCTGGGACAAACTGCTGGGTACCTTCCGTGATGAGCGGGATGCGGGGCCCATTGTCTATGGCGTTACCCGGATGCCCGAGAAGCCCTACAACCCGGTGTACCTGCAATTGCATGAATGGGCCAGCCTATGGCGGGACCTGCGCACCTACCGGGACTGGCGCATACTGGTGAAACCACCGGAATGGGTGCGCCAACAATACCCGGATACCACATTCGAGCCGCAACAGCCCCCTAAACCGCCAGTAAGCGCTTGAGATCGTCCAGCAACTGCGTCACCTCGGCCTCATCGCCCCGCTCGTTCCAGACAATGGCGGCGCTGCGGGGCCCCAGCTCCAGCGCCAGAAAATCTTCCGTCTGCTGCTGCTGCCATTGTTCAATCAGTGCCTGCACCGCCGGTGGCGCGGTCAGGGTCACATCCGATGATTCCCACACCAGGGTGCCGTCCCGGGTTTTACGTTGCAGCCATTCTCCTTTCACCGATGGCCCGGTCTGGTCTTCCCTGGCCACCAACTGATAGCGGTACCAGCGATGGCCATCAATATGGGGATTGCGCTGCAGCTGAGCGTTGAACTTGGTATCCCGGGTCAGTGAAATGGGGCTGATGACCACATGCTCCGCCAACGCGCGCTGACGGATGCGGGCCAAACGCCGCTCCCGGGCCGAGGGCCGCAACATGAATACGGGCCCCAGAATAAATAACATCGCCAGCCCAATTATCAGGTAAACCATAAAACTGTATCCAACCTTTGACCAAAAACAACGCTTGAAATAAAAGTGCCGTGCATTATCTAATACATTCAGTGATTCACAAACCCCAACCGCACAAGGATCATCCCATGGGCCAATACAACCACATACTGCTGGCAGCCGATTTTAATGAAGAATCGGCAATCGTTGAGCAGCGCGCCGCAGCACTGCAGGCCACCTTTGCCGCCACCCTGAGCATTGTTCACGTACTGGAACCCATATCCATTGCCTACGGTGGAGAGTTTCCGGTGGACCTGGGGGATCTGCACAAGGAGCTGGAAAAACAGGCCATGAGCCAGCTGCGTGATTTGGGGCAACGCCTCAACGTGCCGGAAGAGCGTCAATACATGGAAGTGGGCATCACTGAGAAAGAGATTCTGCGGGTCGCTGAAGACCGGGCGGTAGACCTGATCGTAATGGGCAGCCACGGCCGTCATGGCCTGGCGCTGTTGTTGGGCTCAACCGCCAACGCCGTGCTGCATCATGCCAATATTGATGTGCTGGCGGTGCGGGTGAACAAGGATTCAAAATAAGCGGGCTTCACCGGTTGTTACTTCGATGGCGGGCGATTCTTCTGCGTCCGTCATCAGCGGTTTCACTTTCTGCAATTGCGACTCCAGGGAATAACTCACACTGGAGGACATATCCAGGAAACTGAGCAAGGCTTTCAGGTTCGAATCCCCTTCACAGGCCTCTTTCACCCGCCCCCAAAAGGCCTCATTCAAGGTCTGCAGCTCCTGGTTCAGGCTGATCAGGCCCTGCAATTCCCAATCCGGGCGTTGACCTGCCCGGTAGTTGAAATACTGTTTCAACAGATAAAGCGCGGTTGAGCGGATGATAAAGTCATCCTGGGACGCAAATGGCAGGTGATTGCGGGCGTTGGGCTTCAATTGCGTCAGGATCGGACAGGCGCTGGTGGCCATGATCAGCCCCATCAGAGAACGCAGGCCTTCCTCCAGCGCCGTTTCTTTTGCGTACTCACGCTCCGGAGTAACAACCCTGATCTTGGCCGTTTTTTGAGCAGGAAGGCGCTGAAAATCCGTGACCACCGCCGCCAGATCTACCGCTGCCGGGCAATATTGGCAGTCCTTTACCGTCAACGGGCAGTTGGGGCATTGGTTATGCTTGAGTTTTGCCCACTCCGGTACCTCCTGCCGCTGGGCGCTGAAATCAAATGAACGATCCACATCCACTTCATAGTGCAGCGAATTGCCTTCGATATCAAAACGATACTGAATTTTCATGGTCGGTTTCCCCTGGCCTGCATTCTAACAGTGTAGACGCGCCCACCCAGTATTCCAAAATACACTAGGTCAGCCTAACCACTTGATTGTAAACCTGGTGCCAAAATTCATGGGCGGCCGTTTTCCACTGCCAGATTTTCTGGGCTATGCTGACTACTTAGATAGAAATCATTCAGAAGCGATGTTTTTCACGCCACTGCAGGAGCGATCAGCGTGTCATTCGGATCTCAGTTGTCTAACCCTGGTTCCAGCTCAGTGAACCCTGACCTGGATTGGAGCCAAATCAAAGAAACCATTTCCATGCTGTGCCTGGCCATGGCTCAGATTGAGACGACCCTCACCGACAGCTCAAAATCGGTGGATGAGCTGTCGTCCACCTTTACCGGCATGGCACAGGATGCCAAAAAGGTGATGTCCCTGTGCGAACACGCAGACAGTTCCGAAAAATGGGAAACCCAGCGCAATGACATCATGAGCGCATCCCAGCAAATGCACCAGCAGATGCAGAGAGCCATTGTCGCCTTCCAATTTTATGACCGGCTCACCCAGAAGCTGCATCACGTGAACGAGAGCCTGACTCACCTGGGTGACCTCATCAGTGACACCACCCGCCTCTACAATCCGTCCGAATGGAGCCGCATTCAGCAGGAGATCCGCTCCAATTACACCATGGAATGCGAGCGCCTGATGTTCGACCATATTATGCAAGGCGCCACCATCCGTGAAGCACTGGAATTGTACCGTCACCAGTTTGAACAGACTGAATCCCTCACTGGCCCGGATGATGATTCCGAAGACGATATTGAGCTGTTCTGATTAATTAGCCGGCTTGATTGATTCATTTTGACGGTTTATTCCTGAATCACGTCACGCCAACACCTCTACCGGATCATCCACCCGAATCGTCCCCGCCGATCGTGGCACCATATTCTGGCCGAAGAACACCTCGCCATCCCTGGCACGGTACTGCTTCAGGGTGCGGAATACCTCCGGTTGCCGACTGGCATCGGCAGGGTTGATGGTGGGGATGGCGCAACGGGAACAGGGCTTCACCACGTCAAACACCATAGAACCCACCCGCAGCACCCGCCACTGATCCTCTGCCCAGGGGGCCCCACCGGTGACCACCACATTGGGGCGAAACCGTTCCATACCAATGTTCAGGCTCATGTGACTGTTCAGTTCATCCAGGGAGGATTGTTGTGTCAGTAACAGAGGATAGCCATCGGCAAAACTGACCGTATGACCAGGCCCGGCGTAATGCTCGTCCACCGGACGCCGGCAGTGGTCATCCATAAAAACCAGGCGGCAATCCCGGCCCAGCACCCGGCTCAACCAAACATTAATGGCCTCACTGCCCAACCGCGCCTCACACTGATCGCGCCAGACCTGCACCCTGATAAGCGGGCTTTCAACAAAATCCACCACCTCAAAAACCATCGGCTCACCCTGGGCTGCGGTTAAGGTCACACGGCCCTGATCCAGGCTGACCCGAATCAACGCCATGGCCGGCAACTGCCGCTGAGTGAGAAACTTTCCCGCCTCATCCACCACCATCCAGCGCCGATCCCAACGCAAACCAAATCGGTCAATGGCGCTTACCGCCACCGGCAACCCGCCCAACGACTTTACCGGGTGAATGTACAAACTGGCCACGTGCATGTTGAATGTTCCATCCCATCATCAGGTTGAGATCGAAAAAGACTAACCTATACTGTGCTAATAACCCATGGATTATATCTGATTTTCATAGTGTTTTTAGCTGGGGGGAAACCATGCGAATACTAACCGGACTGATATGCATTGCCGCTCTGAGTGCCTGCGGCGATTCCAAATTTGCGGATATGCCGCAGTCTGAATTACAGGAGCGTTATTCCCAATGTGAGAACGCGTCCAGCCTTTCCCCCGGCGGGGCCATTACCTGCGACAATATTCGTCGGGAGTGTGAACGCCGTGCCGAGGACAAAGGCCGCAAAGTCTGCTATTAACCACAGGCCCCTGTTCTCGGGCTGCTGTCTGACTGCGCCTCACCGCCGCTTCTTTACCGGGCAGCAGATTCATACAGTACCAACGCTTCGCCTTCCCCCGGCAACGCTGTGCGCTCAAAGCCGTCCGGGGTCCAATAGATGATTACAACATCGTCCATATGCTGACTATCCAGCGTTAACTCAAGGTGCAGAGGGTGGCCGTCTTCATCCAGTTGCTTGATCTCCAGGCGCATCCCGTCCGTCGTCACCACCTGCCCTACCGTTAACGGATCCCGGGACAGATCGCGCACCGACTGTTCAAATTCATTGATCATGCCCTTCTCAGACAGAATCTGTAATCGGTTCTGACCAACACGCTGAACAGTAAATTGCATGGCATCAGAGGACATCAACCACAATCGCTCCGGTAGTGTTGCTTGGTGGGCAAACCGCATGGGGGATGTGGCCAGCGCAATGGGCATATTCAGACCAAATAACAACACACGATCCTGCTCACTCTCGATGGGCATGCGCTGCGTCACGTGTAACGCCATCAGTCTGGTCCAGATCCAGGGACTGTAACTGAAAATCGGCATCAACAGCGGTGAAATCACCAGGTGGATCGCAAACAGGATATAGGCACCCACGCGAACAAAGCGCGACGTCACCAGATTCGATAACACCGCTTCAAACAACAGGCCCAACAAGCCGGAGGCACCGATCCCCACCATCAGTAAATTGCGGTCCGCCGGAATGGAGGCACTGATGGGGGCCGCCGCGAACAGGCAACCCAGAGCCCAGAAACGTGCCATGGGCGATTGCATGAGAATGGGCAACACAATGAGAGATACCAGCGCCAGGCACAACAGGGCCACAATGGAAAACACCAGCATGCCATCGGGATTGAAGCCAAACACATCCGCCGGCACCAGGCCGAATTGAGCGAACAACAATACCGGAATGCGCTCCCCCAGCTTGCTGGCGAAAATCAGCGGCGATTCCAGGGGATCGATGTAATTGGTATCGGAATGATTGGCTCCGAAATGACCCACCTTATACAAGACCCACCAGCTTACGCTGACCAGCACATAGGGCCATAACGCCAATAAGGCTCGCCTGGGACCGGCTTTATCCACCATCAGGGCATAGGCACCCAGGTACCCGCAGGTGCTGATGCCGATCTCACCACTGAACAAACTGCACAGCAACCAAAACAGGCTCAATACCAGGGCCTTGCCGCCGCCGGATTGCCGCCAATCCAGATAGGCCAGCAAACACAGCACACCAAACAACGCGGCCATAATGGCATTACGATTGGCGATCCAGCTCAGTGTCAGGCCGTGGCTGCTATCCCACATGAACAACGCCAATCCGGCAATGGCCGCCAGCGGCTGCATGCCGGTTCGGCAATACAATCGGTACAGTCCGGCTCCCAACCCCAGATACCAAACCAGACTGTGTACGTGCATCAATAACGCTACATCACGCCACAAGGCATGATCCAGCCAATGGCTCAACTCTGCCAGTGGCCGCCAGAACTGGTAACGGAAACCTTCATAGGTCCACCAGGGAATCACCCCCAGATCCATCAACACCTGCGTGCGGTGAGGGGTCGCATCCACCCAGGAGAACAAACCGAATAATGACCAATCCCGCGCTTTGGGAATATCAATATCAGGGTGCAGCAAGGCATAGTGAATGTAATCGTCACCCAACCAACCGGAAAATAATGCAGGCAGTGTGAGCACCACGGTGAGAACCAATACCCAATGTGGTTTTTCTCTCAGTTTATTTAAATACTGCATGACAGAGCTCACTTACGCGGACACTACCCGGCTTGTTCTGACTCTCTATATTTGACTGCGCGATGGATAAATGGAAAGTAAAAACGGCGTTTTTTTCCATTCAATAACCAGCCAATCCCCGTGGAACGCACAAAAACCTGATACGTGATCAAACTAATCGCAAAGGTTATCAACAATACCAACCCAAACTTGAGGCTGTGATGAACGGACCAGTGATCGATCCACATCGGCACTGCCACCGTAATGGGTAAGTGCACTAAATACACCCAATAGGAGGCCTCCGACAAATACCGGGCCCTCGCACTGAAATGATCACACAGGCGTTTGTAGACAGCCAGGATAAACCAACACACCAGCGCATAATACAGGCCGAGAAACAAGGCGCCATACCAAACAAATGCCTGAGGATCTTCCGGATTCCGTGCTGCGGTAATACTCACAATGATCACAAACACGATCAGCGAGAGAATAGTGAATAACAGTAAACGCCCCCAATGGGCAATGCTGTTAAAAAACGCCTCGCGCATGTGATAGGCAACCATCCCCGTGCCGAAAAACAACGCATACTGGACAAAAGCCGGATTCAGAATATCCAAACCCACCGGTGCTTCCAGCATATAGCTGCCGTTGATCACATGCACCAGTGCCAGCACCAAACCCAGCGCCCACGGCAACATTTTGGCGTTTTTTGCATATTGCTCTGCAGTAAAAAACCGGTTTAACAGCCATTGCAGGGGAATGGCCGCCAACACATAAAAATACAAATAGTATAAAAACCACAGATGGTAGAGCCGTATGCTGTGGTCAAACTCGACGTCAATTCCCCGCAGCGCCATCAGCTCGGCACCATGGCTATACAGGTGGTTACAGTAAATAATTATGGGGCCGGCAAACACCAGCAAAGGCAACAGAACCCGTTGGGTTCGGTTCTTCAAGAAGCCCGTATTGCCCCGCTTGCTGATCAACATCGCCGCAAACAACCCGGCCACCAGAAAGAACACCTGCATACGAAAACTGTGAATCACATTAATGATCACCGAATACAGTACATGAACGTCGACGGACTTATAGGGCCATAACTCCCCGGCAGGAAAATTGTTGTAGCTCCCTGCTGCGTGTAACACGATTCCCAAAAGCATCATATGGGAACGCACTTGGTCAAGGAAGTGTATTCTCCGATCCATGGTAAAAACCTACATCCACATCTTTATGTGCGTTAACTGGTTGATATTATTGTAATAACAAACAGACGATCTGAATTAATTGTACGGCCAGTTGCTGTAGCAGCATACTGGCCGCGTATTATGACGTTTACTCCAGCTCTAATACAACTACTGCACCAACCCCATATCTGACGCCTGATTTCACTGCAGACAGAACCTCAAAAAACAATACTGGTGCCCTCGGCCGGCACTTCGGCCGAAATACCCAACTTATCGAGTAATTTCTGCTGCAATACCTGCAATGCCTCGGCCTCGCCATGCACCAGATAAAAACGGGTAGGCTGCTTGAAGTTGGCGGCCCACTCCAACAGCTGCGACTGTCCGGCATGGGCTGAAAAACCACCCAGGGTATGCACTTTCGCGCGCACATAAAAATCGGAGCCAAACATTTTTACGTGTTTTTCCCCTTCCACAATTTGCCGCCCCAATGTGCCCCGGGCCTGAAAACCGGGAAACACAATATGACATTCATTACGCCAGATATTGTGTTTCAGGTGATGACGAATTCGACCACCATTACACATCCCACTGCCGGCAATAATGATGACGCCATCCTTGATGCGGTTGATGGCCATGGAATCCTCGGTACTTTCCGTCAGTGTCAGCATGGGCAGGTAGGACTTGGGATCATCCCCCAGCTTGACGGATATCTTCTTCAGATCCTCCGGGTCCAGCAGGTCCATATATTCTGTATACAAACGGGTTACTTCGATACCCATGGGGCTATCCAGAAAGATGCGCTGTTGGGGGACTTTACCCTGCTTGTATAACACCCCAAGATGAAACAGCATCTCCTGGGTGCGGCCCACGGCAAATGAAGGAATCAACACATTGCCCTTGTCCTGGCTGGCCTGCTGCAACGCCTCGCCCAATTCCTCCAGTGTATTGTCCATGGTACGGTGATCCCGATCGCCATAGGTGCCTTCCATCAGCACCACGTCGGCGTCCGTCACGATTTCCGGATCTTTCATTAACACCGCATCGGGATTACCCAGATCCCCGGAAAACACCAGTTTCTTGTGGCGGCCTTTTTCTTCCAGCTGCAGCTCCACAATGGCAGAACCGATAATGTGGGCGGCATCCCGAAAGTAAAGTTTGACATGGCCGTTGACGCTGCGGGTTTCGTGGTAGGGAACCCCTTTGCAATGCTCCAGCACATGCAGCACATCGTCCATATCATACCAGGGCTCGATTTCGGGCTTGCCGGCCCGCTTGCGACGCCGGTTCTCCCATTCCACATCCCGCAAATGCAAACCGGCGGCGTCTTCCAGCATAATGGCCAACAGATTGCGGGTGGCTTCGGTACAATATACCGGCCCCTTGTAGCCTTCCTTGAACAGCCTCGGCAACAGGCCACTGTGATCCAGGTGACCGTGGGACAAAATCACCGCATCCAGCTGTCGCGGGTTAAAGGGAAACGGCTCCCCATTACGACGCTCTGCCTGTCTGCCGCCCTGATGCATGCCGCAATCCAGCAGGATGCGCAGCCCCTCGGTTTCGATCAGGTGGCAGGAGCCAGTGACTTCCTGGGCAGCGCCCCAAAAGGTAAGTTTTGCCATGATTCATTCCTTCTGTTTTCGCCCAAGATAGCACAACCTGCTCATTTACATCGTGTTTTACATCATGGTTTAAAAGCCCTTGCCGCCCCCGAAATACTGTATATAATTACAGTATCGCAACCTGTATGAGAGCCGCAATGTCCGCTGCCAAGCCACAGCTAAACACCATCCTGCATCATCCGGCCATCTGGCGGGCGGCGGATGGCATGCGCAGCAAACAGTGCCGACAACAGGATTTTGCAACCGTTGCCACAGGCTACCATGCACTGGATCAGGTACTGCCGGAAGGCGGTTTGCCCGTTACCGGCGTTACCGAAATCCTGTGCCCCCACTGGGGTTGTGGCGAAGTAGAACTGGTCTCCTCAGCACTGGCCTCACTCAGCCAGCAAGCACGCTGGCTGGTGTGGGTCAACCCTCCCTGGATGCCCTATGCACCGGCACTCATGCAACAGGGAATAGCACTGGAAAACACGCTGGTTGTACACAGCCAGCAAGACAAAGACACGCTCTGGGCCATGGAACAGTGTCTGTCTTCGGGTGCCTGCAGCGCCGTACAGGGCTGGCCCCGCAACCCCACGCCACAACACATTCGGCGCCTGCAACTGGCCGCCCAGAAAGGCAACAGCCTGTGCCTGTTGATGCGGCCCCAGGCACAGATGCAGCAACCCTCCCCGGCACCACTGCGCCTGGAGATGGGCCCTCTGCAGCAAGAGCTCCAGGTACGGGTGGTAAAATGCCGTGGCCACTGGGGATCACCCTGGTTGCGCCTGGCCCGCCCCGGCCTTCATTCATCCACCACACTGCATGGCAACGCCCCGGCCGCTGCACACAAGCCGGCCGCCACACTGCCCACCCGTCCGGTCGGGGCCTGCACAACGGGTTTCTATTCCGCACCCCATTCCGGAGGCTGAGATGCTCTGGGCCTGTCTGCATTTTCCCGCACTGGCGCTGAACCTGGTGGAACAAGGAGCCCCTGCCGCACAACCACTGGTGGTGGAAATTACCCGCAAACAGCGCCGACTGGTGCTGTACGCCAATCAGCCTGCGCTACAATCAGGCATTGTGCCCGGCATGACCATTCCCACAGCACAAGGCCTGGTGCGGGATCTGCAATGCCAGCCCTATTCTCCCGACGGCGAACAACAGGCACTGCAACAACTGGGGCACTGGGCCTATGAATTCACCCCCCACATCCGCCCCCATGGGCAGAACAATTTACTGCTGGAGGTCAGTCACAGCCTGAAACTGTTCAATGGGCAACAGGCTCTGGCACAACAGCTTCTGCAACAGTTGCCTGCGGGATTCACGCCCTTCAGTCTGGCCTTTGCCGACACGGATATGGCAGCACTGCTGTTTGCCCAGGCTCACGAAAGCAGTAATCGGGCGCTTTTTTTTTCACTGCAGGATGTGCATGACTACGATGTACAGTGGCTGGATATCGCCACCGCGCAAAAGGAATTGCTGTACAGTATGGGGATCAGAACCGTAGGCCAGCTGCTGGCCTTGCCCCGCGATACCCTGGGCAAACGTTTTGGTGACGCTTTCACCCATTACCTTAATCTGCTCACCGGTGAACGCAAAAGCCCCCTGCCCCACTGGAACCTGCCGCCACAGTTCCAGACTGAGCTGGACTTTGTGCAGGAACTGGATAATGCCCAGCATCTGCTATTCCCCATCCGCCACCTCTTGAGCCGCCTGGAACATTATCTGTATGCCCGGCAGTCTGCCGTCAGCCGTTTTCTGTTTTCCCTACTGTTACGTAGCCGCCAGACACAATCATGGCCCATTGAACTGGCCACCCCCATGCACCGTTTGGCCGATATTCTGCCTCTGGTTCAACTTAAACTGGAAACATTACAACTGGCAGCACCCGTGCTGACGCTGCGGCTCAGGGCAGATCAATTCCATGGGCTGCATGTTCAGCAGCGAGATCTGTTTCGCCCCCAGCAGCCGGATCACATTAGCCGCTACCAATTGGTGGATCGACTGCAGACACGGCTGGGAAAACAACAGGTACACAGCCTGGGCATGGTGTCGGATCACCGCCCGGAGCACTGTTGGTACTCGGCGACACCGGGGCAGGGCCAGGCACTTCAGCATCCCTCGGAGCAGCGTCCATTCTGGCTTTTGCAGCATCCACAAAAACTGCGCAGCAAAAAGGGATTACCGGTTTACCACGTTCCGTTGCAACTGCTGAAGGGGCCGGAGCGCATTGACACCGGCTGGTGGGATAATACTCCGGTAAACCGGGATTATTACATTGCGCAACAGGGTAATGGCCAACACCTGTGGGTATACCGGGATCGGGATAACCAGGACTGGTTTCTGCACGGACTCTTCTCGTTATAACCATGGAATGGCCGTAAGCCGGATTGCAATTTGCAACAGTACTTCACTTGGCCTGATTTTGCTGATGCAGTAATCTGCCGGAAGCACGCGACAAAAAGAACAAAAAGATGAACAAAAAAACAACCGATGCAGCCATGACCATTCCCGGTTTATGGTCAGTAAAACGCAATTTCAAGGCCCTGACCGACGACAGCTCTGACACCTTTTATCTGATTAATGGCCTGCGATTTTTCGGCATGGTCTGGATACTGCTGGCTCACACCATCTTTGTGTACAGCCTGTACAACGGCAAAGAGGTTTTCTTTCAGTCGCTGGAGGATGCCCCCTTCTATCTGTGGTGGATCTGGAATGCCGACAAGGGCGTTGACCTGTTCTTTGTGGTCAGTGGTTTTCTGATCAGCCTGATGCTGCTGAAGGAGCAAAACAAAACCGGTGATATTCAGTTAAAACGGTTTTATTTGCGCCGCTACCTGAGGCTTACACCACTGTATGCCGTGATTGCCATTATCTTTTGGGTAAGCGGTGCCCGTAATCACGAATGGATCTGGGCCAACCTGCTTTACGTCAACAATTTTCTGCATCCGGACAACATGGCCCTGCAGTGGACCTGGACGCTGGCGGTGGAAGAACAGTTCTACCTTTTATTGCCTTTGATTCTGATTTTCATTGCCAAATCGCCCCAGCGGTCGTTTATGAAAACCATGCTGGGCCTGCTGGTGTTGTCACTGCTGATCCGGGCGGGTGTGCTGTATTACTACCAGGAACTGTGGAACGGTCATTACCGGGATATGCTATCCGATAAAACCGTCTCCATGATTTTCTATGGCAAGCTGTACGACAACCTGGCCACCCGCTTTGGTCCGCTGATCGTGGGAGTGATCGCCGGTTATGGTTACTGCTTCCATCAACAGGCCATTCGCCACTGGGCCTGCGCCACACCTTATCGTCCGCTACTGCTGAACCTTCTGAGTATGGGCACCATTGTGTTTTTTATGCACTTTCCCATCATGGAATCCCGCTTCAGCGAACCCGGTAACGGGTTACGCCTCTACCTGATCTGCAATCGCACGTTATTCAGCATCGCTTTTGCCTGGTTTTTGATGTCTGCCTTTCTGCAATTGAGCCACGCACGGCTCTTTTCCTGGTTTTATTCCCTCAGAATCTGGCACCCGTTGGGGCAGCTGACCTATTCCATTTATCTGTTGCACCTGATCGTCATTCTGCTGGTGGTACACCCGCTCAACCAATATGTCCACACCCTGGAATTATCGCCAGCCCAAGCCATGCTCACCACCGTCAGCCTGGGGGCCTTTCTGTCTCTGATTGTGACCATCATTCTCGGCGTGCTGTGCTGGCTGCTCATTGAAAAACCGTTCCTCAATATGCGGGAACTGATGGCTGTCAATCGCGGTGCCACCAAACCCACCCCCATGGAATCCAGGGCCTGATGCGGGCAACATAAAGCCAAAGACATAGACCCACTCCATGCATGGCACTATACTGTATATTTTTACAGTATAGTGCCATGTTGTATTCCGAACTCCACTGTTTTACCAATTTCAGTTTTCTTAAAGGCGCCTCTCACCCGGAAGAGATGGTGCAGCAGGCCGCCGCGCTGGGGTACCAGGCACTGGCCATTACCGACGAGTGTTCCGTGGCCGGGGTGGTCCGCGCCCATGTGGAAGCCCGCCGGCACAATATCAAACTGATCATCGGCACAGATGTCATCACAGAAGAGCAACTGCACCTGGTTATTCTGGCCCCCACCCGCCGCGCCTATGGTCAGCTTTGCACCCTGATCAGCCGGGCCCGCAACCGCAGAGAGAAAGGCCAATACCAGCTGCGGGTCAACGACCTGCATCCTGCCACCAGTGAATGCCTGTTTATCTGGCTGCCCAGCCTCGGACAATGCCGGCAGCCGGATGACCACTGCCAGCAGCTGCTGACCCATTGCGGCCAACGCCTGTGGATCGGGCTGGAGAATAACCTGAGACAATCCGATCCCGAACTGAGCCGGCAACGGCAATGGCTGGCACAACAACTGGCATGCCCGGTGGTGGCCTGTGGCAACGTTCACTGCCACCTGCCGGAACGGCAGCCACTACAGGATGTACTTACCGCCATTCGCCTCAACACCCACGTCCACAGCGCCGGCTTTCAACTGCATGCCAACCGGGAAACCAGCCTGCGCCCCCTGCCTGTCATTGAGCGCCTGTATCCGGCCGCAGCCATCCATGAAACCCAGAACATTGCAGGGCAATGTCATTTCTCACTGGATGAACTGCGCTACGAATACCCCCGGGAGGTCGTACCGCCGGGACACAGTGCTCAATCCTGGCTGCGTCAACTGGTGGAAACCGGTATCAAGGAACGCTGGCACGATGGGGTTCAGCCCTCCGTTCGGGCTCAGATCGAACAGGAACTGGAGCTGATTCACGAGTTGAATTACGAATACTATTTTCTCACGGTATACGACATCGTCCAGTTTGCCCGCAGCCAGAAAATACTGTGCCAGGGGCGCGGCTCAGCGGCCAATTCCGCCGTGTGCTTCTGCCTGTTCATTACCGAAGTGGATCCCGCCAAAAGCAATCTGCTGTTCGAACGCTTTATTTCCAGGGAACGCCATGAGCCGCCGGATATTGATGTGGATTTCGAGCACGAAAGGCGCGAGGAAGTGATCCAGTTCATCTATCGCAAATACGGCCGGCAACGGGCTGCACTGACCGCCACCGTCATCAGCTACCGTATCAAAAGTGCTATTCGTGACGTGGGCAAGGCCATCGGTTTCGATCAGACACTGCTGGATCAACTGGCCAAGTCCATTGCCTGGTGGGATAAACAGGATCAGCTGCCCCAGCGCCTACAGGAACTGGGTATCGACATCCACAATCCCCGTATCCAGCGTTTCAAAGAGTTAGTGGACACCCTGTTGGGCTTCCCCCGCCACCTGTCCCAGCATGTGGGGGGCTTTATTATTTCCGCCGGGCCTTTGGATCAACTGGTGCCCATTGAAAATGCCGCCATGGCAGAGCGCACGGTGGTGCAATGGGATAAGGACGACATCGAGGCCCTGGGCCTGATGAAAGTGGATGTGCTGGCCCTGGGCATGTTGACGGCCATCCGCAAAAGCTTTGACCTGATCCAACAGCTGCGTGGCCAGCAGTGGACCCTGGCCACCCTGCCGGCGGAAGACCCTGCAACCTATGATCTGCTGCAGCAGGGGGACAGCGTGGGGGTTTTTCAGGTGGAATCCCGTGCCCAGATGGCCATGCTGCCACGGCTGAAACCGGCCTGCTTTTATGATCTGGTGATCGAGGTGGCCATCGTTCGCCCCGGCCCCATTCAGGGGGATATGGTGCATCCTTACCTGCGCCGCCGGCAGGGCCTGGAAACCGTGAGCTATGTCAGCCCGGACGTAAAACAGGTGCTGGAACGCACCTTGGGAGTGCCTATTTTTCAGGAACAGGTGATTGAGCTGGCGATGGTGGCGGCCGGTTTCAGCGCCGGAGAAGCCGACCAATTACGCCGTGCCATGGCGGCCTGGAAGCGCAAAGGGCAACTGCAGCAATACGAGGAAAAACTGGCGCAGGGTTTGTTGCACCGGGGATATTCCATCAACTTCGCCCAACGCATCATTTCCCAGATCCGGGGCTTTGGTGAATACGGGTTTCCCGAATCCCATGCCGCCAGCTTCGCTTTGCTGGTGTACGCCTCAGCCTGGCTGAAATGCCATGAGCCCGCGGCCTTCTGCTGCGCCCTGCTCAACAGTCAGCCCATGGGATTTTATTCACCATCACAGCTGGTGCAGGATGTAAAACGCCATCAGGTGGAAGTACGCCCGGTGGATGTCCAATGCAGTCTGTGGGAGCATCATCTCGAAACCGATTCACTGCACCGGCATCCCACACGGCAACCGGCTATCCGCCTGGGATTGCGGCTGGTAAAAAACCTGTCCCGCAATGCCGCAGACACACTGCTGACGCAACGGCAGGACAGGCCGTTCCAGTCCATGGCCGACCTGCAACAACGCTGCCACCTGAGCAAACGGGATATGGATGCGCTGGCCCATGCCAATGCCTTTATTGCCCTGACCCCACACCGTTTTCAGGCACGTTGGGAAGCCCAGGGCCTGCAACAGGAAACCCCCTTGCTGCAACAACAGCACCAGCAGGAAACAGCGGTGACGTTACCTGCCCCCAGCGAAGCCGAAAACCTGAACCAGGATTATCACAGCCTGGGGTTGACCCTGGGCCGCCATCCCATGGCGTTACTGCGCAATCACCCTGCGCTGAAAGGCTACAAACGCCATCAGGATCTGTATGCGTTGGGCCACAAACGGTTTGTACGCATCGCCGGGCTGGTGACCGGACGCCAACGGCCGGGCACCGCCACCGGCGTGGTATTTATCACCCTAGAAGACGAAACCGGCAACAGCAACATTGTGGTGTGGCGTGATCTGGTGGAACGCAATCGGTCCGCGGTCGTGCACTCCCGCATGCTGAAGATCAAGGGCGTGGTTGAGCGGGAAGGCAGTGTCATACATGTGATTGCCGGCCAGATTGAGGATTGCAGTCATTTGCTGGGAGAGCTGGAAACCCGCTCCCGGGATTTTCACTGATCGCCCTCCCCCATTCAGATCAGCGCTACCTCCCACACAGGCTCATACTCAGATCCGGAAGGCAGAAGGCGACTTCGATACAAAACCAACGACGACACCGGCATGTTTATCGCCACAGGCTGGAACAAGGGCCGCCTGCTCCCTCCCCGGCCCAGTCGGCCGTCCAGTCGGCCGTCCAGTCGGCCTAAGGTAACATGCGGCCGATAAGGGCGTTTTTCCACCGCCAAGCCTTGCCTAGCCAGCACTGCATGCACACTCGACAGCAGACCCTTTAACGCCGCAGTACACTCCAACTCCAATGCAACAATTCGGGATTTGGCATCCGGGAATCCACTTACCGCCACACTTTCCAGAACAAACGCCGGCACGGCCGCAAGCGCAGATTGCAGGGGGGCCTGCAGGCACAATACGGTTTCCGGTGATTGATCACCAAGGAACGCCAACGTCATATGCCGGTTCGACGCCGCCACCCAACGCACCGAGCCTTCTGCATAAAAAGGCTTGAGCCGGGTAACCGCTGAATCCAGCAGGGCACTACTCTGTGCCGCCAGAGGCACCGCCAAAAAACAGCGGATGAGATCATCACCTGTGATGTCTGTTTTCATGCTTCCATTGTGAACAACGAATCAGAAAACACAACGAAAAAAGCCCCCCGTCACGAGGGGCTAAACCTAGAGAGTAAAGAGATCAAGAATCGGCTTAGAATTTGTAACCCACACCCACCATGTAAACCAGCGGGTCAATATCGACATCGGTGGTAACCTTGGCACCGGAATCCAGCTTGATAGTGGCTTCGGTATCGATATCAATGGTCCAGATGGCGGCGTTCAGCACCAGGTTATCCGACAACTCATAGTCACACCCCAACTCAAACGCCAAACCGAACGAGTCATCCAGCTTGACACTGCCGTCGTCCACATTGGCCTTGAATTCAGATGTCAGTTCTTCATCGAAAAAGATGGTGTAATTGAGGCCCACACCCACATAGGGCTGGAACTTGGCCGCGCTGTCCATGGGAAAATACTGCACACTCACCGTTGGTGGCAGGTGCTTCAGGTCAATGGCATCAAACTCATCACCCAACCCTTTGGCGCTGACCGTGTGAGAAAACGGCGTTGCCGCCAACACTTCCACACCCACATCATCGCTCAGCATGTAGGTAAAGGTGATGCCCAGCTGGGTGTTATCATCCACATCAACCGACGTGCCCGCCACTTCGCTACCGTTAATAGCAAGAGGCGAACTGCTGGCATCAGGATCCACCATGGCAATGCCGCCGCGTAAAACCATATCGCCCTGTTCATACGCCAGCGCAGAACCCGACACCAAGGCCACACCCAAGGCCAAAACAGATACTGAAGCTTGTAATTTAGCAGCCATACTATTCCTCAACTTTTCTATGTTAAAACAAGAATCTAGAAATTTAGGTTGGGTGTAGTCTAGGGTCTGCAAAAGATGCAATAATGATCTGAATCAACATACGTGGACGCACAAAACAATAAGGACTGCACAAAATGACACAGATCAATTTTTCACGGATAACTGCCGGCTTTGTTTTAACTGCCGGCCTTTTTATGGGTGGTTGCGGATCCAATCCTGTAGCGAAAGGGGTTAACGGGAACCAGCTTGCCGACTGCCCCAGCAGCCCGAACTGCATTTCGTCAACAGCACAAAGTGAAGATAAGTTTTACCCCCACCTGACCTATCAGGGCACAACCGAGCAGGCCAAACACAAGCTTATGGAAGTACTGAATGCCTATCCCGGAGCCGAGATAGCCAACAACGGCGATCACTACATCCATGCGCAATTCACAACGGCCATCATGCGTTTTACTGACGATGCGGAGTTTTTGATATTGGAAGATGGGATTCAGGTGCGCTCCGCGTCCAGGGTGGGCTACAGCGATCTGGGCAAAAACCGCAAGCGCATGGATGAAATCAGGGAATCATTCGAGCCCTGCTGCGAATAACCGCAGGTGGCTTGCCAGCATGGCCGTATCTACGCGCCCCGTGGGTACTGCTTGAGGTACGCCTTGAGGCGATCCTGCACCGTTAGTGCTAACTTGTCGGGTTCAAACTTGGAGAGAAAGCCATTGCAGCCCACTTTCTCCACCATGGCCTGATTGAAGTTACCGCTAAGTGAAGTGTGGAGAACCACAAACATATCCTTCAAACGGGGATCATCGCGAATTTCCCGGGTCAAGCGATAGCCGTCCATCTCCGGCATTTCCGCATCGGTAATGACCATGGCCAGCTTCTGGTTGACATCAATCCCCTGATCAGCCCATTTCTTCAGCATTCTCAACGCCATGGCACCATCACTGGCGGAAATCAGAGTAAGCCCCAGTTGCTGTACTGTCTCCCGCACCTGCGCCAACCCAACCGGTGAATCATCCACCGCCAGAATCTCAACCCCCTGCACCTGGCTCACCAGATCCTGATCCAGCACCTCCTGGTTCACCCGTGTGTTATAGGGGGAGACTTCCTGCAATACCTTTTCAACATCAATAATTTCCACCAGTTTGCCATTCAACTTGGTGATGGCTGTAAGGTAATGGGCCCGCCCGGCTCCCTTAGGCGGTGGCATGATGTCTTCCCAGTTCATATTGACGATGCGGTCCACTGATTTCACCAGAAAGGCCTGCACCGTCATGTTGTATTCAGAAATAATTATATTGCAGTGCTGGCGATCCTCGATCGGACCCAAACCAATGGCGGCACCCAGATCAATCACGGGAATGGTTCTGCCCCGGGTATGGGTTACCCCCACAATATGCGGATGACTCTGTGGCAGACTGGTTAATTTGGGCAAGGTCTGCACTTCCTGAATCTTGAAAACATTCAGCGCAAACAAACTGCCGCGTTGCAAACGGAATAACAGCAACTCCAGGCGGTTCTCCCCCACTAACTGCGTCCGCTGATCCACTGAATCCAGTATTCCGGCCATGTTCAACCCACATCTCGACGATAAGTACTTGTTTCAGTGTAGACCAGCCCGGAACAGGGCTCTTATGACCATTTGCTATAAACAGAGAAATCCCGCCTCGCCTCAAACACCTCGTCTAAACTCAATGGGAACGCTTCATCACCCGCTGTTTACCCGTTGGAGTTTGAATGGAATCACACCACATTCTGCTGGCTCGCCAACCCATTTTTGACCGGGATCTAAACCTTTTCGCCTACGAACTTCTGTTCCGCCCTCCCCACCCCTCTGAATGGGTCTGGGATGGAGACCTGGCGACATCACAGCTGGTCATCAATGCCTTTACCGAAATCGGCATCGACAAGGTATGCGATAACAAAACTGCGTTCATCAACTTCACCCAAAAATGGTTACTGTCACCACCCCCATTTGATGCCCGTCACGTCACCGTTGAAATACTGGAAGACGTGGAGCCGGATCAGGATGTGATTGACGGGGTTAGAGCACTGCTAAAAGCCGGCTTTAGCATCGCTCTGGACGACTTTGAATTTGACGAAAAATGGCAGCCCCTGCTGCAGATGGCCCAGATTGTGAAAATCGATGTGCTGGCCCATACCAGCAGCGCACTGGCACAACTGGTGCAACAACTTAAGCCCTACCAAGTTAAGCTGCTGGCAGAAAAAGTGGAAAGCCACGAGGTACTGGAGCACTGCAAGGCACTGGGCTTTGAATACTTCCAGGGCTATTTTCTCTCCCGTCCCCAAAACGTGCACGGGGAACCCATGCCCGCCAACAAAATTGTCGTTATGCGGTTGTTGGCGGAACTGCAGAATCCGGATGCCTCGGTGACCAATCTGGAAGACATCATCACCAGTGATATCAGCCTCAGCACCAAAATCCTGCGTATCTGCAATACCGCCCAGTACGCCACTCAAAGTAAAATCGACAGCATACGGCGGGCTGTTGTATTGCTGGGTATGCAGACCTTGAAACAATGGTCCAGCCTGATTGCCTTGTCGCGCATGTCGGACAAACCCAGTGAATTGATCTGCCTGACCCTGAGCCGGGCCAAGATGATGGAACTGCTGGCCAAGGCCAGCGGTAAAAACAACCCGGAAACCTATTTTACCGTAGGGATGTTTTCATTTATCGACGCGTTCTTTGATCAACCCAAAGAGCAGCTCCTCAAGTCATTGCCTTTTGAAGAGGCGATCAATGCCGCCCTGTTACATTTTGCCGGTGATATCGGTACACTACTGCGCAACATCATTGCTCACGAGCGTGGCGATTGGAACGCAATTCAGTGGCCTGAGCTGGCGGCCTTAGGTATCGAAGAAAGTCTGTTTGAACAGGCCTATCTGGAAGCCCTACTGTGGACCACTGAGATCATGAAATCCCTGCTCGAATAGGCTTTGCCCAACCAACCAAGAACACGAAGATACCCCATGCCAGAACACCTGGTTGATATCGGCGTCAACCTCACTGACCGCGCCTTCCACAACGACCTGGATCAAGTTATTGCCCGCGCCCACGAGTCGGGGGTTGGAACCATGATTGTGACCGGCACCAATCTGAGCGAATCCCAACAGGCCATTGCATTATGCCAACGTCATGGTCCCGGCCTGTGGTGTACCGCCGGTGTGCATCCCCACCATGCCAAAGAGTGGACGGACCAGCACCGGCAAGCCATCACATCACTGGCCAGCGATCCTCACGTGGTCGCCATCGGGGAAACCGGCCTGGACTTCAATCGCAACTTTTCAGCTCCGGAACAACAGCGATTTGCTTTCGAGCAGCAACTGATCCTGGCCGGAGAAACCGGGTTACCTGTTTTTCTTCATGAACGGGATGCCCACCGGGAGCAATTACAGCTGTTAAAGCGTTATCGATCAACACTCAAGGGCGGGGTGATTCATTGCTTTACCGGCACTCGTGAGGAACTGGAAAACTATTTGGAGCTGGATCTGTATGTGGGCATCACCGGCTGGATCTGTGATGAGCGCCGGGGTTTACATTTACAGGAACTGATTCATCTTATTCCGGAAGATCGCTTGCTGCTGGAAACAGACTGCCCCTACCTGTTACCGCGCACCCTGCGCCCCAAACCCAAATCCCGCCGCAATGAACCGGCTTTTCTGGCGCATATCCATGAACAGATTGCCAACCTGCTGCAGGCCGACCCGACAAGCCTGGCCCGGAAAACCACGAGCAATGCCAAACGGCTGTTTGCACTGAGCTGATTTTCCGCCCGACACCCGTCACTGCGCTAGCTTTACTCCGGAAGAAAATCCACCAAGGCCTGCTGATCAAAGGGCCAATTCAGCTCAGTGTCATCCCGCATCCGGCGTATCACCGGAATGCGCGTGCCATAACGCTCTACCAGGGTATCGGAGTGGGCAATATCCACTTCCCTGACCTCGAAGTACTCCGGCGCCAGGGTAGCCTGGTAGATTTGGCGTGCCACATCGCACAGATGACAGCCTGCGGTGGTGTAGAACACCAGTTCTTCTTTCATCACTTCACTTGCCCTTCATACCCGGTTCCTGATCCGCGTTATCCAGCACCACACCGGAGCGCCAATAGCCACCGTCGGTAAACGCCATCCAGCCCCATTGCAGCCAACGCAGGATATGCACCACCAGCCACAAGGACCAGACCAGCATAAGCAACCGGTAAATCCAGATTGGTACGGACACAAACCAGGCGGATCGCAGCGCCCCGGTTCCACGATCCACAAACCAGTTCAGCGCATACTGACTGGATGCGTTCCCGGTAACACCCATGTCGGGGCTGCCGATCAGGCCCTTGGGCACCGCCGCCAGCAATGCTGCCAGCGTGGTCAGACTCAACAGCACGATCACCGCCTGCAGAGCATTGAACTGCACCCGGTTCAACTTTTTCACCCAGGGCTGCCGGCGCTGGTGCAGCAGGAAGAACCACGCCACCACCGGCACAATGGTTTCCACCCAGCCGGCACAGAGGCCCACCATCAACACAATCCAATGCCAGCTGCGCAAAGGCAGCCCCTGAAAGCGACCCAGTACAAACCCCACCAGCACCAAGACCAGCAGCACGCCCCAAAAGAGAATCGCCGGCCCCATGTCGGGCCCGCCCACAAACAACACCCAGCGATTACGCGGCACATTTACCCGCAATTGGTGGTTCACATAATCATCATTAATGTCCACCACCGGGGATGGATTCTGCCACAGAATACCTTGTGGCTGACGCCACTCAACGTCAATCCAATGCTGCCCTGGATTAAGCGGCACGATCAACAGCGGATTCTGTTCATCCACCGCGCGCAACTCTTCATTAACCTTAACCGACTTAACCCGCGCATCCTGAGGCAGCTCGATACGTTGCTCGCTGCCTTTGCTGGTCAATACATGCAGTCGCAGATTACCTCTGGATTCGCGCACCCCCGGTTCCCATACCTGCTTGACCTGATCAATGGTCTTGGTGGCGCCGGCCATCGCTTCCGGCCGGGTTATTTTCAACGTTAAGCCTTCCCCCGGATAGGGGTACCAGCGGGGCTGCCAACCAGCGCCGGACGTGCCCTCCTTGGCCGGTGCCAACCCTTCGTATTCCAGATGCCAGAGTGGTGACACCTCGACCTGCCATTGCTCTGCCCAGTGTGCCGTAGCTTCTGCCGACAGGGTCAGCATCGAGGTCTTTTCCAGGGATGAAAACCAGGTCAGCTGTTTCTCGCCGGGGCGCAATACAACCCTGGCACGGCCGGATTCCACTTCCACATCACGGCTGGTAACCGATTCACCGGCAATCAGGGGGATATCCAGATTGATGCCACCATCCAACGGAGCAACACGCTGTACCCGGGTTTCCATATACCAGTTGCGCCCCAGCCGCAGAGTACGCTGCACCGTCACAAAGGCAGCCATGGGATCGGGTGTAATCTGGGACGGTTCACTGGACACCGCCTGACGGGCGCTGTCCACCGGGTGCAAATACAGTGTATTGGACAGCAATCTTCCGTTATCGAGGCCCTGTACAATAAAATCCTGACTGTTCACTTCAATATTGTGGGGCTGAACCCCAAAGGTCAGCTGAAAGGCCTTCAGTGACTCCAGATTACCGCTGACGGACACCCGGTGATCACCGGCAGGCACGAACACCAGCATGCGCCCGCTTTGATCCCCGGACCAGGTGGCGCTGTGGGGTTCACCATTCAACAACACACTGTCCACACGCCATTGTTTTTGGCTGTCCGGTAGCGTCCAGTACACCGCTTGCTGGGCATTAAGAGTGAAATGAGCGGTCACCCGGGTAGCCTCCGACACCAGCACCGTGCGCACAATGGACAAGCAGGCGGGCGTACAATCCTGCCGCTGCAGTTGATATTGGGCCAGCTCCCGCAGCAGATTCTGATCCGGAAATTCAGCATGGGCCTGGCGTGTTGTGGGCAGCAACAGCACCATCACCACCAGCGCCAGGGCACTGGATGATAGGGGAGCCCGCCACAGGGACCATTGCCACTGACCGGCCCGCCGGGAAAGCCCGAACAACGCCGCAATCACCAACACCGACAGCAGCACCCGCAGCCAGCACAATATGCGGTTTTCCATTGGAGCCAACAGCCACAAGGTAATGGTTTCCCCCGCTGTTACCGGGCCCGCCCAATGCAGAATGGTTCGCTCCCATTGCCAATTCGGCTGCCCCGGCCCGGTCTGTGCCGCCAGATTGGGATCCCGTTGTTCCAGGCGTTCACGCGGCGCAACCGCTGGCAGGACGGCAGCGGGTTCCGCTACGCTGCGTGCCAGGTTCTCCATTTTGTCCATGCCACTGGCCATGTCATCCTGTTGGGAAAACGGCAGACTGTGCTCGGCAACGGGCCCGGATCCCATTTGATTCCAGGGTTGCGCCAATTGAGGATACAGCCCCAAACGGGCTTGCTGCACCATAAAGCTCAACAGCCACAGCACCAGTAACAAGGCGCTGGCGGTGCCATACAGGGTAAACAGTTTTTTCAGGCGCCCCGTTGGCAACACAAACAACAACGCCATCACAGCAATAACGTTCAACAACAGATAAAGAAACAACGTGGCTTCAGGGTAGATCAACAACAACGAAGCCCCGGTAATCACGCCCGACCAGAGGCCACGCAGTTTGAGCATCGCCGCTACCGTGATCAGAACGATGAACACATCCCATACGTTCCAGCTGTCCACCCAGGTATTGGTGGAGCGCTCCATTCCCGCTGCCATCAACACCCGCCAACCGGGTGGAATATGCAAGGTGGCACTGACCCGGTCCATATCGTGCAGCCAACCCACCGCCGGTAGCCGCTGTTTATGAGTACCCGGCTTTAACATAAGCCGGCTTAACGCCTGGGCCTGAAGATGATTCTGCCTCACCTCCACCCCCTGCACACCATCACTCACGGTGATCACCTGGGGATCACCGTTCAGGGTGAGGCTACCCAGTTGCTGGCCGGGGTCCACCTGCAAACGCCAACCACGATTCATACTGCCCTGAATATGATCCCGCGCCGTCAACCCTGTGCCATTGAAATCCAGCCACAGATCCCGGTTGATATTCAACTGATTGGGTGCAGGTTGGGGATCACCCCGCCTCAGCTCCATCAACGATATCACCTGGCCCTGACGCACATGATAGGCCGGCCACTGCTGCCAGCGCTGCGGCAAGGCGGTTTGTGACGGGTCCAGACCTTCAGCGCCTTCCACTCTCACCTGACGCAACGCCGGCCGGGCCTCAAATACCCAGATTTCCTCCTCCGGCCAGAAGCCCTCTTCACTGGTTTCAAAAAATACTTTCTCAACAGGACCATTGTGATGCGCCAGCAACTGAACCTGCCACTGTCCCGCACGCAATTGCATGCGCAGGCGTCCATCGCCGTCCACACGGGCGGGCAGCGGGCTGTGTATTGCACGCGGGGTGAAGGCATCAAACAGAATCTTACCCAGCACCACTTCCCGTGCTTTGCCCGCCACTTCAAGATCAACCCGGGTTTCCATAACAAAGGGGATCTCATCCACCAGGCGCCGATAAACACGCACCGTTAATTTATCCTCGGACGCCTGTTCGGCTTGCTCCGGCCGCGAAACCCGTGCGCTGAACCATAGCCTGCCTTCGGCGTCGATATTCGGAGGGATGAGGCGGTCGTCTATTTTCAGGCTGACCAGGGCAGCAGAAGGCGGCAGCAGGATGGATTCGGGAATCCGTTGCCAGGGGATAAAGCCGGCAATATTGTGCTTACCGGGCTCTAATTGAATGGCAGGCCTGCCGCCCTGGTCCAGCACCAGCCCACTGATGGCATTCACCAACACCGATTCCGGCCAATAGCCTTCGCCCCCCGGCAAGGGCACCTGCCCCCGCCGAAACAGCTGCCATTGCTGCTCAAAATGCAATCCGGTTGCCGTTACATTGAGATAAAGGGTAGCGGGCCAACGGCACTGGCGCTGATCAAAAGCGGCCGGGGAAAACGGGCAATCAATATCCGGATGATCTTTTAAGGCCCAATTCTGCCAGGGTTGCAATGGCTCCGGTAACGACGGTTGCGCCGGCGCGATCCCGGGACCCAATAGACAGAGACAGCCAAACCACAGCAGGCAACGCCACAGCATTTCATTACTCCCCGACAGTCCAATCACCAATAACAAGAGGGCCCTCACGGGCCCTTTGTTTCAGAATAAACAGCTTATACGAGTTGAGACAGGCAATGTTAAGGATTTTTTTGAACCGGTTCTCAGGCCAGCGCTTCGATAAACCGTTTGAAATCCGTGTCGTTGCCCTGCCCGGTATCGGATTCGGAATACAATCGGGAAACCAGTTCACGCAACAGATCGGGGGCTGCGAGGCGACCGGCGTCCAACCCGTCTGCCACCTTGCCGGCGGCCTCGACGCTGCGGGCAAATTGCCCCAGGCGTGGCAGTACATCCTCAAAGCCGTTGCCAGGCTGCGGCCGCGACAGGTTGTCGATGGCCACATAGGTTTCACGTACCGCCACCGTTTGGGATTGTTGCATGTCTACGCTGAATGCAGCCAGCTCTTCGCTGTCCATGCCCACGCTCATGGCCTGATCGAAGGCCTGCTGCACATCACCGCCATAGAAGGTCTCGGCAACGGCGTTCACCTGGCTGAACAGATCTTTAAGCGCGGTGATCTCACCTTCATCCAGCTCGCCCTGCACGGAAAATGAAAGGTTATCGTAACTGGCAAAGCCCGCTTGCAAACTCTGGGCATTCACCCCGTCTGCCTGCAATGTACTCTGATTGGCGTAACCGCTTTGCCCGGAGCTGACCAACAGTTTGATGGTATCGCCATCCTGGGTCACGACTTCCATCTCGAAACTGCGATCCCGTTGGAACGCCAGCTCTGAGCGCTGTACGCTGAGGCCTTCCACCGCTGCCACAGGCGTATCCAGTGCTTGCCCGAACAGCGATTCACCCAATGCCTCCAGGCCGTCGGCCAGACGGGTGACCGTGTCGTAGAAATTGTCTTTGACCTCACCCTGAAACAGCCCCTGGGCCTGAATAATGTCTTTGGCTTCACGCAAGCCCCGCTCGACACCACTCACTGCTTGTTGATACAGATCCTTGATTTTCGCCTCTGAGGCACCGTTGGCCCGCTCTGTTTCCAGACGATCACGCACAAAGCCCAATATGCGATCGGTCACCGCCTGGGGAGAAAAATCAGTCTCTGCCGGTGCCGCCGTGCCGGATTCCGCAGCCGCTGAGCCCCGCGTTGCCGTCACCTGAAGTTTTTCATAGGCCAGGGCCAACGTGCGCTCAATCTGCGCCACACTGCTGGGAGCTGAAGTGGAATTCGGCGATTTTACCTGCCCCGGGGCATGATACTGCCCCAAACCATGGCCCCGCCCGGGGAAACCCGTGTCAGAACCAAAGAAACTGTTTTTAAACAGGGGGTTAAAAGAATACATGGCTTCGACTCCCGAGCCAGCCAGGCTCAGTTCAACATACGTTCACGGGCACTGACAGCCAAAACAGCCCCTTCAATGGGTTATCGGCCGGGGATTACAAACCTTTAGCAGGAATTATCAGCACGATTTCAATACCTTAAGCTGCACCTCATTATGCAAGCTGTGAATTCATGGGCCATACTGAGTAGCAGAAAAATTGATATAGGTTAGGTAATGTCGACAGAATTATTGATTGGCCTGCAAGCGCTACTGGCCCTGATCACCGCCATTGTGATCCTGCTGCTGATAATCAAGCGCCAAAAGAAAACCATAAACCAGTTAAAAAATATTCTGACCGATGTTAAGGATGACATCAGCGGTGAGAATCTGACTGGGTATTTCCAGCGGGAAATAGACAACACAACCGCCCACTGTGCCCAGGAAACGGTGGCCTTACGGCCGGATCTGGCGCCAGAGGACATGGCCATTTCATTGCGTTATCTGGTGTTACAGGCGGAACTGGCATTAATACAGGATCACGTGGGTTCCACCAACACGCCGTGGCGGGAACAAATCAAAAACTACGTGCATCTGGCAGAAAAAATTACTGACCTGATTAAAGCAAGAGTGGACCACGCCACCAAATTGCTGAATGAATCGCACAATGATGAGCTCACCACCAAAGACGAAACCATACAGGCACTGGAAACAGAAAAACAACAGCACCTGCAGCAACTGAATAACCTGAAACCCTTCATAAGCTGCCTGGAAACAGCGGCAACCAGCGAACTACACCGCAGCGAACTCGAATTACAATTACACAAAGCTCTCTTGGGGGTCTGTGAAAACTTCCCCAACAGTGAAAACCTGCGGGAACTGGTGTATCTGATTCATGAGGCTTTCCATGAAACCTCCGGTAACACCGCCGGTCCGGATACCGAAGCAGCGGCAAACCCTTCTGCTAAAGGCAAACCTGCCTTTGCCCAGTCACAGAATATCGAAATTCTGAATAATATTATCGACCAGCAGTCCACGACCATAAAATCCCTGAAACAGCAAATCGCGGCTCTGGAGAATCAGCAGGAACGTGACACATTAAATGCAACGGTGGAAACCCTGGATTCTGTAATCCAACAAGGCAGTGACTGCATTGACTCTATAAAGCAGGAACTTCAGTTTGAGCCAAACAGCGCCGTTAGCGATGAAAAAGCCAACGCAGTCATCGAAAAATTCATCGAAGAAAGCGCGGAAATGGTGGAAAAAATTCATATGCTCAGCAACCAGAACAAACAGTTGATGCTGGAGAACGATGAAATGAGAAAGGCGCTGGAAGCCAGCACCGATACTGATCAACCATTGGTAGCAGGCTTGAAACTGAAACTGGAAAGCCAGAAAGAAGAACTGATTGCACTGCAGAAGAGTTTTCACGACCTGGAACAACGCTATCTCAGCCTTTATGAAGAGAAAAGCGGCAGCAACGCACCGCCCCTGCTATAGCTCCGGCTTGTTCTTTTTCAACAGGTTTTCGGCCACCCGGGATATATTCTTTTTAAAGGCCGGGTCCACCAGCTCATTCTGAACAAAAAGCTTACCCAGTGAATCCTCCAGCTTCTTAAGATCCATATTCAAACGAATACTCTTTTGATCGCCAGGGGGGATGCCGAGGTTCTTGCGCATCTCCTGCCCCAGCATATTAATAACCCGGCTCATCTTGTCTTTCTGCTTGTCCAGGTTGCTCTCAAAGGTGCGAAACACCTCATTACTGCGCACGATCAAAGCGTCCACCTGACTTTTCTGTTTTTGCACTGAAGTCTCCGCCAGGATCGAGCCGTATCTGGCCTGCACCCCACGCATCAAGGTCCCCAGATTGTCTTTCAAGCGGGCATAACGCTCCTCATCCGCTAACGGTGGGCTTTCAATCAAAATACAGCAACTTTCCTCAAACAACATCAGATGAGGGGCATCGACGGTTTTTCCGCTTGAAATCTTACTCTGCAACAGGGATTTCAGCGTCCCACTACCGGCCTCGGGGATGAAGGTATAAGCGTTGCCTTTCTGCATACCGACAATCGCTTTCAGCCCAAAGGTACTGACGGACTTAACCACTTCCGCAGCCAGCTGCTCGTGGGTTCGGCATTTAAAGCTGGTTAACATAAACAGAATGATGATGCCCAGATCCGAGTTCGCCATAAAGGCGTTGTAGGCCGCATCCGAAGTGGAGGCCAACTCCCGCTCCATGGACTCAATTTTAAGCAGAAGGTTTTCCTGATCCGCATCCAGTACCAGATCCCCCAACGGCTCCGCTTGCGCCATCGCCTCCAGACTCTGCACCGGTTGATATTCACGCTCACGGGCATCCAATGCCAGGCGTAATTGCTGATTCTGTTCTTCCAACGTTGAAATTTGTTTCTTGTAGGCAGTCACCCTGGCTTCTTTGTCGGCCAGCGCAGACTCCATCTCCGCCACTTGTTGCTGCGTTTTGTGCAGCTCTTTTTCTTGAACGTTATACTTTTTTTCCAAATCCTGAAGCTGCTTTTCCAGACCGGCAAGGATGTTTTTTTCAATTACCGCCTTGCTATCCTGCAGCGAGTGCTTGGGCCGGCCTTTAGCCAACGGTGGCGCCAGCTGGGCGCCGTTACCCCCATCGCCGTCATCCGCTGCCAACATGGACAATGCTTCCTGTTTGAGCCTTTTGTCCAAATCAAAAAAGAATGAGCGGAATCGGTCGGAATTACCCAGCCGATCCTTATAGACCTGCATCAACGTATCCGGTCGTAATTCACGGGCTTCAATATCCAGCGTCTGAACAAATTTTTCGTGAGTAAGATAGGCCAGAACAACCGGTTGCAGACGGGCTCTCATCACCCGCCAAAATCGATCATTGGCGGCATCAAAGGGCAGGCAGGATTGTTCTGCCTCAAGAAACAACACACGTAACACCGCCACCTGTTGATCAATGCTGGCTTCCGGGTCCAACAACGCATTGTCCTCCAGGCCTAACATGTTCAGGCGGGCACGGCTGGATTGCAGCGCAATGGCAATGAATTCAGCGATGGTCTTCAATTCACCGGATGCGGACGTATCGAAACTATTCTTGTGCTTGGCCATTCACTCACCTGAACGCGCTACTTAACTTCAGATTAGCAAAGAATTCAGAGGATTATGGTAACGATAACTATTTGTGCCGGAATTCCCAACAATGGTGGATTGGCTTACCTCGGGCGAAATCCGGCGGCAGGCTTGCCTTGGTTATTTCACTCACACTGTAGCGCTCAATCAATTCAGGCTCCAACTCAAACCGATTGAAATTATTAGAGAAAATTAACAAACCGCCGGGCTCCAACCGCTTCATGGCCAGGTCCAGCAATTCCACCTGAGACTTTTGCACATCAAAGAAGCCCTGCATACGCTTGGAATTGGAAAAGGTGGGTGGGTCCACAAAAATCAGATCATACTGCTCCCGGCATTGTTTCAGCCACGCCATACAATCACTGCGCACCAACTGATGAAGACTTTCGCTGCATCCATTCAGATACAGATTGTTGCGGGCCCAGCCCAGGTAGGTTGCTGACATGTCCACGGAGGTAGTGCGCTTCGCCCCGCCAATGGCTGCGTGCACTGTGGCCGCAGCGGTATAGCAGAACAGATTCAAAAATCGCGCACCTTTCGATAGCTGCTGCAACCGCACCCGGGTGGGCCGGTGATCCAAGAACAGCCCAGTGTCCAGGTAATCATCCAAGTTCACCAGCAACAGCGCACCGGCTTCAGCAATGGGCAGCATACGTCGGGTTTCATTCAGTTTCTGATATTGCTGATTGCCTTTTTGTCGTTGCCGGCTTTTTACATGCAGTCGTGACTGGGAAACGCCAAACAACAACTTGAGACTGTCCAACGCATCCTGCAAACGCTGGGCTGCTTTCTCCGGGCTTACACTCTTGGGCGGCGCATACTCCTGCACATGCAAATGACCGTTGTACCAGTCGATGGCCAGATTGTATTCGGGAATATCCGCATCATACAGCCTGTAAGCCAGCACCTGCTCGCGCTCGATCCATTTTTGCAATCCTTTAACGTTCTTTTTTATGCGGTTGAGCAGGTCTTTCGCTGGCGCCTGATCAATCTGATCATGCTGCAGTTCAATGCGGGTCGGTACACACTGAAACGCGGCACGCCTCACCACATCGCCACTGCGAATTACACAGCGAATGGGCCCGTTGTAGACCCGTGCCGTTTGCGGGTTATCCAACTGCAAGGCATCGGCAAATTCGACATTGTTGGTGATGATGGCCGCACGCCAATGCTCGCAATTTTCCTGTATCCGCCGGGCAATTGCCCGGTATAAAAAAATCAGATCGGCATCCTTATCCAAGCGTTCGCCGTAGGGTGGATTACTGACAATCATGCCCGCTTGGTTATCTGGGTTTTGATGCAACGCAAACTGAGCCAGCTCTCTACGTTCCACGTGTATGGCCCCTTCCAAGCCGGCCGCCGCAATATTTTTCAGCGCGGATTGAATCGATTCATTGTCGGAATCATAGCCCTTGATCTGAAATGGAAAATCCTCGGAAGCATCCTGCTCCACCGCCTCGTTCACCGTTTCACGCCATAAAGATTCATCATGATACGCCCATTTTTCAAAGCCAAAACCTTTACGTATCAATCCCGGCGCCATGCCCGACTGCATCATTGCCGCCTCAATCAACAGCGTACCAGAGCCGCACATGGGATCCACCAAACGCGGATACGCCGCATCGGGCCAACCGGCACTCATCAACAAAGCAGCAGCCAGGGTTTCTTTCAACGGCGCCTCATTCTGGGCGACACGATAACCTCGTTTATGCAACGGATCACCGGAAAGATCCAACGCCACCTGCACCTGCTCACGACCAAAATGCACATGAATGCGTATATCGGGATTGCGGGTATCGACATTCGGCCGATCCCCCACGAACTGACGAAAATAATCCATGATGGCGTCTTTGGTGCGATAAGTGAGGAACTGTGTGTTGACATTAACCGAACCTTCTTTCGAAGTGGAAATGGCAATACTGTCGTGCAATGCAAAGTGTGTCTGCCAGTGAATCTGGCGCAGACGGTGGTACAGATCATCTTCGTTTTTGTAAGGGAATTCAGCGATGGGCAGGAGTACCCGGGAAGCAATTCTTGACCAGAGACAAATTTTATACACATTTTTCAGATCCGCAGGCCCTTCCACCGCCCCCCGAACCAATTGGTAGTCACTGCCTGCAATTGCTTGAATTTCTTGCAATAAAAACGGTTCCAGACCGCCTGCACAACTGATCACCAAGCGCGACAACTTCCAGTCAAATGTATCCATTAGGTTTAAACACCACCTGTAAGCCTATGAAATCTATCGGTTACCGCGTTCGCGGCCTAATTTATCAATTACTCATTTAAATCGTTCGTGTCTTTTTTATGACAATTTTTTTGTCGACATCATTCCTAAAGTTCGGTACTAATGTAAGTCCGGGCCGGAAAAAAAGCGCCCGCGCAGACTCTCACAATAACGTTCTAACAAGGAGCCTTTCTCTACGCTTAATCAACTACCATCTTAATCTCTCAACATCGCAAACAGGATAACGAGGTCGATTATTTATGAAGAGACAAAAACGCGATAGAGCCAGCAGAGCCTACATCAAAGGATATAATGCAGGTGTCGGCGGACGATCAAAAGATTCCTGCCCTTTTACAGAAGTTGTTGCACGACAGACATGGCTCACCGGCTGGCGCGAAGGGCGCACTGACCAATGGGAAGGCTATACCGGCGTATCCGGCATTCATAAAATTGCGAACCTCTGACCAATCTGCTCAACCTTCTACTTTAGATTGGAATAACAACCTGCGGGGTTAATCAGACAACCATTAATACCGATTTTTTAATAGAGTGTCTCCCGCACTCTGGCAGCAAAAGCTGCCGCCCTGAGGCCCCGTGCACGGGGCCTCGTTCATTTCAAACCCCGTTGTAATGAAAGGTCAACCACGCTGCCAGGCGTTTACACAATCGGCGATCAGCCGCGGGCCCTGATATATAAATCCACTGTAGATCTGCACCAGAGTGGCCCCGGCCTGTTGTTTGGCCAGTGCATGCTCAGCCTCAAGAATTCCACCGACGCCGATCACCGGCATCGCGCCACCCAACGCATCGCACAGCTGGCGCAACACCTCTGTCGATTTCTCAAACACCGGCGCGCCACTGAGCCCTCCCTGCTCATCACCGTGGGGCAAATGTTCAACCCCCACACGTGATAAGGTGGTGTTGGTGGCAATCACTCCATCAATCTGATGCTTCTTGAACTGTTCAGCGATTTGGGTAATTTCTTCCGGCTCCAGATCAGGGGCAATCTTCACCAGCAGTGGTACGGATTTGGCGTGTTGTTGCGCTAACCGCTGCTGGGCCTGTTTCATGCCACCCAGTAGCCCATCCAGGCTCTCGCCATATTGTAATGAACGCAGCCCCTGCGTATTGGGCGACGAAATATTAATGACCACATAATCGGCGTGTGGGTAAACCTTTTCCAGGCAAACAAGGTAATCACCGAGCGCATTTTCCACCGGGGTATCAAAGTTTTTACCAATATTGATGCCCAGCACACCATCGTAGCGGGCCCGCTTCACCCGGGCCACCAGGTGATCCACCCCTTTATTGTTGAATCCCATACGGTTGATGATCGCCCGCTGCTGCGGCAATCGAAACAACCGCGGTTTGGGGTTTCCCGGCTGCGGGCGCGGCGTTACCGTTCCCACTTCAATAAAGCCGAATCCCAGTGCCCCCAAGGCATCAATGTAATCGCCGTTCTTGTCCAGCCCCGCCGCCAGCCCAACCGGATTGCGGAAAGTGAGGCCAAATAATTTGACGGGAACTTCCGGCCTGGGTAACAGGCAACGGGTTATTCCCAACCGGTACCCCCAATCGATCGCGCTGAGGGATAAATGGTGGGACGTTTCCGTCGGCAGGGAAAACAGGATTTGTCTGGCTACTTTATAGAACATGGCGCGCACCGCTGAAAAAACCGGGGCGATTATACCAGCATGAGCATTGTTACTGGAGCTTTGTTAGCGGAGTTTTTCCACTCTCTGTAACTTGTTGTTGTCATCAAAATAGATGGCAAAACTGCCGCGAATACCATTGTGGGTAACATAGGGCTGCAGGCTTTGGGCCGGAAAGCTGACTTTGCGTCCATCCCGGCTGGTGGCCAAGATGGCTTTCGCTGTACCCTGATACCAACGCAGGTATTCATCGCGGGTAATCACAATATCAACAATTAGATGCACGATCCCCCTCACTGTGCAGTGTGGTTTGTGCCAGATCCATCAGTTCCCGCAAGGCAACGCCGTACATGGAGAACTCCTTCACATCCATACTGTGGAATTCACTGATCAACGCTTTCCAGCGGGAGATCATGGTCTCGTGGTGCTCCGCCCAGGCGGACACCCGCTCCTCCACAGTATGAGCCTCACTGGCCATTTGCAGCACGCCCACCGTGAGTGTGCGCTGTTGCCAGTCCAGATCGTCACGGTAGGCCTCACGAGCCAGCGCCTGCCAGTGGTTTTCGATATTCAGGGCGTTGATCTCCTCGTTGAACCAGTACAGGTCCAGGTGGGAACCCAGGGCAAAATACACTTCCGCCACTTCCGCCACCGGCTTGCGGGTGACCTCGGCGGCCTGAATGATACCCAACACCGGCAGCATGCTGTCAGCACCGGCAATAAAGGTCGCCAGAGTCGACGGCACCCCTTTTTCCACATAACGGTTGTGACGGCTTTCCCAAACTTCTCGGCGGGGCCCGCTGAGCACCGCGGGCAAGCTGTTCGCCACTGCCTGCACCCCATCACGGAAACGCTCGATGGCCTCACTGACATTCACACCGCAACGGTTATTACGCAAAAACCAGCGGGTGGCACGCCGCATCAAGCGGATCAGCATGCGCATCATTTCCAGTTGCTCACTGGCTTCTATCTTGTAATCCAACGCCTCGATCTGACGCCACCAGTTTTCCAGATCAAACACATCGCGGGAGGCGATAAACGCCCGGGCTATGTCTGGTACGCTGGCACCCGCGGCATCTTTCATTCGGTGCACGAAGGTGATACCCATAAAATCCACCATGCCGCTGGCCACCTGAGTGGCCACGATCTCGCGCCGCAGTTTGTGGGCATACAGGGGCTCGCTGTACTTTTCCACCAACACCCGGGGAAAGGCCCTTTCAATCTCGTGACAGATGTAGTCATCGTCAGGCAAAGTGGAGTGGGTCAACTCGTCTTTCAGTATGGCTTTGGTGTAGGACAATAGCGTGGACAGTTCCGGTCGCATCAAGCCCCTGCCATTGACAATGCGATCGTGCAGTTCCTCTTCCGAGGGAATGTACTCCAGTTCCCGATCCAGCTTGCCTTCAGCCACCAATGCCTGGATATAACGCTTGTATTCACCCATACGATAGATGGTTTCGCTGCGCGCCACACTCAAGGCCTGGGTCTGGCGGTAATTATTGTCCAAAACCAGCTGCGCCACCTCATCGGTCATCTGGGCCAACAGCTCATTGCGCTGCTTCAGGGTCATATCCCCGTTGTGCACAATGTCATTCAGCAAAATCTTGATGTTCACTTCATGGTCGGAGCAATCCACACCGCCGGCGTTGTCAATGAAATCCGTGTTGGACAAGCCGCCATTGAGGCCGTACTCAATACGCCCCAGCTGGGTTATACCCAGATTACCACCCTCTCCCAACACTTTGGCCCGCACATCACACCCGTTTACCCGCAGGGCATCGTTGGCTTTATCCCCCACATCCGAGTTTTGCTCCTGGGAGGATTTGATGTAGGTGCCGATGCCGCCGTTCCAGATCAGATCCACCGGTGCTTTCAGCAGGGCAGAAATCAAATCCGTAGGGGTCAGGGCATCTTCCTGAATATCAAAGCGGTCTTTCATCTGCTGGGTGATACGAATGGATTTGGCGGAGCGCGAGAACACTCCACCGCCGGCCGAAATCAGATCGCTGTTGTAGTCACTCCAGTTCGAGCGCGGCAGATCAAATAGCCGCTGACGCTCGGCAAAACTGCTCTCGGGATCGGGGTTGGGGTCAATGAAAATATGCAGATGATTAAAGGCGGCTACCATCTGCAACGCTTTGGAAAGCAGCAGTCCATTGCCGAACACATCACCGGACATATCGCCGATGCCAATCAGAGTCACCGGATTGGTTTGCACGTCCACACCCAGTTCACGGAAATGGCGCTGCACCGATACCCAGGCACCGCGGGCCGTGATGCCCATTTTTTTGTGGTCATAGCCTACCGAGCCACCGGAAGCGAAGGCATCCCCCAACCAGAATCCATATTCATCCGACAGGCCGTTGGCAATATCGGAAAAAGTGGCGGTGCCCTTATCCGCCGCCACCACCAGATAGGGATCATCTTCATCCTTGCGGATCACGCCCTCCGGAGCGACCACCTCACCATCCTGCAAATTATCGGTGATATCCAGTAAACCGCGAACAAAGGTTTTATAGCACTCGATCCCCTCCGCCATATAGGCGTCACGGTTACCGGATTTAGGCAGGCGCTTGGGATAAAAACCGCCTTTGGCACCTACCGGTACGATCACCGCATTTTTCACCTGCTGTGCCTTCACCAGCCCCAGCACCTCGGTGCGAAAATCCTCACGCCGGTCCGACCAACGCAACCCGCCACGGGCCACCTTGCCACCGCGCAGATGGACACCTTCCACCCGCGGTGAATAGACAAAAATCTCGAACATGGGCAGCGGCCGCGGAATGTCCGGTATGGTGTGGGGGGATAATTTAAGGGAAATATAGGGTTTGTAGCCACCCTGGGCGTTTTGCTGATAGAAGTTGGTGCGCAGGGTACCTGACATCATATCCAGGTAGCGGCGCAAAATACGATCCTCATCCAGGCTCGCCACCTGATCCAACTGTTCGATAATCTTGTCACGCAACTCGGTTTCAGCTGCATCGCTGGCCGGTTGGTTCAAGGCAAACCGCAGTTCAAAGAAGTCCACCAGCAGGCGGGTTACATGTGAGTGATTTACCAGGGCATCCTTGATATAGGTTTGACTGAAAGCAAATCCTGTCTGTTTAAAATAGCGGGCATAGGCGCGCAACATGGCCACCTCCCGCCAACTCAAGCCCACCGACAACACCAACCGATTGAAACTGTCGTCCTCTGCCAGCCCCTGCCAGGTGCTGAGAAACGCATCTTGAAACTTACCTTTTATTTTATCGATCTCAATGATGGCTTCGCCAAAATAACGTACGCTGAAATCGTATACCCAAATCGTGGCATCGTCTTTTTTCTGAATCCGGTAGGGGCGCCCGCCAAGAACGCGCAGACCTAGGTGCTCCAGCATCGGCAATACATCCGACAGCGGAATATTGCGATTGCGTCGAAACAGTTTAAAGCGCAGTGCTTTCGGATCATCTTCCAACGATCGGTAAAATGAAACATTCAACGGGTTGTCAGCAGAAAGCTGCTCGATGTGTTCTATATCGGACACGGCAGTACGGGTGGAAAACTCCTCCCGATAGCTAAGTGAGAAGGCGTCGGCATAGGCGGACTGCAGCATGCCGGCGCGGTCTTCCCCCACACTCTCAATCAGGGTTTCATAAAGCCGATCCGCCCAGCTACGGGCCAGCTCCACCAAACGCCCCTCCACTTCCTTCACGTCAAAATCCATTTTGCAGCCGGGTTTTACCTTCAGCACTATGTACAGCCGTGCCAGCGTGGACTCGGTAAAGTAGGTGTTGAATTCCATGTCTTCCACATCCACGTATTCATACAGAACACCTTGAAAGGCTTTACGCAATGCGGTGGAGTAGCCATCCCTGGGAGTATAGATAAGACAGGAAAGAAACCGCCCGAACTGACCCTTGCGGGCAAACAGGCGCAAACGGCGTCGCTCCTGAATGTGCAGGATACCCACTGCAGTTTTCAGCAGGGCTTCGGTTGAAGTCTGAAATAATTCCTCGCGGGGAAAGGTTTCCAGAATCTGCATCAAGCGCTTACCATCGTGACCATTAGGTTCCAGGCCGGAGCCGCTGATCACTTGGCGTAGCTTGTGGCCAATAATCGGAAAGTTACGGGGTGAGTTATTGAAAACCAGGGATGTGTAAAGACCAACCCAGCGGTACTCGCCCACCACCTTGCCACGCTCATCGCATTTGCGGATACCGATGAAATCCATGTACACAGGCCGATGCCAGCGTGAACGGGTACCGGATTTGCCAAACACAATGAGCTTGTCTTCATAGATTAGCGGGCCGCCGTTTTGTTCCAGCAAATCCAGGCTGTCACACACCTTGGCCACACCTAACGCCGAATCGGTAATGGCTTCAAAGTGGGTGCGCCCCTGCTTTTCCACCGCTTTGTATTCCTGCATGGCCAAAAAGGTAAAGTGATTCTGCACCAGCCAGGCCAGAAAACCTTTTACTTCCTGCAGAGAAGCCTCTCCCTGATTGTTTTCCAACTCATTAAGCTCATCGCGGATGGCAGAGGTGCGCTCCTGCATGACCTCGAAATCGCCCACAGCACACTGCAGTTCCCGCAGGGTACCCTGCAGGAGATTGGTGATGTCGCCTTCCAGGGCCGCATCCGGTTGCCGATCGATTTCGATATGAATCAGGGCCTCTTTCTCACCCTCGGCCTGCATGTCGAAATTCAGGGCTTCCAGCTCCCCCGAGCTTTGGCGTTTTACCCGAATCACGCTGTTCATCACCGAATGAATGGAAATTCCGCGCCTGACCACGTCCATCATCACGGTATCCACCAAAAAGGCACAATCCGGCGACAACACTTCCACTACGGTATGGGTACTTTGCCAGCCGTGGTCTTCATAGCGGGGATTAAAAACCCGTATTTTAGGTTGTCGGCCCGGCATGCTGCGCAGAAAATTCCACAGCCCCACTGTCATCCCATAGAGGTCGTCAACCCGCTTGCGCTGCAGCTCCTGCACCGGTGCGGCGGCATAGAAATGGCGCGCAAACTGCTGTACATGTTCCGTCTGGGACGAATGACTGCGATCAAAACGTTCCTGGACCATGTCAGACAGTCGTTCAATCAAGGATACGTAATCTTCGCCCAGCGATAGGTTAACCATATAGCCCCCTGGCCACTTTTCCATTAGATATCAGTCATATTAGTCTAGTAGTTACATCAGAACATGAACAAACAGTTGAAAGCCAGTCCAGGCTCACTGCGGCGCCGGAACTTTCTCCCTGTCCATGGATCACATACACAGCCTGGCTACGGCTAGCAATCGTCCTCCGGAATAGGCATAATCCGGGGGATAAGAACAAATAAGTCTGGAAAAAACAATATATTAGCGGACGTTGGTGTGGGGCCACCTGATTTAACACGAAATCACCCGGTTAGCCCCGGCACCACGCTCATACGCCTGGAGTATTTGGAATCATGTCGAATCGCGACGCCATTCTTGCGTTGAAAGAATCCTTGTGCGAGCAAATCATCGGGCAGGCCCATCTGGTGGACCGATTATTGATTGCCATTCTGGCGGATGGCCATCTGCTGGTGGAAGGCGCACCCGGTCTGGCCAAAACCAAAGCCATCAAGGCCCTGGCAACGGGACTGGAAGGCGACTTCCATCGCATTCAGTTCACACCGGACCTGCTGCCGGCGGATGTAACCGGGACGGAAATCTACAGGCCCCAGGACAGCAGCTTTGTGTTCCAACCCGGCCCCATATTCCACAACCTGGTGCTGGCAGACGAAATCAACCGAGCCCCGGCCAAAGTACAGTCCGCATTGCTCGAGGCCATGGCGGAACGGCAGATCAGCGTGGGCAAACTCACCCACCCCCTGCCCCCCCTGTTTCTGGTGATGGCTACCCAGAATCCCATCGAACAGGAAGGCACCTACCCACTGCCGGAAGCACAACTGGACCGTTTTCTGATGCACGTCACCATCGATTACCCCGATGCGGCATCGGAGAAAAAGATTCTGCAGCTGGCGCGAATGGAAGCCATGGACAAACAGCATCCGGAAGACAGCACGGCAGACCCTATCCACATTACGCAGCAGCAGATTTTTGCCGCCCGCGCCGAAGTCATCGAACTGCACATGATCCAGGACATTGAGGAGTACATCGTGCAATTCACCATGGCCACCCGCAACCCGCTGGCCTACGGCGATGATCTTTCCAGCTGGATTGAATACGGTGTCAGCCCGCGGGGCACTATTGCCCTGGATGCCTGCGCCAGGGCCCACGCCTGGCTCAATGACCGTGACTTTGTCACACCGGAGGACGTCCAGGCGGTGGCCCATGACACCCTGCGTCACCGCATCGGACTGACGTTTGAAGCGGAGGCCAAGGGTATTACCGCCGACCACATCATTGATGAGCTGATCGACCGCGTCTCTGCCCCCTGAGGTGCCCCATGGCTACACCCACAAACCTGGTGCGTGAACGAGACAATATAGCCAACTATCGTGGCGTCTATATATCCATGGACGAACTGGTGATGCTGCGCGGTGCCCAGGTTGAACTGGATCTGCGCGGCCGCAAGAAGGCCATGGCCTCCATGGCCGGACTGCACCGCTCCAGCTTCCGTGGCCGCGGCATCGATTTTGATGAGGTGCGCATCTATCAACCGGGCGACGATGTGCGCAATATCGATTGGCGGGTCACTGCCCGCACCGGCCGCGCCCACACCAAACTGTTCCGTGAAGAAAGGGAGCGCCCGGTCTACCTGGTGGTAGATCAACGCCAAGCCATGTTTTTCGGCAGCCAGAATGCCTTCAAATCGGTTGTGGCAGCCCGCACTGCCGCCTATTTTGCCTGGGCCGTTCGCAGCCACGGAGATCGCATTGGCGGCTTCCTGTTCAACGACGAAGAGGTACAAGAGGTGCGCCCCAAAGAAGGTAAACGGGGCATTCAGAATTTCTTTCGCATCCTGCTGCAGTTCAATCAAAGCCTGGATGCCGGGCAGGGCCTGCGCCGCTCTTCCCGCCAGCGCTTCATTAATGCCCTGCAGGGGCTCAATCACGTGGTACGCCCCGGCAGCCTGGTGGTGATCATCAGTGACTTTCTCAATTACGACGACATCACCCAGCAGCATATGAGCCTGTTGTGCGGTCACAACGATGTCATCGCCGTGCAGGTTGTGGATCCCATGGAGAAGCAGCTTCCCCCCTCCGGCGTCTACGGCTTTACCGACGGCCAGCGCAATGTACGACTGAACACCGGCCCCCACCAACTGCGCAAGGATTATGCGCTGCGCTTTGTTGAGCGTCAGAGTGAGCTGAAAGATCAGCTCACACGCATTGCCGTACCCCTCATCGAGATCAGCACCGCCGACAGTGTGGCCGAGCGGTTACGGGCAACCCTGGGCCTCAGAACCGCCAAGGGGGCTCGGGCATGAACCCCGCGGACCCCTTAAGCCAACTGCGGGATATTCACCTGCCGCCACCGGTGGGTTGGTGGCCGCCGGCCATGGGTTGGTGGCTGCTGGCGCTGCTGGTGTTATCGGCACTGATCGCCGGTGTTTACTGGTTATGGTGGCGCCATAAGCGGCTGGCCTATAAAAGGGAAGCCATTCAACACATGGAGAGCATTCGCGCTCGCTACCTCAGCTCCAGGGATGATCAACAGCTGTTGTCGGATTTGTCCACGCTCTTGAAGCGAACCGCCATCACCCGCTACGGTCGCGATGAAATCGCCGGTATGGCCGGGGAACAATGGCTGGCGTTTCTGGATCAAACCGGGCACACCAGTGAGTTTTCCGCAGGTTCCGGCCGCATACTGGTGGACCGGTTTGCCCCCAGCCCCAAGGTAGACAGCAGCGAATTGATTCAAGCCGTCGATCTCTGGTTGAAGAAACAGTCATGATAATTCTGAAGTGGATACCCTTATTACTGATACTGCCGTTACCCTGGATACTGCGGGCTGTGCTGCCGCGGGCCAGCAGTCATGACAGTGCCCTGCTGCGGGTGCCGTTTTTCAATAGCGTAAACGACATGGCGAACCGCCGAGACCGCAATCGCTCCGGCAGCAGCCGCAGCTTTCGGCTGCTGCTGATCCTGATCTGGGTATCACTGGTGATTGCCGCCGCCGGCCCGCAATACATCGGTGAACCGGTCAGTATAACCTCCAAGGCACGGGATCTGATGCTGGCCGTGGACGTATCCGAAAGCATGCGCGCCACCGACCTGCAACTGAAAGGCGAACGGGTGGATCGGCTCACTGTGGTGAAAAGCGTGCTCGACGAATTCATCGAGCGGCGCACCCAGGACCGCATGGGGCTGATTCTGTTCGGCAGCAATGCCTATCTGCAAACCCCGCTGACCTTCGATCGTAAAACCCTGAAGCAGCTGCTCAACGAATCCGCCATCGGCATTGCCGGCCAGAGTACAGCCATCGGCGACGCCATCGGACTGGCCCTCAAGCGCCTCCAGGATCGACCCACGGACAGCAAGGTACTGATCCTGCTCACAGACGGCCAGAACCGCGCCGGCGAAATCCAGCCCCTGCAAGCCGCCGAACTGGCCGCCCAGAAAGGCCTGAAAATCTACACCATTGGTGTGGGTGCCGAGTTTGTCATGTCCCCGGGGCTGCTGGGCACCGGCATTGGCGCACGGCGCCTGAACCCTTCTGCCGATCTGGATGAGAAAACCCTGACCGAGATTGCCAACATTACCGGTGGCCGATACTTCCGTGCCAAGAGCACCGAATCCCTCAAGCACATTTATGAAATGCTCGATGAGCTGGAACCGGTAGACGCCGACCCGGAGACGTTCCGCCCCATCAAGGCCCTGTTCCATTATCCACTGGGTTTGGCATTGCTGCTCAGTGTGGCCATTGCCCTCTACACCGTAATCCGCAACTACGGTGTGCACTGGCGGCTGTCGCGCCGGAGCCAACAGGAAAACGGAGTCGAACAACCATGACCGAATTCCTGCAGCAAATTGAACAATTCCGCTTTCTGCGGCCCTGGTGGCTGCTGGGCGTTATACCCGCCGTGATTCTGATCATGCTGTTGTGGAACCGTAAATCGTCCTATGGTGGCTGGCAGCGAGTCATATCACCGCATCTGCTGCCCCATCTGCTGGCCGGCAATGTGACACGCCAAAGCCGGGCGCCGTTGGTCATGCTGTTGATCTGCTGGCTACTGGCCGTGGTTGCCATGGCCGGCCCCACCTGGCAACAACTGCCCCAGGCAGTGCAGAAAAAAATCAACGCCCAGGTCATTGTGTTGGACCTTTCGCTTTCCATGTACGCCAAGGACCTCGCCCCCTCCCGCCTGGTCAGAGCGCGCCTGAAACTCAGCGACATTCTCAACCGCACCGATGAAGGTCTGACGGCATTGATCGTGTATTCGGCCACACCCCATGTGGTAACGCCACTGACCGACGACACCAACACCATTCTCAGCATGGTCAACAGCCTGAGCCCGGACATCATGCCGCAAAAGGGCAATAACCCCGTAGCGGCTATCGAAAAAGCAGTGGCCACCCTGCAACAGGCCGGACTCAATCGGGGCCGCATCCTGTTGATGACCGATGACCTGCCGGGGGATTTTGCCAACAAAGTGGAAGATCTCATCAGTTATCAAACGCCCCTGTCCATTATGGGCATCGGCACCCGCGATGGGGCTCCCATTGAACTGCCCGACGGCTCTTTCATTAAACAGGGCGACGGCAGCATCGTGATTCCGAAGCTGGATGTATCCCACTTGAAGCGGGTGGCCCGGCAGCTGGATGGCCGCTTCAGCACCATCAGTACCAGTGACGAAGACATCAATTATCTGCTGGCCGAGGGCCTGCTGCCCAACGAACAGGAGATCAAGGAGACCGGACGCGAATTCGATGTATGGGATGAAACCGGCCATTGGCTGGTGCTGCTGATCCTGCCATTTGCCGCCGCGGGCTACCGCAAAGGCTGGTTCGGTGCCGTCCTGATGCCGGCGCTGCTGGGTTGCGCCCTGTTAACCCACGCCCCCTCCAGCATGGCCTTTGGCTGGGACGATCTCTGGCAGACCGATGACCAACAGGGTCGCGCATTACTGCAATCCGGTAAACCGGAGCAGGCAGCAGAAACCTTTAATGATCCCCAATGGCAGGCAGCCAGTCAGTACAAAGCTGAAAACTACGCAGCCGCAGAACAGCTGTATGCCGGCGGAGACAGTGCCGAAAGCTTCTATAACCTGGGCAACAGTCAGGCCCGTCAACAGAAGCTGGATGAGGCCATTGCCTCCTACCAGAAAGCATTGCAGCTGAACCCGGAGCTGGAGGATGCACAGTTCAACCTCGACCTGGTAAAAAAGCTCAAGCAACAGCAGGAACAGCAACAGGGCGACGGCGAAAGTAACGACCAGAAGCAGGATCAGGATCAGGATCAGGAGAACAACAACCAGTCTGATGAGAATCAGGATTCCCAGTCTGATCAACAGGAACAGGAACAAGATCAGCAGCAGGATCAACAACAGCAACCAGAAGCTGAACAACAGGCTGATGAATCCGAACAGGAACAAGCCAAGCAGCAGAAACCCGAAGAGAACGACTCCGAGCAACCGGACCAGCCACAACCCACGGAACCTGAAAAACAAGAGTCAGAGCAGCAACAGGATGAAGCCCAGATGCTGCCACAACCCCAGTTGCAGGAAACAACGGAAGACCAGCAGGCGCTGGAACAGTGGCTGCGCCGTATTCCGGATGATCCCGGCGGCCTGCTGCGCCGCAAATTTGAATATGAATCTCAATTGAGGAAAAACTCATCCTCTGGAGACACCCAATGGTAAGAAGCATCCCTTTCCTCCTGGTACTGTTATTGTCCATCGTCAGTGCCCAGGCGCAGGCCATCAGCATTAATGCAAAGCTGAACACCACCAAGGTGACCGAGGGTGATACCGTCAAACTGACGATCACCATCGACCAGACCGCAGACGGCAAAGCACCGGACTTCAGTGTTCTGAACGAACACTTCGAGATCATCTCCACCTTCAAAGCGGAGCGCAGCAATATACTGAACGGCCGTTTTGTCTCCTTTACCAGTTGGATTCTTACCTTGCTACCCAAGCACACCGGCTATATTGCCGTTCCCCCTATCCGTTACGACAACGTCACCAGCAAGCCACTCAAACTGCACGTCACCAAACGCAGCAGCGCCAGCAACTCGGAACAGTACCTGTTTGTCGATGCCAAAATTGATAAGCAACAGGCCTACGTCCAGGAGCAGGTGATCCTCACCGTCCGTATTTTCAGTGGCAATATCGACATCTACGATCCATCCTATCAGCCACCCGCCATTGAAAATGCGGCAATGGAACAGCTGGGAGAGCAACGCAATTACAAAACCACGCTCAACGGCACACAGTATGATGTGTTTGAGTTCCGCTATGCGGTATTCCCCCAGAAAAGCGGCACCATTCAGATCCCCGGTGCCCGCCTGGAAGCCACAGTATTCCGTTCACGGTCACGCAATTACTACGATCCTCTCAACGGCAAACAAGTTCGCCGTTACTCCCCCAACCTGGAATTGGAAGTCAAGCCCAAGCCCGCAGAATACCCGGCTGACCAACCCTGGTTGCCCGCCCAGTCATTACAGCTCAGCGAATCCTGGTCGCCGGATGCCGGTAACGCCAATATCGGCGAACCCATTACCCGCACTGTGTCCATGCAGGCAGAAGGTGTGTTATCCACCATCTTGCCGGCGGTACCCACCAGTGACATCGAAGGTGTCAGGATTTACCCGGAGCAGGCAGAGAGCAACAGCAGCGTGGGTGAGCACGGTATTGTCAGCACCCGCACTGAAAGTCAGGCGCTGATTGCCACTCAGGCGGGCACCATTGAACTGCCAGCCATCGACGTCACTTGGTGGGACGTGGAGGAGCAGGCGGTGAAAGTGACCTCTCTGCCTGCCCGCACCATTCAGGTGACCGGTACCAACAGTCGACCGCAAACGGACAGCAGTGCCGCTCAGGCTCCCCCGTTAAGCTCAGCGGGGGAATCCCCTCCCCCGCCCTTGGGGCAAACCAGTATCAATCAAACCTGGCAATGGATTGCCGTGGCCTTCTTTTGCCTGTGGTTATTAACCCTTGCACTATTGATCTGGGCCCTGCTGTCACGCAGAGCCAACAGCCGAGCAACCGGGCAGGAAGACAATCAGGCATCACCGTTCAGTGCCGGCCAGTTACGCGAAGCCAACAAAGCGTTGCAAGCGGCCTGCAAAGCACAGGATGCCAAGGCGGCAAGGATTGCCGTGATTGAACTATTTCGTCAGCAATTCAGGGACAGCACCATCAGGAACCTGGATGATGTCGCCCAAAAAGCCGGTACGGATGCGCTGCCCGGCGCGCTTCGCGATCTTGAGGCTCACCTCTACAAAAATAAAAATGAGGCAAAATGGAATAGCGAAGCTTTGCTTAAAGCCACCCAGGAAGCACTGAGCAGGCCCGCCACCAAAGACCAGAAACAGGTATTGCAGCCACTGTATCCCAGCTGATTCATCCGCAAAACCCGGGCAAACATGGACCAGGATCAACATCAGGGGAAGTTAGCGGAAAAAGCGCTTGAAAGCGGGTCGTGAATTGGATTAATTACCTAAATACGATCGCAATTTGTTCCGAGACAACCATGTACGGATTACTTCTACTGCTTCATATTCTGGCGGCCACAATCTGGACAGGAGGGCACATCGTGCTTGCGGTGGTGATATTGCCCAAAGTACTGGCACAACGCTCCGCAGAGAAGCTTCTGGAATTCGAATCGGTGTATGAAAAAATCGGCATGCCCGCGCTGATTATTCAGGTGATAACCGGCCTTATGCTGGCCTACCGCATGCTGCCTGATGTTATGCAATGGATTAACTTTGCCAATCCGGTTGCCCACGCCATACTGGCCAAACTCAGCCTACTGGCATTAACCGTAGGGTTCGCCATTGATGCCAGGCTTCGTGTCATCCCCACGCTTTCAGAAAAAACCTTAACCACCATGGCCTGGCACATCATACCGGTTACGGTATTTTCGATTTTGTTTGTGGTTGTGGGTGTTTCATTTCGAACAGGTTGGCTGTACTGAACACAGAGGACATCAGCAAGCAATGCACAGCGCAAAAAAAAGCGAGCCCACCATGTGGACTCGCTTTTTTTAATGGCCGGCCTTGAGCGTTACGCTTTCTTCTTGATCTTGCCACGTATCAGGAAGTTGGCCAGGGCAGGCAATAACCAGATGGCGCCCACCATGTTCCACAAAAACATAAAGGTCAGCAACACACCCATGTTGGCCTGGAACTTAATGTCGGAGAAGATCCAGGTGCCGACACCAATCGCCAGGGTCAACCCCGTAAAGCAAACGGCTTTTCCCGTCACCTTCAGGGTTTCGAAATAGGCATCCTCAAGTTCCATACCATCTTCCATAAAGCCTTTTAAGCGCGAGTAAATGTAGATGCCGTAATCCACACCGATACCCACACCCAGGGCGATAACCGGTAACGTGGCCACCTTGACCCCGATGCCCAGGATAGTCATCAGCGCCTGGCACAGAATCGAGGTAAGTGCCAGCGGCACGATAATACAGATCACCGCCCGAATGGAACGGAACGTAATCAAACACAGAATGGAAACCACGCCGTATACCAGCACCTTCATCATATTCTGGGCATGTTCAATGGTTTCGTTGGTGGCAGCCTCTACCCCGGCATTACCCGACGCCAGTACAAACTCTGCCACATCCGGATCGTTCTCGGCGGCTGCAAATTCCTGCACCGCCGCCACCGCTCGATCCAGGGTTTCCGCTTTATGATCATCCAAAAATACAATCACGGGCGCCAGGCTGCAATCTGTGTTCACCAGGCCGCCGGGAACGGTTTGCACCGAATTATTGATGATATCCTGCACCCGGGTCAGCGCCGCCCACTTCCAGTTACCTTCATTAAATCCGGTGATAACGCGTTTGGATACCGTGACCACCGACAGCGCCGATTGCACACCGGGTACGTTTTCCATATGCCACATAAAGCGATCCATCTTCTGCATGGCGGCGGATTCGGTACAGGCGTATTCCGGGGTTTCCACCATCACCACCAGCACGTCCGCGCTCACGGAGTAGTGCTCGTTGACGTATTTGTCATCCAGGTTATAACGGGAATCGGGCCACAACTCCGGTGCCCCGGCATCCAGGTCACCGATTTTCAGATCCTTGCTGATGTACAAACCGGCCCCGGCCCCAATGGCTGCAATAATGACCGACACGGTTGCTGCTTTTGGCGTTGCAAAACGGGAGATCTTCGACCAGATCACATGTTTGGCATGCAACTTCTTATTCATCGCATTTACTGCCATGGGGCTGGCGCCCACATAAGACAGTAGCACGGGTATCATCAGCAGATTGGTAAAGATCAGCGCAAACACACCCAACGCCGCCGAGATTGCCAGATCCTGTATCACGTGAATCTCAATGGTCCACAATGTCATAAAGCCGATGGCATCGCTGATCAGTGCCAGCAAAGCGGGCACGTACAACGCCCGAAAGGTAAGCCGGGCCGCTTCCAACTTGAAATTAATACGGTGGGATTCCACCGCAAATTCATTGATCAATTGCACCCCGTGACTCACGCCAATGGCAAAAATCAGGAACGGCACCAGCATTGAGTAGGGATCAATACCTTTACCCAGCAGAGTCAAAATACCCACCTGCCAGATTACGGCAATGACTGAGCAAATAATCACGGTAAAGGTACTGCGAATGCACTTGGAGTCAATCAACAGCAGAACGAATGTAATACCTATTGCGATGATAAAGAACAACGCAACGCCGGTTGCCCCCTCAATCAGATCACCGATCTTCTTGGCAAAGCCGACAATACGGATATTGATATTATCACTCTGAAACTTCTGACGAATGTCCTGCTCGAGCGCTGCCGAAAACTTTTTGTAATCGAGTTTCTTGTTGGCGCCGGATTGATCCAGTAGCGGCACATACACGATGGAGGATTCAAAATCATCCGCCACCAGGCGCCCAACCTGTCCGGAACGCAGGACATTGGCCTGCACCTGTTCCAGTGATTCCGCAGAACCATCGTAGGTGGGAGGAATAATCTCCCCGCCCCGGAAGCCATCTTCGGTTACTTCCATCCAACGGACATTGGGTGTCCAAAGAGACTGAATTTTAGCTTTGTCCACCCCTTCAAAATAGAAAATCTCATCGGTAACCTGACGCAACACCTGCATAAACTCATCGGTAAAGATGTCACCGTTTTTTGCTTCCACCACAATCCGGATATCGTTACCCAGACTCAGCTCATCCTTGTGCTTTAACAGGTTCTGAATGAATTCGTGTTTCAAGGGCACCATTTTTTCGAATTCGGTGCTGAGTTTGACCTTGGATGCCTCAAAGGCAAAAAAAGCAGTGAGCACGGCAAAGGCCAACAAAAGAATCGGCCGTAATTTAAATATCGATTCTTCTAGAATGGTGCTGTTTTTAGTGGACATAATGTACCTTAACGTAAATCAGTATCTCGTAGTTACTTCATTGACGGTGCTGCAAGATCAACACCGCCCTGACCGACCATGATTAGTTTGCCGTTGGGCAGGGTTTCAACGGCAAGAATTGCCTCTCTGGATTTGGTGATCTGCATGGTGTAGTTGGCGCCGCCGTCTTTGCTGGTGAGAACCACCCCGGAATTACCCACCAGTATGGAACCTTTGTCACCCAGTAACACACCATCCATTACCCCATCCGTGCCTTTGCTTTTTGCCTTAAGCCAGGATTCACCACGATCGGAAGATTTGAATATATTGCCCTGTAGACCGAACACCAGAACATCATCCGGGTTCGGCCCGGTCAAGGCTCCGAAATAGGAACCCTGATAGGGGCTCTCCAGAGTCACCCAGGTTTCACCCCCATCATCGGAGCGAAACAGTACGCCTTTCTCACCGGCGATATAAACCGTACCCTGTTCATTGGCACTGATGGCATTCAAATGCCAGCCATCAAAATTCTCAATGCGGGAGGCCACATCCTGCCAGGTTTTGCCTCCATCAACCGTGCCCAGAAAGATGCCGTAGGCGCCCACTGCAAAGCCGGCCTTTTCGTCGCGAAACCAGACGTCCAACAACGGTGAACCGGCCTGGGGTAATTTTGCAAATTCCTCATCGGTCAACTGGTTCAACTCTTCATCCGTTCGAACACGATGTGGATTGGCATACTGCAGCGCCCAGTTGGAACCCCCATCAGCGGAATGCAGTATGATGCCCTCGTGCCCCACCGCCCAGATATTTTGGGCATCACCAAAATCAACGGCGGTCAGCAGATACTGTACCGGTACCTGAGCCTGGCTCCAGCTCTGCCCGTTATCAGCAGACACCAGAATGTGGCCGCGATCCCCCACTGCTATGACTTTGTCATTGAACACTTCCACATCGGTCAGCAGGGATTCCGTTGCTTTGTCTGATGGAATCGAAGCCCTCATATCGAGATGCTTTTCATAGTCGGCAGCCAGGGCCGAACCGGTACTGGCCCCCCACAACAACGCGGTGCCAACCAGTGTTCTAATCATCGAGTAACGCATCTTATTTCTAATCCACATATGAATATTTACTACCTGCAATTGAGCAACTGTCATTAAAGCATTTTCATTGACCACGATTCACACAAACCCTGATTGAGTGTCCAAATCAGATGGGTAAATTGGCCATTCAACGCCCCATACGTCGCAACGACTGTGGGCTGAAGTAACCTTCTGTTGGTGGGTCTTGCCCGAAACGGATGGCCATGCCATTGGAGTTATCCATGTAGGCGGCAAAGTAGCGGCCCGAGTCCAATTCATGATTGGCGGCCAGGGCCCCCCAGGTGACGGGCACATGGTAGTAGCCAACCAGATAGGATACATGCACTCGCCACAGTTCACCGCGCGCATCATACTGATCCGCCTGCACGATACTCCAACTGTCTTCATCAATGTAAAAGCGGCGCTTGCTGTACAGGTGACGCACGCCCGCTTTACTGGTTCCTTCGACAACCCACACCCGATGCAGCTCGTAACGGGTTAAATCCGGGTTGATATGGCCTTTCTGCAACAGCTTCTTGTCATCTTTGGTGGCGTTGCTCAAGCGAAAATTATTGTAGGGTATGTAGAGTTCCTGCTTACCGATGAATGCCCAGTCAAAGCGGTCCAGAGCACCGTTGAACATGTCCACTTCATCGGCGGTAATCAGGTTATCCGCACTGGGTACCGGCATATCATACTCAATGGACGGCGCCCGCCTTACCCGGCGGGTACCTGTGTTATAGACCCACGCGCTGCGCGGCTCTTTGATTCTGTCGATGGTTTCATGTACCAACACGCCACCGCCGGCCAAACGACTGGGCTTGCGGATAAAGGCCATGTAGTAGGAAAGTTTGTTGTCCAGATCCTGCCATTGCTTAGTGCGATCGTAATAAACGAAATACGCCTCCTGGGCCGTGGACACCAGCGAGTAGCTGCCATTGGGCTGCACAGGGGCTTCAGAAATATCGGCTTGGACATGAATCCCGCGCCACCGGGTCAGGTGATTCCATAGAATCCTGACCGCATCCACCTCACCCTGGGCATTCAAGGGCACCGGAAAGGGAACACCGCCCACGGCCTGCTCAATGCCATTACCTTCATTCACCAAACGGGCACTGCCATGATTGCGGGCAATGTTGTCATAAACCCACTGTGGTGCGGCGGCGGTACGATGGCTGGGATAGACCGGCAAGGCATAGGAATCGGGGTAACGCTCCAACAACGCACGCTGCCCCGGGGATAACTGGTCCCGGTACTGAGCCAGATTGGCGGCGTTGATGGTGAACAAGGGCTTTTCTTTCTCGAAAGGATTCTCAAGCTTATCTTGCAGCGCCGGCATTTGATCCGGCGTCAAGCCACCGGTCCACGGGGGGATGGTTCCGGCTTCATTGCCCTTCAGTTCGGCACCATAGGGGGTCAACTCCTTGCCCAACGCCGAGGTCTGGGCAACGGCCGGGATAGAGGCGAACAAACAGATTGAGGCCAACAACAGCCCACTTCTTCTCATCAACATTCCCACAATACCTCATGCCAGGCCAAGCCTGACAATCGATTCGCACTGTTCCAATAATGATCGCCAACACGGGCTTTCCTAAACGCTTCCCTTGTGCCACCGGGCGATAATAGACGTAGTTTTAATAATTTAAGTCGAAAAAATCGATATTGTCCTATTTTCGACGCATTTTTGACTCTGCGGCCATTGTAAATGCCGCCATAAAATAACCAATCACACTGATCAAAACAAATACTTATTCATCCTAAGAACAAGTAATCTTATGTTTATTACCCGAGGCGCTTAGCGCAGTATCCCGCGCCTACTGATTCAACGCTTTGGTAACCACTTCGTATACATCCGGTGAGAGTGGCTCGGCTTTAATGCGTTTCAATTGCTGCTTGATCAAATCCGCCCGGACATTGTCATAATTCGCCCAACGAGTCAGTATGGTGGCCATCCTCGATGCAACCTGGGGATTGAGTTTATTCAGGGTAATGATCTGATCCGCCAAAAAGCTGTAACCGGAACCATCCACCTTGTGAAAATTCACCGGGTTGTTATTGCAGAAGGCACCGATCAACGCACGAATCTTATTGGGATTGGTCATCTCAAAGGCCTCATGCTGCATCAGGGCCTTGACGTTTTCCAGCGTGTCGTTTTGTGGCGAGCTGGCCTGCACCATAAACCACTGATCCACCACCAACGATTCCTGCTGCCATTGCCCGTAGAAATCAGCAATCACCAGTGTTTTCTCCGCGCGGTCGGAATGGGCCAAGGCACGAAATGCGGCCAGTTGATCCGTCATGTTACTGGCCTGATGATATTGCTGCTGGCATAAATTGGTTGCCTCGTCATCAGCCAACGACATCAGATAACCCAGGCAAACGTTACGCAGGCTGCGCCGGGCCACGGCGTTCACTTCATAATGATACTCTGTGTCCACCGGACAACGGCTGATGACCTGCTGCAATTCATTCTTCAGGCCCTGCGCCAGCATGCGCTTCAGCGCTTCCCGGGCGTGGTGAATGGCATCCACCTGCACCGGCTTGGGCAGGAGTTCGGCCAGAAATTGCTCGGTGGGCAACTCCAACATCTTGGCCACCATGGCCTGATCAAGGGATTCATCTGTCAGCAGGATCCGAAAAGCATCCAACAGTTGCTGATCCACTGCCAGTTCACTGCCCTTGCCATAGGCTGCCATCAAATCTGTTAATACCAGTACGGTAAGGCGCTGCGCTGCATTCCAGCGATTGAAACCATCACTGTCATGGGACATTAAGAACGCCAGCTCACGACGGGACTGGTCAAAGGTCAGTTTCACCGGGGCAGAAAATCCGCATAACAGGGATGCCACCGGTTGGTCATGGATTCCGGTAAACACGAAGGTCTGCTTTTCCTGTGTCAGTTTCAGCACCGGATTATCCTCATCGAGGCGGCTACCATCGGCTAACTGCAATGGCAAATCCTTGCCATCCGCGCCCAGTAATCCAATGCCCACCGGTATCAACAAGGGGTGTTTATCCGGCTGACCGGGTGTGGGCGGAGTGTGTTGTTCCAGTGTTATTGAGAACTGCTGGTTGCCGGCATCGTATTCCGTGCTGGCCGTAAGATGGGGCGTACCCGCCTGGGAATACCAGAGCCGGAACTGCGTCAGGTCAACGCCGTTGGCATCTTCCATTGCCTGCACAAAATCATCACAGGTTACCGCCTGCCCGTCGTGACGTTCGAAATACAGGTCCGAGCCTTTGCGGAAGCCATCGCTGCCCAACAGGCGATGCATCATGCGCACCACTTCCGCGCCCTTTTCATACACCGTCATGGTGTAAAAATTGTTGATCTCGATGTAACTGTCAGGTCGGATCGGATGGGCCATGGGGCCGGAATCTTCTGCAAACTGCAGGGTCTTCAGCATGTTCACATCATCGATGCGATTTACCGTGGCAGACCCCATGTCAGCCGAGAACTGCTGATCGCGGAACACGGTAAAACCTTCTTTCAGACTCAGCTGAAACCAGTCGCGGCAGGTAACCCGATTACCGGACCAGTTGTGAAAGTATTCATGGGCAATCACGCTTTCCACTCGCTGAAACCCCATATCAGTGGTGGTTTTCGCACTGGCCAGGACACAGGATGTGTTGAAAATATTAAGCCCCTTGTTCTCCATCGCCCCCATATTAAAGTGGGAAACGGCCACGATCATGTAAATATCAAGATCGTATTCCCGTCCGTACACTTGTTCGTCCCAGGCCATGGCACGCTTGAGGGAGTCCATGGCGTGCGCGCACTTATCCAGATCCTGCGGCTCCACAAAGAGCTGCAACGCCACTTCACGGCCACTGCAGGTAGTGAAGGAATCTTCCACCATGGATAAGTCACCGGCCACCAGTGCAAACAGGTAGCAAGGTTTCTTGAACGGATCTTCCCAGATAACATAGTGACGCCCCTGCGCCAGATCACCCTGCTCAACCGGATTGCCATTGGACAGCAACACGGGATACGCCTGTTTATCCGCTTCTACCCGCGTGGTGAAACGTGCCATCACATCCGGTCGATCCAGATAGTAGGTAATTTTGCGGAAGCCTTCCGCTTCACATTGGGTGCAGTACATCCCTTTGGACACATAGAGGCCTTCCAGGGAGGTATTGGCTTTGGGATTGATGCGCGTCATCGTCAACAGAGTGAAACGCTCCGGACACCCGGTAATACTGAGTGTTTCTTCTTCAATTTGATATCGTTCCCGCGCCAGGGCCTCGCCATCCAGTTGAATTGCCAGCAATTCGAGATCCGCACCCAACAGTTCCAGTGGCTGCGAGCGGGCATCCGGTACATCAGGATTGGCCCGCACCGCCATATGACTGACCACGTCCGTGTATTCATCATAAATGCGCACGTCCAGGTGAATGGTGTCGATCAGATAATTGGGGGCTTTGTAATCAGATAGGCGAATGGTTTTGGGGGCGTTGTTTTCTTTCATGATGACGGGACCCGAAGCTGACAGCAACGGCCGTGCGGCCGCTGCTTGTGAAATGTTGGTTTGTTCTGCAGTATGTATGACTGCAATGAATTTAACAACTTAGCGGAGAATGGCATGGCGCTTCCAGCACCACTGACAGCATTGATCAAAACTCATCAGCTTGCCAACGTATTATGCGTTGGTTATACGCCCGATGAAAGTGTCAGCCAAGCCAGTTCAATCACTCAGGTTTCCACAGACAATCTGATGGAAAATTCGTTCCTGAAACGGGTGGATCTGGTGGCACTGAGCCAGTCCGCCCTCGATCTGGACGATGCATCCCGCAATGCGGTCATTGCAAAATGCCGCGATCAACTGGCGCAAAAAGTCTTGCTGGAACTGACCCTGGATGACCGGGGTATGACTGAAACCGAATGCCTGGCACTGGGCTTTGTGCGTTGCGCCCTCACTGAACGGAACCGTTACTATCTGTTCGACCTGAAAACCTACAAACCCGTGCCGGACTGGCTCAACCCCAAATTCTGGGCCAACCCCCAGAACTGGGATCGCTACCGCTGGTAGCCCGGCGTCATGGCGCGACCGAAGGCAGCCATCAGGACAGCATTATGCTGCTATTGGAGAAACTTAACGGGTTGCTCGGGCGGGGCTGAATCATCGCACATCTCCCCCTCATCTTTGCTACCGCGGTCGATGTAACCTACCCGCTCCTGGACGGCCAGATTCTTTTCGCCATAGGCGATGATGGCCTGCATCACATGTTCTTTCTGCTCGGGCGTCAGGCGGTTGCCGTCTGCCCACTTGCCGAGTTCCAGGGCCCGTAGCAGGGATTGATAGGTTTCAGGGGTGATCGAGTCAATCAGCGCATCGAAGTTCATCACTACAAATCCATCACTGTCTGCAATCTGTTAATCAAAAGGAGGCCTATTGTAACACAGCCAATGACCGGAATTAGTGCTGCAACGCCACCGTCAAGGGTGCCGGCGCACCCAACGCAATCCCTTGATATTCAATGGGAAGTGAATTACCCAGGGTTTCCAGCTGGCCGTCTGTTTCGATGTTCTTCACAATCACCCGCATTCCCAGCCCCGTGGCAAACCGGGCAATCCCGTCGATAAAGGCAGACTCCCGGCTTTCCCAGGCCAGGCGCTCGGTAAATACAGACGACAACTTGATGGTATCCACCGGCAGGCGCTGCAGGTACATCAACGAATAACGGCTTAAGCCATAGTCGTCAATGCAGACCCGCAAACCCCGTTGCTTCAGCGTATTGATCAGGATCAGGGCCTGATCAAAATCATGGGTAATGGTGCTTTCCCGCACCTCGAATTCCAGCTGTCCCAGCAGCCGGCTGTCATCCGCAGACAGGGCGTTCAGGGCATTCATCAAGGCCGGTGAATAAAACTGTGCCGAACTCAGATTGATGGACACCACCAACTGAGCGCCATGCTCGTCGCGCAACTCCCGCAATGCGGACAAAGAATGACGCAACATCAAACTGGTTAACAAATCCAGCAGGCCGGCCTTCTCACACATGTTCACAAACTCGGCCGGTGCCACCATCCCCATCTCCGGATCCATCCAGCGCGCCAGCGCCTCATAGCCGGTGACCCGGTCCCGCTGCGGGGAAAAAACAGGTTGCACGAACACTTCCAAGGCATCGGTTTCGAAAGCCTCGCTGAGACGGGACACCACATCCAAGGAAGATTTCAGCTCGCTCTCTTCGGTCATCATGGTATCCAGTTCCGGTGTAGCCTGACGGTCCACTTTCTGCAGAAGTTCCGTGGTAATCAGGTTGGTTTTGGCCATCAGGTTATAGCAGTATTCCAGCGAGCTCAGAATCGCGTTGACCTGCACCGCCATGTCAGCAATCTCATCCCGCCCCTCGGTGGTGACACGCCCGCTGAAGTTGCCGGATTTCATGATGTGACGGGATTGCGAGAGCAGCACCTTGAGCCGCTTCCAAATTGGTCGGTAATACAGCGACCACACCAGCACACCGCACACCGTTGCACTCACCAGAATGGACAGCCACCAAATGTAGGGGGTGGAGGACAGGGTTTGCAACGGGCTCACCGACACATAAACCGGTTTACCCACCAGCGAAGGCAACATAACGGTTGCCGCGCCCAGACTGCCACCGGCATCGTTCATGGAAGTTGCGCTCAACCCCAACTGATAATCCAGCTCGTCAGACAGGCGCAACAACCAGTCATCCAGAAACACCGCTGCCACCGAGCGCACACTGCCCTGCTCCTGAATCACCATCAACATGACCTTATCCCGCCAGTAGGTAACACCGGCATCAGCCTGGCGGGGTACTTTCAGAAAGCCGATGATACTGGTCAGCAGGCTATCGACGTGCTCTTCCGGGCTCAGCGTGGTTTTGAATTGCAACAGATCCTGCTGGTCAAACACCAGGCGAACATCCACATCTGCGGGTAAGGTGCTGAACTCGATACCGGGGTTCTCTGCCAGCCATTGAAGGTGATTCTGTAAATCCGCGAGAATAACATCGAAGTTACGCTTCACCAGACGGGCTTCTTTGTCGGCGGGCGTCTGGGTCGCCAGATTATGTACCCAGGCACTGATCAGTACGCTGGCCAGCGTCATGAGAATCCAGAGTATGAATGCGGAAGTTTTCCCCTTCAGCTGCATAAGAGACCTGTAGAATTATCGTGGTAGGCAATCGCCCCTAATTGTAGTAGATAACCACTAACCCGCACTGTTCACCCACATAAAAGCATCGTTTTTCAAATCGGTTTCCGCCCCCATCCGGTAGGCAACCAATAAACCATTCTTTACCGCACTGTAATCCAGACAGGCCAGGTTACTGCGCAAGATGTGGGGTTGCCCTTTACACCAGTAATGACCGACAAAGAGCGGCTTTTGATCCGCGCCATACCTCAGCAGGCGACTGTGTTCCTGTTCTGTCAGAGGTTGATCCGCCAGATCATCCGGCAGACCGTCCGGTTGAAACACCACATCACCATAGGTTTTGGGGGCCTGACTCCAGAACTTGGTACGAAACCGACTGCGTCTGACACCATCGGATCCCAACAGCGTCTGCCCATTGGGCAATTCCATTTCCATGCCTTTAAGCAAACGCTCTACGATCCGGTTGGGTTCTGTGGCCGGCAACATACTCTGTGCCAGAAACGCCTGATCCTGCAACACTCGCCCATCATGCACCTGCGCCGCTTGTGCGATACGCATTGGATCCCAACAGGCATGCACCACCCGAAAGTATTTGAATTCCAGAAAAATCGGACACTGACGCAACCAGTGAATCAGGTCTTTCCATTCCTGTAAGTGAAAACGGTAATCTTCCAGACTGGTTTTCAAATGACCGCCAAGCCGCCGGTACAAGCGCTGCAGACGTGGAGTCACCGGCTCATGGCATAACGAGGAATAGGCCACTGCATTAAACTCATGATTGCCCAGCACCATATAGGCCTGATTCGCATCCACCATATGACGCACCAGCCGCATCGCCTGCCGAATACCCGGCCCCCGATCAATTATGTCACCCACAAACACCGCCTTGCGCCGCGGATGATGCCACACATCCTGGTGTTGGGAATAACCCAGGGCCTGCAACAACCGGATCAGGGCATGGGCACAACCATGCACATCGCCAATCACATCATAGCCTTCAAGGGCGGGATCATCCGGAATCAAAGCACCTCACTCCAGCCCAACTTGGAACGGCAGGCTTCATAAAAACTATGGGTTTTTGGATGCAACAGTTTCAGGGGATGGGAGCGCTTACGGATGTACAACCAATCTTCCGGCTCCACCATCAACCCACCCTGACCATCACAATTTAACAACGGCTTGAAATCGTTGGTGGGTGAAACAAATATTTTTATCTCACTATTGCCGTCAATAACAATCGGACGACTACTGAGGGTATGCGGAAACATCGGCACCAGGACAATCGCATCCAGCCGGGGATGCATAATGGGGCCGCCACCGGACAGCGCATACGCCGTGGAGCCGGTGGGAGTGGACATAATCAGGCCGTCTGAGCGCTGGCGATAAACGAAATCACCATCGACATATAACTCGAATTCCAGCATCTTCACTGAATTACCGGAATGGAACACAACATCATTGAGGGCCGAATTCTCCCCCATCATTTTGCCATCGCGGCGGATCTGCGCCTCCAGCAAAAAACGATGTTCCACCGTATACTCTCCCTGCAGGACCTCATCCATGCGCGCTTCGATTTCAGTTGGGTGAATATCCGTGAGAAACCCCAACCGCCCCCGGTTAACACCCAGTAAAGGCACCTTGTGTCGGGCCAGATCCCGTGCCGCCCCCAACAGGCAACCATCGCCTCCCACCACAATTACCAGATCACAGGTTTCGCCCAGGATTTTTCGATTGGCACGCTGATGGGCGCCGGCAGCAATATTGCTGGAGGTGGCGTCGTCCAGAATCACATTGATGTTGCGGCTATCGAGATAGGCAAGCAACGACATCAGTGTTTCCTCTACCTGAGGATTCACACCTGGCCGACCAATCAAGCCAACCGTTCGAAAGGGTTCGTTTTTCTGCATGCCACTACTCGCTGGGAATAAAAAATTAAGTCAGTGTGTGATGGGAAAGCCGCGCCGCCCCTGCAACCCGCCACTGTGTACAAACAAAACACGACTGCCACAGGGTATCATTGATTCGCTTATCAAGTCCTGTAAAGCCATCATTGCCTTACCGGTATAGATCGGGTCCAGCAACAAGCCTGTATTGTCTCCAAATCCGCGGATAAAACTCAACAGGTCCGGCGTCACTTTGCCGAAGCCACCAAAATGATGAGCCTGATCCAGGTACCAGCCGCCGGCGGGGAGCCCCCGCATTCGCCGGGCCATGTCCTGCTCCACCCAGGCACCTTTCAACGCCGAGACACCCACCAGTTTAACGGAATCCGGCAACGCCTGGCGCAAGCCGGCAAATGTGCAGCCGGTACCCACTGCCACCACAACATGGCTGTATTCACCGGCAACGGCATGGGCTTGCAGCAACATCGAAGCCGCGCCCAGCTGGCCCAGCTGGTTATCACCGCCTTCCGGGATCACCCAACGCAGATCGGCAGCCAGTTGCCGGGGCGCTTCGCGGTAATACCGAAACTGTTGCCGGCTGACAAATTCCAATTCCATACCCAGCGCCTGTGCTTCAGCCAGCATGGGATTGGCCGCTGTATCCAGCTCGTTGCCACGGACAATGCCGCAGGTTTTGAAACCCAGCAAACCACCCACATAGGCCAGGGCATGCAGGTGATTGGACCAGGCACCACCAAAAGACAACAGCTCACGACAACCATCACGCTGTGCCTGCAGCAGATTATATTTGAGTTTGAACCACTTGTTACCGGATACCACCGGATGCAGTTGGTCTGCACGCAACACATCCACCTGCACAGAGCAAGCTTCAAACAGCGCATAAGACAGGGTATCAATGTCCAGTGTTGCCAGTAATCCACTTGCCTGTAAACGGGGGTCAGCCGCCAGCGCCGTTTCAAAGCAGGCAACCTGTTGGCTCAAAGGGGTATCTGGGATGGGCATGAATTTCGGGGGTGACGGATCAGCAGCATGGGTCCGCCATTATAACAGACTGCCACAACGGCAGACAGATCAGCCGCGAAAGGTCACCACGTTGTCACCATAAGAGCGTGGTTTGTGCTTTTCACAACGGTCAGAGTCGCCCACTACAAACTGGCTGGGTACATCAACCCGCCCGATACGGCAGCCGCATTTCTTGTCGCTGGACAACGGCGCCTGGCACTCTGGCTTTTGATAGTGATCGAGCCAGGTACGATAGTGCTCTTCCGATACCAGGCATTTATTGGCCGCATAGGCAATGGGATTTTCCATATAGGAAGGCATGTCCGACAGCAGGATGGACACATGGCCCGCCCCGGGGTGGAAAGCAATAAAGCTAACCCCCAGTGCCTCCAGCCTTTCCAAAAACTTGTCTCCACCTTCATGCACCAGACGAATTTTATCCTTGCGCAAGTGGGTGAGTTCCTCCCGCAACTGCTTCGCCACATCATGACGATACATCAGCTCCATATTGCGCAATTCAATATCTTCCTTGAGCTTGGCGGTTTCTTCCTGAATTTTCTGTTTCATCTGTTCCTGATATTGTTTACGCAAGGCTTCCACTTCCGCCTTTTCCGTCTGCTGGGCCGCCTGCAACTCCAGTTGCCGGGTCCGCTTCATGGTTTCCAGCTGCTTGCGCTGCGCCTCATTCTGCTCCCGCAGGGCAATATTCTGCGCATGCAGTGATTCATGTTCATTACGCAAACGGGAGACTTCCTGGCGGGCCAATTCCAGTTCTTTTTCCAGTTTGAGCCGGGTACCCTGCAGTTCAAGTTCAGCCTCATTTTTGAGGGTTTGAATATGCAAACGCTGCTGTTTGATCAGGGCCGCGATTTTGTTGCGGTGCTCCTGTTCCAAGGCGGCAAGCTGACTTTCCGTCAGGCCGGAATCATCGCTATCCCAACCGGAATTAATGGTGTCGCCCCCCTGCCCCCACTGCTGCGGACGCGATGCCGGCGGCTGGCTTGGCGGCATTCCCCAGTTGGGCGGCGCTGCCTGGGGCGGTGCCTGCACCAACGGCGGCTCCGGCTCACTGCTGGTGGGCAGGCACAGCCGGTTCTCCGCGATGGCATCTCGCAAGCGCACAAACGTATTGGATTTAGGGGACATATCCGGATCCCAGAGGGATGAGGCATGCCAGGCCACGGAGCACTGGGATTTGCAGGCCAGCTTGATCGCCCCCGCGCCCATATCCGGGCCGCTGCCACCGGTATCCGCCAGGTGTCGCAACGGCAGATTCCAGGCACGATCAGCATAACCCTGCCGGTCGAACCCTACTTTGAACAGCACTGCGGCGGTCACTTTCAAACGCCCGTTTACCACCACAAACACGGCTTTCAGGGTGTCCCCGGCAAAATCATCCATGCCCACCACCCCATCCAGAATGGCTTCAAACTCGGAATAGGTCATCTCCTTGGAGACAGCTCCATCCTCGAAAAATACTACAGCCTCATTAGAGTATGCTGAATCTAGCATGGTCGGGGCCCAACGCGCCTGTTATTCAATCTGCTCGGTGTTCGATACTGGGAGCCAAAAACTTCACGGCCTAATACAATCAGTGTAGCCGTGTTTTCGGCCGCTTCCTCATTCTAGTGCAGGCCAGCCCCCCAGGCAGTGACTGCCAAAGCACCGTAAGTGTGAACACCTGCGCAAAAAACGTTCAAAGATCAAAACCACAAACACCAGCAATATGCATATATAATGCTCCCTTACATTAAGATGTTCTGATAAATCGAAGGTATTAATGAAAATCGGGGACACCACGGCACTGTACGTTAACCAACTGTTGCAGGTAGCCGAACAGGTCGGCGCCGACTGTGAACAGCTGCTGGCAGACGCCGACCTTAATCCAGCGCAACTGCTGGACGACGACAACCGAATCGATCTGACCTACCTGATGCGGCTGGGGCGGGGCGCCATTCGCCAGAGCGGCCGGCCGGATATCGGGCTGCTGCTGGGTCAGAACAGCCGTATCAGCAGTCTGGGGTATGTGGGCCTGGCGGCAATGACCGCCCCAACACTGGGTGAAGCCCTGGCCATTGTGCTGAAATACGAACATCTCAATAGCCAATGCTACCGCGGCACCAGTCAACTCCAGGCAGAAGGTGCCCAAACCGCCATGGTTTTTTACTCCATCGCGCCTTACAACGCTTACACCTGTTTTGTGGTGGACGGTGTACTGAGTGCCTGGGCGAAATTGCTGCAGCTGCTTTCAGGACAGTGCGGGTTGGTTCAAAAGGCAGAAATCGAATTTGATGCCCCCAATTATGTGGGCGATTACCAGCGGGCCTTTCAATGTGAGGTGCGTTTTGGGGCGCCTCGTAACGCCATTGTACTTAACTCCTCTGACCTTGAGATCCCTCTGCCGGAGGCCAACGGGCAACTGCATGCCAAGTTACTGCGTAAATGCGACCAATTGCTCAATCAGATTGCCTTGGCCGACAGCTACCGCAACAAGGTGCTGAAAGTACTGGGCACCATGCTCCATGGGCAAACGCCGTCCATCGATGAGGTTGCACTGACATTGGGCATGCCCAGTTGGACCCTGCGCCGCAAATTGAAAGAAGAGGATTCTGCCTACCAGTCGCTGGTGGATGAGATGCGGCGGGACGTGGCCATGAGTTACATGAAAAACACCGATCTCACATTCGGTGAAATTTCCTATCTATTGGGCTTCTCGACCCCCGGGGCTTTTCAGAGAGCGTTCAAACGCTGGTCGGGCCAAACCCCCGGCGAGTTTCGTAAATCACTGATTAAAAAACTAAAATGACGCCTTGAGATCACATCTCAAAGGCGTCATCCACTTCATCATCAAACTCGAACTCATCTGTATCCAGCAGTTCGTCCTGATAGTGTTCCATGGTTACTTCCTCCGTTTACTGAAACAGCATTGCTGCAATTCCCATTCAAGGATCGCGCCAGTTTTTCATGGGCCATTTTGAATGCAAACCAAGTAAACAGGATCAGAATGACAATTGTGTGAATGCAAACGAGTGCTGAAGAAACTTTAAAAACGGGGTACGGGAATAACTGACTGGTAGTGAGGAACAAACTTGACCGGAAGCTTCAAGATCAATGGTTTGCTCTCGGAAACAAACCATTGCTTGAAAGTTGGCGGAGCGGACGGGACTCGAACCCGCGACCCCCGGCGTGACAGGCCGGTATTCTAACCAACTGAACTACCGCTCCGGATTTGGTGGGTGGTACAGGGATCGAACCTGTGACCCTCGCCTTGTAAGGGCGATGCTCTCCCAGCTGAGCTAACCACCCGAGAAGTGGGCGCCATTTTACGAAATTCCCGGATGCTGTCAAACGTTAATTCGAAAAAAACTGAAATAAATTCGCCATGTAAGTGTCTACTTCGCTGTTTCCGCACATTTTCTGTGCAAGAGAGCTAACTTATTCATTTTATTTATTTTTTAACTCCTGCTGCTGGATAAATTGCTGCGCTTCTGAAAAGGAAAAGCTACCTGACACCTGTTCACCACTGGGCTTCACCACCAGATAATGGCGAACGTCCAGCTGCAATGTAACAGGGTTGATTTCGCCCTCCTCCAGGATCACATACCCGGTACTCCCATAGGGATGACCATTGCCAATCATATCTGCTGCTCCAATCTCAAACCGTGGCCAATAAAAAAGCCGCCCAAAGGCAGCTTTTTATCAGACTCGCCTGGCAGCCGGCAATCAAACTGCGGCAATTTCAGACTGCGCTGTGGATTCTTTCAATACGGCGTTCACTGCCACTTCAACCACCGCATCGGAATGCGCCAGAATCTGTTCAGGACAGCTGGCATCAACGCCATACAGGGCTTTGACCAGCGGTGCCATCGAGAAGAACTGACTGGCCGACGCTGTAAGTAACATAATCAGCTGCGGAAACGGTATGTCCTTCATCCAGCCTTCGGCAATACCCTTCTCATAAATCACATGGAACTGATTAAGCATGGGCTTGAGCCACTCATCAACCATCCATTGCAACCTGGGGGATTCCTGCACACCTTCACGCATGATGAATTGCCCATACTGAGGGTAGCGCGCCACAAAAGACACGTAGCTTCTGATCATTTCGATGAGATAACGTCGATCATCTTTCTGCGGTAAGGTTTTAACTTCAGCAGCAAATTCTTCGGAAAGACGGGAAAACAAGCGTGAGATTGTTGCCTTCCAAAGCGCTTCCTTGTTCTTGAAATGATAGTGGATAAGAGGTTGAGTGATTCCCGCAACTTTGGCGATCTGGGTGGTCGAAACCCCCTCGAATCCCCGCACTGCAAACAGCGATTCCGCTGCAGACAGTATTCGTTCTCGTGCGTCGGGCCCCCGTTCAACTGAAAAACCGCTATCGCCGGGTGTAACGTCCGGTGTGTTCATAGCCAACCACCTATTATTTTTTTTGTTTTATCGATTTTGGTCAGAGCTTTCCTGCCCCGTTGCGCAGCCAGGTGGCCACGTACGAAAGCCCTGCTTATATGAGCGACTTAATATATGCTCACTTCGAATACTATCAGTATTCAGAAAAGTGACTCGAGCCTAGTTTTGTAACTTTATTAAACCTATTGTGACGTAAAGCAACAGACTCACAAGCAGGCACAAAGCAGGCCCTATTAATTGGAATATCAGGCCAACTACCGGCATATTCCGCCAGGAAACCAGCGCCGGCAGAGGCCCTATCGGCTTTATCCCTCTTTTAGCGCCAGAAAAAGCGCTTGTTCGGCCATTTGCTGAATATCCATCTGACCCCCGGGTTTATACCAGTAGTGGGACCAACTGATGGCACCGGCCAGAAAACGCCGCAATATAAATACATCCCGCTTTGGATCCACCAGGCCGGCAGCCTGGCACTCGGCGAGGGTATCCAACCAGATTCGCTCATAGTGGGAACGCAGCTCCAGAATATAAGCCTGGCTTTCAGGCTTCAGACAACGCCACTCAAAAATCAGCACCGCCATGGCCTCCCCGGTATCGCCGTTAATGGAAACCAGTTCGGAGCGAATCAACGCCAGCAGTTTTTCACGGGGGTCGCTGGATTGCGCCATGTCCTCCCGCATGCGATCCGTATTGAAGTGAATAACCTCTTCCATCACACAGCGCAGAATCTCTTCCTTGGTTTTAAAGTGATGAAAAATACTGCCTGACTGAATACCCACTTCCTGCGCCAGGTCGCGCACCGTCGTGCGCTCAAACCCCTTGTTGCGGAACAAGTGGGCCGCCGCCGCCAGTAACCGGCCGCGTGGAGTATCATCCATACCATTGGGCAATTTTTCAGGGTTATTCATCATTCATCAAAACCTGTTTTTTCAAGCAGTTGCCTACTGTACTGTGAAGGAGTGCCTTTTACCCCAGCGCTTTACAAATTTCCAGAAAAAGAAACCTGACCTCTTTACAAACCAAGCGCTTGCTTGGTAGTGTAAACAACCCAACAAGAAACTCCAAGGATTACTGAGGGAGCCCTCTATCCCCATGGCAGACAAAATCGTAAAAATAGGCTGTGCCGCCGCCTTCTGGGGCGATACAGAAAGCGCCGCCGCCCAGTTGATTCGCCAGGCTGATCTGGATTATCTGGTGTTCGATTACTTGGCGGAGATCACCATGTCCATCATGGCGGGCATGCGCATGAAGGATAGCAGCGCCGGTTTCGCCACTGACTTTGTATCCACTATTATGGCCCCCCTGCTCCCGGAAATTGCCGCCAAAGGCACCAAAGTTGTCACCAACGCCGGGGGTGTCAATCCGCAAAGTTGCGCGACAGCGATTCGTGAACTGATCCAAAAATCCGGCTTGTCCTTAAGCGTTGCGGTGGTCCAGGGCGATGACCTCATGGCACAGGCAGCAGATTTCAAGAAGGCAGGGGTTACCGAAATGTTCACCGGAGCGCCAATGCCCTCCTATATGGTGAGCATGAATGCGTACCTCGGCGCCCCCGGCATTGTGGCCGCGCTGGAAGCGGGAGCGGATATTGTGATCACCGGTCGCGTGGTGGACAGTGCCTTGGTCCTGGCACCGTTGGTCTACGAGTTCGGCTGGCGCTGGAACGACTACGACAAGCTGGCACAGGGCAGTCTGGCCGGGCACATAATAGAATGTGGCGCACAATGCACCGGCGGTAATTTTACCGACTGGCAGCAGGTGCCCGATTACCACAACATGGGGTTTCCCATTGTAGAATGCCATGCCGACGGTCAGTTTGTGGTAACCAAACCGGACCATACCGGGGGGCTGGTATCACCGGCCACCGTGGCAGAACAACTGGTGTATGAAATCGGCAATCCCCATGCCTATTATCTGCCGGATGTGATTTGTGATTTTACAGCGGTTACCCTGCAGCAACAGGGCAAACACCGGGTGCGGGTCGCCGGAGCCAAAGGCCTTCAACCCACGGATCAGTACAAGGTGTCTGCAACCTATCCTGATGGCTTTCGAATCACCGCCACATTTATGCTGGCGGGCATCGACGCCGAGAAAAAAGCGCAGCGTGTCAGTGCAGCACTGCTGCAAAAAGCCGGCACCCTGTTCGCTGCACAAGGGCTGCAAGACTTCAGCAAAACCAACGTTGAAATACTGGGCACTGAAACCACCTATGGAGCCAATCGACGGGTCGGCAATCCACGGGAGGTCATCGTCAAAATCGCCGCCAATCATCCCGATAAAAAAGCCCTGGTCATGTTCTCTCGTGAAATAGCCCAGGCTGCCACCGGCATGGCTCCGGGCATCACCGGTATCGTCGGTGGTCGGCCCAAGGTTTCACCGGTAATTCGTTTGTTTTCCTGCCTGATTCCAAAAACCACGGTCAACGTCAAACTGGAAGATGAGAGCGGAATTCAAAACGTTTCCGTTGATACCACACCCCACGATTTCAATGAACCGGGCCCGGCTTGCGAAGCGCCCGCAATCGCTGCCACCCCTCAGACGGTGCCATTGGTAACACTGGCCTGGGCCCGCAGTGGGGACAAAGGCAATCACGCCAACATCGGGGTGATTGCGCGTAAAACTGAGTACCTTCCCTTTATCAAGGCCGCTCTCACTGAGGCTGCTGTCGGTCACTACATGCGCCACACATTCGACGACCAAGCCAGCGTCAAAGTCTGGGAATTGCCCGGAATATCAGCATTGAATTTTTTGCTGGAAAACAGTTTGGGTGGCGGGGGCATCTGTAGCCTGCGCATTGATCCTCAGGGCAAGGCCTACGCGCAACAGCTACTGGATTTTCCCGTGCCCGTGAGTCAGGAAATCATTCAATCACTTTCTAACAGCCAGGATTAGAATAATGGGATATCGATCTGTATTTCATGCAGAATTATTCAAGAATAAAACGATTATCGTCACCGGTGGTGGCAGCGGAATCGGGCGTTGTACAGCCCACGAAATTGCCTCGCTGGGGGCCCACGTCACGCTGGTGGGGCGCAAAGTTGAGAAGCTGGAAAAGGTTCAAAGGGAAATCATCGAGGATGGCGGCCGCTGTGATTTTCATGGCTGTGATATTCGTGATGAAGATGCAGTAAAAACCCTGGTGAGCCAGGTCGTTAAAGAGCATGGCGCTATCCATGGCCTGGTGAATAACGCAGGTGGCCAGTTTCCCTCCCCCTTGCTGGCAATCAGTAAGAAAGGCTGGGATGCGGTCATTGCCACCAATCTGACCGGGGGCTTTCTGATGGCACGGGAGGTGTTTAATCAGTCCATGTCGCAACAGGGTGGGTCCATCGTCAACATCGTCGCCGACATGTGGAACGGCATGCCCGGCATGGGCCATTCCGGTGCCGCCCGTGCGGGTATGGTCAACTTCACGCAAACCGCCGCCTACGAGTGGGGTGGCGCCGGAGTGCGGGTTAATGCAGTGGCCCCCGGCTGGATTATGTCCAGCGGCATGGAAACCTATCCGGACAGCTTCAAGAGCGTACTGAAAACCCTGCGTGCCGCGGTGCCCCTGGGCAGGATGGGCAATGAAGCAGAAGTCAGTTCAGCAATTTGCTATCTGCTCAGTGACGCAGCCTCCTTCATCAGTGGTACAACGCTGCGCATTGACGGCGCGGCTTCCCAGGGTAATGTGGCCATCATGCCCTTGCAGGCCCATGATAAGAGCAAGCCCTATGATGGCTTCCACCGGGAAATCATTCCCCCCCTGTTCAAAACCGACGAGACACCCTAACCATGCCGATTCTGGAAACCGAACTGAACGTCAACAGTGACGAATTCAAGGCCAACCAAATCCACATGCAAGGCTTGGTGAATGAATTTCGTGCCATTGAGGACACCATCAAAGCCACGGAAGAAAAGGCCCGACCCAAGTTCGAGAAGCGTGGCCAATTGCTGCCCCGAGAACGCATAGAGCACCTGTTGGATACCGGCTCCCCGTTTATGGAACTGATGTCCCTGGCGGGTTATCAAATGCATGATGATAAAGATGGCAGTACGGCAGGCGGCGGACTTATCGCGGGAATGGGTTACGTTGCCGGGGCACGCTGTCTGGTGGTGGCCAACAACAGTGCGATTAAAGGCGGTACCATTTCCCCTGCCGGCTTACATAAATCCCTGCGCCTGCATGCGATCGCAGCCCAGAATAAGCTGCCCATTGTCACGCTGTCGGAAAGCGGTGGAGCTAACCTGAATTATGCCGGTGAAATTTTTGTGGAAGGCGCACGCAGCTTCGCCAACCAGGCCCGGCTGTCCGCCGCGGGCATTCCGCAAATAACCGTGGTACACGGCAACGCTACCGCCGGGGGTGCTTACCAACCGGGATTATCAGATTACATAATAGCAGTACGTAATCGCACCAAAATGTTTCTGGCCGGCCCCCCCCTTCTCAAAGCCGCCACCGGCGAGATCGCCGATGATGAATCTTTGGGTGGCGCCGAGTTACACGCGTATACGGCGGGCACTGCTGAATACCTGGCAGAGAACGACGCGGACGGCATTCGCCTGGCACGGGAAGTGATGAAAAAAATTCCCTGGCAGGAGCAGCTACCGGTATTCCGGGAAAAGTCCTACAAACCACCCCGCTATGATGCGGAAGAACTGCTGGGGGTGGTGCCTCAGGACGCCAGGCGCCCTTACGACTGTCGCGAGATCATCATGCGCATCGCCGATGATTCTGACTTTCTTGATTTCAAAAACGAATACGATACACAAACGGTTTGCGGTTGGATTGAGATCAAGGGCCACACTCTGGGCGTGATCGGCAACAACGGCCCCATTACCACCGCCGGTGCCAGCAAAGCGGCGCAATTCATCCAGCTCTGTGACCAAAAACAGGTTGCCCTGCTGTTTCTGCATAACACCACCGGCTTTATGGTGGGCACTGAATCAGAACGTAACGGCATCATCAAGCATGGCTCCAAGATGATTCAGGCTGTAGCCAACGCCCGGGTCGCCAAATTCTCTGTGGTGGTGGGGGGTTCTTATGGTGCCGGCAATTACGCCATGTGCGGCCGCGGCCTGGATCCGCATTTCATTTTCGCCTGGCCCAACAACAAAACCGCGGTCATGGGTGGTGCCCAGGCCGGTAAGGTACTGCGCATTGTGGCAGAACAGAAGCAACGCAGCATGGGCCTGGAGCCGGATGAGAAAGTGCTGGATATGCTGGAGCAAACCACGGCCATCAATCTGGAAAAACAATCAACCGCTTTGTATGGCACAGCACACCTGTGGGATGACGGAATCATTGATCCGCGCCAGACCCGAAATGTTCTGGGCTTTGTTCTGGACACCCAGAGAGAGGCCAAGGCACGGCATTTACACAACAACAGCTTCGGCGTCGCTCGCCTGTAACCATCAGGTTGAGCTGAACATAACACAACATAACCATGTTGAATCGATATTAGTCTGAGATTGACTGTGAGGAACCCATTATGAAATTCACCCAGGAACATGAAGAATTGCGCCGTACCGTTCGCAATGTGGTGGAGAACGACATCAACCCCAACGTGGAAGAATGGGAGACAAAACCGCCGTTCCCAGCCCACCGGCTGTTCAAAAAACTGGGTGACCTGGGCTTATTGGGTATCAGCAAGCCGGAGCAGTACGGCGGCATGGGCCTGGATTACTCTTATAACCTGGTGGCGGCAGAAGAATTTGGCCGCGCCCACTGTGGTGGTGTGCCACTGGCCATCGGTGTACAAACCGATATGGCCACCCCTGCGTTGGCACGCTTCGGCAACGAGGAGCTCTGCAAAGAATATCTGGTTCCGGCAATAACAGGAGAGATGGTGGCGTCTATTGCCGTCAGTGAACCCGGTGCAGGTTCCGATGTGGCCAACATTAAAACCACAGCCAGCAAACAGGGCAACGATTACGTTATCAACGGATCAAAAATGTGGATCACCAACTCCACCCAGGCCGACTGGTATTGCCTGCTGGCCAACACCAGCGACGAAGCCAAACACAAAAACAAGTCGCTGATTCTGGTGCCCCGTGATGCCGCGGGCATTTCCCTGTCGCAACCGTTGAACAAACTGGGCATGCGTTCTTCCGACACAGCCCAGGTATTTTTTGACAACGTCAGGGTACCCCAGCGCAACCTCATCGGAATGGAAGGCCAGGGCTTCATGATTCAGATGATGCAGTTTCAGGAGGAGCGTATGTGGGGTGCGGCAAACGCCATCGGCGGCCTCGATTCCGTCATCAAGGCAACTATCGAGTACACCCGGGAGCGGGATGCCTTCGGACAGAAACTTATCGATAATCAGGTCATCCATTTCCGATTCGCTGAACTGCAAACCGAAGTGGAAGCACTGCGGGCACTGGTGTACAGCACTTGCGAACAATACATCAACGGCGGCAATCAGCAACACCTTCTGCAGCTTGCTTCCATGTGCAAATTGAAGGCCGGACGCCTGGCCCGGGAAGTCACCGACGGTTGTCTGCAGTACTGGGGCGGCATGGGCTACATGTGGGACAATCTGGTAGCCCGCTCCTACCGTGACAGCCGGCTGGCGTCCATCGGCGGAGGTGCGGATGAAGTCATGCTGGGCATCATCTGCAAAACCATGGAAATCTTTCCGGGCAAGACAGCATGAATTACGAAACCCTGAAGGTAGAACAGCGGGATATGGCCTTATTTATAACGCTGAACCGCCCCCAGGCACGCAATGCGATGAGCCTGCGCATGGTGGACGAGCTGAACCGGGTTTTCCAGCAGGCGGAGCAAACCCCTGCCATTCGCGCTATCGTCTTGCGCGGTTGCGAGGGCCACTTTTGTGCCGGTGGCGATATCAAGGATATGGCAAGTGCCCGGACACAGTCGGCAGCGCACGATGAGGGCGGCAAGGATCCTTTTTATCAACTCAACCGCGCGTTCGGCCATATGCTGACCCGGGTGAACCACGCACCGCAGGTGGTGATCACCGTGTTGGAAGGTGCCGTGCTGGGAGGTGGTTTCGGCCTCGCCTGTGTATCGGACATTGCCATCACCTCTGACCAGGCACAGTTTGGTTTGCCGGAAACGGGGCTTGGCGTTGTCCCCGCGCAGATTGCACCCTTTGTGGTCACTCGAATCGGCCTGACTCAGGCACGCCGTCTGGCGCTGCTGGGAGAACGGTTCAACGGTGAAGAAGCCGTGCGCCTTGGCATCGCCCATTACCTGTGCCGTGCCGACAACCAGATAGACGAAACCCTGAGTCAGGTGCTTGCGAAAATCAAACGGGCGGCACCACAGGCCAACCGGGTCACCAAGGCGCTTTTGCACCAGGTTGGCAGCATCGACATGGAGCCGTTACTGGACCAGGCCGCGCAGCAGTTTGCCGCCGCAGTCCACAGTGAAGAAGGTGCGGAAGGTACCCTGGCATTTGTGCAAAAACGCTTGCCCAACTGGGCCCAGTAATCGATTTGGAACCTGGTAATATGTCTGAATTCAACAAGATACTGATTGCCAATCGCGGCGAAATCGCGGTTCGGATTATACGTACCGCCAAAAACATGGGGTATTACACCGTTGCCGTTTACAGCGACGCAGACACCCATGCGCTGCATGTGCAACTGGCGGATGAAGCGGTTCACATCGGCCCTTCACCAGTGGGTGAGTCCTACCTTCGGATCGACAATATCATTGCTGCTGCCAAAGCCAGCGGCGCAGACGCCATTCATCCCGGCTATGGCTTTCTGTCTGAAAACAGCGACTTTGCGGCCGCCTGCGAAGAAAACGGTATTTGCTTTATCGGCCCGCCCGCACAGGCCATTTTGCTGATGGGCTCAAAGCGACAAGCCAAACTGGCGGTGGAAAAAGCCGGTGTTGCCACCGTGCCCGGCTACGATGGTGCCCAGCAGGACATCGCCACACTGGCCCGACACGCCGCGCAAATCGGCACACCGTTGATGATTAAGGCTTCTGCCGGAGGGGGCGGCCGCGGCATGAGACTGGTGGAAGATCTCAGCCAGGTTGAAGCCGACCTCAACTCCGCCCGCTCCGAAGCAGAGCACGCGTTCGGCAACGGCGAGCTGATTCTTGAACGGGCCGTTATCAACCCCCGCCACATCGAAATTCAGATATTTGCCGATCAACAGGGTGACTGCATTCATTTGGGAGAGCGGGACTGCTCGGTGCAACGCCGCCACCAGAAAGTGGTGGAAGAGGCCCCATCCCCCTTCGTATCCCCAGCGTTGCGCAAAGACATGGGGGCAGCCGCCGTGAAAGTGGCGCAGCTCTGCAACTATGTCGGTGCCGGTACTGTGGAGTTTCTGGTGGACGCCGAAGAAAACTTTTATTTTCTGGAGATGAACACCCGCCTGCAGGTGGAACACCCGGTTACCGAAATGATTACCCACCTGGACCTGGTGGAATGGCAGCTGCGGATTGCTGCGGGCGAGCCTCTGCCCTTGCAACAGGATCAGATCACACTGGATGGACACGCCATCGAAGTCCGGCTTTATGCCGAAGACGCCTATCAAAATTTCCTGCCGCAAACCGGCCGGGTCCATCTCTGGCACACTGAGCCGCAGCACGGGGTTCGCGTTGACAGCGGCGTGCAAAGCGGCACCCTGATCAGCCCATTTTACGATCCCATGCTGGCCAAGATCATCGCCCATGGCAAAGATCGCGCTACCGCCATTCGCAAACTGGACCGCGCCCTGGGCAACAGCGTAGTACTGGGTACCGAGACCAACAAGCCGTTCCTACGGCAGTTGATTACCCACAATCAATTCAAGTCCGGCCACGCCACGACCGGATTCATCGCTGAGCACCCGGCAGACTGGTTACCGGCCAACGCCCGCGACGAACAATCCGGTGCCTGCCTGGCCGCGGCATTATTGCACTCATGCGGTAATCACAGTGGGATCGATGGCACGACCCGAATCACACTGCGCGGGCGCCGGCAAAGTCACCTGATCCGGGTAGAAGGAGACCGGGTACTGACCGTCACCTGTGGTGATCGCTGCCAGCACATTGAGCTGCACCGCAACGGCCCGCGGGCAACCGTCCGGCTTCACAGCGTTGGTCAACCGGTGGTGAGCCGCATTGTTTATTACCATATTGATGATCAGACCCTCTATAAGACCCTGTATTTGGATAACGGCTTCACTGCGCAGCAGTTTGTCGACATCACCCACGCACCACCGGACAAAGCCGCCCATAAAGGCTCGGGCAAAGTCCTGGCGCCCATGGATGGCAACCTGATGACGATCCAGGTGCAGCCCGGTGACAAAGTCAAACAGGGTGACATTGTTGCCGTCGTAGAAGCCATGAAAATGGAGCATCCGCTGCGGGCCACAGTGAGCGGTCAGGTCGAGAAGGTAGTTGCCCAGCACGGCGACCAACTCAAGGCAAGGCAACTTATCCTGTTGATAACTGAGGAAAATAATCCTGAGTAGAGACAAAGGGCAGCGTTCTGGAAAGCGCGCTTTTCAAGCGGCCAGGAATGGCCACTTTTAGACTTCAAAGGCTTGAACCAAGCGGCCCATGAGGTTATCGTACGCCAACGCGAGCAATGTGTGGATAATAAGTCAAAAGCCCATCAAAAACGTCTTAGGGTGTCGTTTTTTCACCCAAACCTGTTGGGAGTCTCACCATGACCATCCACTGCTGTGCACACAGCCCATCGCATAGCCATGCGCTTGCGCCAATAAAACACTACAACCTTAATTAAGGATTGCCGACTGGGGGTAACATGACAAGCAGTACTACTGATGTGATTACCTGGGGCATGATGCTAAAAAAGGCTCCGTTCATTATGCGGAACCTGCCTCGGATAATCAAAGGACTAAAAATCGGTAATATCACAGATCCCGCACAGCCCTGTGGTCTAGGATGGACATTCGAACAGGCTGTCAAGCGCAACCCTCGTGGTACCGCCATACTCTACGAGAACACACGATTCAGCTACGACGAGTTCAACCAGTGGGGCAACCGCATTGCCCACTACCTGATGAGCCAGGGAATCAAGAAAGGCGATGTGGTTGGTATCTTCATAGAGAACCGCCCGGAGCTTCTGGCCGCGGTTCTGGGTGTATCCAAAATCGGCGCCGTCTGTGCCATGCTCAATACATCACAGACCGGCAAAGTGCTGATACACAGCTTCAATCTGGTTAACCCGAAAGCGGCCATCGTCGGCGGTGAACTGACGGATGCATTCGATGAAGTCCGCAGTGAGCTGAACGTTGAAGACGACAAGATCTTCTTCCTGGCGGATCAGGACACAACCAAAGATCCGGGTGTGGCACCAAAAGGCTATCAAAATCTCGCCACCGAATCGGCCAACAGCCCCACCCACAATCCTGACACCACCAATCGCATCTATTTCAATGATCCCTGCTTTTATATTTACACCTCCGGCACCACGGGGCTGCCCAAAGCCGGTATCTTCAAGCACGGCCGCTGGATGAAATCCTATGGTGGCTTCGGCATTATGGCCATGCGCCTGGGGCCGAAGGATGTGATGTACTCCACTTTACCCCTCTATCACGCCACGGGCCTGTGCGTGTGCTGGGGCTCCGCCATCGCCGGTGCATCCGGTTTTGCCATCCGGCGCAAGTTCAGTGCCTCCAACTTCTGGCGTGATGCACGTAAATACAATGCCACCGCCATCGGCTATGTGGGTGAACTGTGCCGCTACCTGCTGGATCAGCCTGCCCTGTCGGACGATGCCAATAACCCGGTGCGCAAAATGGTGGGCAACGGGTTGCGCCCCAACGTCTGGATGCCCTTCAAAAAGCGCTTTGGTGTTGAAGAGATCGTCGAACTGTACGCTGCCTCAGACGGTAATATCGGCTTCACCAACATTTTCAATTTCGACAATACCGTGGGCTTTTCACCCATGAGTTGGGCGCTGGTGGAATACGACAAGGAAAAAGAAGAACCGGTTCGTGGGCCTGATGGCTTCATGCGCAAGGTGCAGAAAGGCGGACAAGGCCTGTTGATCGCAGAGATCAACGACAAGGCCCCCCTGGATGGCTACACCGACCCGGAAAAAACCAAAAAAGTGGTGATGACCGATGTGTTCGAGAAAGGCGATCGCTGGTTTAATACCGGCGATATGCTGCGGGATATCGGCTTTGGCCATACCCAGTTTGTAGACCGACTCGGGGATACCTTCCGCTGGAAAGGCGAAAACGTATCCACCACTGAAGTGGAAAACATTGTATCCGGTTACCCACAGATCTCTGAAGCGGTTGTCTATGGTGTGGAGATTCCCAACACCAATGGCCGCGCCGGCATGGCATCCATCACCCCGGCGGTGCCCCTGGAAGAGCTGGACTTCAAGCACCTTTGCGGTTATTTAAAGGAGAACCTGCCAGCCTATGCCGTGCCCCTGTTCCTGCGTATCAAGGAGCAAATGGAAACCACGGGCACCTTCAAGTATCAGAAATCGCATTTGAAAGAGCAGGCGTTCGACCCATCGAAAACCAATGGTGAAGCGGTGTATGCCCTGCTACCCGGCAGCGATGAATACGTCGAAGTCAACGATGAGGTACTCTCCGGCATCAATAACGGTGACTATCGTTACTAACGCCATGGCACCCACAGAAAGTTGTACCTGAACAAAAAGGCCAGCCTCAGCGCTGGCCTTTTTGTTCAGGTTTGCTATAAAAAGTAAGGACACAAACGAACACAGACGGATACGATGTACAATCAGGATGATGTCACCGCACGCCGCGGTTTAGCCCAATTGGCGCTAAAAGGATTTTTCAATATGTCAGCCCGCTGGCAGCTCACCCGCCCCGAAGCCATGACGCTGCTGGGCCTGACCGCGACCTCCACCTACGCCAACTGGAAAAACGGCAAAACCGGTACCATCCCCCGGGACACGCTGGAGCGCATATCCTATCTGCTCCATATCGACGATACCTTACGCACCCAACTACCCACCGACACTGCCATAATTCAATATCTTAGGGAGCCACGCAGGGATAATGATCCCAAATCATCCTGTATGGATCGCATGCTGCAAGGCAATGTGATTGATATCTATATGGTCCAGCAGGAACTGAGCAAGCTTTGTGAACAGGCCAAAAAACAGGTGGTCTGATTGTCCTGATCAAACAAAATCATCACCCTGCCTAACTCCTACACACAATGCCATTGCATGAAGATCTCGAATTTGATGTAGTCCGTGCTCGAGATAAATCATTTGGAGTAACTCATCATGTTAAAAACCGCCGTCACCGAAATGCTCGGCATTGAACACCCTATTGTACAAGGTGGGATGATGCATGTTGGACGTGCAGAACTGGCATCCGCTGTATCCAATGCAGGCGGCTTAGGCATTTTGACTGCCCTCACCCAGCCCACTCCAGAAGACCTGAGCAAAGAGATCGCCCGCTGCCGTGAAATGACCGACAAGCCCTTCGGTGTCAACATCACCCTGCTGCCCACCATCAACCCGGTGCCCTATGATGAATACGCCCAGGCCGCTATCGAAGGTGGCATCAAGATCATTGAAACCGCGGGCCGCAGCCCGGAACCCTTTATGCCCGCATTCAAAGCGGCCGGGATCAAGGTCATACATAAGTGCACGTCCGTGCGTCATGCTTTGAAAGCAGAAAAGATCGGCTGTGACATGGTTTCAATCGATGGCTTCGAGTGTGCCGGCCACCCGGGCGAGGATGATATTCCGGGCCTGGTGTTAATTCCCTGTGCGGCCAACGTACTGAAAATCCCGATGATCGCATCCGGCGGTTTCGGTGATGGGCGGGGCCTGGCTGCCGCGCTGGCTTTGGGGGCAGACGGTATTAACATGGGCACCCGCTTTGTTGCCACTCAGGAAGCACCGGTTCATGAAAACGTAAAGCAGCGTATGGTCGAGGCCTCCGAACTGGACACCTCGCTGATTTTCCGAACCCTGCGTAATACCGCCCGAGTATTCAAAAACAGCATTGCCGAAAAAGTCGTGGAAATCGAAGCACTGCCGGGCGATACCGACTTCAAGGATCTGCAACCGCTGGTTGCCGGCGTAAAAGGCCGTGAGGTACTGGACAAGGGTGATCTCGAATACGGAATCTGGACCGCCGGCATGGTGGTGGGTCTGATCAAAGACATCCCCACCTGTGATGACCTGATCAAAACCATCATGGCTGATGCCGAGGAAATCATCTCTGCCCGCCTGGGAGGCATGGTCCGATAGGCCCAAATGACGGCATCAAAAAAAGGGCGCTTATATGCCCTTTTTTTGATGCCGTCAGTGTGAACCCGCTAAGCCGGATGCGGGTACAGGATAGACTCTGAGAACTCGAAAAAGCCCTGCATCTCCTTGTCACTCATAGACGGGATCACCTTACGAATAACCGTTTGCGCGGCACTGCGGATCGCGTCACTGGCAACAGAAGTGATCTTATTCATCACCATACCCATTTTCATCATACCCAGGGGCTTATCCATATAAGAATGCAGCGCCACTTCCACCAGCTCACACAGGGCATCGGAATAATCGCGGGCAACTGCATCAACCCCCTGTTCTTTCCCCTGTATAACCGCCTGATTCAGGCGGGACCGTAACTGAGGGCTGATTTCAACCGCCACATAGGTCGGGTAGCGGGAACTTTCTCGCAACGGTTTCAGTAATCCATTGATGTAATCGGCCATATGCTGCCGATCAGCCTTGGACATCTTTTTCACCACCTGCTTCAACGTCATGTGAATGGTTTTCTTGATTGCCGCAACACCGCCGGACACGATTTTCTGGCCCATATTATTGAGTTTCACCCGTTCAATGGGGCTAATAAAATACTGATCAAGGCACTCGTCAGTAAATTGATTCAGTAATGCCAGCAGTTTATCCGCCTGCTCCTTGTCAGAACCCGCTTGTAAAGAATCACGATAAGACTGGTTCATGGAAAACAGGGTTTCGGATGCACCAAAGCCAAGATACCAAGTGGTTTCACTCATAAAAAAATCTCCCTAATTTCTGGCCGCAATTAAACCAGATACCATCTTGAAACCACATGGCTTTAGAGACTTAATAACCAAAAATTTGAATCAATCCTCATTCATTTTGGCGACAAAAGCACCTAACTGCTCATGGCTCCGCTCATGTGTCAAATCCATCAGAAACTGCTATAACTACTCAATATAATAACAACAGGGACTCCACATTATGTTACAGGGTTACGTACATCCGGATTTTGGCCGGGTTGCAGACGTTCTGTCGCAACAGATTCCACGCAATCGGCCCGGTGGAGCCGCCCTGACGGTGTATCATAAAGGGCAGTGCGTAGTTGATATCTGGGGTGGCACCCGCAACCGGGATGGTGACCCCTGGCGCGCCGAAACCCTGGCCCTGTCGTTTTCCACCACCAAAGGGGTTGCCTCAACCCTACTGCACATTCTGGTGGATCAGGGGTATCTGAAATACGACGACCCCGTCAGCAAACACTGGCCCGAGTTCGGCCAGAAATCAAAACAGAACATCACCGTTCGACAGCTACTCTGTCACGAAGCCGGCCTGTATCACATTCGGGAAATGATTGATGATGCCGAACAGATGATGGACTGGAATTTTATGACCACCGCCATTGAACGGGCCCAGCCGATCCACGAGCCCGGTAGCACCAACGGCTACCATGCCCTCACCTATGGCTGGTTGATAGGTGAGCTGATTCAGCGAATCACCAACAAAACCTTCGCAGAAGTCCTGGATGAACTGATTGCCGCGCCGCTGCAACTGGACGGCCTTTACGTGGGGCTGCCGGATGCACAGATGCACCGCCGCGCAGAACTGGTACAAAGCATCGGCAAGAAGGGGGCAGCGGATCTGCGGACGGAACGCCGCAGTCAGAGGCTGATGCTAAAAGCAGTCACTGCTGGCTTGAAGATTGCCAACATAGACCTGGATAAAACCCTGTCGGCCCTGGTGCCCCGAGGTGCAACTCACCTGGACTTCAACAGCCAGGATTTTGTCAACGCCTGTGTTCCCGCCGCCAACGGCATGTTCACATCACGTTCCCTGGCAAAATTGTATGCGCTTTTGGCAAATGGTGGTGAGCTGGATGGTATCCAGCTGATATCCAAAGGCACCATGAACGAAATCACCCAAATCCAGAACCGCACCATGGGTGACGTCATTCCCGTTCCCATGCATTGGCGATTGGGGTTTCATCGGGTCTGGGCTTTCGGCAAAGCAACCTCTTTAAGCTTCGGCCATTTCGGTTTTGGCGGTTCCGGGGCCTGGGCCGACCCGGTGCGCAACCTGGCCATCGGCATGACCCTCAATAATGGTGTGGGTACGCCATTTGGAGACGCCCGCATCTTGCAGGTCACCGGTGCCGTCATCAAAGCGGCGGAACGTCGCTACCTGGTTCCCGACATCGAGCAGGTACAGGGAATCGGGCCGTTTTTCCCAAGAGATCGCCGTACCACCTATGGCACCGCCAAAAAGCTGGTTAATGGTGTATTACCCCGCCGCCGCAAGTCTGATGTGACCGCTATTTAACCGAATTTCGCACTAATTTGACGGCCCTATAAAGGTGCCGTTAAATTTGTGATGCAATTAGGGTTAACATTCTAATTTTTTTGTATAAGTTACGTGTCGCAGTGTTGTTGTTCTGAACCCTATGAAAGGACTTTCAGTTCAGATACCGACACTTGCGTCCAATATGAGGTCATTCAATCAGTCATCCTAATATGAGGGATTATAAAATGAGCGAGTTTTCTGATCGCGTTAAAACGCAACTGGAACAATTCAATGCATCTGTTGATCAAGTGATCAACGCCTATCGCGGTCTTTATGTGAAGATCAAGGAAGAAAGCAATAAACAGTTTGACGAGCTGGTAAAGACCGGTGAAGCACAATTGAAAGCTGAAGAATCCTTTTTGGAACAGCTTAAGAAAGACGTTACAGCCCCTTTTGACGACGTCAAGAGCAGCCTGGATCAACTGAAAAATGCTTCAGTTGGCCTGGTGATCAAAGCGCGCAACAGCGGCGAGAGCTACTTTGAAGAGCTGGTAGAGCTTGGCCATTCAAAGGTAGACGAAGTTTCCGAATCCGCTAAGGAAGTCAAAGCGGAAGTAAAGAAAAAGGTAAAAGCAGCAAAAAAGCCTGAAGCGGCCGAAGCTGACGAGTAATCGGCCACTTACATACTGTATTTACCCTACTTTAAGGCGGCATCATGCCGCCTTTTTTATGTAATATACCTACCAGTTGATTTAAGTTAGAATCACATCTCATATTTGGTGATCAATATACTTTTCGATCCACCGAAAGCTATACTGTCAACATTCATAACAAAACCCGTTCAGCGAGAAAGTAGTGCATGCCAGAGTCCAATAAGGCAATCAAAGAAAACCCTCCCATTAACTGGGCCCCCACCCTGATTTTTTCTCTCACGTTCCTGGTCGCCGTCACCGCCGTACCCGTGTACGGAATTATGGTGGGTTATGATGCCGTGGAGTGGACTGTATTTACCCTGATGCTGGCTTTCTGCGGCCTGTCAATCACGGGTGGCTACCACCGTCTCTGGTCGCATCGGGCCTATGATGCCAACCCCGTAGTGCGGGCATTTTTTGCCTTCTGGGGAGCCTGCGCCCTGCAGAACACCATTCTGATCTGGTGTTCTGGGCATCGTAAGCATCACCGCTATGTGGATGACGTAGACCACGACCCCTACTCCATTAACCGCGGCCTCTGGTTTGCTCATATTGGGTGGATGCTGCGCAACTATAAGAGTGGCGAAGTCGACCTCAATAACACCCAGGATTTACAGCGGGACAACATCGTAATGTTTCAGCATAAATATTACGTTCCGCTGGTGGTGCTCTCCAACGTTGGGGTGCCACTGCTGCTGGGTTACCTGAATGGAAATATTCTGGGAATGCTTCTGCTGGCCGGCGTTCTGCGGCTGGTGATCAGCCATCATGTGACCTTCTTTATCAACAGCCTGTGTCACGCCTGGGGCAAACAACCCTACACCAACACCAATACCGCCAAGGATAACTTCATGTTGGCATTGTTCACCTACGGTGAGGGCTATCATAATTTCCACCACTATTTTCAAACCGATTACCGCAACGGTGTACGCTGGTGGCAGTTTGATCCAACGAAATGGATGATCTCTTGCCTATCCTGGCTTGGCCTTGCCAGCAACCTGAAACGGGTACCCAGTTTCAAAATTCAGGAAGCCATGCTGCAGATGCAATTCGAAAAGGCCCGTAAGCAGCTGAGCCTGAGCCGCCTGCCCAAACCCAATGTAGAAGCACTGCGTCAAACGCTGGAAACAGAATACCAGCAGTTTATGGACACCATGGCAGAGTGGAAAGAATTGCGTGGCCAGTGGGTGCAGCAAAAACGCGATGCTTTTGAAGAAAAGAAGCAGGAACTGCAGGCAAAATGGCAACATGCCACCATTCGCACCCGCTTTAAAGAAATGGAATACATGCTGAAAATGCAGCGCAAACGAATTCAGGTGTTCAATCTGAATTTTGCAACCGTCAGTGCAGCCTGACATTACAGCAGAATAAAAAAGGCCGGGGATCACCGGCCTTTTTTATCATCAGCGCACTGCTTTGTTACACCATTAGGCCACCTCAAACAATCCGGCCGCACCCATGCCTCCACCAATGCACATGGTTACCACAACAAACTTGGCGCCACGACGCTTACCTTCTATTAAAGCATGTCCAACCATCCGCGCACCGGACATGCCATAGGGGTGACCAATAGAGATGGCGCCGCCGTTGACATTGTACAGCTCCGGATCAATACCCAGATAATCCCGGCAGTACAGGGTTTGCACCGCAAACGCCTCGTTCAGTTCCCATAGCCCTATGTCATTGATGCTCAAACCATGCTGCTTCAGCAACTTCGGAATAGCGTAAACGGGGCCGATTCCCATCTCTTCAGGGGCATTACCGGCAACGGCCATGCCGCGGTAAATACCAAGCGGTGCAATGCCACGCCGCTCGGCCAGCTTCGAATCCATCAACACACAGGCCGATGCACCATCGGATAATTGACTGGCGTTACCGGCCGTGATCACACCGCCTTCTACCACGGGCTTCAGTCCAGCCAGCGATTCATAAGTGGTACCGGGGCGATTACCTTCATCTTTGCTCAGCGTAACCTCTTCATAGGTTACTGCCTTTGTCTCTTTATCGAACACGGCTTTGGTGGCGGATACCGGCACTATTTCGTCATCGAATTTACCCGCGTCCTGAGCCGCTGCCGTTCGTTGCTGGGACAGCAACGCATACTGATCCTGCGCCTCACGGCTGACGTTGTATTTTCTGGCAACGTTTTCGGCAGTCAGCAGCATGGGCATGTAGGCATGTTCAGCTCTGGCAATCACATTGGGGTCTTCCTCGGCCTTGGCCCACTCAAAGTATTTGTTCTGTACCGCACTGATGTTCTCCTGACCCCCGGCGACGCAAACCGGCATGCCGTCCACCATAATTTGTTTGGCTGCAGTGGCAATGGCCATCAATCCAGAGGAGCACTGACGATCCATGGTTTGGGCTGACACAGACACGGGCAACCCCGCCGCCAAGGTTGCGGTGCGGGCGACATTGGTGCCCGCTGTGCCTGCCGTGAGCACGGCTCCGATCACAACATCCTCGATTTCGCCAGGCTCAACACCACTGCGCTCAACCGCATGCCGGATGGCATGGCCCATCATCGTGGGTGATTTAATATTGTTGAGCGCCCCGCGGTAGGCACGGCCGATGGGTGTACGGGCGGTTGAAACAATAACGGCTTCTTTATTCATGGGGTTGAATCCTCTTGACTGCGAAACGCACATTCTAATCAGTCACTCGCCAGCGTGTTGCCATATGTACCGCGCTGAAGTGGCCAAACCGGTGATTAAGCGGGTCTTCACGCCGCGTTCACAAGCACTAGGTTAGCCTCTATCCCCAACAAACACTAAATGAAATCGAGGCTAGATTATGTCCCTGCGCAACGTGAAAAACCTGGTAATACTCTCTATCGCCACTCTACTGGCCGGCTGCAATACAACAACGGTCCCCTACGTCGATATTGAACGTTATATGGGACTTTGGTATCAGATTTCCGCCTACGAAACCTCGTTCAATGCAGGGCTGGTGGGTGTTACAGCAGAATATACTCTACTGGCAGACGGCAGTGTTCAGGTTTACAACAAAGGCTTCAAAGAAACTCTAGGGGGCCCTATTGATGAAATTCTGGGCAACGCGGTGGTGGTGGACGAAGCAAGCAATGCGCGGTTGAAGGTCAGTTTCCCGGGTGTGCCCAATTTCCCCTGGGCAAACTATCTGATTGTGGTGCTGGATTCCGAGAACTATCAGTACGCCGTGGTAACAGATCCCCTGTGCTACACATTATTCGTGCTGAGCCGTACTCCTCAGCTACCTGCAGAAACCTATTCGATGATTCTTGGACAATTGCAGGATCAGGGTATAAACACCGATAAATTGTTGCTTACCCCACAGCCGGCATTCTAAGGCTGGGCATTCATCGATCTGAATTTTCACTGCAAGTGGGCATGTTTGAGACCGCAATTGGACTACGGCATAAAATAAGATTTTCAGAGTTGAGGAGCTGCCTTGCTTCACATGAAGATGAAAGAGGAGCTGAGGACAGGTCTGGATGATCGGCACCTAGATTGGCGGAGTAAGGGAATGGTCGGGACGGCAGGATTTGAACCTACGACCACCACACCCCCAGTGTGGTGCGCTACCAGACTGCGCTACGCCCCGATTCTCTGCTATTTCAAGGGGTTAGACTTGCGCCCCACCCCGGAGAGAGGACGCAAATAATACAGGATTCGAGGTAATTATCAAACTTTTTTTAACACTGTAGAGGTTAGTGATCCTTAAGAACCAATAACACTTCTTCAAGTTCTGTAATCATCTGCCGGATCAACTGAGAAGACTTGGTGACATCTTCCTGGGCGTCATCTCCGGTCAGCTTCAGGCGTGCCCCACCAATGGTGTAGCCCTGATCATAAAGCAAACTGCGAATTTGCCGGATCATGATCACATCCTGGCGCTGGTAATAACGACGATTACCCCGCCTTTTCACGGGTTTCAGTTGGGTAAATTCCTGTTCCCAGTAACGTAAAACGTGCGGTTTTACATCACAAAGTTCGCTCACTTCCCCAATGGTAAAATAGCGTTTTCCCGGTATCGCTGGCAGTTCGTTATTGTTGCTTGGTTCCAGCATAGGCTTCCACTCGTTGCTTCAACTTCTGGCCAGGGCGAAACGTCACCACGCGACGAGCGGAAATTGGAATCTCTTCACCGGTTTTCGGGTTCCTACCTGGCCTTTCACGCTTGTTGCGTAAATCAAAATTACCAAACCCGGAAAGTTTCACATGCTCGTTTGATTCAAGCGAGGATCGAATTTCTTCGAAAAACAGTTCCACCATTTCCTTGGCTTCCCGCTTGTTCAACCCAAGTTCTTCGAATAGCTTTTCAGCTAAGTCAGCCTTGGTTAACGCACCCATCCTTATTCCCTCAATGTGACATTGAACGTTTCTTTTAAGGACGTAACCACTTTCTCCGCCAGCGGATTAATGTCTTCGTCCTGTAAGGTCCGAGCCGAGTCCTGCAGGGTTATGCCAAAGGCGATACTCTTTTTACCCGCCTCCAGGTTGTCGCCCTGATAGACATCGAACAGCACGAGATCGGTCAATAAAGAACCGGCTGTTTCGCGCACATTTTTCAGTATAGCTGCTGCTGAAATCTTTTCATCAACTATTACTGCAAAATCGCGCCTAACTTCCGGATATTTCGACAATTCTTTGAACTGGGGCAAGCTTCTTTGACGAATCCGAGGCAAAACTAATTCAAATAGGAAGACTTTCTGACTGATGCCCAGCGTTTTCTGCAGCCCCGGATGAAGAGCACCCACAAATCCCACATGGTCTTCTCCCCGCTTGATGACGGCGGTTTGCCCGGGGTGCAATGCGTCATGTTGGGCTGACTCAAAGTGGTAACAGTCTGTGCCACCACTGAGCGCCAGCAATGCTTCCACATCGCCTTTAATGTCATAAAAGTCAACGGGGCGGACTTTGCCAAACCAATCCTCTTGACCAATACCACCACTAATCAGCCCGGCTATGTGATCCACTTGATTCAAGCCGTCCCCCTGCTTGAGGAAAGTCAGGCCGGATTCAAACAGGCGCAGGCGATACTGCTGACGGTTGAGATTATGAGTGGCTGTTTTCAGCAGGCCGGCCCACAAGGTGGTGCGCATTTCTGACATATCAGCGGAAATGGGATTGGCCAAACTCACTGAAGCCTGATCCGGGGTCAGTAGCTCAATGAATTTTTTATCAACAAAACTATAGGTGATGACCTCTTGATAATCCCGGTCCACCAGGACCTGCTTAAGCTGGGACACGGACAGCATGGCTTCTTCACGCTTCGGCGCCAGGCCTTCCAGAATCGGTAGTGTGGTGGGCAGGTTATTGTAGCCATAGACCCGCCCCAACTCTTCTATGAGATCCACCTCAAGTCGGATATCAAAACGATAACTGGGGGGTACAATGTGCCAGCCAATGTTGGTGGATACTATATCCATTCCCAGCCGCCCGAGAATGTCCTCCACGTCGATATCCGGGATTTCACACCCCAAAATACGCTCGATGCGCTCTCGACGCAGCTCAATGGATGGCAAATGAGGCAATGCTTCCGTGCTTAATTCCTCGATCACCGGGCCCGCATCACCGCCGACGATTTCCAATAGCAAAGCGGTGGCACGCTCCATTGCATGTCGCTGCAACTCGAAATCCACTCCTCGTTCAAAACGATGGGACGAGTCAGTATGCAAACCATAGCGGCGGGCTTTACCGGCAATGGCAATGGGATCAAAGAACGCACTTTCGAGGAACAGGTCCACGGTATCGGGACTGACACCTGAAGCTTCTCCCCCCATCACACCGGCCATGGCCAGAGGGCCGGACTGATCAGCAATCAACAGTGTATCCTCGCTCAGTGTGAGCTCCTGACCGTCCAGCAGCGTCAGCGTTTCACCCGGTGTTGCCAAGCGCACGCAGATGCCCCCCTGAATCCGGTTCAGATCGAACGCGTGCATTGGCTGACCCAACTCGAGCAGCACATAATTAGTCACGTCCACCACAGGATCGATGGAGCGGATACCACTGCGGCGCAGTCGTTCCACCATCCACACCGGGGTTGGCCGGCCTAGATCCACTCCACGAATCACCCTGCCCACATAACGGGGGCACTGCGCCTTGGCTTCGATGTTAACCGGGAATCGATCTGATATGGTTTGCGCGACATCAGGACAGTGCACCTGGTTAACGGATTCCCGGTTCAGTACACCCACCTCACGGGCCAGGCCGGCGATACCCAGGCAGTCACCACGATTGGGCGTAAGATCCACTTCAATGGCCACATCATCCAGGGCCAGATACTCGCGAATGTTGACACCCACCGGTGCATCCAATGGCAATTCCATCAAACCATCGGATGACTCAGCCATGCCCAGCTCCTGCTCGGCGCAGAGCATGCCAAAAGACTCAACGCCCCGCAACTTAGCCTTTTTGATTTTAAAATCACCGGGCAGCACCGCACCGACCCGGGCACAGGGCACCTTGATACCCGGCCGCGCGTTAGCGGCACCGCACACAACCTGCAGCGGCTCACCTTCACCCACTTCCACGGTGCAAACCTGAAGCTTGCCGGCATCGGGATGCGGCTCCGCCCGAATGATTTCAGCCACAACCACCCCGCTGAACTCACCCGCAACGGCTTCCACGCTGTCCACTTCCAGACCGGCCATGGTGATCTGAGCAACCAATTCCTCTGTACCAAGGGCCGGGTTAACCCATTTACGAAGCCATTTCTCACTGAAGCGCATGTTCTATTCCCCTAAATTCTGTTTCGATATTCGCTATATGGCAGGCAAAAACTACTGAAATTGCCGCAGAAATTTCAGATCGTTCTCAAAGAACAAACGCAAGTCATTCACGCCATAACGCAGCATGGTGAGACGCTCCACTCCCATACCAAAAGCAAACCCGGTGTATTTCTCAGAGTCCACATTCACGTGCTCGAATACCTTTGGGTGCACCATGCCGCACCCCAGTATTTCCAGCCAACCGGTATGGCTGCAGACCCGGCACCCGCGGCCGTCACACATGACACACTGAATGTCCATTTCGGCGCTGGGTTCGGTAAAAGGAAAATAAGAGGGACGGAATCGCACATCCAGGTCTTTTTCAAAGAAATCGCGCAGAAACTCCGCCAGAATGCCTTTCAGGTCCGCAAACGTGATATCCGTATCCACCAACAGACCTTCCACCTGGTGGAACATTGGGGTGTGGGTCAAATCCGAATCACAACGATACACCCGCCCCGGACAGATAATGCGATAAGGCGCCTCAGTGCTTTCCATCGTGCGCACCTGTACCGGCGAGGTGTGGGTGCGCAGCAACGTACCGGCATCAAAATAGAAGGTATCGTGCATGGCCCGCGCCGGGTGATGACCGGGAATATTCAGAGCCTCAAAATTATGGAAATCGTCTTCGATCTCGGGGCCCTCTACCACCTGGAAACCCATGCTGGCAAAAAACGTTTCTATGCGCTGCAGGGTGCGGGTAACCGGATGCAAGCCACCCACGGCTCCATTGCGACCGGCAAGGGTCACGTCTATGGACTCACTGGCCAACTGCTGCTGCATGGCCTGATCCTGCAGAAACGCCTGACGGTCCTTGATCGCCTCCTGCACCTGCTCCTTCACCCTGTTGATGTCAGCACCCGCCGCCTTACGCTCTTCCGGCGCCAGCTTGCCCAGTGTTTTCAGTTGCCCCGTGATTTCGCCTTTCTTGCCCAGGTAATGAACCCTGACCTGATCCAGGCCGGCAACGGATTCGGCATTTGCCACTGCAGCCAATGCTTGTTGAAGAATACTTTGCAGGTTTTCCATGGTGATTCCGCTTTGAATTCGAAAAATAAAAAGGGGAAGAGCCTGAGCCCTTCCCCTATTCTATGCTTGATTTGTCACCAGAGTGTGACGGCGACAGATCGCGACGCTTAGTTGGAAAGACTGGCCTTAGCCTTCTCTGCCAACGCGGTAAAGGTCGCTTGGTCGTGCACAGCGATGTCGGCCAGAATCTTACGATCCACTTCGACAGATGCTTTTTTCAGACCATTGATGAAGCGGCTGTAGGACAGGCCGTTCATGCGGGCAGCTGCGTTGATACGGGTAATCCACAACTGACGGAACTGACGCTTACGCTGGCGACGGTCACGATACGCATATTGGCCGGCCTTGGTTACCGCTTGCTTGGCTACACGCAATACGCGCGAGCGGGCACCGTAATAACCTTTGGCCTGCTTCAGAATTTTCTTGTGACGGCGAGATGCGGTTACACCGCGTTTTACTCTTGGCATTGTTTAAACCTCCAAATTCCTAATCGGGCCTTACACGTAAGGCATCATACGTGCTACCAAAGCCACATCGGCCTTGTGCACCATGGATTTGGGTCGCAACTGACGAATTCGCTTGGAATTCTTTTTGGTCAGAATGTGACGCTTGAAGGCTTGTTTACGCTTGAAACCGTTGGCGGTTTTTTTAAAACGCTTGGCAGCCCCACGGTTTGTTTTCATCTTAGGCATTTTACGCTCCGCATTGTTTTCACAATGTTTTAAAGTTTAATAAGCAAACCGACATGGTTTACTTTTTCTTTTTCGGTGCAATCACCATATGCATCTGACGACCTTCCATCTTGGGCATCTGCTCAACAGCCCCCAGTTCGTCCAGGTCGGATTCGATGCGTTTCATCATCTCCATACCCAGCTCCTGGTGTGCCATCTCACGCCCGCGGAAACGCAGAGTGATTTTGGTTTTGTCACCATCTTCGAGGAACCGCTTCAGGTTGCGAAGTTTGACCTGGTAGTCCCCCTCTTCAGTTCCCGGGCGAATCTTGATTTCCTTCACCTGGGTCTGTTTCTGCTTTTTACGGGCTTCAGCTTGGCGTTTCTTCTCTTCGAAGATGTGCTTTCCGTAGTCCATGATCCGACACACGGGGGGTTCAGCATCGGGAGCGATTTCAACTAAATCCATCTCCGATTCTTCGGCTTTGCTGATGGCTTCTTCAATTGTGACTATGCCGATCTGCTCGCCGTCCCCACCGATCAACCGCACTTCCGGGCAGGTGATCTCATCATTGGTTCGGTTCTTTTTCGTCTGTACTACAGGGCGTCTGTTACGCTGCTTAATAGCTCTTCCTCCAAGCCCGTTAATAAAAAAACCAAGCTCCCTTTTTGAGTGTTCGGGGTTACTTGATTCCGCTTCAATTCGCGATAATGATCCCGCAGGATTTCTGTCCTTGAGATTCTATGACTGCTTTGGGAAATTCTCAAGCTACAGAACCACTTAGATTGAATGTTCTAAGTGAAAATTGGTAGGCACGATCGGATTCGAACCAACGACCCCCACCATGTCAAGGTGGTGCTCTAACCAACTGAGCTACGTGCCTATTATGTTCAGGCGCGCAAAAATAACACCGCGCCCTGGTAAGTGCAAGTCATGATTTCAAAAATCAGATCTGATAGAAGGCTCGATACCACTCCACGAAGCGTTTTACCCCCTCCTCAACTGCCATGTTGGGACGATAGTCCACATCCAACACAAGAGCATCCACATCGGCATAGGTATCCGGCACGTCACCAGGCTGCATCGGCAACAGATTCTTTTCTGCAGATTTACCCAAACAGTCTTCCAACACCTCGATGTAACGTAACAATTCCACTGGCCGATTGCTACCTATATTGTATAGGCGATACGGTGCCTGGCTGGTGGCGGCATCCGGCGCGGCACCATTCCAGTCCGGGTTGGGTTGGGCGACCTTATCCAGGCTGCGGAGCATGCCTTCGACGATATCATCTATATAAGTGAAATCCCGGCGATGATTCCCGTAATTGAACACATCAATGGGCCGGCCTTCCAAAATGGCTTTGGTGAATTTGAACAAGGCCATGTCAGGGCGTCCCCAGGGGCCGTACACAGTAAAGAAGCGCAAGCCTGTGGTCGGCAAACGGTAGAGGTGGCTATAGGTATGGGCCATCAATTCGTTGGCTTTTTTGGTGGCCGCATACAGGGACAGCGGATGGTCTACGTTGTCGTGTACTGAAAACGGCATCCGGGTGTTGGCCCCATACACCGAGCTGCTGGAGGCATACACCAAGTGTTCCACCTCCATCTGGCGGCAGGATTCCAGCAGGTTCATGAAACCAACCAGATTGGATTCCACGTAGGCATGCGGGTTCTCCAGTGAATACCGGACGCCAGCCTGCGCCGCCATATTAACCACTCGCTGGGGCTGTTCTTTCTTGAACAGGGCATCCAACACATCCCGCTCTTCCAACGCATTTCGATAGAATGTGAACCCGGCCCTATCCTCCAGCCTGGACAGGCGCGCCTCTTTCAAACTGACATCGTAATAATCGTTCATGTTGTCGAGCCCGACAACTTCATCACCACGATCCATAAGCCGGTGTGCCAGAGCGGCCCCAATAAAACCGGCAGCACCGGTGACCAATACTTTCATTCTACGAATTTCCTACTGTATAAACGCTTGGCTTTTGATCTGCTGCACTTCATCCCGCAGCCGGGCAGCCTCTTCAAACTCCAGGTTTTTAGCGGCTTCAAACATTTTATGTTCAAGCTCCTTGATCAAAGCACCCACCTGACGGGGCTCAAGGGCCGAAATATCCCGATTATAGCCTGATTTCTTGTCCGCTACTTTACGGCCGGATTTACGCCCTCCTCCGGGCGCCCGGGCACCTTCCATAATATCCTCGACGGACTTCTTTATTCCCATCGGAGTAATGCCATGGGCCTCATTATATGCAATTTGCTTGGCCCGGCGGCGCTCTGTTTCATCCATGGCCCGTTGCATGGAGTTGGTAACCTTGTCCGCATACAAAATGGCCTTGCCATTGAGGTTGCGGGCGGCACGACCAATGGTCTGGATCAGTGACCTATCGGAGCGCAGAAAACCCTCCTTATCGGCGTCCAGAATGGTGACCAGAGAAACCTCCGGCATGTCCAGGCCTTCTCGCAGCAGGTTGATGCCCACCAACACATCAAACTCACCCAGGCGCAGATCCCGTATGATTTCCACACGCTCAACGGTATCAATATCGGAATGCAGGTAACGCACCCGAACGCCGTGTTCCATCAGGTAATCCGTCAAATCCTCGGCCATGCGCTTGGTGAGGGTGGTCACCAGCACCCGCTCCTCTTTCGCCACCGTGGCATGAATCTGTGACAGTAGATCTTCCACTTGGGTAATGGCCGGGCGCACCTCAATAGCGGGATCCACCAGACCGGTGGGACGCACAATCTGCTCTACGATCGCCTGCTGATGCTCTGCCTCATAGGGGCCAGGTGTGGCGGAGACAAAAATAGTCTGGGGGCATAGGCCCTCCCACTCCTCAAACTTCAGCGGCCGGTTGTCCAAGGCAGAGGGAAGACGAAACCCGTACTGCACCAGGGTTTCTTTCCGCGAACGGTCACCACGATACATTCCGCCGATCTGAGGCACGGTAACATGGGATTCATCAATCACCACCAATGCGTTCTGCGGCAAGTATTCAAACAACGTCGGTGGTGGCTCACCAGGTGCCCGGCCCGACAGGAAGCGGGAATAATTTTCAATCCCGGTACAGTAGCCCAGTTCCTGCATCATTTCGATATCGAAACGGGTACGCTCACTCAGGCGCTGATGCTCCAGCAACTTGCCTTCTTCGGTAAAATGCTCGAGCCGATCGCGCAACTCCAGCTTGATGTTTTCAATGGCATCAAGCACAGTTTCTCGCGGTGTTACATAATGGGATTTCGGGTAAATTGTATAGCGGGGTAACTTCTGGAGCACTTCCCCGGTCAATGGATCAAACAACGACAGGTTTTCCACTTCGTCATCGAACAATTCTATACGCAACGCTTCACGCTCAGATTCCGCAGGAAACACATCAATCACTTCACCGCGAACCCGGTAGGTGGCACGATTAAACTCCAGATCATTACGGGTGTACTGCAGTTCGGCCAAGCGCCGCAGTATTTTACGTTGATCAATCCGGTCACCGCGGTCCAGGTGCAACACCATTTTCAGGTAACTGCCCGGGTCACCCAGACCATAAATGGAAGATACGGTTGCCACGATCAGTACATCTTCACGCTCCAGCAGCGCCTTGGTGGCAGACAGACGCATCTGCTCGATATGCTCATTGATGGATGAATCTTTCTCAATAAACGTATCCGATGCCGGTACGTAGGCTTCCGGCTGGTAATAATCGTAGTACGATACAAAATACTCCACCGCATTATTGGGAAAGAATTCCTTGAATTCTCCGTACAGCTGCGCTGCCAGCGTTTTGTTGTGAGCCATGACCAATGTGGGTCGTTGCACTTGCTCCACCACATTGGCAATGGTAAAGGTCTTCCCTGACCCGGTTACACCCAATAAGGTCTGGTGGGAATAGCCATCTTCCAAACCTTCCACCAGTTGGGTAATCGCCGTGGGCTGATCGCCGGCCGGCTGGTATTTGGAGTGTACCTTGAACTTGCGCACGCTTAGTCTTTTGTGCCCCTTCCGTATTGATCATTAAAACGAATGATATCGTCTTCACCCAAATAAGACCCGGTCTGGATCTCAATGATTTCGAGCGGGATCTTGCCGGGGTTTTCCAGATAGTGCACCTCGCCCAAGGGAATATACACGGATTGATTTTCTGTCAGCATGAGGGAATCTTCACCCCGCTGCACTTTGGCTGTGCCCTGTACCACCACCCAGTGCTCAGCCCGATGGTGATGCATCTGGGTGGAAAGCTTGGCGCCGGGTTTTACCGTAATACGCTTCACCTGATAGCGATCGCCGGCATCAACGGAATCGAAGCGCCCCCAGGGCCGGTGAACTTCACGATGAAATTCGTGCTCACTGCGGCCATCGGCTTCAATCAGCTTTACTATATCCTTAACTTTCTGCACCTGATTTATGTCTGCCACCAACACTGCATCGGTTGTTTCCACAATTACCAGGTCCTTCACACCCAAGCACGCCACCATTCGGTTACTGGCGTGCACCATGGTGTTTTCAGTATCCTGGGCGATCACGTCACCCACCAGCACGTTTCCGGTAGCGTCTTTATCCTGCACTTCCCAGAGCGACTGCCAGGAGCCCACATCAGACCATCCCGAGTCCAGGGGAATCACCACCGCCTTCTCGGTCTTTTCCATCACCGCGTAATCAATGGAATCTTCCGGGCACGCAACAAAGGCTTCCTCTCCCACCCGAATGAAATCAAGATCTTCAGATCTTGCATCCCAGGATGCTTTGGCTGCGTCATAAATAGCGGGGTTGTGTTGCTTTAACTCCTGCAGATAGACATCGGCGCGAAACGCAAACATACCGGAATTCCAATAGTAATCTCCGGATTCCAGATATTGCTCGGCCAACTCCACGCTGGGTTTTTCCACAAACGCATCAATACTCAGCCAGCCATCAGCAGAGGAATTATTCGCTTTAATATACCCGTAACCGGTTTCCGGCTTGGTGGGAACCACACCAAAGGTGACCAGATTACCTTTCACCGCAGCAGTGTTGGCCAACTCCAATACCTGCTGGAACGCTGCTTTATTCTCGATATGATGATCCGATGGCAATACCAGCACCACGGATTCGGGCGCCCTCTCCTGCGCGGCGAAGCACGCCAGGGCAATAGCCGGGGCAGTATTACGGCGGGCGGGCTCAAGAACGATTTCGGCCCCCTCTGCACCCAATGTCTGCACTTGATCGGCAAGCAGAAAACGTTGATCGTTGGCGGTGACAAAAATCGGGGCTTCCGTGGCCACACTCCCCGCCAGGCGCATTACCGTATCCTGAACCAACGAGTAACCGGAACACAGTGGTAAAAACTGCTTGGGGTACGCAGAACGAGAAAGAGGCCACAAACGGGACCCACTACCACCAGACAAAACTACGGGAATCATGTGTAGAAATCCTTATTCAACAAGCCAGGTTTTCCGACTATACCACAGCCCATCGGGAAAAAAGAAAAGCCCGGTATACCAGCGCGCCAGGCTTTTCTTTTAGAACCAAATTTGTGCAGTGGGCGAACCTACTGCCCTATTTTTTGCCTAATGGATGACAGTTTTACGCACACCACAAACACTTCCATGGTTTTATTGATATCCGCCAAAGAAGGGAAGCTGGGTGCCAGGCGAATGTTCTTGTCGTCCGGGTCATTACCGTAGGGGAAAGTGGCACCGGCCGGTGTCAGTTTTACGCCCACTTCCGACGCCAGACGAATGATATCCTTGGCAAGCCCGGGCCTGGCGTCGAAGGAAACAAAATAACCGCCATGAGGCACAGTCCAGGTACCAAGATCAGAATCAGCAAACCCTTCCTGCAAATGCTGCAGCACAGCGTCAAAGCGTGGCTTGAGCAGCTCCGCGTGCTTTTCCATGTGACTGAGCAGACCGTCGAAATCACCGAAAAACTTCACGTGACGTAACTGGTTTACTTTGTCCGGCCCGATGGTACACATACCCAAGTGCCGCTTGAAGAACTCGAGGTTCGCCGCAGAAGTACCCATAAAAGCCAGACCGGACCCGGCAAAAGTGACCTTCGATGTGGAACCGAATATCACCACAGAATCTTCAGTGCCGTGCTCGCGGGCCAACTCCATCAGATTGGCCAATTGCGGCGCATCAGGGCTCAAGGCGTGAACCGCGTAGGCGTTATCCCACATCACCCGAAAATTGGCTCCGGCTATTTTCCCCAGCCGGGCAATACGATCCACCACCTCATCGCTGTAAACAATGCCGGTAGGGTTGGAAAAGCGCGGCACACACCAGATACCTTTTATGGTCGGATCGGACTTTACCTTTTCCTCGACCTCATCCATCACAGGCCCATTGTCATCCATGGCCACCGGAATCATTTCAATACCCAGTTCTTCACAAATTCCAAAATGGCGGTCATAGCCGGGCACCGGGCATAGAAACTTCACCTTGCCCTCTTTTGACCAGGCGCTGTCTGCTCCCCGCACACCGAACAGGTGGGCGAACGCCACCATTTGAAACATCAAGGTTAAACTGGCATTACCGCCAATCAACGTTTCCGACGGTTTTACACCCAACACCTGTGAAAACAGGGCCTTGGCTTCCGCGATTCCGTCCAGGCCACCATAATTCCTGCAATCCGTGCCGTCTTCTGCTTTATAGGCACCGGATAAAATGCCATCCAGCCCATCAGACAGATCCAGTTGAGCCGCACTGGGCTTACCCCGCGTGAGATCCAAATTGAGTTTGGCTGCCTTGAATCCGGCATACTGGTTTTCCAGTTCAGCCAACTGCGCTTGAAGTTCCTGGGCGGATGCTTGGTCGATATACAAGGTGAACCCCCTACATACTGAAGTGAGACGCTACGACCCCGACACTATAGTGAGTTGCATTACTAATGCAATAGAGTGACGTTACCATCCCGGCAATTTCAGGCGGTAAAAAATCCCTCACGGACCCTGGCCATCAATCCCTTTGACAACAGGACTTTACCGGTAACTGCCTGATAGAAAAATGGAAAAAAGTGGTTGACCCATAAGAATCATGCCCTTAATATACGCGTCCTCAAGAGCTGATCCACAGTAGCTCAGTTGGTAGAGCAAGCGGCTGTTAACCGCTGGGTCGCAGGTTCGAGCCCTGCCTGTGGAGCCAATCCCGAAGAAAAAGGAGCCTAATGGCTCCTTTTTTGTTGCCGAGCTGGTTTCGCTTGTATTACTTCCCCCCCCCCCTCACCGCTCCAACACACGGCAAGAAACCCACGGCCCCATACCCCAATCTCAGCAATGACATTATTTTTCGCAGAGGCACCTGTGGTACCTTTACAGGGCACTTGAGAAAGCCCCCTGAACCTCAACACAGACACCCCTTTTCATGACTATAGACATACAACCCAAGCCCGTTTCAGCTTCTTCGGTCCAGCATCACGTATACAAGGTCTTCCCCAATGATCTGAATGCCCATTACACCGTGTTTGGCGGGTTGGTGATGTCGCTTTGTGACCGGGTGGCCCTGGTGGTTTCGGAGCGCCACAGCGGAAAAGTATGTGTTACCGCTTCAGTGGACTCTTTCCATTTCGTTGCCCCGGCAAAAGATGGCGACACACTGTTGATCAGCGCTGCTGTGAATCGCACCTGGTCCAGCTCAATGGAAATTGGTGTTCGAGTTGATGCAGAAAACTCATTCTCGGGGGAAAGCAAGCATATCGTGTCGGCTTACTTCACCTTCGTGGCCCTGGGCCCCGACAACAAGCCATGTGAAATAGCCGAAATAGAACCGCAATCTGAAGCTGAAATCAGACGCTATAACGGTGCCCAGGTGCGGCGGGATGCCCGCCTCAGAACCCGGGAAAACCTGAAAAACATGAAATAGTTACTGAGCCGATGAAACCGGTTCTTCAGAACTTTCCAATTGCGCGATCATGTACTCGATGCCGTTATTCTTAAAGTCCTCGGCGCTTGCGGTTTTGAAACTCTGCAATACGCTGACGCCTTCCACCACGATATCGTACACCTGCCAGTTTTTGGTTTTGCGATCCACATACAGCTTGTAACTGATGTTGTACTTTTCCCCGGTTTTCGCTTCGGTCACCACACTGCTCACCGCCGCACGATCACCTTTATCGTTCTGGCGTGAGCCGGTCACTTCAAGCAGGTACTTTTTTGACGGATCGTATTGTGACACCAGTGACAGGGATACCCGCTGACGGAAAGCCTCGGTGTAGCGCACCCGCTGTTCCGGGGTTATCTTGCGCCAGTTCTTGCCCAATATCTGCTTTGCCATGGTTTCGAAACTGACATAGGGTGCAAGTACCTCGTCGCCAATGGTAATCAGGTGCTTCTTGTCCGCCGCAATCTTTTCCTGGTCGTCGTTGAGTCGCTTATTGATCACTTCAAACAGCGAGCTGATCAGCTGATCAGGGGCAACGCTGCTGTTTGCATAAGCTGATGTCATACCCAACACCACAGCAATCATCATGCTCACCAGTGATCTGACCACTCCACTACCGGGGTAACTGACTGTATACACGGCTTTCTCCAATCCTGTTTAACCTGGAGGGGGAGTATAGAAAGTCACCCGCCTCAGTTAAAGGTAAATAAGTCACTCTACGCTGATTCGACCGGCATTCCGGCGCAAGGTTCCTTCACCCACCCCCTTCACACCGGTCAATTCCCGGGGGCTGGCGAAGGGGCCATGCTGATTTCGGAATGCAACGATGGCCGCCGCCTTTTTTGGCCCTATACCCACCAGAGCCCTGGATAAGGTTAGCTCATCCGCGGTATTGATGTTGATGGGAAGGGGGATAAAGTATTGGTTTTTATCTGCGCAGAACGCAGCACAGGGCAACAGCATTCCCAGCCCGCAAAGCAACACAAAGACTCGCACCATCCGCATGTTCTATCCCTGGATATTGTTCCTTTACCAGTTAGACACATACGGGTTAAAAAACCCGGTTACAGCAAGCTGGACAGCACATCCTGCAAGGCCTGCCTGGGATTCGGCGCCTGGGCAATGGGCCGTCCAATCACCATATAATCCACACCCGCCGCCACCGCCTGCGGCGGTGTCATAACCCGGCGCTGATCGCCGGTTTCACTCCCCTGCGGGCGGATACCGGGGGTCACCAGTTTAAAATCGCCCCCCAGTGCCGGCTTTAAAACCGGTGCCTCCTGGGCAGAACACACCACCCCATGCAACCCACAATCCTTCGCCAACGCAGCCAAACGCTGCACATGCTGTATGGGTTCCACATCCAGCCCCACTTCAACCAGGTCTGAACGCTCCATGCTGGTCAACACCGTCACCGCAATCAGCTGGGTGCCGGTGCCGGTTTGCGCTATCGCTTTAGCAGCAGCCTCCATCATGCGCCGGCCGCCGGACGCATGCACATTGACCATCCACACCCCCAGGTCCGCGGCCACAGAACAGGCTCGCGCCACCGTATTCGGGATGTCGTGAAACTTGAGATCGAGAAACACATCGAAGCCTTTCTCATGCAGTGCTTTCACCACGCCAGGGCCTTCCCGGGTGAACAGCTCTTTTCCCACCTTGACCCGGCATTTACCGGGATCAAGCTGATCCGCTACCTCCAGGGCCTGCTCACGATATTGAAAATCCAAAGCAACAATCACAGCGGATTGGCATGCCATTAGTCAGCTCCTGTTTTACATTATTGCCAAGCGGCCCGGGTTATTCGCCTTCCACCCCCTGGATAGGCCGGACCGACCCCCAGGTTTTACAGGTAGGGCATTTCCAGTGCAGCGTTTTGCCATCAAATCCGCAATCCGTGCAACGATAGATGGGTTTATCTTTAATAAGTTTCTGGGTAAACGCCTGCAGGATGGCGAGGTTTTCCTTTTCTTCACCGCCTGCCCGCTCCATCTGTAAACTGATCAGCCGGTCCAGCCCCTTGACTGAAGGGCGCTTTTTCAGATATTCCGACAACACATAGGTACCCGCCTGATCGCCTTCCAAACGGGCAACCAGGTTGGACAGTTCAATCACAATGGAGATGGCGGGCGACTTTTCCAGGCACTCAAACAGGTATTTGGACAGGTCATTCATGTTCCCCAGCTTTTCGTAATTCACCAGCAGCAGGGGCAAGGTATCAGGGACGAAGGCGGGATCCTGCTCCAGAACCCGGCGTAACGCCTTGACGGCTTCCTTGGGATTGTTGGCTTCGGTTTCCAGTTCAGCCAGAACCATGCTGGCGCGAACGCAATATTTGTCAACCTGCAGTGCTTTCTTTAGCTCACGCCGGGATTGCACATAATCCCCCATTTTAAGATTCTGTTCCGCCAGCTCGCAATGATAATGCGCCATCTTCACCTGCAAGGGTTTTCCCTTGTTGATGAGCTTCTCCGCCACCTCAATACAGGGTGCCCACTCCCGCTCCTGTTCGTAAATGGTCAGTAGGTACTCCAGCGCCCGAACCTGATTCAGGTTATCCTCTTCGGCAATTTCCTTGAGCAAACGCTCGGACCGGTCCAACACACCGGCATTTAAATAATCCCGCGCCAGCTCCAGCTTGACCGCCGCATGCTGTGCTTTCGTCAAATCCGAGCGCGCCAGCAAATCCTGGTGAATACGGATGGATCGATCGACCTCACCCCGGCGGCGATACAGGCTGCCCATTACGATATGGGTCTCGAATGTGTCGCCGTTCACATCCAACGTTTTTAACAGAAGATCAACGGCTTCATCCTGCTTTTCGTTTAATAACAGGTTCAAGCCATCATAATATTCCTTACCCACGCCACCGGCTGCTTCCACCGCAACACTTTTCTTGCGCTCGGTTTTACCCAGCAGCCAGCCAATGACAATGGCGACAAACAGTAGAATGCCGACGAACAAGTCCACCATATCAGGTGGTTTCCTTTATGGTTCGCTCACGTAGCTTTTTTAATTCTTTTTCCAGCTTGCTGCTCTGACGTCGGGCCGCAGCCACTTCGATGCCCAGTACGATACAGATCAATACACACAATCCGATTCCGACCAGCACTCCACCAAAGAAGAACGCCATACCAAAGCGGGCAACGCTCATCTCGATTGGCTCAGCAAAATAAATAAGATCAACCTGGATATCGTGGTCGTTCTGAATCTGGTACATACCCAACACCAAAGACACCAGCAGAATCACGATCACGATCAGAAAGGCTTTAACAATATTTCCCATGTTGTGCTCTTTTTAGCAGCGAAACGCACCCAAGGTGCGCAAAAAAAACGGCATGGGGGTAATCATGCCGTTTTTATCAGGGAATTCAAGCGAATACACCTACACCATTGGGCCTTCGGACTCTTCTTCACTGTTAACGCGATCCCGCAGTTCCTTACCCGGCTTGAAGTGGGGTACGTACTTTCCGGTAAGATCCACCGATTCACCGGTTTTGGGATTGCGCCCCAACCGGGGAGCCCGGTAGTGCAAAGAGAAACTGCCGAAACCCCTAATCTCGATTCTGCCTCCCGTGGCCAACGCCTGCGACATCTCTTCAAGCATGGTTTTCACCGCCAGCTCAACGTCCTTCTGGGACAGTTGGGATTGCTTTTGAGCAACCCGCTCAATCAGCTCTGACTTGGTCAACACGGAATTCCTTAGATTATCGTTTGTCCCGTTGTCTTCCATTTTCGCAGTACCTCCCGCAGTACTTGTTTCCCTGAAGCGCCAGTTGCGCAATACGTTTTCTGCACCTGATTACGAGACAGCAGGACAATGTAGCTTAACTCGTTGAGAAAACTGTATTTATTAATGTAACTCATGTTTTAAATATAGCAAACTCTGGTGCTTTGCAAGCTCATAATTTAGCCAAAGCCAAACTGACCGCATAGTCACACCCATATATGGTTAATTTACGTACAAGCATAGAACCATTCACTCTAAAAACCTGTTTTTCCTGATTTTTTCAAAGTTTGCTTTAATTAGAACAACAACTTTCCAGAAGGATTCCATGGCATGTTGATTATTCCGGCAGAAAGGGGCATTGACTGGCGGCGGGCACCGGTGGTCACGGGGGCATTGATCCTGATCTGTTGTGTGGTGTATTTCGCCTGGCAGTGGCATGACGACCAGCGCCTGTACAAGGCGGCGGAGTATTACATTGATCATGGCCTGCTGCAGCTTGAATACACGAACTACATCAGCCACCTGCACCAGAATCAACGGGATATCGAGGCGCTGGAGCTGGAGGCCGCCTGGGAAGAAGATGCAGCGCTGTACATCAGTTACTACATTCTCTCTGACCGGTCTTTTACTGTAGAAATGGACAAAACGGATGCGCGCTTCTGGGGTGCCGACGTGTACCAGCAATGGCGTACGGACCGTAGCGAAGTGAATGCCATGGTGGCGGATGTGAGCGCCTTTAAAATGGGCCTGATTCCCGCCGACAGCAGGCCAATAACCTATCTTACTTACCAATTCATGCACGGCAGCACACTGCACCTTATCGGCAACATGGTGATTCTGGCACTGACCGGAGTGGCTGTGGAAGCGGCCATTGGCTCCACTTATTTTCTATTGAGCTATTTGTTTTGTGGGGTCATCGCCGGGCTGTTCTTCGCCCTGTTCAACTGGGGCGGGCACCTGCCCCTGGTCGGTGCATCCGGATCCATTTCAGGGGTGATGGGCATGTACGCGGCACTTTACGGCCTGCGCAAAATCAAGTTCTTTTACAGTGTGATTTTTTACTTCGGCTACTTTACCGCCCCTGCCCTGGTCATGCTACCCATCTGGCTGGCCTGGGAGATCATCAACGCCATCTGGGGTGGCGCTGACGGTGTCGCCTATACCGCCCATGCGGGAGGCTTGTTGGCCGGAGGCCTGCTCATGCTGGCGGGAAGAAAGTACCTGATTCAGGTGGAGGAAACGTATCTGGATCAGGCGCCGGATGAAGATGAAGCCTACCGCAAAGCCCTGGATGATTTTCTCAAGCAGCTGGCGGCATTTAACTTCGATGCAGCGAACCGCAAACTGACCTCCCTGGAAGAGCACTACGGCGATAGAAACGCCGTACTGGAGCAGCGCTATCTGCTGGAAAAACTGAATCCGGAATCACCGGCATTCCATGAATGCGCTCACCGCTTGTTGGCACGCACCACGCAGGACACCGCCACCATGCACATGCTGCACGATGTCTACTGTGACTACCTGAAACAGAAAAATGCGCACAATCTGCCCGACGAGATACTGCTGAAGCTGATGCTGCAATTCTGCCAGATTGATGCCTGGGACACGGTTGAATCCATGATCAGGGAAGCACAACAAAGACGAATGCGCGATCCGATGCTGGTGAAAGTACTGCGGCTGCTGGCTCGCGGTGTCAGCGAGCAGGGTGAACACCATCAGGGCAATCAATTTCGCGATATGGCAGACAGTCTGGAGCAATCGCTGCAGCAAACATAGCCTTGGCGATGGCCAGTGATGTAACGCCATCGGCCATTGACCGGAATCCACCCCGAATCCGCACTTTTGGTCATGTCCGGGCAGGTCTGATTTGGTTAAGCTGAGAAAGCAATGACCACCAAGTCACCGCCATAAACAACAATAATCCCCAACAGGAGCCCCACATGATCGAATGGAGTGAACCCCAACGCATGCTGCGTACCGCGGTTCGACAATTTGTTGAACGGGAAATCGCCCCCAATCTGGATCAACTGGAACACGGTGACACCCCACCCTACGACACCCTGCGTAAATTTCTGAAAACGTTTGGCATCGATGCCATGGCCAAACAACGGTTTGAAAGCGAGCTGGCCAAAGATCGCGCCCAGCTGGCCGGCGAACCGCCCGCCCAGAAAGACGAGCAGGATCCGGCCACCGCCGAGATGATGCGGGGTGAAGAGACCGCCATGCGCATGATTCCCACCATCGAACTTTGCCGTTATTGCCCCGGCATGGTAACCGCCATGGGTGTCAGTATGGGGCTGACCGCCGGTACCATCATGTCCCGGGGCACCCCCGGGCAAAAAGAACGCTGGGCGCTGGATCTCCTCACCATGGATAAGATTGGTGCCTGGGCCATCACCGAGCCCAATTCCGGTTCTGATGCCTTCGGCAGTATGAAATCCACCTGTCGCCGCACCGAGGATGGCGGCTATGTACTGAACGGCAATAAAACCTTTATTACCAATGGCCCCTACGCCGACACCATTGTATTTATCTGCAAGCTGGATGAACCCGGTGTTGAGCCCCGTAACCGAAAAGTGTTGAGCTTCGTGCTGGACACCGGCATGAAGGGTTTAAGCCAGAGCAAACCTTTCCGGAAAATGGGCATTCATTCTTCCCCCACCGGTGAACTGTTTTTACAGGACGTTAAAGTCGGCAAGGATCGGCTGCTGGGTGAAAGTGAAGACGTTTCCTACCGCAGCGGGGTCAAGGATACCTTTTCAGCCGAGCGTTCCGGGGTTGCCGCCATGGCGCTGGGGATTACCGAACGTTGCCTGGAGCTGAGTGTGAAATACGCCAACGAACGGGTTCAATTCGGCAAACCCATCGGAGAATTCCAGCTGATCCAGGCCAAACTGGCAAAAATGGAGATTGCACGGATAAACCTGGAAAACCTGGTGTTTCGCTACATCGAGACCGTTGCCAAAGGGCGCAGTATGAGCCTGGCAGAAGCTTCCGCCATGAAACTGTATGCCGCGCAGACGGCGGTGGAAGTGGCCATGGAAGCGGTGCAGATTCACGGCGGAAACGGTTATATGGCGGAGTACCAGGTGGAACAACTGGCCCGTGACGCCAAGATCCTGCAGATATACGGTGGCACCGATGAGATCCAGATCACCCACATTGCCCGGGATTTGTTGTCGCGGGGGTAGTACCTCCCAAACTTCGCTGCAGATTGCTGGCCCTGCTATTGCGCGGGGCTTCTCTGCCTGTCCACAATCACCGGTTGCAGAAACGCCAAAACGTTATCCGCAATCAGTGGCTGCGCTTCCACATTGGGGTGAATACGATCTGCCTGCATCAACTTATCCTGCCCGCCTACCCCATCCAACAGAAACGGCAATAATGGCACATCGTTGCGTGCCGCAACAGTCACGAACACCTGCTCGAAGCGGGTGCGGTACTTGCTGCCGTAGTTGGGCGGAATTTTGATCCCCGCCAGCAGGGGTTGGGCACCCTGTTGTTTCACGGTGTCCACCATGGCTTGCAGATTCGCTTCCATGGCCGACAGTGACATGCCGCGCAAGCCATCATTGCCACCCAGCTCGATCAACACCCAGTCCGGGTTCTCACGCTGCAGCAACGGCTCAATGCGCGACCGGCCGCCAGATGTGGTATCACCGCTGATACTGGCATTCACCACCCGGATGGGTTCCTCGCGCGCTTGCAGGGATTGCCGCAAAAGATGCACCCACTCCTTACCCTGCGGGATACCGTAACCTGCGCTCAGGCTGTCTCCCACGATCAGCAATACCGGGCTTTGCTGCGCGCTTGAGGCCAGCGGCCAGGCCATCAGAGTTAGAATTAAACTAAATAGAGCAACGCACTGTCTTATCATTTGTTAGCATAACCCTTTGGCTTAATTTGCAGGGATTTCAAGACTTATGACCAGTATGCCGCAAAACGGCAACCCCGTCCTCCAGGCCAGCGCAGTCATCAAGACTGTCTCGATGCCGGACCAGGAACTCACCATTCTCTCAGGCATTGATCTCACCGTTATGGCGGCAGAATCCCTGGCCATTGTGGGGGAATCCGGGTCCGGAAAATCAACCTTACTTGGACTTCTGGCCGGCTTGGATGTTCCCTCAAGTGGTGCCATCAGCCTGATGGGCCAGGCGCTGAACAGCATGACCGAAGATCAGCGTGCCGCGGTGCGGGCAGCTCACGTGGGCTTTGTATTCCAATCCTTTCAGTTGCTGCCGAATCTGACTGCATTGGAAAACGTGATGTTGCCGCTGGAAATCGCAGACGAAAAAGCGGTGCCGGAGCGGGCGCGCAACATGTTGGCCAAAGTGGGGCTGGAGAAACGCTTGAATCATTATCCCAGCCAACTTTCCGGTGGTGAACAGCAACGGGTGGCACTGGCCCGGGCCTTTGTTACCGAACCGGATATCCTGTTTGCCGATGAGCCCACCGGGAACCTGGATACCCATACCGGGGAGGCCATTGCGGATCAGCTGTTTGAATTGAATGCCTCCCTGGACACCACCCTGATTCTGGTCACCCACGACATGCATCTGGCCCGACGTTGCGCGCGCACGGTCACCATGAATGCCGGACAGCTGCAATGAAATCCATCCGGCTTGGTTTAAGGTTACTGTTGCGGGATTGGCGCTCCGGCCACCTTTCCCTGCTGCTCACCGCCCTGTTTGTGGCCGTGACCACCCACAACACCATCGGCTTTCACAGCGAACGCATTGAAAACGCCATGACCATGCAGGCCTCCAACCTGATGGGGGGCGACCTGGTGGTGAAAAGCCCCACTCCGCTGCATGAGCTACCGGCGTTTCCAGACAGCGTACAAGGCGCACGGGCCATTGAATTTTCCAGTGTGGTAATGGCGGCCGATGCCATGCAGCTGGCGTCACTTAAGGCGGTTTCCAACCATTACCCCCTAAAGGCCAGCCTGAAAGTGGCCGATCAGCCCTTTGCACCGGACTATGAAACACGCACCGGCCCCGGCCCGGGAAAAGCCTGGGTAGAAGCCCGCCTGCTGAATATTCTGGGCATTCAGATTGGGGACTCAGTGGAGGTGGGCGACACTCAGTTGCAGGTGGAAAAAGTGCTCACCTTCGAACCGGACCGTGGCGGCAGCTTCTACGCCTTTGTGCCGCGCCTGATGTTGAATGAACAGGATCTGGCCCACGCCAATCTGATTCAACGCGGCAGCCGGGTGGAGTACTATTATCAGTTCGCCGGCCCGGAAGCGGCCATCGGCACGCTTCGATCCGGGCTCGAGCCCCTGTTAAAACCGGGGCAATCGATCCTTTCCATACACTCCCGCCAACGCACGGTCAGTGCCGCCTTGAACCGGGCTCAGGGCTATCTGCAACTGGCCAGTTTGATGGCGATCCTGCTGGCATCCGTTGCTCTGGCCATGGGTGCCCAGCATTTCAGCGAAACCCGTTATGATACGGCGGCTTTACTGCGTTGTTTCGGCCTGCAATCCCGCCAGATTCTGGCTGTATTCACCTGTCAGCTGGTTGCCCTGGCGCTCATCAGCGGTGTGTTGGGGGGCGCCCTGGGCTGGCTGCTGCACTTTTCACTGGTTGAATTATTGGCGGGCCTGTTACCTGATAACATTCCCCTGCCCTCGGCCAAACCCTTTTTCAGCGGCCTGGTATTGGCGCTACTGATTTTGCTGGGATTCAGCCTGCCGGCATTGGTGCAATTGCAACGCACGTCGCCACTGCGGGTGTTGCGCCGGGATCTGACCCCCACCCCACTGTCGAAAAACCTGCTCTACCTGGTTGTGCTGGTAATGATTGGCGCACTGATGTTCTGGTATACCCGGGACCCTGTGCTGATCGGCGCCATTGTGCTGGGTGGCCTCATCGCCTGGTTGATTACCTATGGCTTAACCGCTTTGTTCGCAGTGGCAATCCGCATACTGGGAAAACACAGCTCCCTGTCGCTGCAGGCGGGCTTGCGCAACCTGAGCCGACGCCGGCTCAGCACCCGGGTGCAACTGCTGGGATTCGGCCTCACCGGCATGGCCATGTTGATCATCCTGCTGGTGCGGGGCGAGCTGATTAACACCTGGCAGCAACAACTGCCGGAGCAGGCGCCCAATCATTTTGTGCTGAACGTGCTGCCCCAGGAGGCCGGTGCTTTTGCACAGCATCTGAAAGACAACAATATTCAGGCACAGCCCCTATACCCCATTGTGCGGGGCCGGCTCACTCACATTAACGGCGCCCCCATCAAGCGCGCGGTGACCAAGGAAAGTGGTGAAGAAGAGGAAGAAGCCCTCAACCGGGAATTGAATTTGAGCTGGTCGGAAGCGCTCCCCAGCGACAATCGCATTGTGGCCGGACAGTGGTGGGATCGGCTGCCCAACGACGATGAACGGCGCGTATCCATAGAACAACGCCTGGCCCAGCGCCTGGGTGTGACCTTGGGCGATGAGTTGCGCTTTTTTGTTGCCAGCCAAACCTTCAGTGCCCGGGTCGCCAGTATACGCACGGTGAAGTGGGAATCATTCCAACCCAATTTCTATCTGATGTTCAATCCCGGCGGTCTGGACAACCTGCCCACCACCTATCTCACCAGCTTCTATCTGGAAGCGGAACGCAAAGCCCTGCTGAAACCATTGGTTCAGCAGTTTCCGGCCATTACTTTGCTGGAGGTGGATGTCATTCTGAAGCAGGTGCGTACCATACTCAATCAGGTCAGCGCAGCGGTTGAGTTCATTCTGCTGTTCGTCCTGGCCGCCGGTCTGACAATCACCCTGGCCACCCTGATCACCACCATGCCCCAGCGCTACCGCGAAGGCGCCATCATGCGCACCCTCGGCGCCACCCGACGGCAACTGGTTATCCAGCAATGGGCAGAGTTTTTTGCCATCGGGGCCCTGTCCGGCCTGGTGGCCTGCTTTGGGGCCGAAATGGCGCGCTTGGGTATTTATCTCAAGCTGCTCTCACTGCCCTATACTCCCAACCCCTGGATCTGGATAATAGTGCCCCCGCTACTGGGGTTGTTGATCGGATTTGCCGGGCAGATCAGCAGTAAACGCATCCTCAAGCAAAGCCCGGCGGTTGCACTGAGAGAATAACATTCTATGTCCCTGCTTCGACTTCGAGACATTCACCTGGCCTTCGGTGGGCCGGAACTGTTGAGTGGCGCCAACCTCAAACTGGAAAAAGGCGAGCGGGTGTGCCTGGTGGGGCGCAATGGCACCGGTAAATCCACCCTGCTGAAAATCATCAGCGGCCAGATAAAACAGGATGACGGTCAAATTGAGATGTCACCGGGTACCCGCATCGCCTGGCTGGAGCAGGAAGTGCCCAAAGGCACCACCGGCAGTGTTTATGATGTGGTGGCGTCCGGCCTGGGTAAGGTGGGGCAACTGATCCAGCAATACCACCACATCACAGAAGAAATGGCCAATGGCAGCGAGAGCGCCTTCGACCGTCTGGAATCGGTGCAGAAAGCCCTGGAAGCCGAGGACGGCTGGGCCCTGCAGCAACGGGTGGAAACCACACTCTCCAAATTATCACTGGACGGCGAAGCGCCTTTTGAAGCCCAATCGGGTGGTGTCAAACGGCGGGTACTGCTGGCCCGGGCACTGGTGCAACAGCCGGATGTGCTGCTACTGGATGAGCCCACCAACCATCTGGATATTGAGTCCATATCCTGGCTGGAAGAATTCCTGCTGAGTTACAAGAACTGCGTGTTATTCATTACCCACGACCGCGCCTTCCTCAGCAAACTGGCCACCCGTATTGTGGATCTGGACCGAGGTCAGCTCACCAGCTGGCCCGGCAACTATCAAACCTACCTGCAACGCAAAGCGGAAGTACTGGAGGCCGAGGCCGCCGAGTGGGAGCGCTTTGACAAAAAACTGGCCCAGGAGGAAGTCTGGATTCGTCAGGGCATCAAAGCCCGCCGCACCCGTAATGAGGGCCGGGTCCGCGCACTGGAAGCCATGCGCAACGAGCGGGCTCAGCGTCGTGAACGCCAGGGCACCATGAACGCCACCATCCAACAGGCAGAAAGCAGCGGTAAGAAAGTCATCGAGGCCAAACACATCAGCGTCACCTTTGACGGCCGGTGCATCATCGACGATTTTTCCACCCTGGTGCTGCGGGGCGACCGAATCGGTATTGTCGGCCCCAACGGGGTAGGAAAATCCACCCTGATCAACACCCTACTGGGCAAGCTCAAGCCCGACACCGGTTCCGTGGAAATCGGCACCAATGTGGATATCGCCTACTTCGATCAATTGCGGGCGCAACTGGACGAAGAACTGAGCGTACGGGAAAACGTGGGCCAGGGCAGCGACACCGTGTGCATCAACGGCCAGAACAAACACATCATGGGTTACCTGCAGGATTTTCTGTTCAGCCCGGAGCGTGCCCACACCCCGGTGAAAGCACTGTCCGGTGGTGAGCGTAATCGACTGTTACTGGCCAAACTGTTTACCCAACCCAGCAATCTGCTGGTGCTGGACGAACCCACCAATGATCTGGACATCGAAACGCTGGAACTGCTGGAAGAACTGGTGGATCAGTATCAGGGCACCATCCTGCTGGTCAGCCATGACCGGGCTTTCCTCAATAACATCGTCACCAGCACCATTGCCTTCGAAGGAGGCGGCAAACTGGCAGAGTACGTGGGTGGGTACGATGACTGGCTGCGACAACGGCCTGCCACAGCAACCAAAGCCACGGCTGCGCAACAGCCCAAGCAGGAAAAGCCTGCCGCAGAGACCAAGGTTGGCCCCAAAACCGGCAAAAAGCTCAGCTATAAGGATCAGCGGGAGCTGGAAACACTTCCCCAGACCATCGAATCCCTGGAGCAGCAATTGGAAGCAGCCCATCAGGCCTTGGCGGACCCCAGCCTGTATCAGGAGTCAGCGGAGAAAATAGCTGAACTAAAACAACAGTCTGAGGAAATCGAACAGACGCTGGAAACGGCATTTGCGCGCTGGGAAACACTGGAGGCCCTGAAAAACAATCTCTAATTGCATAGGCGATAACTGGAAAAAAAGCCCAAGTGATCTAAACTGATTACAAAACAATCAGTTACCGTAATTTCACACTATTGCTTAAGCAGGTCGTCTCTTGGTCAAAGCTCAAATCATCCTGGTGATGCTAGGTACCATGGTTGCAGTCGGTGTCCTTGTCACTGAGAACTTTCTGGTGGAATGTGGATTAATCGGTTCACTGACCCTGGTTCTGGCCACATGGGCATGGCGGGCGCGGGTGCGGGAAAACGCCAAGCCCCCGGCCATCAACCACATAGCAATGGCCGATATCCCTGTAATCGACCGTGCAGTGCAGGACAACGAAGCAGCCTACGAAAACATCACCCGCAAAGTGCACTCCCTGGACAAAGCCATTCGTGACAGCAGCAGCACCCTGTCACAGAGCTTTTCCGGCCTTGCCGCCTCCTCAAACCAGACCAATCATTTGATCAATGACGTCATGAAATCTGTCACTGGCCGCAACAACAAGGCCAAGCATGATGATGAAGAAAACGTGACCGTGGAAAAGTTCGCCAAGGAAGTCAGTGAGATTCTGATGCAGTACGTCTCGCTGCTGATAGATGTCAGCGAGAAGAGTGTGCAGGCGGTGCATCATATCGGAGACATGGTCAGTGAGCTGGACCACATGTTCACCTTGCTTGCCGACATCAGAACCATTGCCGAGCAAACCAATCTCCTGGCCTTGAACGCGGCCATTGAAGCAGCCCGTGCCGGGGAAGCCGGCCGCGGTTTTGCCGTAGTGGCCGATGAGGTCAGGAAGCTATCCCAGGATACCAACCGCCTCAGTGAACAAATCCGCAACCGGGGTGAAGTCACGAAGTCAACGGTAACCATGGTGCGAGATATTGTCGGTGCCATCGCATCGCTTGACCTCAATGATGCCATCAATGCCAAAGGCCATGTGGACAATATGCTGCAGGGCCTGGAACAAACCAATCAACATATCTCGGACACCATGGATCGACTGAATGGACTGAATGTGGATGTCAATCACCATGTCAGCAGAGCGGTGCAATCCATGCAGTTTGAGGACATTATTACCCAGGTTATATCTGAAATCAGCCAGGATCTGGAACGCCTGGACCTGGTGAACCACCGCCTGGGCGAAGTTTGTAATATTGCTACAATAAAGGAACATCACATGGACCGTGTTTCTGAGCTGGAAAACATACTCGCAGTCAAGAAAAAACAGTCCATAATGCGTGATAATAGTACCTCTCACCCACCGGCGGGTGACATCGATTTATTCTAAACACGGCAAGGAGAAACCCAATGCCCGTTGAAAGTACATTATCCAGTGACGGAAAAACAGTTACCATTGGTATTAGCGGACGCTTTGATTTCGAGGTAGTGCAGGAATTCAGAGCCGCTTACGGTGATAAAAAAGACGTCAGTTTCATTATCGATATGCGTGCCACGGAGCATATGGACAGCTCAGCCCTCGGCATGCTGCTCAACATGAGAAAAAGTCTGGGAGACAGTGCCAAGATTGCCATCATCAACTGTCGCCCCCAGATCAAGAAAATCCTGACCATCTCCAGGTTCGACAAGAAATTTGATATCGAGTAATACCACCAAGGAACCGGTGCTGATATGAAAATTCTGGTGGTGGACGACACCGAAGCCAACCGCAAACTCCTGGCCTGGATGCTGGAAGATGATGGCCACGAGGTCATCGAAGCGGTGGACGGTCAGGAAGCCGTGAGTCTGTTCAAGGAGACCGAACCGGACCTGGTGCTAATGGATGTAATGATGCCTGTAATGGACGGTTTCGAGGCTACCCAGGCCATCAAGGAATATCTGGGCGGCACCCACGTTCCCATCATCTTTCTCACCGCCTTGTCGGATGACGCGTCTCTCACCAAGTGCCTCTCCATCGGCGGCGACGACTTTCTCAGCAAGCCGATTAACGAACAGGTGCTGCAGGCAAAAATCAAAGCCCATAGCCGCATCAAGGATCTGACCGAGCAACTGAAACACCAGAACAAGGAGCTGACTCGACTGCATCAGTTCACGGTGCGGGAGCATGAGATTGCCAAGAGTGTATTCGAAAACGCACTGGCCGCCAGCATTCTTGACAGTAAAAACACCCGCCACTACATCTCCCCCGCTGCCACGTTCAACGGTGATCTGCTGCTGGTATCCATCAGCCCATCCGGCGGCTTGTATGCACTGATGGCGGATTTCACTGGCCACGGATTGCCTGCCGCCATCGGCGCCTTGCCTGTGTCTCAAGCCTTTCTGGAAGCTGCTCAACAAGGTGCCTCTGTCAGCAGCATTGCCAGGGAAGTCAACAGCACCCTGGAAAAGTTCCTGCCTGATGACATGTTCGCCGCCGCCGCCATTGCGGAATTAAACGCCGACGGCAATCGACTCACGCTGTGGCTCGGGGGTATGCCCGATGCCATCCTCACGGATGCAGCCGGCAAGCTGAAACAATTGATCCAGTCCACGCACATGCCACTGGGCATCCTGGAAGATGATGAGTTTGAGCGGGAAGCCAACATCGTTGAGGTCAATCACGGTGACCGCCTGTTTCTTTACACCGACGGAATTCCGGAATCACTGAATCAACAACGGGAAATGTACGGTGAAAAACGCATGCTGCAGCACTTTGACGGCAGCTCCGCTGACCCACTCACCAGCCTGATCGAAGACGTTAACCGATTCACCGGTAACAAGGACCAGAATGATGATATCACCTTGTTGGAACTGGCTTGCAAACCGGTGGAAACCAGCGTCACCGGCGATGCATCGGTACTGACCCTGAACCATGCCCTGCCCTGGACGTTGCACATGAGCCTGCAGGCAGAGGAGCTCAGAAAAACCTCCTCACCCATATCACAAATCGTCGACATGATCGGATCGGCCCCCGGTATCGAGTCACACAAGGATTACCTGCACACCATTCTGGCGGAACTGTTCTCCAACGCATTAGAGCACGGTATTCTCGGCCTGTGTTCAGACCTGAAAAAGACCGAGGATGGTTATATGGAATATTACCGACAACGGGCGGAAAAGCTGAAACAGCTGGATAAAGGCACCCTGGATATCACGGTCAGCTTCCGCGCTGAAGGACGCAAAGGCTACCTCACCTTACGGCTGGATGACTCCGGTAAAGGCTTTGATATCGCCAATCGACATCATTCCGGTGAGGAAGATTCATTTGGCCGCGGCATTGATCTGATTGAAACCCTGTGCGACAACGTCACCTACAGCGAGGGCGGTACCCGGGTAGAAGCAGAATATACCATTCAAACCTGAGCCTTCGCGCTCAGCCCAGCAACTCATGGCGGTACGCTGACGGGGTTTTTCCCGTCCACTTTTTGAATGCGCGATGAAACGAACTCGCTTCCGAAAACCCCATCAACAAGGCTATTTCGTCGATGGTCAGCTCCGGTTTTGACAGATAGTAAATCGACGCATCCTTGCGGATGGTATCTTTGATTTCCTGATAGCTGGTGTTCTCATCCTTAAGCCGTCGACGCAAGGTTTGCGGGGTCATCGCCAATTTATCGCACACCACCGAAAAGTCCGGAAAGTTATTACCGAACTCCTTACTGATAATACTGCGGATCTGGGCATTGAGGCTGGCATTCTCAATATCCCCATCCATTAATTCTTCCAGCGAGGCTTTCAGGAACTTACTCAGAGACAACTGATTCTGCACCAGCGGCATGGCCATATAACGACTGTCCAGCACAATCTCACAGCGCGGCTGGCTGTAATGAACCTGACATGGAAACTGATTGGCAAATTCACCGTCATCAATGGAATCAAAGTCCAGATTGATGCGCTTGGGCACGATCTGCTGCCCGATCAGCCAACTTAAAAAACGTAAGGTCAGAAACACCACCGCTTCCATGATATGGGGCCGAAACAATACATCGCCACGGGACACAAACTGAATCAGCGCCTCATCATCGGAAGGGATCAATCTGCTGGTAATGGCATAATCGAACAGTTCGTAGAATTTCGCACCCCGGCGAATGGCCTTTTCCAGGGTCGCGCAATTAATCACGGCATGGGCCATCATACTGAAGGTGCCGGGCTTGGACACCCGACCTGAACCGAAGCCCATAAATTCGTCTTCGGTGTGACGCATCACCGTCAGCATCAGGTGAATAAACGTTTTCTTATCAATCCGCGCCTCAGGATTAGCAACATCGGCCGGCTCTATGCCGCACTCCTGCAGCAACAGCTCTGTACTGAAACCACTGCGCTTGGCGGCTTCAAGCAGTATCAACACCTGCTTTATGGGGATGGATCTCGAACTCACTGGAAAAGCCTTAAAAACGTTTATATTTCAATTATTTGGACAGGCTCGACAGGTTCACAACATTTCACTAAGATTTGAATATAAATCCATCGGAATGATGCGGCAAACAGCCAACAACTTTACTGGCTTCCCGTGGGAAGTTCCAGTGGCATGAGCAGGATACACAGGCTTGTCGTTTTAAGTCATGAAAAATGGCACATTACGTCATTGTTGCAATTACGCCCCCTATCAATAATTGTCGACTATACAGTCTGCTGTGCAACCAGTACAAGAACACCGAAAATACACGGAATTACCAATGGTTAGCGGTAATTTCATCTAACCGGAGATAACAATGAGTTTCGATAACAGATCCATTTTCGAGGAAGAGCACACGGTATTTCGGGATAATTTCCGCCGTTTCTGCGAAGAAGAAGTGAAACCCCATCAGGAAAAATGGATCGAACAGGGCATTGTTGACCGTGAAATCTGGGAAAAAGCCGGTGAGAGTGGTTTCCTTGCGCCCGCTGTAGATGAAGAATACGGTGGTTTGAGCCTAGATGACTTCCGTTACTCCCAAATCATGATTGAGGAGCTGGCCCGCATCGGCGAGAACGGGTTTGCCCTCAGCCTGCACAACGATGTCATCGCCCCTTATATCAGTGCTTACGGGTCCGAAGAACAGAAACAGCGCTGGTTACCGGGCATCTGCAGTGGCGAAACCATCCTCGCCATCGCCATGACCGAACCCGACACCGGCAGCGATTTACAGGCAATTAAATCCCGCCTGGAGGACAACGGTGACCACTACATTCTCAATGGCTCCAAAACCTACATCAGTAACGGCATCATCTCTGACCTGGTGATCGTTGCCGCCAAAGCCCCGGAAGGCGTTACCCTGGTGGCGGTACCGCGGGGCGCTGAAGGCTTTAACCGCGGTCGCAACCTGAAAAAAATGGGCATGAAATCCCAGGACACCGCCGAATTGTTTTTTGAAAACGTTGTGGTGCCCAAAACCGACGTACTGGGCCAACCCGGCCAGGGCTTTATCTATCTGATGCAGAAATTGGCTCAGGAACGCCTGGTTACGGCGGTCGGCGCCATCGGCGGCTCGGTTTTCGCCTTCAATGAGACGTTGAATTATGTGAAAGAGCGAACGGCGTTCGGCAAGCCCATCGGCAAATTCCAGAATACCCGCTTCCGCATGGCTGAACTGAAAACCGAAATCACCATCGGCCAGACGTTTGTCGACAGCCTGGTGATAAAGCTGAATGCAGGCACCATCACACCGGACGAAGCCAGCATGGCCAAATGGTGGTGTACGGATCTGCTGAACCGCGTGGTGGATCAAGGCGTTCAATTCCATGGCGGTGCTGGATACATGATGGAATACCCCATCGCCCGCGCCTATGTCGATGCCCGTATCACACCTATTTTCGCCGGCACCAACGAAATCATGAAAGAGATCATTGGCCGCAGCTTGGGATTGTAAACCGGCAAAGGACCACCGGAGGGAAGCTGACTTTCAATTGAAAGCCTGGTTTGAAAGCTTGGTTTGAAAGCTTGGTTTGAAAGCTCAGCCAATAATAAGGGCGGTCTATGAAACCGCCTTTTTTTAAGCGTATTGAATGGCACTAACGGGATAAAACACCCGTCTACAGCCCGATAACAAAAAACATCAGGAGCACACTATGACATCGGTACGATTCGACGAACGCGTCGTCCTTGTGACTGGCGCCGGTAACGGTTTGGGCAAAAGCCACGCCCTGGAATTTGCCCGTCGTGGCGCCAAAGTCGTGGTCAACGACCTGGGCGGCAGCGCTTTTGGTGATGGCGCCAGTAAGAACGCCGCCGACCAGGTGGTGGACGAGATTGTGGCCGCCGGCGGCGAAGCCGTTGCCAACTACGACTCGGTTACCGATGGTGAAAAAATCGTGCAATCGGCACTGGACAACTTCGGCCGCATCGATGTAGTCATCAACAATGCCGGCATCCTGCGGGACAAAAGCTTTGCCAAGATGACCGAAGATGATTGGGACCTGGTTTACCAGGTGCATGTTAAAGGTGCCTTCAAAGTCAGCCACGCCGCCTGGCCCCACATGCGCGAATCCGAGTATGGCCGCATGATCTTCACGGCATCCGCCGCGGGTATATACGGTAACTTTGGCCAGGCCAACTACAGCATGGCCAAACTGGGTTTGCACGGCCTGAGCCAGACCCTGGCCATGGAGGGTAAAAAATCCAATATCCTGGTGAACACCATTGCCCCCATTGCCGGTTCTCGCCTTACTGAAACCATCCTGCCCCCGGCACTGGTAGAACAGTTGAAACCGGAATTCGTCACGCCGCTGGTGGTAAAACTGTGCGACGAACACAGTCGGGAAAGTGGCGGCCTTTACGAAGTTGGCGCCGGTTGGATGGGCAAACTGCGCTGGGAACGCAGCAAAGGTGTCGGCTTCAACCTCGCCAACGGCATCAGCGCTGAAGACGTCAACCAACAGTGGGAAGCCATTGTCGGCTTCACCGATGCAGACCATCCCGCCAACGGTCAGGAAGCCATGATGGCCATGATGCAGAACCTGCAGAATCGCTAAATCGCGGCCGCTTCCGGCCCTGTCTCAACAGGGTCGGAGCGCCGCTGGCTATCAGCTTTTAAAGATTTCCACCCCGGTATTTGGCCAACTGGCGGCTAAGAGCCACCAATTCACCCCGCGAATCCCAGATTTCCCCATCTTCTTCCATCAAACCATTAATAAGATAACGGGTTTTGAACCGTGCAGTGAGCAAACCCGGTGCCGGCTTGGCTCGTACATGCACCGTCAGCTCCAGAGTCGGTACCCAGCCCACCGAGCCGAATTTTGAAAACGTCGTAGGTGGAACACAGTCAGCAAAAAACGGCAGTGCCATCACATCGGGCTCGGTTCCATCCCGCAGATACGCCATCAGTTCATGCTCCATGCGATCAACGGTTCTACCCCGCAGCCAATCCGCTGTCTTGGGGGAAAACAGCATCTCCACCCGCTCATGTATGGCCAAAAAGCGCGGTGAAGTGAGGCACTTCTCCCGCTCAATCGACGGCGGCTGATCCCCAACCCAGGTTACTCCGCTGGTTTCATCCAAATCACCGTAACTGGCCGTAAACCGCACCCGTTCCTTGCCTTCCTGCATAAACCTCAGGGCCGCGGTGGAAACCGTATTCCCCTGCCGAATCACATCAAGCTCCAGCTCCACCGGGCCCACCATCGCTTTTTCCACATAATGGCCGGTGATCGTCAACGGATCAGGATGTGACAGCCCAACGCGGAAAGCCCTGGCTGCAATGGACATCATATAGCCGCCGTTGGGTATGCCATTGACGCTCCAGCGCTCGGTCACATTGGCCCGCAAGTGGGTCTCGTCCAGGCGCTCAATCTCGGTATCTTGCCAAAACTCACTCATCGTGTTTCTTCAAATTCAAAAGTAAATCAAAAAGCCCATGGGATTATGCGTACGTGCCACTGACATGGTGAAAACAAAGGCTATCAACGCGGCGGCAAAGGCAATGGAGCGCACCGTTTTGGTTTTTCCACGTTTCAGTGCCACCATCCCCAAACCGATATAGGCTATCAGCGCCACCACCTTAACCGTCAACCAGCTTTGCGCTATGGGATACTGTTGCGACATCACGCAAAGCACAATGGCACACAGCAACAACAAAGTATCGTTTACATGGGGTAGAATTTTCACCCACTTTTTTTGCAGCATGCCGGAATCCATCAGCATCCAGCAACCCCTAACCAGAAAGAACAAGCCACTGATGACCGCAAACATCATGTGGCTGTGCTTAAATGCAATATACATACGTGCCCCCGAGTAAATAAAACCGTGATTTGATATGAGATGATGAAAGCCACATACGATAAGTTGATTACACCCAACGGGCAACCACAATATGGCCGTTTTAATCAGGCATTTACCGAAATCAATTATAAGGATTTCGATTACCGAACCACCATGGACAAACCGGCCAACGGATTGCAGCGTCATTTTCACTTCAACCAGTTCCATTTTATCGGCTTGCACAGCCAATCCTATACGCTGGCCTGTGCCATCGCCAATGTGCGCTACGTGGCCAATGCCTTTGTTTACCTTTACAACCATGAAACTGGCCAAATGCACCGCCACAGCTTTATACAGCCATTAGGGCTACGCTGTCAGCAGTCGAACAAACCCTTTTCCGGGCTCAGCCGATTCAGTAAAGGGTCGGCGCGATTCGAAATCCTGGGGCGCAACCAACCCAACCGCTATCATCTTGATATCAGTATTGGTAAAGACATCCGCGTCGACGCCACGCTGACACAAATGCCACAACAGCAACCTGTAACCCTGTGTACTCGCACCGGATATAACGGCTGGGCCTACACGCAAAAGCACACCAACCTGGCGACAGAAGGCTTTATCCAATGGCATAAAGACAGTATTGCGTTGGAAGCAACGGTATTTTCTGGCTCCAGTGACTGGAGCTGCGGATATATGCGCCGGGAAACCGCGTGGAACTGGGCCTGCCTATCCACCACCCTGCCCGATCAAACCCCACTGGGTTTGAATCTTGCCTGCGGGGTTAATGAAACCAGCTTTACAGAAAACACCTTGTGGCTGAACGGCGTCCCACAAGCATTGGGCAATGCGCAGTTCACCTTTAACCGCAGAAAACGCATGGAGCCCTGGCAGATCACCACCTCCGACCAACGGGTGGAACTGACCTTTGTGCCGGAAGCCTGTCACCACGAACAGATCAATGCCTACCTGATCGCCTCCAATTTCTCCCAGTTGCCTGGCAAGTATTATGGAACCGTCCGCGGCGAGGATGGCACAGCCTTTCGACTGGAGGGCATAAACGGCCTGGTAGAAGATCACTACGCCAAGTGGTAAACACCAGGGATGTGGCAGAGCCAATAAAAAACCGCGCCTTGTGAGCGCGGTTTTTTATTGCCCGGTGATTGACGCTTACTGTACAGTGAAAATCACTTTAACACCTTCGGCAATAGACGAGGAATCGATATAACCAACTGCGTCCTCCTCTTCCAGCACCGTTTCCAATACTTCGGCATCATCAAAGTATTGCTTGGGTGGCTTGCCTTTACCGGTAAAGATCAGGCGCGACCAATAGGCGTTTAATTGGGACGGGGTTTTATCCACGACTTTATCGTAGAACACCTCACGTACCTCATTGCCTTCAGAATGATCCACCGGCGTCACCGAGACACCACCAATTTCGTTACGCTTGCCGAGAAACACCTGCTGGATTTCTTCCGCGGTTGCGCTGTTAATGGGAGAGCTGGCATTTACAATTACCACTACCTCAGCTGATGCGAAGGTTGCGGCCATCATCAGGCCAGCCGTGCTCAATACTCGTGCGAGTTTTAATTTCATAGTCATTATCTGCTCCCCCCTTAAAATACGGCGTCGATTGAGAAGGAGTAGATAGCGGTATGATTACCCGCCGCGTCTATTTCTGTAGCATCCCGCTTGGCGAAGCGACCTGTACCCTGGAATTCCTGGGTTACAGGCACCCCAACAACCCCCCCCGCAGTAGGCAATGGAGTGTAATCACCTATAACCTCATAGCTACCAAAGTTCTCGTAGTGGGCCACCTCAATCTTGGCTTTTACCCGCGGACTAAGATCGTAGGTTAACCCCAACGTGTAGGATTGCTGTTGCTGAACCAGTGGCTGCATGCCACCTCGGAACTCAAGAACACTTGCGATTTCTGCTGAAAGATCCGCCGGAGTATTTGCTGTTACAAAATAGGCCTGCGCCGCCACCTCCGCTGCATAATCAGTAATGTCATCAATTTTCTCGTCGTGATAACTATCGGTATAGAACTTCGCATAAGTTAAATGCGGCATCCACTTACCAAACCTATAACCCACCGTGACGTAGCCACCGTCCCCAGCAGGCTGAGCCAGATCCTCAACCCGTAGGTTGGATATCTCAGCCATTACCAGCAACTTACCGTTATCGTACATACCGGCTGCAGACATATATTGAGTACGGGCATTGGTCAGGACGGTTTCACTGATGGGATCAGCTACACCAATGGTATTACCCAGGGCAATCACACCGGAAGTACCCGCCACTAATGAGGCCCCGGAACCACCCTCATCAAGGTTTTCAACATCCAGTGATCCGGTGTTGTAACCCACCCGGAAAGTGAAATCTTTCCATTCGGCAAACAACGCGGTACCCCACTGATTATTCAGTGAGAAATCGGCTTCCAACAAATCGCTCTCACCCGCGGTACTACCGGCATATGCCTGTAAGGTGAAGTTAATATCAGCGACGTTGAAATCGTACAATGCTGAAATACCGTCCGTGCTGCTTAAAGGAATGTTATACATTTCCAGCGGTGGTCGTACCCAAGGGTAGGCGTAGCCCACATCGAGGTATTCCGACAGCAGATAATATGGAATTCGGCTTCTGCCCACACGCAACGTCAAATCGTCGACTACTTCATATGACAGGTAGGCCCACTCGGCGTCCACGTTGTAGTCTTCCGTACCGCGGCTCACCAGCTGAACTGTGGCATCGATATCTTCAGAGACCTCAAACGTCATCTGGATACCCGCTTTCGTAATCGACGTGGAGTTGTAATCGTCTTCAATACCGTAAGTCTGCTCAACGATGCCATCGTCATCCAACACAGACGCGCCTCCAGAGAAGAACCCGTTTATTTTCAAACGGTCGGCGGCATCGGAAAGTCGGGAGCGGTTTTCTTTGACAGCGGCCCGAGTCCCTTTCAATCGGTTCTCCAGTCGCTTAATTTGCTTTTCTTGTTGCTCTAACCTCTTTTCCAGATCTGCGGTGGTAGCAGCAAGCACCGGCAAACTGGAGAAGCAAAGAGTTAATGGCAACAAGGCTAAGGACGTTTTCTTCTTAACCATTGTTGTTTCCTTTAGTTTTTAGACAAAAACAACCACCACATAAAAAAACAGGCAGCTAAAGTGGTGGCGACTCAGACCTCTGCTGTCTACTCCGAAGTCTAGGCGAAATAATGCCAACATCAAAAAAAAGTTCCCAAAAAACCGTCACAACCTGCTGATTTTTTGAAGAATTACTGACACCCGAACAAAATTCACTCAAAAAATGGCCGGAATTAGTCAGGACACCTTGCATTACCACCAAATCTGCTAAGATTAAATTTCGGGCAAAAAAATGCCCGCTTGGGAGGCGGGCTAAGGGAATGCCCGATGAGGTCCGGGCGAGAAAGTTCGCTAATTTCAACAACAGGTTTGGTCGGCACAACCAAAATTCTGTGATTTGGAGCCCCTATATATCAAGAGCTCCAACTTGGAATCAGATTATCAATTAATTTTAGAATAAACATACTAAAAGACTGTTAAAAACGCCCCTTCTCTCGGGGCGCTAGCATTTGCGTCAAAGCCACTGGCGACCAAGCCACTGAACCTCCGCGTCCACCGCTCCCAATACCAGGGTTTCCAGGGCATTAAGCTGCCTATCCAGCTGGGTTCGATTGTTTCCCACCATCACCAGCGCCAGCCCGGCACGCTGCCATTCATCCAACGCCCCGACTTCCGCAATGGAAACATTAAACTGGTTTCGAACCCGATCCCGCAACCGTTGCACAACCTGGCGCTTTTGCTTGAGGGAATGGCTGTAGGGAATATGCAGTTCAAATTCAGCGTAAAGAATATAAGCGGTTGGCATCGTGTATACGCAGCTACAGCACAGGGCTGGGAGACTGCCTCCCCGCATCCACAATGCACCACCGCCCGTTGCGCCACCCTAACGTGAGCACAGAGCAATGGCCAGGCTGATAAGCCACCAGCCTGGTGGAACCCTGCAAAAAGCCGAACACGGCATTCATCACCATAAAATGAGTGAACACTGCGGTGTTGTCCGGCAATTCCTGAAAGCGTGCAATGATTCTCTCACGCCAGGCAGACAGGGCCGAATCCATTTCCTGCCAGGAGCGATCGGCGCAACGCTTCAACCAGGCTACACGCTTTTCTACAGGAATGTTTACCGGTGTGGGAATTTCACGAAAAGCATCATCAACGCTGATCGAGAGGTTTCTGGCCAGGGCAAGGGGCTTGGCCGTCTGTTGCGCACGCAGCATCGGGCTGCTGTAGATATGGCTTACCGTTGCTGTGGAGAAAACACCAACCAATGATTTGGCCTGTTGGTAACCCCCATCACTGAGTTCAGGATCGGGATTGTCATCCCAGGAGGCCGCCGCCTCCCCGTGGCGAATCAGAAAAATCGTTTTCATTAGCCAAGACTACATCAGATTTTACCAGGACGCATCTGGACGCTTAAGCGGCCTTAAAACTGCCAGCTATAACTGGCCTCCAGCAGGATCGCGTCCACAGACGTTTCAATATCCATTCCCGCATAGGGGTTATACAGAATATTGCTGTACGGGTCATCGCTGTTGGAATTGGTACTGCTGCCGGCGGGGATATCCGCCTCCGCACGCATATAGCCCAAAGCAAAATCAAAGTGCTTACCCTGCTTCCAGTCAAAACCAAAGCCAATGGTATAAAGGTTGGCGTCGCCAAAGGGCAGTAACACACCCTGTTTATCATCAGGAATGGACGATGTGCGGGGCTCCCAACCAAACCGCAGGGTTAAACGGTCGCTGTACTGATGCTCTACCCCAAACGCCAGATTCCAGGTGCTCTCATAATGTCGGGGAATAATCAGAGTGTCGTCGGTGGCGTATTCCGGGGCCAGGGCGGCGGCAACTCCGTTGAATTCCTGCTTGGTGTCATACTCGATTTTAAGACCTTCCCAAACACCCCAATCGGTCCATTTGGCATCCATATTGAACTTCCACCGGGGCAGGATTTGCACACTGATGCCCGTGGAAAAATGCGCCGGGTACTTGAGGTTAACGGTGGCATCACCGGTCTGCTCTGCCAGGCCCACCGGCAGCCCCAATAAACTGGAAAGGGCACCAAGCTCATCATTAATCTTGCCGAATATTGCCTGCCAGTCCTCTGAATAAGTCATTCGATAGCTACCGGTCATGCGTTGCTTGGCTTCCATCTGATAGACAAAACCCCAGGTGAGCCAGGGCGTTGGCTCCCACAGCGCTCCAAACACTGCATTGACGGACAAAGGAGTTTCAACGTCCACCTCCAGTCCGACAGCGTATTCGTAGGGGCTCATGGTCTCCCCGCAAAAGGTGAACAGGCCCGACAGGCAGCCACCCTCGTCCAGATCGTCAAGCAGGTTATTTACCACTCCCAATGCCAGGTGGTTCACTCTGAGATCGGTATAAGCAGAAATGCCTGCATATGAGAAATGAATGCCCGCGCCAACGGACCATTCGTCATTGAGCTGGAAACCGATGGTGGGGGAAAAGTAGGTAATCCGAGTCAGGGCCATTTCCTTACCCATAAAGCGCCCCGGGTCATCATCGTCACGCAGGTAGCCTGCCGCCAGTGGCGCAAATGCCGCGGTTCCCAGAGTGTAATCCTTGCCTTCGGGGCGAAATGCCGCACCCCCGGTTGGCACAATGATAAAAGGCAGCGGCCACTCCTGCCTGCCATCCACAAATGGCACTTTCACCATGATGGTATCGGTTTCACTGTGGGAATTTTCAACCGGATCGGTTTCCCCAAGTGCCCAAATGTCAATTTGCTCCTGGGCCCTGGAGGAGTAACTGCCAAAATCGGCCTGCAGGTTAAAATGGGCAAAGGCCAGTTTGAACAGCCCCTCACGCCCATGCACCCTGGCCAAGCCTGCGGGGTTAAAATGAATGGAATCGATTCCGGGGGGATCCGCCGTAACAGCGTTACCCAGGGCCAGGGCCTTGGGATTGGAGATCGTCAAATTCTCAGACAATGCAGCAAAGGATACCTGAGAAGCAAGCAACAGGGCAGACGCAGACAGCTGCAAAGCCCTACATCCGAGCTGCCGACTGGCAGAATTTTTCAACATGGATTCCCTCTACTTCACCAGCAGGCTCAAACAGGAGCCTTCAAATTGTTGTTTTTATTAGCAATAAGCCATGTCTCAAGTACTCAGAATGGGTAATTTGAATACACACTACACTCAATCACCACCCCACCCTTGTGAGACATATTTCAGTGAATGTCTAGTCTATCCCCTGTCATGAACTTTTCAAGTTGTTTTTTGTATGCCCGATAACCACCCTGCTTTCCTTTAAGTTTCAATAAATTAGATACTTATCACGTTTGCGCTGAGGCACGGATGGCGGATTGGGTTACACTTATGAAACGTCGTGGATAGAACGCGCTTGATCTGTGTCCAATGTACGTAATATGGTTGGATGCGTACTACGCAAACCTGTTTTGTTTACTTTGCAGCCGTTAATAAAAGCTGATGTTGGTATTGTCATGACTCTAATAAAAACGCCCGCCCTCCGGTTCCTGTCTACCTCAGTATTCGCCATCGCGATCTGTATTCTGGGCAGCAGTGTGCAGGCCAGCCTTCCCCAGGCACAGGAAACCCTGAAACCCACACGGGCCCAGGCGATCACCTCAGTTCGGATTCTCGATGGTGTAAATCGCTATCACATGCGTAAACATGACCTGGACGACACGCTCTCCAGCGAGTTTCTTGATAACTATCTGCAGTCTTTGGATGGTGGCAAAGCTTACTTCATGGCAGCGGATATTGCTGACTTTGAGCGCTACCGCGCCCAGCTCGACGATGCCCTGCAACGCTCCAACCTGCAGCCGGCGTTTGAAATCTTCAATCGCTACCAAAAGCGCATCAGTGAACGCCTTGAGTACTCACTGGGCCTGATAGCGCAAGGCTTGGATGCTCTGGATTTCAGTAAGGATGAAACCCTGGAGCGGGATCCTGAAAAAAGTACCTGGGCAAAAGATGAAAATGCCCTCAACGATCTTTCCCGCCGGCGCCTGAAAGATACGGTCATCACCATGCGCCTGATGGGTAAAACCGATGAGGAAATCAAAGAAACTCTGGAGCGGCGTTACCGCAATCAATTGAATCGGGTAAAACAGGCCAACAGCGAAGACGCCTTCGAAATTTACATGAATGCGTTCACCCAGATTTACGATCCGCACACGCAGTATTTCTCACCCAAAGTGTCAGAAAACTTCGACATCAATATGAGCCTCCAACTGGAGGGTATTGGAGCGGTATTGCAAAGTGATGACGAGTACACCAAGGTCGTGAGCCTGGTAACCGGCGGCCCCGCCGAGAAAGGGCAGCAGTTGAAAGAAGCCGACCGTATCATCGGAGTTGGGCAAAGCCGCGCAGAGATTATTGATGTGGTCGGCTGGCGTCTGGATGAAGTGGTTCAACGAATTCGTGGCAAGAAAGACACCATGGTGTTTCTGGAAGTGATTCCAGGGGATTCAAAAAGTGAGTCAGACACCAAAGTGATCAGTATCAAGCGAGACACCGTAAATCTGGAAGATCGTGCCGCGCAATCGGAAATCATGGAAATCGAAACGCCTGACGGCAAGCAGAAGATCGGCATCATTAACGTGCCCACCTTTTATGCCAATCTGGAGTGCTTGAAGAATGCCGGAAGTCAATGCCGTTCCACCACGTTCGACGTGGCCCACCTGATCGAAGATCTAAAGAAACAACAGGTCGACGGGCTGGTGATTGATCTACGCAACAACGGCGGTGGCTCTCTGACTGAAGTCAACCAAATGCTTGGCCTGTTCATCAAAACTGGCCCAACGGTACAGATCAAATCGTTTAATGGCAGCATTGAAGTACTGGAAGATCATGATCCGGATGTTCTGTACGACGGACCTCTGGCCGTTATGGTTAACCGTCTGAGTGCTTCCGCGTCAGAGATTTTTGCCGGGGCCATACAGGATTACCAGCGTGGCATTATTGTTGGCGACCGCACCTTTGGCAAAGGCACCGTACAATCGCTGCAACCACTGAATTATGGTTCACGCGGGGATCGTCTTAAGGTCACTATGGCCAAATTCTATCGCGTGTCCGGCTTCAGCAATCAGCATGCGGGCATTGTTCCAGACATCGAATTTCCCAGCCTGATTGATCATGACGAAATCGGTGAAAGCTCCCTGCCACACGCCCTGCCTTCCGACCAGATACGCCCGGCACGCTATCATCGTGACCCCATGCTGGAAACCAACCTCACGTATTTGCGCACAGCCCACGAAGAGCGGGTAGACCACAATCCTGAGTTTCAGTACGTAAAAGATCAGATGGCAAGCATTGAAACTGCGCGCGCCAAAACAAAAGTAAGCCTCAACTGGAAAACCCGGCAGCAGGAGAAAAAAGAGTTGGAGCAGCGTCGGTTAACCATTGAAAACAAACGCCGTGAAGCACTGGGTGAAAAGCCATTTAAAACCTTTGAAGAACTGGAAGCCAGTCTGGAAGAAAAATCCGAGAGCGCCGCATCGCGTCACGGCCAGATCGACATTGACTATGAGTTAAAAGAGACTGGAAAAATATTGTCGGATTACATAGCCCTGCAATCTCCCCAAACCCGAATGGCGCAGCATTAATGGCATTTTCGCTTCACCCCCAGCTGGCCGCCGATACGTTTCAGGTTCGCGAAGAAGAAGATCTGCTGGTACTGCTGATGAATGATCGGCAGTACCCTTGGTTCATTGTTGTACCCAAAATAGATGGCGTACGCGAATGGCATGAGCTGCCCCAGGAAACACAAGTCAGACTGCATCTCTATTGTGTAGAACTGGGTAAGGCTATTGCAGAAGGCTTTGGCAGTACCAAGATCAATACGGCTGCTTTGGGTAATATGGTCAGCCAACTCCATGTTCATGTGATTGGCAGAAATCAGCAGGATTCTGCCTGGCCAAAGCCGGTATGGGGGTTATTTCCACCTGCTCCAATGAACAAGCAGGAAGCTCAATCCAGGTCAAACATCATCAACGATTATTTTAACCAGCACTGATCTAAGGATCGCATGCGCGCACTGGCTTCAATCCCATGCTCAATGAGCCACCTTGTACTAATAGTGGCGGCGTTGATGATGCCTGCATTGGCAGCAGCCACACCAGAAAGGGTTTTCATCAACGACTACAACAGTGTCAATGAACTCGGTTCCAGTCTGCAGATTCTGGAAGATCCGCAGGGTAACAAACGGGTCAGTAACTTTCTAAAAAACGAGAACGAAGACGACTGGTTCAACTCAGAAGAGACTGTACCCAATTTCGGCTACAGCCAGTCTATATTCTGGTTCAGAACCTCATTGGTCAACAAACACAGCCAACGTACGGAGTGGCTACTAAACGTTGATTACCCACTCATCGATTACCTTGATGTGTACATTGTACGCAATAAAGAGATTATTCAGGCCTACCATGTGGGTGACAAGCTGCCCCACGAACATCGCCCTATTGATCACCGCAACTTTCTTTTTCCATTAGCACTGCCCCCTACGGTACCAACTGAAATTTACATTCGGCTGGAAACACAGGGCTCCGTCAAAATGCCGCTTTATCTGTGGGAAGAAGCAGAGTTCATCAAATCCGATCAAAGCTTCATGCTCGGGCAAGGAGTTTTCATTGGTGGCATGCTGATCATGTTTTTCTACAACCTGTTTCTGTTTTTTATCGTACGCAACCCCTCCTATCTGTACTACGTCGCCTATTTGCTTTGCCAGATGTTTGCATTTTCCGCTTGGCGCGGCTTTGGTTACCAATACATCTGGCCCACATGGCCGATCTGGAACCAGATCTCCATCATGTTTTTTCTCGGTGGAACCATTACCTTCGCATTATTGTTTTCAATATTCTTTCTGGAAGTACGCAAACATACACCGACACTTTTTTATTTGATGTGCATCAGCACATTTGTCGGCTTTGGCATTATGGTGTCCAGTTTTGTAGGCAGCTATACCCTACTGCTGCAAGCATGCATGATCATGCTCATCATCACCGTTATTCTGAATCTGACCGCTGGTATTCTTGCCTGGAAAAAAGGCGTTCATGTCGCGCGATTCTATTCGTTTGCCTGGATCATTGTCGCCAGTGGCTTTACCATGTTTGCACTGAACTACACAGGCATAATCCCCAGCAATTTCGTTACTGAGAATGCCGCCCAGATCGGTGCCTCCATCGAAGTAGCTTTACTTTCAATGGCTTTCGGCAGTTATTTTACTGAAGAAAGAAAAGCAAAATCGAAAGCACAAAACCAATTATTGGAAAAAATGCGCGAAGCCTATAAGGCCCAGGCGGCCAGCGCAGCAAAAAGTGAATTCCTGGCGAAAATGAGTCACGAGATTCGTACTCCGATGAACGGCGTCATTGGTATTGCAGAGCTGCTCAAAGAAACCTCTCTGACCAAAGACCAAAAGCGTTACGTAGACACAATTTACAACTCCGGCAATGCCCTGCTCCACCTGATCAATGACATTCTTGATCTATCTAAAATTGAAGCCAAACGCATGGACTTGGAGCGCATCCCCTTCAACCCCCACGACCTGATCGCAGAATGCCTTTCAGTATTTCAAAGCAAAGAGCTATCCAGTAATTTGAGTTTCTACACTCGAGTCGCCAAGGACATTCCCCCTGTACTGATTGGTGATCCCACCCGCTTACGCCAGGTACTACTGAACCTTATGAGCAACGCGGTGAAATTCACCAAACACGGCAGTATTGGCATCATCGCCAATACAGAGAACCACTCAGACAATCGCGTCACCATTGGGTTTCAGGTAAAAGACACCGGCATCGGCATTTCCCGGGACGTGCAGAATAACCTGTTTACGCCGTTTACTCAGGCCGACAGCTCTACCACCCGCCGTTATGGGGGCACCGGCCTGGGTCTCTCCATTTGCAAAGAGCTGGTTCATATCATGAATGGTGATATCGGTGTAGACAGTGAAACCGGAAAAGGCTCAACATTCTGGTTTCACTGTCGCTTCGAGGTAGGAAAAAACTCTGATCTTCCACTGGATAACCAGCGCGTGCCGCGCGCTATGGAAACCACTTCCGCGCCAATGAATCTGAAACTTCTGGTGGCTGAGGATAATGAAGTCAATCGCGTAGTGGTGAAGGGGCTGGTTACCAAGCTTGGCATTGTGGCGGAATTTGCCACTAACGGCAAAGAGGCATTGGAATATTACCAAGACCATCACCATGAGCTGGATGTCGTATTGATGGATTGTGAAATGCCTGAAATGGATGGTTACGCAGCCACCCGTTGCATCAGGGAATTTGAAATGAATAACCGCCTGCCCAGAAAGCCGATCATTGCTGTTACTGCTCATGCAGTGGGGGAATCAAGAGAGCTTTGTTTACAGGCGGGAATGGATGAGTATATTACCAAGCCTATTCGCATAGATGCTTTACGGGAAAAAATCCAACAAACCATGACCGAAAACAAAGCAATGCTATCCTGAGGCTTTACTACACTGCAGGAGGCCGCAAACTCATTCAAAATTCCTGATCAAATTGCCGTAACAAACTTACGATAGCATCAGAGTTCAATTCCATCTTACTGAAACATTCTTCCGCCATTGGGGCAACATCACAATTTTGCGGCAACGGATGGCCACCTTCCAAAATCGCCCTGAATCTGGCAATAAACACCCATTGCAACCACTGGGCAAAATTCATGGTGTCGTAGCAAAACGGCACCTGGCTATCAAACGCCGAGGCAGGTGGGCTTTGTGGCTCCCAAAGGCCCATTTCACGCATTTCCGTTTCGAGATTAATCAGCAGCGCCAATAACAATGTTCGATCTGCCATAAAAAAACCTTCACTCGATTGAACCAGTGGACAATAATACACTCACATTTAAGCTATCCCAATGTAATCTGAAAACGGGGTTTTTCATGAAAACCAGTCAACTCAAGCAAGCGGTTATCTGTGGCGCTATGCTACTCGGCTCCACCATTGTCAGCGCTGAGGTTCTCACGCTGCAACGGACCTACGAACTTGCCCAACAAAACGATCCGCAATGGGCCGCTGCCAAAAACACCTATCAGGCCAACCAGCAGGTCATTGACCAGAATCGCTCCGGCTTATTACCTCAGATCAACCTCACTGTAAACTACCGTCAGAATGACGTGGAATACGAAGATCTGGGCGACGACGACTATGACAGCCACGGTTACTCGGCCAATCTACGTCAACCGTTATTTCGCCTTGATAATTGGCACACTTACAAAGTGGGAAAAGCCCTGGATAGCCAATATTCTGCTGAGTTTCAGAATACCACTGAAGTTTTTTACCTGCGTGTAGTCAGCCGTTACCTGGACGTACTGCGGGCCAATGCCAATCTGACTTACCGCAAAGCTGAACAGGAGGCCATCGCCCGGCAACTGGAGCAAAGCAAACAACGCTTTGAGGTCGGCCTGGTGGCGATTACCGATGTCCACGAAGCCCAAGCTGCCTACGATGTTGCCGTCAGTTCACGCATCAGCGCTGAAAGCGACCAATTCGTGGCGCTGCGCCTGCTGGAGACCATTACGGGTGCCACGGTGGAGAATGTAGTGGACATCCGTAAGGATCTTGCTGTTACCGTTCCTGAGCCTCTCGATGTGAACCTATGGATTGAGCGGGCTCTGGCGAACAATGCCAATCTTCAGGCAGCCATCTATGCGGCCGAAGCAGCTCAGCAAAACTACAAAAGCCAGCGCGGCAAACACGCCCCGACATTAGACCTGGTAGGCACCCACAACTATTCCAGCACCGATGCACAATCATTGGCAACAGGTGGCACCAGCCCGGATACCACCAGTAACATCATTGGCCTGGAACTGGAAATCCCACTCTACAGTGGTGGCGCCATCAGTGCCAGCCGCAGACAAAGCCAATACCAGTTTCTGGCTGCCCAGGATCTGGAACATCAGGCTCGTCGTGAGACAATACAGGATGTCACCAATTTTTATCAGTTAACGATTGCCAATGTGGCTGAAGTCACGGCGCGCAAACAAAGCACTAACTCCGCCAAAGTAGCACTGGAAGCTACCCAGGCTGGCTATGAGGCCGGAACCCGTACCATTGTGGATGTTCTTAACGTGCAACGTAATCTGTTCCAGAATGAGCGCGACTATACCAATGCCCGTTTTGATTACGTTTTGAATTCACTGCGATTGAAACGGGTTGCAGGTATGCTGACCGAAGAAGAGCTACTGACACTGGAACAATGGATGGAACGGTAATGCAACCTGGCACATTATAATCAGCATCAAAGAAGGGGCCTATCGGGCCCCTTCTTTTTTGTATTGAGAACAGCGGCTTCAGCTGTTGTGCTTTTCATAATTACGCTTGGCACCCCAAATAAGCAAATTCTGATAACCCGTGGGCAACAACCGCTGCACACTATCAATAACCCGTGCGTCTGTACCGATCAAAATTCGTGGTTTATCTTTTGTTACGCCGTCAATAATAACCTGTGCGGCCTGTTCCGGACTGGTGCGGGCTGCCTTATCAAACATTTTTGCCGCTTTGGATCGATCATTGGTTCCCACTTTACCCACTTCCCCAATGCGGCTGCTACGTACTATATTGGTTTTGATCCCGCCTGGATGAACACAAGAGACAGCAACATTCGCCCCTTCAATCGCCATTTCTTCTCTCAGTGACTCTGTGAATCCGCGCACCGCGAATTTAGCCGCATTATAGGCGCTCTGCGTTGGTACGCCGATCATGCCAAACACACTGGAGACATTGATTACGTGACCTTCTCCTGCCTGTTTCAGATAGGGTAGAAACGCCTTTGTACCGTACACAACACCCCAGAAATTAATATTCATCAGCCACTCAAAATTTTCGTAGCTCATGCTTTCCACCGTTTCACTCAGGGCGACACCGGCATTATTGAATATCAGATTCACTCGCCCGTGATCCGCCACCACCTTCTCAGCCCACGCGTACACAGCAGCCTGATCAGCTACATCCAGAGCACAAGCCGTACTTTTTACGGCAAACGACTGAAGCAACGTTGCGGTTTCCGCCAGCCCTGCCTCATTCTTATCGGATATGGCAACTTCACACCCCAATTGCGCCAGCTTCACGGCCAGCGCCCGGCCGATACCGGATCCCGCACCGGTAATCGCCGCTACTTTGCCTTGCAGTTGTTTCATCATCACTCCTAACTTAACCAAGCTTTGTGTAATTATTGGTATTGCACTCAATCATATACAAAATATTTACTGAAAAAACCAGTGGCCCCTGACTTATCCAGCCTTCAGTACGATAACATTCGCACAAAAAAAACGGCCGCCAAAGGCAGCCGTTTTTTTATCGGATAACGTTGACGCTTACTTGTCAGCGTTTTCCAACTGTTGCTTGATCAGATCACCGATCGTCTTCGGTGCAGCTTCCTGATTCTGGTTCTGATTCAGCGCTTTCATGGCTTCCTTCTCGTCAGCCACATCTTTCGCTTTCACAGATAGACTGATCGCACGGTTCTTACGATCAACGCTGATGATACGCGCTTCAACCTGATCACCTTCATTCAGGTGACTACGGGCATCTTCCACACGATCACGGCTCAGTTCAGACGCCTTCAGGGTGGCTTCCACACCATCGATCAGTTCAACAACCGCCGCTTTTGCATCTACCGACTTAACGGTACCGGTAACAATCGCGCCTTTGTCATTATCCTGGACATACATCGCAAAGGGATCTTGCTCCAATTGCTTGATGCCCAGAGAAATGCGCTCCCGCTCTGGGTCTACAGACAGGATAACGGTTTCAATCTCGTCACCTTTCTTGTATTCGCGAACCGCTTCTTCACCAGGCAGATCCCAGGAGATATCAGACAAATGCACCAGACCGTCAATACCACCATCCAGGCCGATGAAGATACCGAAATCGGTGATGGACTTGATCTTGCCGGAGATCTTGTCGTTCTTGTTGAAACGGGTACCGAACTCTTCCCAAGGATTAGGCTTGCACTGCTTGATACCCAGGGAGATACGACGACGCTCTTCATCAATATCCAGAACGATAACGTCAACTTCTTCGCCGATGGAAACGACTTTGGAAGGATGTACGTTCTTGTTGGTCCAATCCATTTCGGAAACGTGTACCAGACCTTCAACACCTTCCTGCAATTCAGCAAAGCAGCCGTAATCGGTCAGGTTGGTGACCTTGGCTTTTACGCGGCTGCCTTCCGGATAACGGTTGGTGATTTCAACCCAGGGATCAGAGCCCAACTGCTTGAGGCCCAGAGAAACACGATTGCGCTCGCGATCGAACTTCAATACTTTTACATTGATCTCGTCGCCCACTTCCACGATTTCGCTTGGATGCTTGATGCGCTTCCAGGCCATGTCGGTGATGTGCAACAGACCATCGATACCACCCAGATCCACGAACGCACCGTAGTCGGTGAGGTTCTTGACGATACCTTTGACTTCCATTCCCTCTTGCAGTTTTTCCAGCAGCGCTTCGCGCTCTGCACTGTTTTCTGCTTCCAGAACCGCACGACGGGATACCACCACGTTGTTGCGCTTGGCATCCAACTTGATGACTTTGAATTCGAGCTCTTTGCCTTCCAGGTGCAATGTGTCACGCACCGGACGAACATCAACCAAAGAACCGGGCAGGAAGGCACGGACGGATTCGATATCCACGGTGAAGCCGCCTTTGACCTTACCGTTAATGATACCTTTGACCACTTCGTCTGCTTCGAAGGCAGATTCCAGACGCTTCCAGGATTCAGCGCGTTTCGCCTTTTCACGGGACAGACGGGTTTCACCCCAACCATCTTCCAGCGATTCCAGAGCAACGTCGACTTCATCACCAACGTTGATCTCCAGCTGGCCAGCTTCACTCAGGAATTGATCCCGAGGAATCACACCTTCCGATTTCAGGCCGGCGTATACCGTCACCCAGTCGTCATCGATGGACACAATGGTGCCCTTAACGATGGACCCGGGGGTCATGTCCAGTTCTTTTAAACTTTCTTCAAATAGTTCGGCAAAGCTTTCGCTCATGTGTTTTACCTGTCATTGATAGCTAACCCTATTTGGATTGATAGGTGTTAGCCGATACCGCCATACGCTACCAGCACCGTACGGGTTGTTTTGCTTAGTTTTTCAGCACCAGCTGGCAAATACGGCCCTGAAAAACGCCAAAAAGCGAATGAAAACCACCCTGAGGTGAGTCCCCATACGCTTATTATTCTGCCCGGGTCTATGCCCGGATTTGACTTGCCTAACCCTTGATATTCAATACCTTAGGATTACTTCACAAGCCCCTTGTTTCTGGCATGATTCATTAACTCGGTGAACACCTCATCGATAGTCATGTCAGTACTGTCAATTACGATCGAGTCGTCCGCCGGCACCAGGGGCGCCACGGCACGATTCATATCCTGCTCATCGCGGGATTGTATCGCTGCTTGAAGGTCGGCTAAATTAGCACTCATGCCCTTGTCTTGCAACTGTTTGAAGCGTCTTTGGGCCCGTTCTTCCGCGCTCGCGGTGAGGAATATCTTCAATTCCGCATCCGGGAACACAACCGTGCCCATATCCCGTCCATCCGCCACCAGACCCGGGGCCTCCCGGAAATCATGCTGGCGCTGCAGCAACCCGGCGCGAACACTGGGCAGGGTGGCAACTTTGGATGCATCCCGCCCCACTTCTTCTGAACGGATATCCTTGGTTACCACATCGCCTTCCAGCACAATGCGCATGGGTTGATCGGGATCATCCACCAGAAACTGCACATCCATATTCTCGGCCAGGATCTGGAGGCTTTCTTCATTATCCAGTGACACCCCGTGATTAGCGGCCGCCAGTGCCACCAAACGATACAGGGCACCACTATCCAGCAAATGCCAACTGATTGATTTTGCGACTTTTTGTGCGATGGTTCCTTTACCGGAACCCCCCGGACCATCAATGGTGATAACCGGAGCGTTGGCTGGGCTGTTAAGCATGAGATTCTCCTACTTCTGCGACATCCAGCTTCATACCGACTTTCCGTGACAATTCAACGAAATTGGGGAAAGAAGTCGCCACATTAGCGCAATTATTTATGGTGATGTCGGCCTCGGCACGCAATGCGGCCACTGCAAACGACATGGCAATCCGATGATCCCCGTGGCTTTCCACAGTACCACCACCGAGCGGGCCGCCTTCGATCACAATGCCGTCTGCGGTTGCATCCGCCTTTACACCCAACGCTTGCAAACCATCGGCCATAACCTGAATGCGATCACTTTCCTTGACACGCAACTCCTCCGCACCGGTAAGCACCGTGGTGCCTTCTGCACAGGCAGCGGCAACAAACAAGGCCGGAAACTCGTCAATGGCCAGCGGCACCTGGTCTTCAGGAATGTGAATGCCTTTTAAAGGGGCATACTGCACCCGAATATCTGCAACCGGTTCACCACCCACTTCCCGTTCATTGTGCACCTCAATCTTGCCACCCATAGCCTTCAGGATATTGAGAACCCCGATTCGGGTTGGATTGATACCCACGTGCTCGAGGGTAAGATCGGACCCGGGCGTAATGCTGGCGGCGACCATGAAGAAGGTCGCAGACGAGATATCAGCTGGCACATCGATGGTGGTTGCGGTCAAACCACCACCACCGATCAACGTAATCTTGTTGCCGTCGCTGGTCACGGGGTATCCAAAGCCTCGCAGCATTCGCTCGGTGTGATCCCGGGTCGGCGCCGGTTCTGTCACGCTGACAGCGCCTTCTGCATACAAACCCGCCAACAAAATACAGGATTTCACCTGGGCGCTGGCCATGGGCATATCATAGTGGATCCCTTTCAAGGCCTGGCCGCCCTGAATCTTCAAGGGCGGTGTACCGTCCTCTTGCGACTCGATCGCGGCCCCCATCTGCGCCAGTGGCTTGGTCACCCGTCCCATGGGGCGCCGCGACAAGGACTCGTCACCAGTCAACTCCACGTCGAAGTTCTGTGCCGACAGCAACCCCGCCAAGAGACGCATGGAGGTACCACTGTTGCCCAGATACAACGGGCCGTGGGGTGGCAACAGGCCATGCATGCCAACCCCGTATATTTTCACGTGGCCATTATTCGGGCCTTCGATGGTCACGCCCAGATCCCGAAAGGCCTGCAACGTGGCGAGACTGTCTTCCCCTTCCAGAAAGCCAAAAACTTCCGTCACACCATCCGCCAGCGAGCCCATCATAATGGAACGATGGGAGATCGACTTGTCACCTGGAACCCGGATGCTCCCTTTCACTGCACCGCCCGCATGGGCCGTGAACACAATATTCTTTTCAGTCATAGTCTTACTGTACGCACGCTTTGCTAACATTTTGGTAAAGTGATCACGGGCCACTTTGGCTCGGGTCATAATACCCAATATGGCTTGAGAGTCTTCCTGCTCCACTGCGGTTTTGAACACCTCCAGCCCACGGCTGAAATGCCCGATTACGTCCAAAACTGACTGACGATTGGCAATGAAAATATCGTGCCACATCGTTGGATCACTGGATGCGATTCGGGTGAAGTCACGAAAACCGCCGGCAGCGTACCGGAATATCTCCTGATTTTCATCCTCTTTGGACAGCGTATCCACCAGTGAGAAGGCCAACAGATGGGGCAAATGACTGGTGGCGGCCAGTACTGCATCGTGCTGCGCCACGTCCATACACAGGACATCGGCCCCCATACCGCGCCAGGTATGCTGTACCAGATTGAGAGCTTCAGGATCGGTTTCGGGGGTGGGGGTAAGGATCACCTTATGATTCACGTACAGATCGGCCTTGGCCGCTTCAACCCCACTGCGTTCGGAACCGGCGATGGGGTGGCCAGGTACAAACCAGGGTGGCACTTTGCCGAACACAGCACGGGCCGCGGCCACCACGTTACCCTTTACGCTGCCTGCATCCGTTACCACGGTATTACCATCCAGGGCGGGAGCCATGGCTTTGAGCAGCGCTTCCGTGGCGCCGATGGGAGCGGCCAGCATCACCAGGTCCGCCCCCGCAACGGCGGCCTGAATATCCGGTTCCGCGCGATCGATCACCCCCAGGGCCAGACCTCTGTCCAACGTACTGCGCGAGCGACTGCAACCCACCACCTCATGACACAGACCGTGCGCTTTCAGGCCCATGGCAAAGGAGCCGCCAATCAGGCCCAGGCCCACGATCACCACGCGGTCCATGGGCCGTAGCAGCGTCGTATCCCTGGTCATTGCTCCAACACACGCTGCAGCGCTTCGATACAACGCTGGTTCTCTTGTGGCAGACCGATACTGATCCGCAAAGAATGGGGCATACCATAATTGGCCACCGGCCTGACGATGACCCCTTCACGTAATAACTTTTGGTAGATCTCGGCACCATCCACGGCAAAATGCACGGTGATAAAGTTCCCGGCGGAGGGAATAAAGTCCAGCCCCAGACGTTCAAATGCCTCGACAAATTGCGCCATACCCTGACGATTCACCAGCCGGCTGCGCTGCAGGTACTCTGCATCGTTCAGTGCCGCACAGGCGCCAGCGAGGGCAAAGGAATCCACATTAAATGGCTGGCGTACCCGATTGAGCAGGTTGGCGATTTGCGGATGAGAAACGCTGTACCCAACTCGTAGCGCCGCCAGGCCATAGGCTTTGGAAAAGGTGCGGGTCACAATCAAATTGGGATATTGGGGCAGGTAATCGAGGCCGTCCAATGCGTCCGTGGCGGTGTCCACATATTCAATATAGGCTTCATCCAGCACCACCAGCACCGACTCGGGCACGGCGCTGATAAACGCTTCCCATTCAGAGCGGCCAAAAGAAGTGCCGGTTGGATTATTGGGGTTGGCGATAAACACCACCTTGGTTTTGGCGGTAATCGCCGCCGCCATGGCCGGCAGATCATGGCCCCAATCCCGTGCCGGGGTGACAACTGCCGTGGCACCGCAGGCCTGGGTAGAGATGGGATACACAGCAAATGCGTACTGGGAAAAAACCGCTTCATCACCGGGCGAAAGAAAGGCGCGTGCGATCAGGTCCAATACATCGTTGGAGCCATTACCCAAGGTGATGGTGTCAGCACCGACGCCCAGCTTGGCGGACAGGGCCTGCTTAAGCAGGAAACCATTACCGTCGGGGTAACGGGTCAAATCGGCTTTCACCGCATCCAAAGCGCTCAGCACTTGCGCGCTGGGCCCCAGGGGATTCTCGTTGCTGGCCAGCTTGATAATATTGCGTATGCCCAGCTCACGCTCAAGCTCTGCGATGGGTTTACCGGGTACGTAAGGAGTCAACCCCTGCACGCCGGGAGTGGCTAATCCAACAAAATCACAGGACATATTAAAGCACCGCTTTGGGGTAGGAACCCAAACGTTTTACGTAAACAGCCATGTCTTCCACGCGTTTGAGTGCCCCTTTAATGGCATCTGTGTTCTCGTGGCCTTCAAAATCGATGAAGAACAGGTAAGCCCAGGTGCCATCACGGGAAGGCCGGGTTTCCACCCGGGTCAGCATAATGCCGGCTTCATGAAAGGGAGCCAGCAGTTCATACAGGGCACCGGGTTTGTTCTTCATGGATACAATGATCGATGTTTTATCCTCACCGGACGCCGGCACATGCTCACGCCCGACGATAAGAAAGCGGGTGCTGTTGTGCGGGTTATCCTCAATATTGGACGCCACTACCTTAAGGCCGTACATTTCGGCGGCCACCTCACCCGCTATGGCTGCCGCATTCCACTCACTCTGCATGCGGCGGGCGGCGTCGGCATTGCTGCTGACGGGTATGCGGTCAGCCGTTGGGTAATGGGCATCCAACCATTGGCGGCACTGGGCAAACGACTGCTGGTGGGAATAAATGCGGGTAATGGCATCCTCCCGGGTATTCTTTCCCAGCATCAGATGATGGTGAATACGCAGCTCCACTTCCCCGCAAATGGTCACGCTGGCATGAGTGAATGAATCCAGGGTGGTATTCACCACGCCTTCAGTGGAATTTTCAACAGGAACCACACCATAATGCGCGCTGCCGGATTCCACCTCACGAAACACTTCGTCGATGGTGGGCATGGGAACCGTTTTCACCGCATGGCCAAAATGTTTCTGGGCCGCCGCCTGGGTAAAGGTGCCTTCAGGACCCAGGTAGGCGATGTTCATGGGCTCTTCCAACGCCAGACAGGCCGACATGATTTCCCGAAACAACCGCGCCATGGATTCATTATCCAGCGGGCCGGTGTTGCGCTCCATCACCCGGCGCAACACCTGTGCTTCGCGCTCAGGCCGATAGAAAACCACCTTTTCGCCGTCACTCATATCCGCCTGCTTGACGTCAGCCACCTGTTGCGCACAACGGGCGCGCTGATTGATCAACGCCTGGATCTGCTGATCCAGTTGATCGATGGTGTTGCGTAAGGTATCCAGTGTGGGTTTGGAATCAGACATGCTACTGAATTAACCCCTTCGTTGCGCAAAGTCTTGCATGAATTCGATCAACGCATCCACCGCAGCCATGGGAACCGCATTGTACAGGCTGGCACGCATTCCTCCCACGGAACGATGGCCTTTCAGATTCAACAAACGCCGCTCTTCCGCCTGTTGCAGAAACTCCTTATCCAGGGCGGCATCCGCCAAGGTAAAGGGCACGTTCATTCTGGAACGGTTGTTGACCGCCACCGGATTTGAGTAGAAACCGCTGTTATCAATATAGTGATACAGTTTATCGGATTTCGCCTGATTCAACCTGGCCATGGCCTCCAGACCGCCCTGCTCCTTAAGCCACTGAAACACCAGCCCGGACAGATACCAGGCGTAGGTGGGCGGCGTATTGTACATGGAGCCCGCGTCTGCATGGGTTTTGTAATCCAGCATGGAAGGGGTTGCCGGTATGGCGTTGCCCAACAACGCTTCACGCACGATCACCACAGTAAGGCCCGCAGGCCCGATGTTCTTTTGCGCGCCGGCATAGATCAGGCCAAAGCGGCCTACATCCAGGGGCTGCGACAAAATACTGGAAGAAAAATCCGCCACCAGGGGCACATCCACTTCCGGTATGAAATCAAACTCAACACCACCAATGGTTTCATTGGGGCAATAATGCAGATAATCGGCGTCTTTACTCAACCGCCAACTGTCAAACGCGGGCACCGAACTGAAGTTGTCGCCTTGACTGGTTGCCACCACGTTCACATTACAATAATGGGCCGCCTCTTTGATGGCCTTGGTGGACCACTGCCCGGTATTCACATAATCCGCGGTGTGGTTATTGGATGTGAGATTCATGGGTGCCATTGCAAATTGCGTGTTGGCCCCACCCTGCAGGAACAACACCTTGTAACCATCCGGAACACAGAGCAGATCCCGCAAATCCTGCTCGGCCTTTTCCGCGATCGCCACCACCTCATCGGAGCGGTGACTCATCTCCATCACCGACAGGCCTCGGCCCTCATAATCAAGCATTTCGGCCTGCGCTTTCTGCAATACCGCTTCCGGTAGCGCCGCCGGGCCAGCACAAAAATTAAAGGCGCGCGTCATGGCAATCATCAATCCTCTTGTTCGGAATCGGTATCGGGGTCGGTATCAGAATCCGGTGCCGCAGGCGCAGCCGGATCTTGCTGGGCGAGTTCAGCCACCGCCTCAACGTCGATGGCGTCTTCCAGCTCCGCAATACGTTCCACGCCCACCAGATGTTCATCTTTCGCCAACCGAATCAGCATCACACCCTGGGTATCCCGGCCCTGTACTGAAACTTCAGCAACACGGGTGCGAACCAATGTGCCCTGATCCGATATCAGCATGATTTCATCGGTTTCAGAAACCTGCACGGCACCCAGCAACGCACCATTACGCTCGCTGCAACGCATGGCAATGATGCCCTTGCCACCGCGCCCTTTGGTTGGGAAATCCTCTACCGCGGTACGCTTGCCATAACCGTTGACACTGGCGGTCAAAACCTGATGACCGGCCTGCGGCACAATCAGTGAGATGAGATGGACGCCCTGCGGCAGATTAACACCACGTACACCACGGGCCGTGCGCCCCATGGCGCGGACGTTTTCTTCCTTGAAGCGCACCGCTTTACCTTCGGATGTAAACAGCATGATGTCCTGTTCACCGTCGGTGATGTCCACACCCACCAGACAATTCCCCTCATCCAGCTCGATGGCGATCAGGCCGGAACTGCGGGGCCGTGAAAACGCTTCCAGCTCCACTTTCTTGACGGTGCCGTTGCTGGTGGCCATGAAGACAAATTTACCGGACTCGTACTCACGCAGCGGCAATATAGCGGTAATCTTCTCATCATCGTTCAACGGTAACAGGTTGACGATGGGGCGCCCGCGGGACTGTCGCCCGGCCTGTGGAATCTGATACACCTTGAGCCAGTACACCTTACCCTGGTTGCTGAAACACAGAATGGTGTCGTGAGAGCTGGTGACCAACAGATGCTCGACATAATCTTCGTCTTTGACCGATGCTGCCGCTTTGCCGCGACCACCCCGCCGCTGTGCCTGGTAATTGACGATGGGCTGGGTCTTGGCATAACCGCCATGGGACAAAGTCACCACAACGGTTTCCTCAGGAATCAGATCTTCGTTGGTCAGATCCATGCGTGAGGCAACAATTTCAGTACGCCGCTCATCGGCATATTGCTGGCGAATCGCAACCAGTTCTTCCCGGATCACGGTCATCAACAGCTCTGGGTCTGCAAGAATGGCCATCAACTCGCGGATCAGATCCAGTTTTTCCTGATATTCCTTCAGCAGCTTATCGGTTTCCAAACCGGTAAGACGGTGCAGGCGCATATCGAGAATTTCTTTGGCCTGCACTGCCGACAGGTAGTACAAGCCGTCATCCCGCAAACCGAACCTGGTATCAATATCATCCGGGCGACAGGCATCCGGGCCACCGGCCCGTTCCAGCATCTCCAGCACATGACCAGGCTTCCAGCCCTGCCCCATGAGGCGCTCTTCCGCCTCGGCACGGCCGGGCGAGGATCTGATCAACTCGATAACGGGGTCAATATTGGCCAGTGCCACCGCCAGGCCTTCCAGCACATGGCCACGCTCACGGGCCTTACGCAAATCATAAACCGTACGCCGGGTCACCACTTCCCGCCGATGACGGATAAAGGCTTCTACGATGCCCTTCAGATTCAACAAGCGGGGCTGGCCATCGACCAACGCCACCATATTGATGCCGAACACCGTTTCCAGTTGCGTCTGCGAATACAGGTTATTGAGCAACACTTCGGCATTGTCACCGCGGCGCACCTCAATCACCACCCGGATACCATCCTTATCGGATTCGTCGCGGATCTCACTGATGCCTTCAATTCGTTTTTCCTTTACCAGCTCGGCGATCTTCTCAATCAGGCGGGCTTTGTTCACCTGATAGGGAATCTCCGTGACGATAATGGTTTCCTTGCCGTTCTTTTCGGTCTCAATGTGCGCACGGGCCCGCATGTACATCCGACCACGACCCGTGCGGTAGGCCTCAATGATGCCGGAGCGACCATTAATGATCCCGTGGGTAGGCAAATCCGGGCCCTGGATGTATTCCATCAGGCCATCCACATCGATGTCCGGATTATCAATGCAGGCCAGGGTCCCGTCGATCACTTCACCCAGATTGTGGGGCGGGATGTTGGTGGCCATCCCCACGGCAATACCGGATGAGCCATTCACCAGCAAATTGGGAACACGCGTGGGTAGAACCGAGGGCATCTGCTCATTGCCGTCATAGTTCGGCACAAAGTCGACGGTTTCCTTTTCCAGGTCCGCCAGCAGGTCATGGGCAATTTTGGACATGCGAACTTCGGTGTATCGCATGGCTGCGGCGTTATCGCCATCAATGGAACCAAAGTTACCCTGGCCATCCACCAGCATGTAACGCAGCGAAAACGGCTGAGCCATGCGCACGATGGTGTCGTATACGGCCGAATCACCATGGGGGTGATATTTACCGATAACGTCACCCACCACACGGGCGGACTTTTTATAGGGTTTGTTGTAGACGTTCCCCAACTCATGCATGGCGTACAGAACGCGACGATGCACGGGCTTCAATCCGTCTCGCACATCCGGCAGAGCACGCCCCACGATAACGCTCATGGCATAGTCAAGATAGGATTGCTTGAGTTCGTCTTCGATGTTGACCGGTAGGATTTCTTTGGCTAGTTCTGACATCGGGTTCCTGGTTTGCTGATGACGGCTGTGAGCGGGTGCTCGATTGACCTTTGGCTCACAGTGACCGGGGTTGATCTTTCGTCGTTTTTGTCATTGCCCCTGACGGCTTGCAAGGCCGATTTTAAAGCTCCAAATGATAGCACGAACCGCCCTGCGGGGGCTAAGGGCAAATGGCGGTTTTTGGTAGAATTATTGCGTTTTTGCAGTGGATTTCATCAGTGCAGGGACTGCTTTTCCATAAGGCGGGAAACACCGGCCAGATTAGGGCTTTCCACCACCCCCTTTTCGGTGACAATGGCATCGATCAGCTCCGCCGGGGTGACATCGAACACCGGGTTATAGACATCGATATTGTCCGGCGCCAGGCGATGGTTTTTGAACGCCACCAGCTCATCCGGACCACGCTCCTCAATGGGTATGTCCTCGCCGCTGGATAACATCATATCGAAGGTACTGGTGGGGGCTGCCACCATAAAGCGGACCCCATGGTGCTTGGCCAGCACCGCCAGATTATAGGTACCGATCTTATTGGCCACATCGCCATTGGCGGTGATCCGGTCGGCCCCCACAATCACCCAGCTGATCCGCCCCTGCCGCATCAGGGTAGCCCCCACCGTATCGGCCATCAGGGTCACCGGTATCTTGTCCTGGCTCAATTCCCAGGCCGTGAGACGGGATCCCTGCCACCAGGGCCGGGTTTCATCGGCAAAGACCCGATCAATCAACCCCTGCTGCCAGGCCGACCGGATTACCCCCAGGGCCGTACCATAGCCCCCGGTTGCCAGCGACCCGGTATTACAGTGGGTGATCACCCCCTTGACGGGCGTACTGTAACTGGCGATCACAGCACTGCCCAGTCGCCCCATGGCATGATTGGCGGCAACATCCAAGCGGTGGATCTTTTTGGCTTCCCGCAGCAGCTGCACAATGGGATCTTCATTATCCGCCAGCTTATCCAGGGCCAGGCGCATCTGATCCAGAGCCCAGAACAGGTTCACCGCGGTGGGCCTGGATTGGGCCAGAGCCTCAAGATCCTGTTCCAGTTGCTCCCGCCAGGTGTAGGCATCCTGATTGCGACGGTTGCGGGCGGCAAGCACCACCCCGTAGGCGGCAGTAATCCCTATGGCAGGCGCCCCACGCACCACCATGGCACGAATGGATTCCACCACAGCAGCAACTTCCTGATGCTCGAGCCAGACCTCCTGCACAGGCAACGCCCGCTGATCAAGCAGCCACAATGCATCGTCCCGCCATTCGATCGCGCTTACTGAGTTTTCCTGACCCGGTACCATTCGTTACCCTCCAACCTTGACGCTGCAAATTATACGGACATGCCCCTCCCAGAGCCAGAAACAGGTGTTTTGAAACGGATTTTTTCTGCTTGGCTTTTCACTCTGACAGCAAACAAGAGTACTATTGGCCGACGCCAAACCAGCATCAACCGTCAGACCGACACCGCGAAAGACACTCGGCAGGTAACCTTAATATGTCAGACAACAACATCGTTTCGACGCTGATCAACGCCCGTTGGGTGTTAACCATGGACCCCGGCCAACCGTTTCTGGAACACCAGAGTATTGCCATCGACAAAGGACGCATCGCTGCAATGGGCCCGCGCGACTCACTGCGCGTCGAAGCGGCGGAAACCATTGAGCTCCCGGAGCATGTTCTGATGCCAGGCCTGATCAACGCCCACGGCCACGCAGCCATGAGCCTGTTTCGCGGCCTCGCCGACGACCTGCCGTTGATGGACTGGTTGCAAAATCATATCTGGCCGGCAGAAGCACGCTGGGTGGATGAAGCCTTCACCCTGGAAGGGGCGCAACTGGCCATGGCGGAAATGATTCGCAGCGGCACCACCTGCTTCAGTGATATGTATTTCTACCCCAATGTGATGGCCAAAGCCGCCGCCAACGCCAACATGCGCTGCCAGCTGAGCTTTCCTATCCTGGACTTCCCTACCAACTGGGCCCAGAACGCCGATGAGTATCTACGCAAGGGCCTGCAGTTGCATGACGACTATCGCAACCATCCCCTGGTCAGAATTGCCTTTGGCCCCCATGCCCCCTATACGGTGTCCGATGAACCCTTGCAGAAAGTGAACACCATGGCGGTGGAAACCAACATGGCGATTCAGATTCATCTGCACGAAACCGCCTTTGAGGTGGACGAAGCGGTCAAAACCACCGGCAAACGCCCCCTTCAGCGCCTGCACGACATGGGCATGCTCACCCCTCAGTTGCAGGCCGTTCACATGACGCAACTCAGTGACGAGGAAATACAACTGCTGGCAGAGACCGGCACCCATGTCGTCCATTGCCCGGAATCCAACCTGAAACTGGCCAGCGGCTTTTGCCCGGTAGCCAAACTGCTGGCCGCCGGTGTCAACGTTGCTTTGGGTACCGACGGAGCAGCCAGCAACAACGATCTGGATATGTTTGGCGAAATGCGCACGGCGGCCCTGCTGGCCAAAGGGGTCGCGGGTGATCCCAGCGCCCTGCCTGCCCACCAGGCCCTGGAAATGGCCACCCTTAACGGCGCCAAGGCGTTGGGCATCGACCACCTTACCGGCAGCCTGGAAGTGGGCAAGGCCGCGGACATGATTGCCGTACACCTGGACGACGTCACCTGCCAGCCCCATTATCATGTGGAGTCACAATTGGTGTACGCCACCCCTTCGAGCCAGGTCACCGACAGCTGGATTGGCGGCAAGCAGGTTATGAAAAACCGCCAGCTCACCACCCTGGACCTGGATGACATCCTCTCCAAAGCCAAGCTCTGGAAAGCGCAAATTCAACTGGCCGATGAGCATCGAGATGAGTAACGTAGACCAAACCGAGATTGCCAAATTCGAATCCATTGCAGATAAGTGGTGGGACCCGGACGGGGAATTCAAACCCCTCCACGACATCAACCCGCTGCGGCTGAATTACATCAACGAACGCACCGCCCTGGCCGGTATGGCAGTATTGGATGTGGGTTGCGGCGGCGGCATCCTGAGCGAGGGATTGACCTATCGCGGTGCGCAGGTAACCGGCATTGATATGGGGGCAGCCAACCTGGATGTGGCCCAGGCCCATGCCGCGCAACATCAGCTCGATATTGACTACCGTCATATCAGCGTTGAAGACCTGGCCGCTGAAATGCCCAACCATTTCGATGTGGTCACCTGCATGGAAATGCTGGAACATGTGCCGGACCCCGGCGCCATCGTCCAAGCCTGCGCGGCCCTGACCAAACCGGGTGGCCATGTGTTTTTCTCAACCATCAACCGCAACCCCAAGGCCTATGTAATGGCCATTGTGGGGGCCGAATACGTAATGAAACTGGTGCCCAAAGGCACTCACGAATACCTGAAGTTCATCAAACCTTCGGAGTTGTCGGCCTGGTCGCGCCAAGCCGGGCTAAACGTCAGGAATGTGAGCGGCATGAGCGTAAATCCGCTCTCCATGCATTTCAAAATCACGAAGGATGTTGACGTCAACTACTTCGTACACTGCACGAAACCTGCCTGAAGTAGACAATATGCCGGTACCTAAACCCATTGCCGCCGTGCTGTTTGATCTGGACGGCACTCTTATCGATACCGCACCGGACTTTGTGCGCATCGTGAATCAGTTGCGCCAGGAACATCAACTGCCGCCGTTTACCTATGACAGGGTTCGCCAGCAGGTCTCCAATGGCGCCCGCGCCCTGGTCACACTGGCGTTTGGCGGAGAAGACAACAACCCGCATTTCGCCGATCATCTCGCAACGCTGTTGCAGCGATACGAAGCCAGCCTGGCACAAGAATCAGGCTTGTTTGCCGGACTGGACAACGCGCTGCAGACGCTGGAAAAAGCCAACATCCCCTGGGGCATTGTCACCAACAAGCCCAGCCGCTACACCAACCCGCTTCTGGCCGGGTTGAACCTGGAACAGCGTTGCGCCATTGCCATTTGCCCCGACCAGGTAACCCACCGCAAACCACACCCCGAGCCCATTCTCACCGCCTGCCAACGCATCGGGGTGGATCCGGCGCACACCTTGTACGTGGGCGATCATGCCCGGGACATTGAAGCCGGTAAACGCGCCAACAGCTACACCATCGCGGCGGCCTGGGGATATCTCAACGCAGGTGAGCAGGCGGAGGATTGGAACGCCCACCTGACCTTAGCCACACCGAAGGCATTTACGGAATGGCTGACGCGGCAACTGTGATGCTGAAATTAGGGAAACGCATCTCAAACTGTACCCCCAATTCTGGTAGAATCAGGGTTTAATCTGCTTCAAAACGGAAACACTCATGACTCAGGACTACACCCAATATCAGGCACCCGACAATCTGCTGCAAGACCGAGTGATCCTGGTGACCGGTGCCGGTGATGGTATCGGCCGCGCCGCCGCCCTGAGTTACGCCCGCCTGGGTGCCACGGTGGTCCTGCTGGGGCGCACCGTGGAAAAACTGGAACGGGTTTACGATCAGATTGAATCGGAAGGTGGCAGACAACCGGCCATAGTACCGCTGAATCTGGAATCGGCCAGCCACCTGGAATATCAGCAGATTGCCGAAACCATTGACAGCGAGTTTGGCCGCCTGGATGGCTTGCTGCTGAATGCGGCCATACTGGGGGATGTGCGGCCACTGGAGTATTACCCCATCGATCTGTTTGAAAAAGTCATGCAGGTAAACGTCAACGCGCAATTCATGCTGATACGCACACTGCTGCCCATGCTGCGTCAGTCGGAGGCAGGTTCAATCATCTTCACCACGTCCTCGGTTGGCCGCAAAGGCCGCGCCAATTGGGGTGCCTATGCCATCTCAAAATTTGCCACAGAAGGCATGATGCAAACCCTGGCGGATGAACTGAGGGACACCAGCAACGTCCGGGTGAACTGTATCAATCCCGGGGCCACACGCACCCGGATGCGCGCCAGCGCCTACCCGGCAGAAGAACCGGCAAGCGTTTGCCCGCCGGAGGCCATTATGCCGCTGTACAATTTCCTGATGGGAACGGATTCCGCCGCGGTTTCCGGTCAGTCACTGGATGCACAGCGAAAATAAGCCAGCAATTTGACGCCGTTCTCATTCCTCAGCCTACCTTATCCTGACCGCTGCTACCCTCCACGCTAAAACCTCTTGTAAAATAAGGGAATTCTATAAACCGGTTATTTTTAGACCAAGACTGGCACGGTCTTGGCATCAGAGTGTGCAGACGACGAGTTATGTCAAAGAATGATGGTATAGAGGAAGCAAAAATGAACGCTATTAGCAGTGCGCGGATTGTTGACCTGGACAGCGAAGGGCTGGTGAAGAACCACGCACCCTCCACCGACGCACTTCATGCCGGCCGCCACAGCGAAGCTCTGGCACTGTCGCGCCTTTCAGCCGTACTGCAAACCAGCATTGAACTGTCTGAAATCATCGGCCTGTTTTTCAGGGAAATCCAACGGGTTGTTGCTGCGGATGGGATCAGTTTCGAGCACACCCCATACAAATTCACCTATCAGCTGGGCACGCCAAAAGGCCGTACTTCCCACTACCGGATTCAGACCGACAGCGATTATCTGGGTGACCTCACCCTATACAGGAAAAGCCGCGATTTCACGCCCTGCGACCTGGAAAAACTGGACCGGATGGTGACATCCCTGGTCTTTCCACTGCGCAACGGCCTGCGCTACCACGAAGCGGTCCGGGCGTCTTTGACCGACGGGTTAACCGGCGCGGGGAATCGCATAGGCCTGGATTCCATCCTGAGCCGCGAGGTGGAACAGGCCAGTCGCTATAACCACCCGCTTTCGGTAATGATTCTGGACCTGGACTTTTTCAAGAACATTAACGACAGTCACGGTCATGCGGTGGGTGATCACGTACTGAAAACCATCGCCGGCACCATCCAGAACAGCTCCCGCAATGCCGATATGATATTCCGCTACGGGGGTGAAGAGTTCGTTATCCTGCTCAACAAAACCGATGTGGCCGGCGCGAAAATCGGGGCCGAGAGAATCCGCCAGATCATTGAACGGACCAACATTTCACTGGGTGCGCTCAAGATCAAGGTCACCGCCAGCATCGGCGTGGCCAGCCTTTGCCACGGAGAAGACCGGGAAAGCCTGCTGCGGCGGGCTGACAAAGCACTCTATTGCGCCAAACACAGCGGCCGCAACCAGGTCACACTGGCGGAACCTTCATTGGCCAATGCTTGAGAAGCGTTGTTCATCTGATCAGTAACGCCGCCGTCGCAGATAGCCGCCCCTGCGCACCTCTTTCTCCACCGCCCGCTCTGAGCGAGCCTTGGCACGGCCATATAAGCCGGTGCGCTTGCGTAATGCAGCGCCACAACTCTCGGCCAGGCCATCAATGACATCCTTATCCAGTTCAACCCAACGCCCGGCTTTCAGGTTGCGCGGCAACTGCACATCACCATACCGCACCCGAATCAGACGGCTTACCTGCACGCCCTGACTTTCCCACATGCGACGCACTTCCCGCTTACGGCCTTCCCGCAGGATGACATGATACCAATGGTTGGTACCCTCCCCGCCCCGATCAACGATCTCATCGAACTTGGCGGGGCCATCCAGCAGCGTCACACCCGTCCGCAGAGCTTCCAGGTTTTCCTCCGTCACTTCCCCGTGGATACGTACTGCATATTCACGTTCTATATTGGAAGACGGATGCATCATGCGATTGGCCAGATCACCATCGGTGGTAAACAGCAACAACCCCTGACTATTGATGTCGAGACGGCCGATGGCCACCCAGCGCTGATCCTGCAGCTTTGGCAAAGCATCAAACACCGTGGGACGACCACTGGGGTCGGTGCGGGTGCAGACTTCGCCTTCGGGCTTGTAATAAAGGATAACCCGACGAATGCTTTCCTCTTCGGCGGCGAAGTTGATGATGCGACCATCTACGCGCAACTCATCATCTTGCTCAATACGGTCACCCAGAGTGGATACCTTGCCGTTAACGGAAACCCGGCCTTCCTGAATCCACTCTTCCATTGCACGACGGGAACCCAGCCCCACCCGTGCCAGAACTTTTTGTATTTTTTCACTCATTACTAAAAAAACTCACCAATAAATGCATGAACCGGGAACAACCGGTTAACACGCGACACCAATCACAACAGTCAGTACAAATAAAACACAGTATAGTGCAGCCTCACGGCTACCCTGCCCCCCCTTGAAAGGATGGCAATTGGGGATAGATAAAACTAAAAAACTAGAATGCTCAACCTAAGTATTTTCATCAGGCTTAACAATGACGCTTTCTTCCGCGTCGGTGGGGGCCTCCCGGATCATCTCGTCAGCGGAGGCCACCGCTGGCTCAGCCTCGGCTTCTTCCAACGAATCAAGTGCTTGAGAGGGTGTGGTTGCGTCATCAACGCCGTCCTCCGGACCTTCATCCACATCCAGCTGACCATTTGGGTCCAGCCCTTGCTGCACCAGTTCCAACTCGGCATTAATGGCATCCAAATCCCGGATTTCCGCCAGCGATGGCAGTTCATCCAGGTTTTTGAGGTTGAAATAATCTAAAAAGTTGCGGGTAGTGCCATACATTGCCGGCCGGCCGGGCACATCACGATGGCCCACCACCCGAATCCATTCCCGCTCCAGCAGCGTCTTGGTGATGTGCGAGCTCACACTGACGCCACGGATTTCTTCAATCTCACCCCGGGTAATGGGCTGGCGATACGCAATAAGTGCCAGCGTCTCAAGCAAGGCACGGGAATAGCGGGCCGGTTTTTCCTCCCACAGGCGACTGACCCACTCACCCACGGTTTCTTCCACCTGAAAGCGGAAGCCTGAAGCCACCTCCTTCAACATGACACCGCGGCCTTCATATTCGGCTTTGAGCTGATTGATGGCTTCCACCAGCATCTCGGTGGGCGGCGCCTCCTCTTCCAGGAACAGCCCGGCCAGTTTCTCCAGTTTCATGGGCTGACCCGCCGCAAACAGCGCGCCTTCCACAATACGTTTTACAGTATCCTGATCAAGAGACATTGTTGTTGTCTTCGCTCTCGGTTTGATCGTTGCTTTGATGGTAATCGGTATCCAGGGGCTGATTGGTGACGTCGTCTGCCTCATCCTGCTGCGCCAATACCGGCGGCGGAACCGGCTCGTACGCCCCTTCTGCCGATTCATCTTCATCCTGCGGATTCAGATCGTCGTCTTCCGGGCCCGCCTCGTGGGCCGATTCCCGGGCCTTAACGTGGATCGGCCCCAAGGGTTCACTCTGCACCAGCTCCACCAGGGACTCCTTCACCAATTCCAGAATGGCCAGAAACGTCACCACCACACCCAGACGCCCCTCTTCATAACTGAACAGGCTGACGAAGGGGACAAATCGATCCCGCCCCAGACGTTCCAGCACCTGGGTCATGCGCTCACGGGTGGAGAGTTTTTCACGGCTGACCTGATGACTTTCAAACATGTCTGCCCGGTGCAACACTTCCTGCAGGGCCAGCAGCACCTCACGCAGATCCACATCCGGGTGCGCCCGCTCACGCTCGAAGCGGGGTTGATCGGCTGCCGCCAAATGAATCTCGCGCCCCACCCGGGGCATTTCATCAATGTCTTCAGCCGCCTTTTTATAGCGTTCATATTCCTGCAGGCGGCGGATCAGTTCCGCTCTGGGATCGTGTTCGTCGTCTTCCTCTTCGGTCTGCCGCGGTAACAGCATGCGGGATTTGATCTCCCCCAAAAGCGCTGCCATAACCAGATATTCAGCGGCCAGTTCCAGGTTGAGACTTTTCATCAACTCGACGTACTGCATGTACTGGGACGTGATCTGGGCCACCGGAACATCCAGAATATCCAGGTTCTGCCGTTTGATGAGATATAGAAGCAGATCCAGTGGGCCTTCAAACGCCTCCAGAATGACTTCCAGTGCATCCGGCGGGATATACAGGTCCTGGGGCAGCTTGGTGAAGGCCTCGCCATAGACCAGGGCGAACGGCATCTCGCCCTGTTGCGGATGGGCTGCGTCGGGATGGGATTCCCCTGTAGCCTGGGCAGCCTCAGGCGCCGCCTGCGCCTCGGCTGCCGACGCTTCTTCCAGCAATGTATCCTGTTCGGATATGGTCATCAAAAGTATCCCAGGCCCATGGCCTCGCGCACATCTTCCAGGGTTTGCTTGGCGGCGTCGCGGGCCTTTTCACACCCCTCCGCCACGATGCTTTTCACCAGATCCGGGTTGCCGGCATATTCCCCGGCCCGCATGCGAATTGGTTTAAGTTCCTCTTGCAACGCATCGATCAACGGCCTTTTACAATCCAGGCAACCAATACCGGCACTTTTGCAACCCTGCTGCACCCAATCCCGGGTACTGTCATCCGAGTACACCAGATGCCATTGCCATACCGGGCATTTTTCCGGATCGCCGGCATCGGTAAGCCGTACCCGGGCCGGGTCCGTGGGCATGGTGCGAATCTTGGTCATCACTTCATCTTCCGAATCCCGCAGGGTGATGGTGTTGTTATAGGATTTCGACATTTTGCGGCCATCCAAACCGGGCATCTTGGAGGCCGGTGTCAGCAATGCCTGTGGTTCGGTCAGAATCACTTTGCCGCTGCCTTCGATAAAGCCATGCAGGCGTTCCTTGTCACTGAGCGTGATGTTCTGCTGATCCCGCACCAAAGCGTGGGCTGTCTCCAGGGCTTCTTCATCCCCCTGCTCCTGAAACTTGTTGAGCAGGTTACGATACAGTTTGGCGGTCTTCTTGCCCATTTTCTGGATGGCTTGTTCCACCAACTCTTCAAAACCGGGTTCCCGTCCATATAAATGGTTGAAGCGCCGCGCCACTTCCCGCGTCAGCTCAATATGGGAAACCTGATCTGCCCCCACCGGTACATGACCGGCGCGATAAATGAGAATATCGGCGCTTTGCAACAGGGGGTATCCAAGGAACCCATAGGTGGCCAAGTCCTTTTCTTTGAGCTGCTCGATCTGGTCCTTGTAGGTGGGCACCCGCTCCAGCCAGCCCAACGGGGTCATCATCGACAGCAACAGATGCAACTCAGCGTGTTCAGGCACCCGGCTCTGTATGAACAGAGTGGCTGAACCGGGATTAATGCCCGCTGCCAGCCAGTCGATCACCATGTCCCACACCGACTCTTCAATTACCCTGGGATCTTCATAATGGGTGGTGAGGGCATGCCAATCGGCGACGAATAAAAAGCACTCAAATTCGTGCTGCAATTTAACCCAGTTTTTGAGGACGCCGTGATAATGGCCAAGGTGCAGATTGCCTGTGGGGCGCATGCCAGAAAGGACACGTTGCTCCGAAACAACTGAGCTCAAGGTAAACTCCTGATTTTTATATAGTGTTTGGCTATCCTGGAGACCTTCCCCGGCCTCGCGGCCCCGACTCCAGGATGAAAGGGGTGATTATAGCGATATTCGTCACGCTGTCGAAGTACGATACGGTCTATTACACTGGATTCATCAACCTGCCTGACATGATCACGGCCCGCCGTTGCCGCATTACAGAAATGGCGCCGGGTCTCCCTTGCCTTCCCGCAGCAGTATGGGCGCTTCCCCTTCCAGATCCACCACGGTTGTGGTTTCCATTTCTCCCCAACCACCATCCAACACCAGATCCACCTGCTTGCCCACCCGCTCATAGATTTCCTGCGGATCGATTAGGGGGTATTCATCCCCGGGCAAGAGCAAGGTTGTACTCATGATGGGCTCCCCCACCTCTTCCAGTAACGCCTGCACCACCACGTTATCGGGCACTCTCAGCCCCAGCGTTTTCTTTTTGGCATGCATAAGTCGCCGCGGCACCTCACCGGTGGCCCTCAATACGAAGGTGTAGGCTCCGGGTGTGTTGGCCTTTAAAAGACGAAAAGCCCAGTTTTCCACCTTGGCATAGTTCGCCAGCTCCGATAGATCGCGACACAGAATGGTAAACTGGTGCTTGTCATCCAGCTGACGCAGTTGCACGATTCGCTCCAGCCCCCGCTTGTTCTCCAACGCGCACCCCACCGCATAGGCGGCATCGGTGGGATACACCACCACCTCCCCTTTTCGAATGCGATCTGCTGCCTGCTTGATCAAGCGCTTCTGGGGGGTCTCCGGATGAATACGAAATATTTCGGTCATGGCCTGCCTACTTATGAACTAAACAACGCTCGCTGCTGCTGGATTCATTTCTCCAATGGCAGCAGTTCGAGCACAGAGCGCCAGTTGGAGGGTAAAGGTGGCATCTTTCCCAATTGTACCCAGCGCATGGAGGGGCCATGATAGTCGCTTCCCTGTGATGCATAAAGATTATATTTAACTGCCAAATCAGCCAGTTGCCGAACCATTTCCGGCCCATGGGTGGCGACACAGACCTCCAGTGCCTGGCCTCCGGACTCAGCAAACATACAAATCAACCGCTCCAACTTGGTCCGGGTCAGTTTATAACGCCCGGGGTGGGCCAGCACGGCGACCCCCCGGGCTTCGCGGATCCAGCGCACCGCTTCGCTGATCTCGGGCCACTCGGTTTTCACGTAGGCCGGCTTGGACTGGGCCAGATAGCGCTGAAACGCCTGCTTGCGATCCTTGCAGGCACCGGCCTGCACCAGCGCCTCGGCAAAATGTGGGCGGGCGGGAATACCCTGGGGGGCGCCTTCAGCCGCTCGTTCCAACATCCCGGGATAACCCAGTCTGGCCAGCCGCTGCGCCATGATTCGCGCGCGCTCCCAGCGACGGTCCATCTGGCTTTGCAGGCGCCCCTGAAAACGTTCGTCCCCTGTATTCACCCCCAGCCCCACAATATGGATATCCATGTTGCTCCAGCGGGAAGACACCTCAACCCCGGCAATCAAGGAAAGGCCGCGCTCGGCACTGACGCGCCCCGCCTCCGCCAACCCGGCCATGGAATCATGATCTGTTATGGCCAGGGTGGACACACCGGAATCCGCCGCCAGGGCCACTAACCGGGCAGGGTCAAGCTCACCGTCGGAGGCCGTGGTATGGACATGGAGATCGATGCTACTGGGCTGATTTTGCATGAAATTAACCTTTCAGCGCCGCTCGGGAGTGCTTAGGCGGGGCAAATATTCTATCATTGGTGCCTCATTAGAGATGAATTATTTGATATGAAACAGTTTTTCGACTTCTTCCCGGTAGCCCTGTTTGTCGTTGCTTATTATACGAGCAAGGATATGATCCTCTCCACCAAAGTATTGCTGGCCGCCAGCGTGGTGCAAATCGCCGTGTTCTGGCTCTGGAAACGCACGGTGGAAAAAATGCACCTGGGCACCTTTGTGGTGGTATTGGTCATGGGTAGCCTGACCATCTTCCTGGACGACCCCATCTTCATCGTCTGGAAACCTTCCATCGTCAACTGGTCCATTGCCGCGGTCTTTCTGGTCAGCCTGCTGATCCGCAAGAATCTGGTACGCAAAGCGGTCCAGGGCTTTCTCAAGCAAGCCCCACATTTGAGGCTGACCATGCCGGATGACAAGTGGGCGCCACTGTGCATTGTCTGGGTCCTGTATTTCATCGCTCTGGGCTGCATCAACCTTTTCGTCTATTTCACCTACGGTGAAGATTTCTGGGTGACGTTCAAACTGGTGGGATTCACGCTCATCAACATGGTGTTCTTTGTTGGCCAGTTCCTGTATTTGTCGCGTTACATTTCAGAAGTCAAACCCGATAACAATCAGGAGTCACAGGGATAATGTATTACGCGATTGTCAGTGAGGATGTTGAGAACAGCCTGGAGAAACGCCAGGGAGCCCGGCCGGATCATCTGGCCCGGCTGGAAACCCTGAAGCAGCAAGGCCGGTTGCTGGTGGCGGGCCCGTTCCCGGCCATCGATAGCGAAACACCCGGTGACGCGGGGTTTACCGGCAGCCTGGTCATCGCCGAATTTGAAAACCTGAGTGCGGCCCAGGCCTGGGCCGACGCCGACCCCTACGTTGCGGCCGGCGTTTACAAACAGGTGATGGTGAAACCTTACAAAAAGGTGCTGCCATAATCGCCGGTTGTGACCTGTTTAAACGCGAAAACAACCCACTTATCGTTACACTGCGACAAAATCAAAAATCACGGGGAAATACAGTGAAACAGTTGATCAGCGCCATTGCTACCTTGATCATCGCCAGTATTCTGGCCACACCAGGTTACGCCAAAATGCTTTACATCCACGACAATCTAAGGGTGGACATGCGCTCCGGCCCCAGCGTGGAATACCGCATTATTGACTTTTTACGCAGTGGTACATCCATGGAGGTTTTGAAGGAATCCGGGGAGTGGATCCAGATCAGAACCAACGGTAAGGAAGGCTGGATTCAATCGCAGTACACCACCGATGAGCCCATCGCCCGGGATCAGTTGGCCCGCGCCCAGAAGCAGATTAATAGCCTGCAAACGGAAAACAGCGCCCTTAAGGCCCAGCTGTCGGAAACCCGTACCGAATTGGGCGGACTGAAATCCGACCACAGCAAAATGTCCAACAGCACAGAGAAGCTGCAGCAGGAACTGGATCGAATTCAGAAAGTATCCCGCAATGCGATTGCCACGGAAGCCGCCTACCGGCAGTTGCAGGAAGAAGCTGAGCTGCTGAAGGTGGATATAGAAAAATTAAAAGTGGAGAACATCCGTTTATCCGAGGACAATCTCAAGGAAGGCATTCAGTGGGGCGCCGGTGCTGTCCTCCTGGGTGTCATCCTGGCCTGGCTGATCTCCAAGAGCAGCGCCAAGAAACGCCGCAGCGAATGGTAAACGGCAATATAAAGCAGCCCTGACCCGGGCTGCTTTTCACAAGGCACACCGGTTCACACGTCCACATTCCACAAGTCCTCTCCCCCAACTCATGATACCTTGAGTGTCAATACCTCCGAAAATAATAAGCCAATAATCACAAGAACGAACAACAAGGGGAATCAACGTGGCCAATATCAAACACGCCGTGCGCGCAGCGATTGCCGGCACTCTGCTGGGCGGCACCGTACTCATCCAGTCAGCCTTTGCTGCCCCCCTCTGCAATCCAACCAGCCTCATCACCTGCGCCCTGCCTTTTCCATCAGACATCTGGGCCAACCAAAACAGCAACAGCCCCACCGGTATCAGCATCAATATGAGTGATGATGTACTGCGACCGGAAGTGCTGGCACAACTGCCCGTGGCAAACGGCATCAGCGTGCAGCAGGTCTTCAACAATGCCAGTGGCTACTCCGCTGCCTCCGCGGTGGTGTTTGAATTCGAACAGCAACCGGATGCGGCGACACTGCCAAAGTACGGTGGTAGTGCGGTAATCGCATTTGACCTCACCACCAATGAACCACTGGATATTCGCACCCAGATCAACGCCTACGCCCGCGGTCGCCGGGTCAGCGCGCCATCGGAAGTGTTGGAAGTGTTCCCTATGGGACGCTGGCCCTTCGGCCATCAAATTGCCGTGGCGGTGACCAAGGATATGGCGCTGGTGGGTGAAACGGAAGATTTTCTGAGCCTGCAGGACAGCGCCGACACCCCCCAAGCCATCGCTTACCTGGACACCGTTACCGGAGCCCTGCAACAGATGGGGCTGGACCCGGAACAGGTGCGTAATGCCACCGTTTTCACCGTGCGTGATCGTGCCGAAGTCCTGACACCAATACGCACGCTGGTTGAACGCACCTTTGAGTCCGATCACCCGGTACGTAACCTGCAAGTGGATTATAAAAGCTATTTCAATCGCAAAGCCGCCCTCATCACAGGTGAGCTTCTGACCCACAACTACCGCCGGGAGGAGGGTGTAGGGTTGGTGGATTTTAATGGCGACTACCAGGAACAATGGATCCCGTTTCGCCTTACCCTGCCCCGGGCAGCCCGCAATGAAGGTAGTGTTCCAGTGGCTTTCTACGCCCACGGCCTGGGGGCCAGCAAGGAAACCGATTTACTGGTGGGGGATCAGAATGCCGGGCTTGGCATCGCCACCTTCAGCGTCGATTTTCCCAATCACGGTGCCCGGGCCGAAGCCGACGGGGGTGCGGTATTCTCCAACCTGGTGATCGACAAAGTAACCCGTGAAATTGGCATGATGACGCAAAACAACATTGATTTTGCCGCCGCCCACAAAGCACTGATCGGAATGTCCGACCTGGATGTGGTGGGCAAATGGCGCTGGGGTGGCTGCTGGCAGTGTGCAGATGGCGTCGCCGATTTGGATACCAGCCGGGTTTTCATGCAGGGAACCTCCCTGGGAGGAGTGCTGGGCTCAGCCTACGCTGCACTCTCACCGGATCTGGACGGCGCCATTTTCCAGGTCACTGGTGTGGGTGTCACCAGCATACTGGCCGGTTCAATCCTGTGGGACGTAGCCTTTTCACGGCTGGAACCTCCCGCTGCCACCGGAGCAGAAGCGCTGCTGTTAAAAGGCGCCATTCAACAGCTGCTGGACTATGGTGATTCCATTAACTACATCGACCTGATGCGCTACCCCGATAACGGCCGCCCAATCCGCCCCCTTTATGTCATGACCGGTGCCGGTGACAACATTGTACCCAACGACAGCTCCGTTGCCCTGGCCAGAATCGCCGGACTGCCGCTGGTGGGAGACGAACGCTATCCAATGCCCGGTGTGGAGCAACGGGAGAATGCCGACGAGCTGGGATTCGGCATCAGCCACCTGCCACCGCTGGTGGCCGATCTGGAATTTCTGTTGGGTTCATTGCTGACCGACGCCTCCGCGCACATTGCCTTTCTGTGGACCGATACGGCGCGGCAGAACAAAGCCTGGATTCGGGAGTTTATTCTCGGTCAATGAACATCATCCGGGATCACATGGTGGCCCCGGATTGTTTCAGGGTGGCGATTTCCTCCGCGCTGAAACCGGCGTCAGTGAGTACCTGGTCGGTATGGGCGCCCAGTGCCGCTCCGGTAAACCGGTACTGGGCAGGGGTGGCTGAAAACTTTACCGGCGATGCCAGTTGCCGCTGGGTACCACCGCTGGCGGTGGGCACATCCACCAGCAGTTCACGTTCCAGGATCTGGGGATGTTCACAGGCCTCACTGAAACTCAACACCGGCTCAACGCACGCATCCAATTCACCGAACACCGCCACCCACTCAGCAAAGGTTCTGGCCTTGATGACTTGCGCAATATCCTGCTTCAACGGCCCCTGAATATCCGGATTCAGAGCAAGCCCTTTCGCTGACCATTCCGGGTGGCCGATGGCCTGGCAAAACTGGGCAAAGAACTGTGGCTCCAATCCAGCCACCGACAGCCATCGGCCATCGGCTGTTTCATAGCAATCGTAAAAACTGCCGCCATTCAATTGCGTTGCCTCCAGTTCAGGTTCAACCCCACCCACCAAAGCCGGTGGTGCGGTCAAGGCATGCATGGAAAAGGCGGCATCGGTCATACTGATATCCAGATGCTGACCTTCACCGGTCTGTTGGCGGTGAATCACCGCAGCCAGAATCGCCATTACCGAATGGTAGGAACCTCCCGCCACATCCGCCACCTGCACATTAATGGGCGCCGGGCCACTGCTCTGGCGACCGTTATAGCCGGTGACCCCCGCAATGGACAGATAATTGAGATCATGCCCTGCCCGCTGCTTGAAGGGTCCGGTCTGACCGTAACCGGTTATGGAACAGAAAATGAGCCCCGGATTCTCTGCCTTCAGGGCCTCGTATCCCACCCCCAAACGATCCATCACGCCGGGGCGGAACTGTTCCACAACAATGTCATAGTCGCGCACCAGTCTCTTGACCGCCGCGACCGCATCGGGCTTTTTCAGATCCAGCGCCAACGAACGCTTGGAGCGGTTTAAATAACCGTGACATGCGGAGACGCCATCATCCATGGGCGGCAACATACGCACCATATCCGGCCGCGTTGGTGACTCCACCCGCACCACATCGGCCCCCCAATCCGCCATGATCATGGCCCCCATGGGGCCTGGCAACAATGTGGTGAAATCCAACACTTTAAGGGAAGAAAGAGGTCCGCTCATGAGATGTCCTAATGCAGGTCAGCTGTTACAATGAATTGATTGAATAACATACTAGGTGGCAGGTCAGAACGGGAACATGACCGGAAAGCTCAAAAACCCTGGCCATTTGCGCCATTTGTTGCCTTATTCCATTCTCTGGGGCAACATGCCACCGCCTATACCGATAAACTGCCGTGACAATGAAAACAAGTACCGTATCCGTTCACTATGTTAATGCCTGCCTGGCACGTGCGCGCCAGGCAGGTTTGGACATTCAGCCCTTTGTTACACGCCTGGATGTATCGCCCGAAATCCTGGAAGACCCAACAGCCCGGGTCCCCAGTGAAGAATACGTACGCCTGTGCATGCAGTTGGTGATGGCAACCAAAGATGAGTTTCTCCTGCTGGGGGGGATACGCCGTACCCGGCCCGGCACCTTTGCCCTCATGGCCCACGCCAGTATGCCGGCGGGCAATCTGAAGCGCAGCATCCTGCGCTTTTTTCAGTTCTATAATCTGCTGTTGGATGATCTGCATTTCAAGCTCAGCAAACGCAATGACGAGGCCATCATCAGCGTCCGCTTTGACGATCCGGAACTGGATTGGGATCACCAGACCAGCGACAGCATTCTGGTACTGCTGCACCGATTCTTCAGCTGGTTGATCGGCCAACGCCTGGAACTTACCCAAGTTTCACTGAGCGGCGAACCACCGGTACATAGAGAAGAATACCAACGTCTGTTTCGCACCCGGATTCTTTTCAATCAGGAACGCAATGCACTGCATTTCAAACAGAAGTACCTGGACAATCCCATCACCCAGAATGAATCCACCCTGAAAGCGTTTCTGCGGGAAGCGCCCTACAACCTGGTGGTGATTCCCGACAACGATGATAGCCTGACTGCGAAAATCCGCGCCATCATCGGCAATGATTTCCGCCATGAGTTCCCTGATTTCGAGGCCGTTGCGCGCTCGCTTAACAGCACCCCCCAAACTCTGCGCCGTCACCTGAAACAGGAAGGCTCCTCCTATCAGGAGATCAAAGACACCATGCGAAGGGACGCTGCCATCTACTATCTGAACCGCTCCCAGCTTACCATTAACGAAATCGCCGAATTGATGGGCTTTTCCGAACCCAGCACCTTTCATCGAGCGTTTAAGAAGTGGACCGGCCTGACCCCTGGAGCCTATCGCCAGAACAGCGACCAGGATGCGCTATAGCCCGCCCGTTTTGTCCGGCTATACTGAAAGCACAAGGCTGACGTGAGGTAACATGCAGAAACATACCATAGATGTCTTCATGGGATTTGGCGGCGTTCACCCTGCCGAAAATGAAAAAGCCGTGCGCTGGGGCGGCTACCTGGAAGCCCCCATGCTGATAATCGCACTGTGGATACTGCTGGACTGGTACCTGATCTCCAACGGTCTGCTGGAGGCATCCGCGCGCATCACCTTTGACTGGATCGTGTGGAGTTTCTTCCTGATAGAAACCTCACTGCTCACGCTTCTGTGCACAAACAGGCTGCGTCACCTCACCCGCAACTGGGCCAACCTGGCCATCATTATCCTCGCCTTCCCGCCACTGTTTGAAGTCAACGAACAATTTGGCCTGCTGAGGCTGATCCGGCTTTTCTTCCTGGTGGGTTTCTTCAGCCATAACCTGCGTCTGGTCATGAATGTGCTGACCCAAAACCACCTGGGTAAAACCCTGGTGATCAGCGCCGTATTCATTACCGGGTCGGGGATTTTAATCGCCGGCATTGATCCCGCCATTCATTCCCCCGCCGAGGGTATCTGGTGGGCCTGGGTCACGGTAACCACAGTGGGATACGGCGATGTGGTGCCAGCCAGCACGGAAGGGCGGATATTCGCCTCCCTGCTAATCCTGATGGGCATCTGCCTGGTGTCCCTCATCACCGCCAACGTATCGGCCTATCTGCTGTCAAAATCCTCTCAGAAAGAACTGCGCTACGAACAACGCCAGCTGCGCAAACTGCTGGATATGGAAGAGCGCATTGAAGGGCTGGAAAAGAAAATTGACAGTATTCTGGAGGCGCTGAACAAAAAGAAAAATTAACTCACACCGCTGTAAGAAATCTCCCACATTTTTGCTCACCCACTGTCTCTATAATTGCGGCGCGCCATACACATTGATGACACGGGACGTGCCATCGACCGGTGCCCATAAAATCGACCGATGCCTATAGAACAGGCGCGCCACACCATGGTCGCCAGCGGGCCAGGCCGTTACCAGCAGGGATGAAGGATGAGAGCAGTAAACACAGCGGAATGTCAGTATTTCTCCAGCAAAGAAGCAGACAATGCCTATCTTGAGCGGCTGTTGCAGGGCGTCAACAAGCGTTTCTTCCAGAACAAAATAGAAGCAATCGCGCTGTGGCAGGTACCAAAGGGCACGGTGTCGCTTTTTATCGGCGAGCAGGGCCTGACCCTTACCCAAGGGCACCCGTTGTTCAATACTTATGAACGGGCCAAAAAACTCATACGAGATGACCAGCACGGTGCCGCCATTCCCCATCTGGAAACCTGCGCTGCTGCAAATCATGCCGACTCCAAACTGTTGTTGAGCCACCTGCTGAAAAGACGGGGCGATGCCCGCTGGCAAGATTTTGCACAGCAGTACAATCGCCAATGCGCCACAGTACGAGCCGTTCCTGCAGCCTGTTACTACCAGGAAAGTGCCACCATCGCCATTCACCCCCACCTGCAGGAACTCAACACACCTCAGTTTGTGTTGAAATATCTGTTGTTTCATGAGTGCTGCCATCAACTGGTGAGCTGCACTGACCAAGAACCACACCCTCAGGAATTCATGGAATGGGAGCGCCGAGCCCCCAATCGCGAACGCGCTCTGTCGTGGTTGGAAAAGCAAGGATTTCCAACCTTACGCACCACCCATGCCCCATAGACTGATACTGTGTTATTGCTCGATCCTGTTGCTGTGCCTTTCAACCTTTGCGTCGGCCTGCCAGCAACCCAACCTGAGGTGTTTGAAAAAGCACATTCAACTCCAGGCCAATCAGTTGCAAATTACGGAAGTCGATCTGAGCGAACCGGCCCTGCTGCATTGGCAGTTTGAAATCCAGACACCATTACCAGACACTTCCGACACTGAACCACCTGACTCTCTGCATCACAAACTGAAGCAGGAAGAACGCCTCATCCACTTGCTGCACAGGGGCGAACTTGAAACAGCCCAAGGGTTAGCCAACCAGCTGCTCCTGCCTTTCCATGATTTGTTCGCAGCCGATGGCCAGCAGTTGCTGATGCAGCAATTGATACTTCAACTACAGGATCAACGTGCTGAAAAAATCAAACGCAATCAATTGGAACGCCACTGGCAATCAGGCAAGCCTCCAAACCATCAACTCTTGCAGATCGCCCGCCATGAAATCCTGGGTGGTGATCCGCTTAAAGGTCTGGCGACCCTGTCCAATGCCGACATTGATGGTTTCAGTGATATAACCGAAAGCATCGAACAAAAACACCTAAGCGCATTGGGTCACCAGGCAGAAAAACTCTTTTTGGATCCCACGGCGGCGCAAAGAAACTGCACCGACAACACGGCACTGGCTCTTGGCAGCGTTCAACAGTTTTTCTCGCCAAATAGTTTTAACCTGATGCGCACCCTATGGAATACACCCCATGCAGAGCAGGCCTGGAAAGCTCAACTGACACTGGCATTACTGCATCAAAATGCGGGGTCCTGCAGGCTATTGGTTAACCTCCACAGAAATCAGGTGATCATGTCCGCGCTGGAATTTCACGCAAAAAACGAAAGAGACTTCATTAGCCTGGTGTATGCATTGCGAACGATTCGTCGCTACCTGGACCACTGAACAGAATCCACCAATCCGCAAAGTGCGCATATTTTTGCACACTAAAACCCAATATAAATTAGTATAAAGACAAGCTAGGCATAAATATTCAGGGCTGTTTTTCGAAGTTAATTTTTACTTTTCTGTATCAGTTTTGTAGTGCAGGTATAAACCAAGCACGCGCTCATTTTTAATCACAACTTATTCACATTTACGTGTAAGAAATTGCTCAATTTGATGCGATCCTATTGTCTTCAAAAATGGCCATTGATAATCTAGCCGCCGTTCCGAGCCGACTGTAGGCTCGACGGGGGCGAGGCCATGTAAGCGGGGGCTTATGTATCTACAGGTCTTGACCTTTTATCTATGGATGGGAGTTATAATGAATCAGAGCATCTCACGATTCCGCAACTTAGCGGAATGGCCCGAAGATGAATGGGTAAATCTGGATATTCACCTTTTCATTGCCGCCAATTTCAACCGTTACTGTTCACACCTGATTAAAAAAGTCGGCCTTCAATATTTACCCAGCGACGCCACAGACTCCATGATGAGCCTGTTCTGTGACATCGCATTCAAACCCCTGTCGACAGTACACCAAAAAAACCTGAATGCAGCAGGTAGCCGCCGCAACCAGGTGATGTTGGGCACGTTGAAAATGATCACCAACACCAGAATGGTGGACGCGCTAATCAAAGAATACCCCTCATACATCGCGATAGAGCAAATAGCCGAGTTCCGCGATGAGGACGGCGGGTTCGACAATGCGTTCGGTCAAGACGATTATCGCTCCACAGTACCCGGTGTTTATTCAAATGAAGCCACTTTTTTTGCTGCTGAAAACTGCGACCTTAATCCGGCCGAAAGCGATATGGAAGCTGAATTGGAGAGCGACCGAATCACGGTAATGCTGGAGATGTTGCGCTCGTATCTGACACCGGTGCAGTTTCGACATATTCGCTATGCCGTCTGTGAAGGGCTTACCTCACAGGAAATCGCCGAACGAACAGGGCACTCCGTAACCAATGTCAGAATCATGCTACTGAATGCGCGCAAAAAGATGCTGGAGCTGGTGCCTGCACATCTGAATGACTCGATGCAGGAATTCCTACATCGCAAGTAAAGTTGGCCAATTATATAACCGAGCGTTAATGGAAAGGTTGTTATTAAAGGAAAGCCAGCTTCGCCCAGCGCTGCTCGAGCATCTTGAACAAGCAGGCGGCGAGTCACTGTTTGCACTGGTGGATGGCACCGCGAATAGCGGTGCCCTGTACGAATTATTTCGCTATGCCCCTGACGCGGAATATCATCCACTTTTCCTCGGCACAGAACACGAACCTTGTTTGCCTCATTCGCCATATGTGGTAATGATCGATTCAACCCACCAGGATTTTATGCACCGGTGCAGCGATACACACCTGGGCATCGCCTGGTTTACCTCACCTTATTCGTTAAACCGGCAGGTCGACTTTTGGCAGAACCGTCTCTATTGTCGCTTGCCTGAAGGCAGCACAATGCTATGCCGATTCTGGAATGGTCATATTCTAAACCGTTATCTTGCGGCCCTTTCCGCTGAACAACACCGTGCCTTTCTGCCCCTGACAAACAACGTTTTCACGCCAGTGCGCGGTGAAAGACTCTGGCATCATCATGCACAACATGATGCACTTTCTTCACCGACAGTCGCTTCCGACAGCTGGACAATAGACGAGGCACAGTTGCAGCCGTTTGTCGCAGAATTCAAGCGCATCCAGCTCAACGACATTGAAGCGGCGCTTTGGGAGAGTATTCCTAACGTTTTGGATCGTATTCACCCCAATCTGCGCTCTCACCAGATCAGTGCGGGCCTGGTTTCAGGGCAACAGCGTGGAGTCAGCTATCATCAGGCGTTGAGCCGATACGTTGAATGCTATCTGTTATGGGGTGAGCACTTTTGGCGGCATCGCCTGTTCGAAGGGATATGGAATAAACCGGACACCGATAAGGCTTTTTTTCAGTGCCTGCTGGATAACATAGAGTAAAAGCGAACGAAGAGCAGGCTGCACAATTGCACCCTGCTCTTCGGTTTTCTAGCTTCCCATTTTGGATTGCAGGTAGTTCTTCATACCCACTTTTTCGATCAGCTCCAACTGGGTTTCCAGCCAATCAATGTGCTCTTCCTCAGATTCCAGAATATCAACAAACAGCTCCCGTGAGACAAAATCCTTGACCTTCTCACAATGACTGATCGCCTCTTTCAAATCGGGGACGGCATCCATTTCCAACTTGAGATCACACTCGAGCATTTCTTTGACATCTTCACCCACGCGCAGCTTGCCCAGGTGCTGATAGTTGGGGAGGCCTTCCAGCAACAGAATTCGATCCGTCAGCTTGTCGGCATGCTTCATTTCGTCAATGGATTCGTGGTATTCGTGTTCTGCGAGCTCATCCAGCCCCCAGTTTTTATACATCTTGCTGTGTAAGAAGTACTGATTAATGGCAACCAGCTCATTACCAAGTACTTTATTGAGGTGTTCAATGACTTTTGCATCACCCTTCATTTGGGCTCTCCTTCTACGAATATTCCAAACACCAGCAGGCGATTAGACCTTTCCGACAAAAGGTAACCCTTTAATCCGGTTATTGCAAAACTAAGTTTTATTGGGAAATAGCGTGTTGCCTGAGGCAATTTTTTGCGTCACTGCCACATTTTCCACACTGTGAAGCCACGCCAGTCTTGTCCCGCAGGGATTTATAATCGTTCACCCCAGACTTGGCTGCTTCCTGAATGGTCTTTTCGGTTACACCTTTACAAATGCAAACGTACATATCGGCACTTCCTTCCAAACGTAGGAGTAATACTATTGCAAATGATAATACATGTCAAATACAAAAGAATGACGTTTACATTTGGATGCGTCCGAACTAGGTGTCCTTCCGGGGCTGGCCCTCTTCTTCCTGTGTGCCCACTTCCTCGCTCACGAAATACACATCCGCATTGCCAAAACGGGCTGGCCCTTCTGTGGGTTGGTAGCGTTCGAGTTTCCTGCGTATATCTGCATGGGTGGCCAATGGCTTATCAACGCACTTTGCGCGCGCTCGGGTCTTGAACAGACGGGAGAGAAAGGACTTCTTCATAATGATATTAGGCTCGGATCATAAACAGCGAAGTTGGGCTATTTTATCCGTTCTTGGATTATTTTCGAGACAATAGTACTAAAAACCGGAACTTCTAGACACTTTACTTATATATCGAACAGTGGTGCCAGCGGGTGATGCTGGCCTCACAATTGGATCTGCACCACCGATTGCAGTGGCGCAGACCAGGCATCGCCGCCTTATTTCAGCACCAGGTAGAGCGCTGCGTTTCCCCGCAGAATACGTAACAGTAATTGATCTTTACTACTGGAAACCGCTTTCTTGAGATCGCCCAGATCCTCTACCCGCTGTTTGTTGGCACTGGTGATCACGTCGCCTTTGCGCAATCCCGCAATCTGAGCGGCCGATCCGGGCTGAAGGGACTGCACCACCACGCCTTTCGGTTCCTCACTGTCCGCCAGGTTTGCACCCTGAAGAAACTTATGCACGCTGCCACTGCTGGCAACACTGGCTTTCGCTTCACCTATGCGCACCGTCAGTTTTTTCTCATCGCCTTCGCGGATCAACTTCAGTTTCACTTTGTCACCCACAGGGAGAATACCCACCGCATTACGCAACTGCGCCGCGGATTTCATCGGCCTGCCTTCAAACTCGATGATCACATCCCCCTGCTTGATGCCCGCCTTGTCTGCAGCAGAACCCTTCTGCACTTCGGACACCACCACACCCTGCTGACCAACCAGATCAAAGGCCTCGGCCAGATCCGGCGTTAAATCCTGAATGATGACACCCAACTGGCCTCGTTTTACCTCACCGTGTTCAAGAATCTGCTCCAGGCTGTGACGTGCCATATTGGTTGGAATCGCAAAGCCTATTCCCACGTTGCCACCCGCAGGCGCAATAATAGCGGTATTAATTCCCACCAATTCACCATTCAGGTTGACCAACGCACCACCGGAATTGCCGGGGTTAATAGACGCATCGGTCTGGATAAAATTCTCATACCCTTCTATGCCGAGGCCGGTTCGACCAATGGCACTGACCACCCCGGTGGTAACGGTTTGACCCAAACCAAATGGATTGCCGATGGCCACGACAAAATCGCCCACCCGGGCCCGCTCGGAATCGGCCATTTTTACCTCATGCAAACCGTCGGCATCAATATCCAGTATGGCGATGTCGACATCCGGATCAGAGCCGACCAGTTTGGCGGCGAAGGTTCGGCCATCGTTCAGGGACACCTTAATTTCATCTGCCCCGTCTATGACGTGAAAGTTGGTAATCACCGTACCCTTGTCGGCATCCACAATGACACCGGAACCTGCACTTTGGGAACGCTTTTGCTGAGGGGCCTGGTGGTAGGGGCCCGGCCCGAAAAAATGCCGGAAGAACGGATCGTTCAGCAGCGGGTTCATTTGCTGACGGGTGGCAAAAGTCGAAATATTAACAACCGCAGGATTTACTTTCTCCAACATGGGAGCCAGCGAGGGAAGCTGATTACCATCCCCATCCTGCAAAGGCCAGACCGCCAAGGCAGGGGTGCTGGCCAGTATCATGATACAAAGGGTAAATATCCGCTGCTTTAGCTGCATTAACAACTCCTTGCACTGAGTCTGATAGTGGAATTTTCAGTTTCGACCCAATGACCGTTGATAAGTTCCAATACAAAAAAACATAGCAATGAGCAATCTGATGACCAGTCCGATGGCCAATTCAAAGCCCATTACACTGCCCACATAACTCTACACTCCGGGCTCCCCCATGGGCATAATGGTTTGACTGACCTGCCCAATGCGGCCTCGGGTATCGTATAACGTGGTAAGCACTTGGCCGACGCCGGTTGCATCCAGCAGCGCGGTGCTGTCAATACCTACCCATTCCCCTTCAGGCAAGCGGGAAAGCTGGAGAACGATGTCGGCATTGATGGTACCCAGATTGCCACCCAAGCGGAGCTGCCCAACGCCGTTGCCGAAATCCGATGCAAGCGCCGCCAGCATAAAGGGAGAATTAGACTGGCCCTCGATGATAGCCACCGGCAAGGCAATCCAGGCTGTGCCCCTGCCCTGCCCGCATAGAGCAGTCACCGGTCGCAGTTGGATCGTGGTGTGCAGACCGGGCGGCATGGAACCACCGCTGCCGAACAGTATGTCCCGAAATGAGACCGCCTCCAAATCATCCGGTGGTGTTATCTCAATGTTGCTTCGAGGAGCAAAGGCAGGCAGGGATAGCTCCTGTGGCTTTATAAACAGACAGTTTGCCACCGCGATGACCGTGTCATGAGAGAACAGACTGGCCTCCAGGTGGACAATACGATTGCCCTTGCGCCGAGTGCTTACGCTCACCCCCAATGGTGCTTTGGGAACGGGGCGCAGCAGGTCGATCGCCAGCTTTGCCGGTTGCCACCCTTCCAACCGGGCTTCCCGCTCCAGACAATACGCCAGCAATCCGGCCGGTGCCCCACCATGCAACATTGCAGGGTGCCAGGGACTGCCCGCCAGCGCCGTTGGTATAAAGGTATCACCCTGTACTGCGAATAACGTCTCGTCTGACACCGTCAGCTCCTATCACATTAACCCGGATTATCTCAGAAACCATTCTGTATAGGCCCCCAGAACCATGCTCAATGTACCGAACAAGACCGGCCATAACGCCAAATCACGCAATGAGCCGGTGACCCGGGCAAAGCCGGCAAAAAAGGCAATCAACAAATGGGTGAACAGCGTCAACCCCACCAACGCGCTATTACCGGCATCGTAGGCCAGGATGCCCCAGACCAAAGCAGCCGGCACCACTGACATGATGCCATCCCGCACGCTCTTTACATCCGCAAGGTTCGCCACATACAACACCGAGATGGATGCACTCAGGGCTGCAAAGAAGGTCAGACCAGGTTGCACCGGCAGGACCACAGCCCCACACCAGGCCAGCGCGGCACCCAGCATAACCCGCCACACAACATCAAGGGTCAAGGCAGCATTGTCATTGAAAGCGGACAGCAACATGCTCCGGCTTACCGGACAAGTCGAAACCTGCGGGGTGCTCATATCCCCAACATGACTGATCGAGCGGGTTGTTGTTGCCATAGTGCGTCCTCCTGTGTGGTAACGCGCGGTTTATAGCCTGAAACCAGATTAGCGCTTGACGCGGCGCTGCAAAAGTGGCATTTATGACAACATAAATGCTCAATTTGCCATTCAGGAGACCTTCATATGACTACAAAACTGGCAATATTCGCATATGACGGATGCTTATCGACTTCAATCACCGGCCCTACGGATGTCTTCCACATCGCCAACATTCACCAACGGGTACGCAAGGAAGACCCGGGAAACCCGTTGTTTTCCTGGAAAATCTATTCTCCTGACGGCAAACCGGTGAATACCTCTACCGGTATTACCATTGCTGTGGATGGCCGCTATGAAGAAGCGGGCAACCCGGACATTTGCCTGATTCCGGGCATCGATCATGCCTTTGGTTACGAAGTCACAAAAAAAACCGAGGAAATGCGAAGCTTGCTGGGTGGTTTGATCAAATCCCATCACGCCCGCGGTGCCGTTATTGCCTCCAATTGCAGTGGATCATTTCTATTGGCTGATACCGGGTTACTGGATGGCTATGAGGCAACCACCAGTTGGTGGCTGGCGCACCATTTCACCCATTCGTTCCCTAAAGTGCACTTACGGCTGGAGAAAATGGTTACCGAACAGAACAACGTTTACTGCTCTGGTGCGGTGACGGCATACATGCATTTGTGTATTCGTCTGATCGAGCGCTTTGCCGGCCAGAGCATTGCCAAGTGTTGCTCCAAAACGGTGATGCTGCAGAACAAGGAATCGACGCAGGCACCCTACATACCGGTGCCCCATCACTTCAAACAACCGGATGAGCTGGTAAAAAACGCCGTGCAGTGGATGCAGGAAAACCTGGCCCAGGAATTCCAATTGGATACCCTGGCCAGCCAATTGGCGGTGAGCCCCCGTACGTTTATACGACGGTTCAACCAGGCTACCGGTAAACCACCTAAACAATATTTTCAGAAGTTAAGGATTGACGAAGCCAAACGCCTGTTGGAGTCCACCGCACTGAGCGTGGACGATATCACTGAGAAAGTCGGCTATGTGGATGTCAGCTCTTTTCGCCGCCTTTTTAAAAGGGAAGTTGCGTTGTCACCAACCGAGTATCGAAAACGATTTTCACGCTAACAACCTCACCTCACTGAGCACGCAATGCACAGCTTAAAGGTTGGTGAACTGTGCCTGATGGCCAATGTCTGCCAAAGTGGAAACGATGCTGCCCGGTGAGGAAAGTTGCACTAACCCGTCCATCACGCGGCATCGTTCCCGTCTGGCTTGGATTTCAGTTTGACCAGCACGTCGGCAAATTTTCGAAACACATCATTGTGAGTTAATATACCGGCGAGTTTTTCATTTTTGGTGACCAGGGCCGAGCCCAGGTGCTTGTCTGCCATGACTTTGAGAACGTTTTCAAGGGCAGTGTGAATATCGACGACATAGGTGCGTGAAGTATAAATGTCCTTCACGTACAACTCGTCTTCCAGTGAAGCGCTACTGAACGGTGAAGCGACAAACTTAATATCCCGATCCGTTAACACACCCACAAGTTTTCCATCCTCCGTTACAGGCAGATGGTGGAAACCCTGCTTTTCCATCATTGCAATCGCATCCTGCAACGGCTCATTGATGTCGATGCTGTAGGGAAAAGGGGTCATGGTTGTTGCCAATGTGGGGACGTTCTTCATACCCTGCCTCCGGAGTCTTGCGATTGTTTCTTCTTATCGAACAGCCGCTTCCATAAATATCCGCCACCTTCATCATGGCCACTGATTACGTACCTTAACACATTGGAATTGCAGACTGTCCATAACATCTGATTCAGTACATGGCTGCGACCACAAAAGAGTATTTCGTCGTCGATACGCAGACAGAAATCCTCTTCCGGCAGCACATGGGCTTCCCCCTTGCGTACCACCATCAATGCCATCGACGGCAATTGAACACCGCGATTCTGAGGATGGGCGGATAAATGCTGTACTTTCACATTGCGCCCATGGCGCAGAGCTTCATAAATTGCCGGAGTCGTGGATTTAGTGATCGACAATGCCCAGCTATCCAGTGGGTTGTCACGCACCAACACATCGAAGCGATACACCAGTTTTTCACACCAGTCTTCATCCTTGTGCTTTATCTCTTCCAGAAACTGGATCAACAGCGGCGTTTTGATAAACACCATGATGCGCTGGGCAATGATCATATTGGGATCCATTATCATATTGATCTTGGCTGCCTGAAACACCGGAGCATTGTGGTGGCGGTTCTGACGCGACACCAGCATCAGGTTCTTCTTCAGATCACGGGCGGTTAACACGATGGACAAATTGTTGGCATCGTCCGCGGTGCCGGCAATGATACCAACCGCATTCTGTATGCCCGCCTCCAGCAAGGTGGGAGCTTCGGTTCCCAACCCCTTCACCACTCGATAATCCTCTTTAACATGCTGCCCTTCCGGGTCCGGTTCGATGATCACTGTTTCCAGGCCATGCTGCTCAAACCGACGTTGAATGGCTTTGCCCAAACGCCCGTAGCCGCAAATTATCCAACGGCCTTTTTCCGGCTTGACCACGGACTGTATAGATCGGTGCTGGGGGCTGATCAACCAGTTATAGGCCAGTTGGCGGTAGGGTGAAAACACAGCATTTGTTAAATATTCCGCAAAGGTTTCAAAGGGATCGATTACGTGGTCGGTGTTAAAGGATTTTAGATTACCGGCGTACTCCCGAGTTGCCACCCGGCTCAATACCATACGCTCAGGTGCCAGCAACTTACTGGCTAAAGCAATATACAGATTCACGTGATCGTCATCGGTCAAACACAGCACTCCGATGCAGTTCTCCTGTACTACACCCGCATCCTGTATCACATCCGGCTCACTGGCATCCGCACACAGGCTGGGTATATCAAAGGGGAGATTATCCAGCTCGAGGGCATCAATTCGGTTCTGCCTGAGTTCAACCACTACACTCTGAATGCCGCGACGAGACAAATCAGCCACCACTGCACTGCCGGTCAGGCCATAGCCACACACCAGATAAAAGGGTTCCCTAAGATGGTCGACCCGGTGCCGGAAGCGGTGACGCTGAATCAGATGAATAAACGTATGGTCGCGCAGTATTGCGATAACGGCACCAATACTGTAGATCCATCCCACCACTGTGGCGTAGATACAGAACAACGTCCAGAAACGCTGCAGGGCAGTAAATTCATAGGGGATTTCGCCAAAACCAATGGTGGATCCCATAAAACTGACAAAATAAAACGCCTCAAAAAAACTCATCCGATAGGCATTGCCCGCGGAATCCATGCCGGGGATCAACACATAGCCCAGAACAGAGATAGAGTAGATGACAATGAGGGTGATTAAAGGAGCCCGCAGGCGCCTCAGTATCAGGTAGGCAACATAATTCATGATGCGTTAGCGACGCACGGTGATGGTTTCCACGACCAACAACACCACCGATATCATATTCGCCAGCAAGGCCCCGCCGGACATGGACACAATGCTCGCAATCATATCCGGGCTGAGGCCGGCTTCACTGACGTTAGTGGCATAACCCCACAGGAATGCCGCCACAATCAACTGAAAATCCGCCACCAGACTGGTGGCCAGGAGCACCGCCCCCAGATGGGTACGATCACCAAATTTCATCACCGTTGCGATCAGGCTGATCACCAACGCCGCAAAGAGCTCATATACGTTGTGATGGTTTACATCGTGAAATTCACCCAGGAAAAACCCAAAGTTCAGGGTGGCGGCCAAGATAATAAAAAAGGCAAATATGACTTTTTCTGTATTCATTCGGGTTCCCCATCATCCTGCGGGTGTCGACCCTATCTGAAAATCAGCACCCATCCGCCTATCAGTATAAAGCCTATTCCGGCAATCATCGACAACGCTTTTTCACTGATAAACTGGGACACAAAGCTGCCGGCCGCCACACCGATGGCCGCCGCAACCACCAAGGCGGATGCCGAGGCAACGAATACAGTCCACTTACTGACCTCTTTGTCCGCAGCAAACAGCATGGTGGCCAGCTGGGTCTTGTCACCCAACTCTGCAAGGAAAACACTGATGAATATGGTCAAAAATACCCGCCAATCCATTCTCTACTCCGCATCTTGTTGACTAAACGAATCATAATGTACAACTGACTGCATGGATTTACGACGCTCCCACTGCAGCCGCTCCAATTCCGGCTCATCGTAAAACTCATCCACATACCCCAGACAAAGATAACCCACCAAGTCACGGTCCGGGGGCACTTCCAATATGCGTTTCACTTCGCCTGGATCAAGAATACTGACCCAGCCCATACCGATGTTCAGGCTTCTGGCCATCAGCCACATATTCTGGATCGCGCATACGACGCTGTAGCGGCCCACTTCATCCATGCTGGACTGCCCCAATACCGGTAATCCGGAGGGACGGTAAAACACCGCAATATTGAGTGGTGACTCGATGATGCCCTCCAATTTCAGGCGCTGGTAAAGCAGCGATTTGGCACCGGAGAACTGCTCAGCAGCTTTACTATTCTCGGCGGTAAAGCTGTCATGGACCGCCTGGCGCCGCAGCCTGTCCCGCACCAGAATAAACTCCCAGGGTTGGGAGAACCCAACAGAAGGGGCACTGAGTGCGGCATCAAGTATCTGCTGTACCGCCCTGTCAGGCAGAGGGTCAGAATGGAAGCGATTACCCCGCACATCCCGCCGCTGCAGCATGATTTCCTGCAGCAGGCTGGCTTCCTGCGAATTGAATCGACGCCCCTTCATGACAAAGACCATACTCTATTTGACTAAAAGTGCGGCGATTATAGAGATTTTCGGTGGAGGGTGAAACGGCAAAGGGCCGAATACCACCGCAGGCAGCGTTCGACCCTTTACCGGATCATGATTGGATGTCTGGATAATCCGGCGTTATACCCGCTCGATTACCGTGGCAATACCCTGCCCCAACCCAATACACATGGTGGCCAGACCCAGGTTGCCGTCTTTCCACTCCATTACATTGAGCAAAGTGCCAACGATACGGGCACCGGAACAGCCCAGTGGGTGACCCAATGCGATGGCCCCACCGTTCAGGTTGACCTTCTCATCCACTTTGTCAGCCAACTTGAGATCTTTCACGCAAGGCAGGCTCTGTGCCGCAAAGGCCTCGTTCAGTTCTACGTAATCGATATCGTCAATGGACAGGCCGGCACGCTTCAGGGCTTTCTGGGTGGCGGGTACCGGGCCGTACCCCATGATCGCCGCATCGCAACCGGCCACCGCCATTGAACGAATCCGGGCACGGGGCTTAAGACCCAGTGCCTGGGCACGCTCGGCAGACATCACCAGGATGGAAGATGCACCATCAGACAGGGCTGATGAGGTACCAGCCGTCACCTGGCCGTTTTTAGGATCAAATACCGGGCGTAACCCGGCCAGGCCTTCAACGGTGGTTTCCGGACGAATCACCTCGTCAATTTCACAGAGCACTTTGAAGCCATCCGCATTGTGGCCTTCAATGGGCACGATCTCATTGTTCCAGCGCCCTTCCTGGGTGGCTTCCCAGGCCAGACGATGGGAGCGGGCACCGAACTCATCCATGGCGGCACGGGAAATACCGTGCATGCGGCCCAGCATTTCAGCGGTGAGCCCCATCATGTTGGAAGCCTTGGCAACGTACTTGGACGCTTCCGGGTTGAGGTCAACACCGTGGGTCATTTCCACATGTCCCATATGTTCCACACCACCAATCACGAATACATCACCATTGCCGGTCTGGATGGATTGCGCGGCCGAGTGCAAAGCCTGCATGGAAGAACCGCACAAACGGTTTACCGTCTGGCCCGCAACAGAACGGGGCAACTCCGCCATGATGGCAATGTTTCGGGCAATGTTCATGCCCTGCTCCAGGGTTTGGTTGACGCAGCCCCAGATCACATCTTCTGTTTCCGCCGGATTCCAGTTCGGATTACGCTTCTGTAATGCGCGAATCAGTTCCGCAGACAGTTTTTCTGCACGCACATTTCGGAACTGTCCATTACGGGACTTACCCATCGGTGTACGGACAGCATCGACAATCACTACGTCTCTTGGATTCAAACTCATTTCTATGTCTCCTTGGCTATCCGCTTATTTGTAAAAAGATTCGCCGTTGGCGGCCATTTCACGCAGTTTTGCAGTGGGCTCATACAAAGGACCCAGATCCTTGTATTGGTCGCACAACTCTACGAATGCTTTCACGCCAATGGAATCAATGTATTTCAGCGCACCTCCGCGGAACGGTGGGAAGCCGATACCCATGATCAGAGCCATATCGGCATCTGCCACGGAAGAAACGATGTTTTCTTCCAGGCAACGCACCAACTCCAGACACATTGGAATCATCAAACGATCAATGATTTTCTGATCTTCGAACTCTTTAGGTGCAGCCACGTGGGGCTTGATCAGCTCATAGGTGGTTTCGTCGACCACTTTCTTGGGCTTGCCTTTCTTGTCGGTTTCGTACTTGTAGAAACCAACACCGTTTTTCTGTCCGTAACGCTTGTTCTCGAACATTACCTCAGATGCATCTTTATGATCGTACTGCATCCGCTCGGGGAAGCCCTCCGCCATCACTTCAGCAGCGTGGACACCGGTGTCGATGCCGACCACGTCCATCAGATAGGCCGGACCCATGGGCCAACCAAAGCGTTCCATGACTTTATCGACTTTCTGGAAGTCAGCGCCATCGCGCAATATCATGCCAAAACCGCCAAAATACGGGAACAATACCCGATTCACCAGAAAACCGGGGCAGTCATTCACCACTACCGGGGTTTTACCCATTTTCTTGGCGTAGGCCACAGTGGTGGCAACCGCTTCATCAGAGGATTTTTCGCCGCGAATCACTTCAACCAGCGGCATCATGTGTACCGGGTTAAAGAAGTGCATACCAACGAAGTTTTCCGGCTTCTGCAGCGCTTCTGCCAGCTTGGTGATGGAGATGGTGGAGGTATTGGAGGCCAGAATGGTGCCGTCTTTCACCTGCTTTTCCACATCGGCCAACACGCTCTGCTTGACCTTGACGTTCTCGACCACTGCTTCCACAACGATGTCGACACTCTGGAAATCACCGTAGTTCAAAGTGGGGCGAATGGATGACAGCACCTGACCCATTTTGGCAGGCTGCATCTTCTTGCGCTCTACACGCTTGGCCAGCAACTTGGTGGCCTCGGACATACCCAGCTCAAGAGCCGGTTCGTTAATGTCCTTCATAATGATGGGCGTGCCTTTGGATGCGGATTGGAAAGCGATACCTCCGCCCATGATGCCGGCGCCCAACACAGCCGCCAGGTTAACCGGCTTGGCCTGCTTTTCCCACTTGCTGGCTACTTTCTTCAGAATCTGGTCGTTCAGGAACAAGCCGATCAGTGAATCAGCAACGGAGGTGGTAGCTACTTTGGCAAACCCCTTGGCTTCCACTTCCAGCGCTTTGTCCCGGGTCATACCGGCGTGTTGCTGCATGGTCTGAACGGCCGCCATGGGTGCGGGGTAATTACGACCGGCCTGTTGCATAACCATGGCAGAACAGGTCTGGAACGCCATCATGTTTTCCATCGGGGGCAGCTTCAACGGCTCCAGCTTTTCCTGACGCTTGGCCCGGTAATCAATCTTGCCGGCGATACAATCTTTTACCAGCGACAGCGCTGCATCACGCAGTTTTTCCGGTTCAACCACGGCATCCACGACACCGTCTTTCAATGCTTTTTCGGGCTTGTGTTGACCGCCGGCGGCGATCCACTCAACGGCGTTGTCCACACCGACAATACGCGGCATACGAACGGTGCCACCAAAGCCGGGATAGAGGCCCAGCTTGGCTTCAGGCAAGCCGCACTGCGCGGCGGTGGACATCACGCGGAAGTCCGTGGCCAGACACATTTCCAGACCGCCACCCAGCGCAATACCATTCATGGCTGTCACCGTGGGAAACGGCAGATCTTCAATGGCATTGAACGCCTGGTTGGATTTGATGCACCAACCGGCGATCTCCTCCTCTGAAAGAGTGAAGAGTTCACCAAATTCGGTAATATCAGCACCCACAATGAATACAGACTTCGCACTGGTAACAATCATACCTTTAATGGAGCTGTCGGCTTTCATGGCTTGCGCTGCAGCACCCAGTTCTTCGACTGTCTGGCGGTTAAATTTATTGACTGACTCGCCTTCCAGATCGAAATTCAATTCTACTATGCCGTCTTCCAACGGTTTAACCGTTACGGCTTTTCCTTCATATATCATCAACGTTTCTCCCGCACTGGGTTAACGACTAGAGACTCATGTTATTGTTCAGTTTCAAACGATAGTTTGAAAGTGCAAGGCATGTTGCCGATTCCGACTGTTTTTGGCAAGTTTTTTAGGAGCCTTAGAAGAAAACTGTCACTCAAGAGCCGAATTTCGTCCATTTCCGCATACTGACTTAGCGGTCACAACGAAAACCGGTTAGCCTGTTGGGCAGACAACTCGATCGGATACAAACATGTCAGATTCATGCCCCTGCGGCAGTGGAAAACCCTATCAGCAATGCTGTTCGCCGTTTCATCAAGGCATCGCCAAACCCCGGACAGCAGAACAACTGATGCGCTCCCGTTATTCAGCTTACGCCTTGCGGCTGCCCCGCTATCTGCTGGATACGCTGCACCCCTCCAAACGCAGCCCCCACGAACTTACTCAGCTGGAGCAGGCGGTGGCGCGCGGCCATTGGCTTGGCCTGCGCATCATCAGCTGTCGGGGCGGACAGGTTGGCGACAGCAGCGGATACGTGGCGTTCAGAGCACAGTTCGAGGATTCAGGTACCCAATCAACGCTGGAGGAGAACTCACGCTTTGTGCAGGAGCAGGATCGTTGGTACTACATCGACGGTGTGTTTCCACCTCACCCCTTACCCGCGCGCAACGAACCCTGTTGGTGTGACAGTGGCAAAAAGTTCAAGAAATGTCACGGCCTGGGATAAGACAGATGAGATAAGGCACAATCCGGCGCCATATGGCACAGCGTTATAAACGGCTGCTGCATATAAGAATCCGTCACTACACAGCGTTGCGATTTTGGCGGATAGTATTGGGGTGTCTTGCGTAAGGGAAATACGGGGAGACTAACCTATGAAACGTCTTTATTATCTTTTCCGCGGTACGGAGTTTGCCCGTACCATTAGTAATGACCTGCAAAACGCCGGTATCAACGAGGGCCAGCTGCATTTTCTGAGCCACGATCAGGCCGGGCTGCAAACCGCCCATGTGCCCCAGGCGGACATCTTCGATGAGCGTGACATTCCACACAGTGGAACCTGGGGTGCCATTACCGGCCTGGGTATCGGCATTCTGTTCGGCTCTTATTTGATCTCCACAGAACTGGGTGCCCACATGAGTCTGGGTGTCTTTTTATTCGTCTGTATTTTGTTCACTTTCTTTGGAGCATGGGCCGGTGGTTTCATCGGTATATCCAGCGACAATCACCATATTTCCCGCTTTCACGATGCCCTGGAAGAAGGTGACACGTTGTTGATGCTGGATACGTATGACGAAAGGGAAGAAACCCGGCTGAAGCAACTCATGCACACCCGACACATGGAAGCCAGTTACGAGGGCGAGGAAGAAAACTTTAAGGTGTTTTTATAAAAACCATCCGGAGGTGGTGCGGGTGACGTGGTAAGCGAAGGCAGGTTGCCCGCACCAACCAGATTACAGGTTATTGGTGAGGATACCCGATACCCGGGAAAACTCTTCACGCAAACTTTCCAGAATCTGCTCTGCGCCATCCAGTTTTTCCTCTTTACCCAGCATTTCCAATTGGCGGGCAAATTCCGACAGCCTGAACGCACACACATTGGAGGACGACCCCTTAAGACTGTGCGCCACTTTGCGCAGGGCATCGGCATCACGGACTTGCAGAATGTGACCCAACTCTTCCACTTTGTTGCGTGAATCGGTGATAAAAGTATTCACCAGGGTTTCAAACTCACCCTCCATGATTTCCTTGAGATCCTGCAGCGCACCAATATCCAGATGATCTTCCGGGTTACTCATAACACAATCCTATTGTTATACATCAACATGCCAATCGAACACCACTTCCACCTGATTACCCTTGCCCAGGTAACGTACCGATCGACACATGGTGTTGATCAGTGGAATTCCGCGGCCACTATAGCCTTCCGTCCTATGACTGTTCTCTTCTTTTGTCTGATAGTCAAACCCCGGCCCTGTATCTTCGACAACAATGGTCAACACACCACCATCTTCCACCGGGTGATGGTCTATGTGGAAGCGTACACAGCCCTCATCCAACGCCGTCAACTTTTGGGTTCGTTCAGCATAATACCGGGCAAAACCATCTGCTGATGCTTTGAGTTCAGAGTGCAAATCCAACACCCCATGCTCCAGGGCATTGGAGTACAACTCAGACAAGATGGTGTAGATTTTTCCACTGTGGGGCCGCAAGCCAGGTACTTCCATCAGCAGGTGAGTAATCAATGGTAATGGATTAAACTCTTTCAGGGTCAACGGGCGCAATTCGTATGTCATGCTCCAGTCTTTGGGCCCCCCGGCCATATAGGACTTGCCGCCGACACCAAAGTAATCCCCCATTTCGTCTTCACCCACCATGGTGACTTCCACCATGGTGTAATCGTCATCCTGTTCATCACGGCCGGTATGACGCTCCACCGCTGTCTCCAGATTACTGAATATATTGTCGGCATCGGATGTGCCCAGGATGACTTCCCGAACACGGTCTTCACCAAACATCTCCCCCTCATCGTTGCAGGCTTCAATGATACCATCAGACCACAACATTATTCGATCGCCTTTCTCCAGCTGTATGATGGTGCTGTCGGTGTTAAAGCGGTCAGAATCCACCACTCCCAACGGCAAATGACTGGATCTGAGATTCTCCAGTTGGTGGGTCTTGCTGCGATACACCAGGACATCAGGGATTCCGCCAACCCAGACTTCCGCCGAATGCTTGCGAAAACTCAGGTCCACCATACTGGCACAACAGAATACCCCCACCGGTAAAATACGTTTCAGTTTTTTGTTGATCTCCCGCAGGATATCCTGCAGGGAAAACCCTTTTTGGGCCATACCATAAAAAATTTCGGAAACCGGCATGGCACCAATGGCAGCCGGCAAACCATGCCCGGTAAAATCCCCAAGAAAAACGAACATGCCACCGGAGGGTTTGCGTGAAGCCAGTACCAGGTCACCATTAAACACCGCCATCGGAGACAGCAGATATTTAATATTCGGCGCATCAATACACCCCGGGTGGGCGATATTGTCGAACACCTGCTTGGCCACTTCCTGCTCGTGAATCAAACGGTCGTTATGGAGGGAAATTTCATCACGCTGCTTTTGCACAGTTTCATGCAGGCGCCGCATACTGGCGAAAGCCTTGATCTTGGCCTGCAATATAATTCGGTTGTAAGGTTTGCTGAGGAAATCCAGGCCACCGGCGGCCAGACAATCCGCCAACGAAGTGGCATCACGCAAGGAGGTTAGAAAAATGATGGGGACCAGGTTGTCGCCTGCCAGCTGCTTAATGGTTCTGGCGGCTTCGAACCCATCCACATTGGGCATCAGGGCATCGAGCAAGACGATATCGGGTGATTGCTCCCTGAAGATATCGATGGCTTCCTGCCCGTCTTTCGCCGTATAGACGGTGTGCCCTTCCTTACGAACAATCGTCTGCAGTATTAGGCGGTCGGAATCATTGTCATCGGCAATGAGAATTCGCAGATGCTCAATCTCTGAGACAGCAGGCTCCACCACTTGTACTTGATTATCCATAAGTTCACGCGACACCCACCGCCTGGTGGGTGCAGTACTTCCGAGCTAGCGAATGGTAAACAACTGTTCAAAGTTGGATATGGTGAGAATCTTTTTTACATCAGGATTACAATTAACAATTTCAATACTGGAGTTGTCTCCCCCGGCATGATCTCTCAACAACAGCAACATACCCAGTGCTGAACTGTCGAGATACGTGGTCTCTTTCATGTCCACAATATAGCCTTTGGGATCTTCCGATACCTTTTCGTAGGCGTCTCGAAACTCCTGATGAGCGCTAAAGTCGAAACGTCCCTGGATCTTGATGGTCAGTTCACCCGAGGATGCTTCAGTAGACCATATAGCCATTATCTACACCTCAAGAAGCAAGTAGAATTTATGTTAAAAACCCAATAGAGGGTTATAAAAACCTTCCATTAATTAAGAGCATAGACCATTTTCTCTATGCAAACTAAAATTCATCCATAAATTTTTAAATGATCTCCTCCTCCGCTGGTTCCAAGCTGAATCTACCTTTAAATTCAACCAGTTGTTTCTCGGTTGTGATGCTCGACAACTTTACCAAACGCAGATCCGAAATAACATCCGTCATTCTCAATTCAAACTGATAAAGCACGTTAATCAGCTCATTTAGCAACCGACGAACAGCATCCCCCAGCTGTAACCAGCGCACATCCGACTTACTACTGCGCTGGTAACGCTCAGCAATACGCCGCAGCTCCTCCTGGGCGCCTTGGGCACAAGTGATGGATTCCACCAAATCGGCGACTCTGTGCTCACCCTGCCCGGACAGGCACTTAAGCCACGGCTCATCCAGCACATTCCGTGTTTTCAGCAGCCTTTGCTGCGCGCCGGCCACCACGATCTTCATCTGTTGCAAATCCCTGCCGGACTGCTCACTGATGGAAACCAGATCCCGCGAAACGGTCACAAACCCCCGCCCTACTTCCCCGGTGTTCGTGGCTGCAATCATTGAATTCAAGGCCAGCATCCCGGTGCTCTTGGCCGTATCGATCGCCTCGATCAAAGCGTGATGGACATTGCGCAACGTTGACTGGGCCTGATCCAGATCGGTGTCGCATAACAGCCAGTTCTTATCCATGCTATCTATCAACCTGGCATAGTAGCGCTCTATAGGGAGGGAGGTATCCGCGGTAGTTCCCTCAATGGGATCGGGTACCGGTTGCTCGCTCAACAGTGGCTCATGGCCTCTCAATTTATAAGCACCGAACCAGAGAAAGCACGTGATCACCGCAATCAGAGCAACATGCATGGGCGCGTTCTCCAGCCGCAGGATGATCAGCAATACCAGGCTGCCGACCCAGGCAAACAGGTACAGCAGCCGCTGTAAGATGTAAGAATTCTGTAATTTAGGATCTGTCAATGGTCTGTCAATGCTTGTTGGTTAGCTGAAGCAAACGCTCAGCAATGGTTTCCAATGGCTTAACCTCGCTGTAAGCGCCGAGATGATAAGCAGCTCCGGGCATGCCCCACACTACAGACGTGGCCTCATCCTGAATAATAGTATGACATCCCAGTTCTTTCATCCGCAGTAACGCCCGCGCGCCATCGGCCCCCATTCCAGTAAGCAAAACCGCCACTGTTTTTCGGTACCCCAGCGCCGTGATGGAATCAAACATCACCTCCACCGATGGTCTGTGGCGATTCACCTTTTCACTGTCATCCAACTGGGTCACCAATCCTGCGCTGGTCTTCCTGATCGTCAAATGCCGATCGCCGGGTGCAATGTATACGTTACCCGGTAGGAGTGTTTGATTGGAGGTGGCTTCGTGCACCACCATGGCGCAACAATTGTTCATACGCTGCGCGTAGGAGGTACTGAACTGAGGTGGGATATGCTGGGTGACAACCACCGGAGGACAGTTTGCCGGTAATCCCTGCAATACTTCCTTTATTGCCTCGGTGCCACCGGTAGAGGCGCCGATGGCGATGATTACATCTTTTTTAGGGGCATAATTCGGCGCTTTTACCGGCTGAATTCTCCCATCAGCCTTGGCACGCAGGGAGTTCATTTCAAGCCGTTGTATATTGGCTTCTGCCGCTGCCCGAATCTTGGAGACAATCTCCCGCTCGTATTCGACCAACCCCTTGCCCAGGTTCTCCTTCGGTTTGGGCAGGTAGTCAAACGCCCCGATTTGCAAGGCTTCCAGTGTTATGTCGGCACCGGCTTCGGTCAGGGTTGATATCATGATCACCGGCATGGGCCGCAGACGCATCAGGTTCTTGAGAAAAGTAATGCCGTCCATACGCGGCATTTCCACATCCAGTGTAATGACATCCGGAACCAGCTGTTTGATTTTTTCCCGTGCTATGTAGGGATCAGCTGCCGTGCCGACCACTTCCAGATCATCGTGATTGGAAATGATCTGCGTTAGGATTTGGCGAATCACTGCTGAATCATCAACAATCAACACCTTTACTTTTTTTGCTTCAGTCATGCTTCACTCAGTCGAACAGCTCAATGTCACCCTGCGCCGGAGTGTTATTAATGGTACGAGCGTAGCTTTGTTCGCGCTCAAATACCACATCATTGCGTACGGTTTTCAGTTTTCGAACCTTTACCGACCCGGTATCAGGAAAGTAAAGCACCTTTCTTGGAAACAGCCCTCCAACATCCTCGGCTGCCAGGCTCAAACCTTCGTTAGTGATAAACTGATGTACAAACTCAATGTTTTTTCGACCTATATCAATCTGACTCATGCTCTCCAGTACTTTGCCCCCCCCAAATACCTTAACCTCCAGATGACGCTTATCCCCACCATTCTTCAAGATTTCATTGATCAGATATTCCATAGCCCAATTGCCGTAGCGGGCTGATTCACTCAATGCACTCAGCACACCCGGGTCCAGATTTTCGCGTTGCACGGGCAACATAAAATGATTCATGCCACCAATACCTCTGTACCTGTCCCGGACACAGGCAGATATGCAAGAACCCAACACCGTGACAATCATCTCTCCACCAGTACTGATATAGAATTGCCCCGGCAGAATCTTGGCGGCATACACTCCTTGTTGTTTATCCCAATAGCGATTGATATGGGTAAATCCTTTGGGTGCCTTGGGTTGAGGATAGCTGGGTTGAAACTGACTTGTCACGCTGTGCTTCATCACTTTACTTTCCTGTAGATGGTTCGGCCAACGGATTCAAAGCGCTGACTCACACCGTGCAGACTTTCTGAATGCCCTATGAACAAGTAACCATTGGGCTCCAGAATAGTAGCGTAGCGATCAAATAACTCCCGCTGCGTATCCTTACTGAAATAGATCACCACATTACGGCAAAATATAACGTCAAACTTACCCTTCATGGGCCATTCACCCAGCAGATTAAGGTGATTAAACTTGATCAGGCTTTTCAAAGTATCGCGGATTTCAAGGGCTTCATTCTCGGCAGTTTGGGCCGAACCACCGATAAAATATTTCTTAACCAATTGCGGGTCCATATTGCCAATACGCTCCTTTGAATAGACTCCGGCCCGACCGTGTGCCAATACATTGGTATCCAGATCGGTGGCCAGAACCCTGGCATCCCAACGTTCCCGCCCTAAGCAGTCCTGCAACGTCATGGCGATGGAATAGGGTTCCTCACCGGTAGAGCAACCGGCAGACCAAATTCGGATCCGGTGGCTGCCTTTCTTTTTCTGCAACAGTTCCGGGAACACGGTTTGGCGCAGAAAATCGAAGTGGTGTGACTCCCGGAAAAAGGACGTCAGATTGGTGGTGATGGCGTTGATAAAGTTGGTTAGTTCAGCATTCGGGTTCTCTTCCAAATACTGCAAATAGCGGGAAAAGTCGGTCATCCCAAGAGCACGAATACGCCGTACAATACGGCTGTAGATCATCTCTTTTTTGTGCTCGCCCAATTCAATTCCGGAACGCTGCTTGGCCAGCAGTTTGATGCGATCGAAATCCTTGTCGGTCATTGGGAATTCGCGCTCAGCAAACGGTCGTTCCGACTTTCCGGGTTGCTTAATTGCGCTCATTGTCGACATGAGATCCGCTCTTCACTCCCTGAAGGTGAACTAATCTGTATCAAACTGCTGCCATCACTGGGCTTCTTTGATTTCCTTGATGGTATTAATGGAAACATCAGGGATGGTATCGGCGCCCAACAGCTCATTGATGTCCAGCAATATCACCATCTTGTTGTTAACGTTAACCAATCCTTTTATATAAAGCGTATTTACATGATCACCCAGATCCGGGGCCGCTTTCATTTCTTCCTCAGCCAGGCTGTAAACGTCACTTACTGCGTCCACAACAATGCCCATCACCCGGGCCCCTTTCCTGGTGGCGACCTTGAGCACAATCACAACCGTAAGCGGACCGTATTCGACGTTTTCCAAACCAAAGCGTTGCCGCAAATCGACGATGGGCACAATGGTTCCCCGCAGATTTATCACTCCTTTTACGTGGGGGGGAGTGTTCGGTATGGGCGTGACACTTTCCCAGCCTCTAATCTCCTGAACGCTCAGGATATCCACACCGTACTCTTCATCAGCCATGATGAACGTGAGGTATTGATCCGTCTGATCGTTTTCCTGACCGGAAACGTCCATATCTGAATTGTCGTAAAGCCTTTCTTGTGCTGCGTTCATAGGTCGTTCTCCCGTCGCGCTGTTACTGCTTATGCTGCCCGAGTTTTGTTCGAAATCAGCTTCAAACCATTTTTTGACTGCTGGTGCTCACCGGCCATATAAATCAGATCGGTGATATCCAGAATCAGGGAAACGGTACCATCACCGAGAATGGTGGCACCTGAAATACCATCCACTTTCTTATAGTTGGTTTCCATACTCTTGATGACAACCTGTTGCTGGCCAAGCAGATCATCCACCACCACTGCCACTTTGGCGTTACCTGCCTCCACCACCACCAGCAGGCTGTCAGCCAGATCTTTGGAGCGTGGCTCCACACCAAATACTTCCCAGAGTTTAATAATCGGAATGTATTCATCCCGCAATCGAAACACATCGCAACCACCGGCGACATGATTGATGAGTTTCATATCCGGTTGCAGTGATTCAACAATGGAAACCAACGGCACGATAAAGGTCTGGCTGCCCACATCAATTAGCTGACCATCCAGAATAGCCAAAGTGAGCGGTAAGCGGATCGTAAAGGTGCTGCCTTCACCTTCCACTGAACGCACCTCAATGCTGCCATTCAACTCAAGAATGTTGCGCCGCACTACGTCCATTCCGACACCCCGCCCCGACACATCGGTGACCTGTTCTGCCGTGGAAAAGCCCGGCTGAAAGATCAGCTCCTGAATCTGCTCATCCGACAACACTTCGGATTCACCAATAACACCATTGGTTCTGGCTTTGTTCAGAATTTTTTCACGATTCAAACCTTTACCATCATCTATGATTTCAATCATGATATTACCGCCCTGATGAAAGGCATTCAGGGTAATAGTGCCGGTCTCCTTCTTACCGGCGGCGCGCCGTTCGGCTGGCGACTCCAGGCCATGATCCAGTGCGTTACGCACCAGATGAACCAGGGGGTCACCGATCTTTTCCATCACCGTTTTATCCAGCTCGGTTTGCTCACCCACCAGTTTCAGATCGATTTTCTTACCCAATTGTTTGGAAAGGTCACGCACCATGCGGGGAAATCGGCTGAACGTGAAGCTGATCGGTAACATGCGGATTCGCATCACACTTTCCTGCAGCTCACGGGTATTGTGTTCGAGCTGGGCCAAGCCTTCCTGCAGCTTCTGCAACTTTTCCATATCAAACTCGTTACCCAACTGCCCCAGCATGGACTGGGTGATGACCAGCTCCCCCACCAGATTGACCAGACTGTCTATCTTCTCAATGGAAACCCGAATGGAGGTTGATTCAGAGCTCTTGGCGGCCGGGTTTTGTTGCGCTGGTTTGGTCACAGCTTGCTTGTCTGCCGGCTTAACCGTGTTTTGAACTTCTGCTTCCGCAGCGCCCATCACATCAGGTTCGGCTATTAATTCATGCTCTTCCGCCTGCGGTGTGGCAATATTCGTGAACAAACCCGCTGTTGCTGTGATGGTGATATCCGATTCATCCATCACCCATTCAAATATTTCTTCGATTTCAGACCTGGATCGGCCGGTACTGAGATACAAGTCCCAGCTCAGATGACACTCCTCCGGGTTCAACCCTGCAAGATCCGGAATTCTATCCAGATTCACACTGACTTCCAGCTCTCCCATTTCGGCCAGCTCACGGAACATTCGCAACGGCTCATTACCGGTGCGCAACAGATTCACATCAGGCACAAACTGAATATGCCAGGTGATCTCCTCTTCCTGGCATTGAGAGGCCGCCACAGGAGGTGAAGAGGGCGTTTCATTGGATAGGGCTTGCTCCCCCCCTGGGGCGACAGGTTGCCTGCCATCAAGAATGTCATTAAACGCCTGAATCAGGATTTTGGATTGTTCTGTATCCAACGCCGCTCCCGCCTGCAATGCAGTCAACATACCGCGCAGGCAATCGACGGACTGCAACAGCAGGTCTACGTGATCCGGTTGCAGCTGCCTGCTTCCTTCCCGCACCTGATCGAGCAATGTCTCCAGGACATGAGTAAATTCAGCCACATCAGTGAAACCGAAAGTACTGCTACTGCCTTTTATTGAGTGGGCCGCGCGAAAGATACTATTGATCGTCTCTGAATCAACGTTTTCACAGTCGAGGTCCAGCAAACTGGACTCCATTACCTGCAAGCCTTCAAAGCTTTCTTCAAAGAATACCTGGTGAAATTGACTCAGATCGATACTCATAGCACTATCCCAGTACTTTTTTAATGGTGTTGAGCAACTGATCCGGATTAAAGGGCTTTACGATCCAGCCCGTCGCACCCGCTGCTTTGCCTTCGCTTTTTTTGTCCGCTGCTGATTCTGTGGTAAGCATCAGGATCGGTGTGAACTTGTAGTCCGGCAATGTTCTGAGATTCTTAATCAGCGCGATACCATCCATGACAGGCATGTTCACGTCCGACAACACCAGATCCACCCCGCCTCTTTTGGCTTTATCAAAGGCATCCTGTCCGTCACAGGCTTCCACCACTTCGTAGCCTGCACCCTGCAACGTAAAGCTGACCATCTGACGCATGGAAGCGCTATCATCGACAGCTAGTATCTTAGTCATTGCTGATCTCCATTAAATCTCGGTTAATGCTTCAAACGTAAGAATTCAGACACCCCCAGCATTGAGGCTGCCTTTAGAAATGGGTCGGATGGATTGATAATCTGGGCCTGAAAATGCTGCTTCTCCATACTTTTGAACCATGCAAGCAGAACCTGCATGGCACTGGTATCAATGCGCTCCACCTGAGACGCATCAACCGCGACACTGACCCCACCGTTGAGGTAAGACTCTAATTTTTCGAGTAAAATATCCGCTTTGCTGATGTCGGAGAACTTGTCCAACTGATACGTTGTCGACTCTGCCATACGTGAACTCATCCCTTAATAAACACGCCGGGCTACATCTAGGTAAAACCCTGGCATCCTTAAAAAAAGAATAGACAGCTTATACGGTTACGCTAGAGCCCAACTGAAAAAAGCCCGGAATTGGAAGTGCTTATGATGATTGGTCATGCTTCACCAATCCTTAAGAGCAAATAGACATGAAGCCAGAGGGTTAAAATCCGTTATTGCCCCGAAAAGGGCGATCATCCTGTACTTTCTGCTCACGTCGGGATTCGTCCAGGTTTTCCTGTTGACGCGCCGCCTCAATCAGCTGATCCATGGTCTTCAAGCGGGCATTGGCCTCAATCCACTTGCGAGTTTGAGCCTGCACAGCGGCCTGTCGCTGCTGCACCATCTCAGACTGATGACGAATTGCCTGCTGAAGCCGGGATATGAAAGCCTGGTACAGACCTAATTGCGATGCTTGAGTCACCTGGGATTGATGCTGTTGCACCGTCTGATAATACTCGGCAAGATAGGATTCCAGCTCCGCAAGCTGGTTCTTCGCCTGCTGCAGTTCCTGCTGCAGGCCAGCCAGCTTCTTTGCCTCGCCCCGTTCAGCCTGCTGTTTTAGCTGACGTACAGGTACCAGCCGTTTGGACTTTTTCATCTGGCCAATCAATCCTGATTAAACAGCTTATCCAGCTGTGTAAGGGATTGCTTGAAGCCAACCTGTTCATTCATGCCCTGAGCAAGGTAGGCGCGTATGGGGCCGATTTTATTGATGGCCAGGTCAGTTTCCGGATCGCTGCCTTTCACATAGGCCCCGACACTGATCAGATCGCGGCTTTGCTGGTAGCGTGCGTAGAGGCGCTTTAATACCTGGGCCTTCTGCAAATGAATCTCCTCCACTACCTGAGGCATCGCCCGGCTAATGGATGCTTCAATATCAATGGCAGGGTATTGACCCTCTTCCGCCAAACGCCGGGCCAGCACCACATGCCCATCCAGAATGGCCCGGGCGGAATCCGCGACCGGATCCTGCACATCATCGCCTTCTGTCAATACGGTATAAAACGCGGTGATAGAACCGCCGCCATCACGGCCGTTGCCGGCACGCTCAACCAACTGGGGCAGCTTGGCGAACACCGAGGGCGGATAGCCCTTGGTAGCCGGAGGCTCACCCACTGCCAGGGCAATTTCACGCTGGGCCTGGGCATAGCGGGTCAATGAATCCATCAACAGCAGGACGTTTTTACCCTGATCACGAAAATGTTCCGCGATGGCGGTGGCCAGCATGGCGCCGTGCATCCGCATCAACGGAGAATCATCGGCGGGTGATGCCACCACCACCGAACGCTTGAGCCCTTCCGGCCCCAGGCTATGTTCAATGAATTCCTTAACCTCCCGGCCCCGCTCGCCAATCAACCCCACCACGGTGATGTCCGCCGTTGTGAATCGGGTCATCATTCCCAGTAACACGCTTTTCCCCACACCGCTGCCGGCAAACAGCCCCATGCGTTGTCCGCGCCCCACTGTCAGCAGGCTGTTAATGGCACGCACCCCCACATCCAATGGTTCATCTATGGGTTTGCGTTCCAGCGGGTTGATTGGCTCGCGGTTCAGATTGACATAGGCTTCGGCAATAACCGGCCCTTTGTTATCGAGAGGCTTGCCGCGGCCATCCAGCACTCGCCCCAGAAGGCCCGGGCCAACGGGAACTTTGGAGACCTGGTGATTGGGAATCACTCTGGAGCCGGGTTGCAGGCCTGCCGCCGGCTCAATGGGCATGAGATACATTTTCCGATCGGCAAAGCCGACCACTTCGGTTTCCACATCCGGATGGCCTTGTCCGCGAATGGTGCAGTGGCTGCCCACGGGGGCCCTGCACCCCACCGCTTCCAGTGTCAACCCAACCATGCGCAGCAGTCGCCCTTCCACCCGGTACTCCGGCTGCGCCTGGGTATAGGGTAGATAACGTTGGATGCGTTCAGCGATACTAACTCTCTGATTCAGATCCAGCGTCATGTGGCCTGTCCTCGTGAAGTTCCGGTTGCGATTCCAACGTTTTCGGCTCGTCGTCTGCATCCATCCTGAAGGTGTCTATCTCATCAAGCAACTGATCCACATGCCCATGTTGTTGGCCACGCTCCTGCAACGCCTGCTGTTGCTGCTCATAAACCTGCTGAATCACGGACGCCAGCCTGCGCTCGGCCCGGGCATCCACCATACTGGCGTCGGTTTCGATAATACAACCACCGGGAGTGATGGTTGGGTGCGCCACGATGCGCCAGCCATCTTCCCATTCACCGGCTGCCTGCAAATGCTCCAGCACCAGGTCCAGATCCTGTTTGTTGAGATGGATCCGTAACCGCTGATCCCCGGGATTGATGCAATCAATTGCCTCCTGAACCACCGCCAACACCGCCGACGAGTCCACCGTCAATTCACGATGAATGACCCGTTTACAGATGTTTTCCACCATGTGCAGCAACGCCTGTTCCAACTCCTGATCCTGCTGTGGTATGGGTTCCAGTAAAACCCGGGTAATCTGCGCCAGACGGGTGAGGGCTGCCTTGATATCACTTTCCCCGCTGAGGTAGCCGGCATCGTAGCCTTCTACTCGCCCCGCTTCCCGCCCCTGCTCCAGACCTTCTTCATAGGCCGCCTGGCGAATGGCTTCCAGATCTTCCGCCGTCAGGGGTTTGAGTTCGGGTTCTTCCGACTCTTCACTGGGTAATGGATGGAAATGTCGTTTGCCCGGTATATTGTAGGCATTGGATTTGAGCGGGATATCCGCTTCCATATTAGGCAGTTGCCAGCGTTCCCAGGCACTCAATTGATCCTGTGGCGTGTTTTCATCCGTAAGAATGCTGGGTTTGCTTTTGTCGGAGTCCTTCTTGACCGTCATGGCTTTACTCCTCTGCAGCCATTAGATCATCTCCTCGCCACCCTTGCCGCCCAACACGATTTCGCCGGCTTCCGCCATGCGTCGGGCAATGGCCAGAATTTCTTTCTGCGCCCCTTCCACTTCACTCAGTTTCACCGGCCCCTTGGCCTCCAGATCGTCACGCAGCAGTTCGGCCGCACGCTTGGACATGTTGCCGAAGATCTTTTCTTTGACCACATCATCGGCGCCTTTCAGTGCCAGGATCAGGGATTCAGAGGAGACCTCACGCAACAGTGCCTGAATACCCCGATCGTCCACATCCGCGAGGTTATCAAACACAAACATCAGATCCTGAATTTCCTGGGCCAGGTCTTCATCCACTTCCTTGATCGCTTCCATCAACGCGGATTCGGCATTGGTGTCGAGGAAATTCATGATATCCGCCGCACACTTGGAACCACCCAGGTCGGTGGATGCCGAGCCGGTCTGCTTGGCAAACTGTTTCTCCAGAATATCGTTCAACTCTTTCATGGCATGAGGCTGCACGGATTCCAGTGCTGCAATACGCATGACAATATCCAGGCGCACGCGCTCGTCGAAATACTTCAACGTTTCAGCTGCCTGGTCGGGGTCCAGATAGGCGATGACAATGGCTTGAATCTGCGGGTGCTCAAAACGGATCATATCGGAAACAGAGCGCGCGTCCATCCAACGCAAGGTATCCAGGCCAGTGGTATTGCCCCCCGTCAGAATGCGATCCACCAGAGTGCCGGCCTTGTCTTCACCCAAGGCGTTCACCAGCATTTTACGAATATAGCCATCGGCCCCCACCCCCAGAGCCGTCTGATTCGAGATCACTTTCATGAAGTCGGTCATGACCGCCTCCACCTGATCCTTTTGCACATTCTGTAGCTTGGCCATGGTCAAGCCGATCTTCTGGACCTCTTTCGGGCCCATATGACGGAGAATTTCTGCGGCGTTTTCTTCTCCTAATGACATTAATAGAATCGCTGCCTTCTCAATAGCAGGCAACGATTCTACGGATACTTTTGCTTTTGCCTTTTGTTCACTCATTCGCTATCCAGGTTTTCACCACCTGGGCCACCCTGCGCGGATCGTCTGCCACCATGGATTTTACCGCATCCAGATGCTGATCGTAGGATGCGTCAGGCCCCGGCAAAAGTGGGTTGGAAGCACCGGTAAGGGTGACATCCGGCGTCTCGCCCTCTGCCCCGCTTCCGGCCAACAAACCTTCACCGAGCTGGGATTCCAGGGCGGCCATGGTGTCGTCACGCCCGGAGTCTGCCAGCTTCTTCAGTATAGGCCTTAACACTCCAAAAATCAGGAAGATAACCAGAAGAAAACCGGCGCCACGCTTGACCAGATCCCAGAACCAGGGCTGCTCCCAAAGAGGTGGAGGGGGAATATCGGCCAACGCCTCAGGGACGTATTTACGAAACGGTTGATTCACAACGGTGACACTGTCACCACGGGCGGCGTCAAAACCGATGGCATCCCGCACCAGTATACGAATGCGCTCCATCTCGGCATCAGTCAAGGGTACGCTTTGTGGTTCATTACTTTCTGCGCCTTCGGCCGCCGGTACCAGAAGATTATCCAACACCACTGCGACGGTAATGCGCTTTACCACTCCCACCTGATGTCGGGTATGACTGATGGTGCGATCCAACTCAAAATTACGTGTTGCCTGCTTACGCACATTACCCGAGGCGGCTGCCTCTTCTGCTGTTGCCGCGCCAGCCTGCTCCGGTACCGTAACCGCGCCCGGGGGCTGGTTGGAGAGTGCCCCGGGAATACCCGCCGAGGCACCACCGGCACCCACCACTTCGCTTAAGGTCTGTTCGCTGCGTACCGCAGGCAGATCGGGACTGAAAAACTCTGAAGTCTGCTCAGTTTGGCTGAAATCGATATCGGCGCTGACTTGCACCTTAAATCCATCGTTACCAACAATGGGATCAAGAATCCCTTCAATGCGCTCAATGTACTTTTGCTCGAGGGATTTCGCATAATCCAACTGTTTGGCGGCAACGGCGATATCCGCATCAGCATCTGTTTCCGACAGCAGCTGACCCCGCTGATCCACTACCGTCACATGCTTGTCTTCCAGCTCGGGTATGGACGATGCCACCAGGTGCACGATGGAGGCGACCTGCATGCGTTCAAGGCTCTGGTTGGGATACAATTCCACGAACACCGACGCACTGGGTTTACGACGATCGTTGACGAATACCGAACGCTTGGGTATGGCCAGGTGCACGCGGGCACCGCGCACCCGGTTCATGCTGGAAATGGTTCTGGCCAACTCCCCTTCGATACTGCGGTAGTAACGGGTTTTCTCCATAAACTGACTGGTACCGAAACCCTGCTCCTTGTCCAACAGTTCATACCCCAAGGTATTGCCTGCCGGGAAACCCTCAGCGGCCAGCTTCATCCGTGCCTGGTGAATCTTGTCGGATTCCACCAGTAACATGCCGGAAGTCGTATCCACTTTAAAACGAATATTCTCCCGCTGCAGAATATCAGCCACCTGACCGGCTTCCAGATGGGAGATGTCGGTATAGAGTGGCCTGAAGTCCGGCTCCTGCGACATCAACACCACCCAAAGGCCCAGGGAAATGCTGATGGCCAGACCAATCATCAAGCCAATCTGCTTGATGACCCCTAAACCACCCATCCCTTCCAATACCGCGAAGCCGCCGCTCTCGTTTGTTTTATCATCCGCCATGATCTGTGCTCCGAACTGCGCTCAACTTACACCGGCATGTTCATAATATCTTTATAGGATTCCACCAGTTTGTTGCGTACCTGAACCACCGCCTGGAATGCAATACTGGATTTCTGTGACGCCACCATTACCCGTGTAATGTCCACATTGCTGTCACCGCGAATGTAGGCTTCCTGCAGGGCACCGGAAGTGGATTGCAACTCACTGACCTTATCCAGGGCGTCTTTGAACATGGAAGAAAACTGGGGCTCCGACTGATTCGGAATATTGATGTTCTGGCTCTGGGGTGCTTCCATATTGGCGATGCTGCGCAGCTCGCGCATCTGTGCCAATAATGAATGCATTTCCGTTGTCCCCGACACTGACCCTGACATAGTTGAACCCTCTCACTGATGTGATTTTGACACTTTTTGGTCTATGCACAGACTCTTTCAACATCTATGCCATATTCACGCATTCTGGCCAGTTTGTAACGCAGGGTTCGCGGACTAATGCCGAGTTTCTCTGCGGTCTGTTTCTTGCTGCCACCCACTGTGCGCAGAGTATCGATAATCAGCTCAAACTCCCTTTTCTTCAGATCCTCCCCCAACGCACCGCCGGCTTCCAGCTCTGATTCCAGCTCTACATCGGCCGACATATTCATGGCCGCATCCGGGATAAAAATATCCTCACCGGTGATGCGGTCATGGCTACAGAGAATCAACGCCCGTTGAATGACGTTATCCAGTTCACGAATATTGCCTGGCCAGTTGTGCTGCATCAGGGCCAGTTCAGCGGAGGGATCGAGCAACACCGAGCGTTGCCCTTGCTTCATGGCAATCAGTCTGTGCGCCAACGGGATAATATCCGCCTTACGTTCCCGTAATGGTTTCCACATCAGGGGGAAAACACATAAACGATAGTACAGATCCTCGCGGAATTTACCGGCGGCCACCTGTTCTTTCAGATTGCGATTGGTTGTCGCCAATACTCTGACATCCAACGCAATCGTACGCTTGCCTCCGATGCGTTCCACTTCTTTTTCCTGCAGCACCCGCAGCAGTTTGGCCTGTAGGTTGATATCCATTTCAGAAATCTCATCCAATAGCAACGTGCCGCCATTTGCCTGCTCGAATTTACCGGCACAGCTCTGATAAGCGCCGGTGAACGCACCCTTCTCGTGACCAAACAGGGTAGCTTCCAACATGTTTTCTGGAATTGCTGCACAGTTGATCGCGATAAAGGGTTTGCCGTTACGGGGGGAATTACGGTGAATAAACCGTGCCAACACCTCTTTACCGGTGCCGCTTTCGCCCATAATCATGACGCTGGAATCCGTTTGTGCAACCTTCTTCGCCAACTGAAACACTTTTCGGGTTTCGATGTCTTCGGCTACCGGCTCGGAATCATCCAGTTCGACACGCACATATTTTTCCACCACACCCACCAGTTTCTCGGTGGAAAACGGCTTCTCCAGATAATCCACGGCGCCATTGCGGATCGCCTCCACCGCATTTGAGATGCTGCCATACGCAGTCATAATCAGAACCGGAAGCTGAGGCCACTGGGTGGCAATTTCACGCATCAATTGATAACCGTTAATACCCGGCATATTCACATCAGAGATGACCAGTTCACACTGCTTTTGTTGTAGCCATTCCAATGCGGCTTCGGCACAGTCTACGCCCTCTACGACGTATCCTGACACATCCAGAGTATCCATGATGGCTTCGCGCAGATCAGAGTCGTCCTCAACCACTAATACGTTCGTTATCCTCATCATTATGCCTCCTTGGAAAGCAGCAAATCGTCCTGAATCAGGGGCAGAGACATACAGGCCTTGGCGCCACCTTCAGTACCATTGCAAATAGAAAAATATCCGCCGTGGGATTCGATAACCGTTTTTACCACCGCCAGCCCCAAACCGGTTCCGGTGGATTTGGTGGTAAAGAACGGCTCTGTTACCTGTCCGGCAATGTCTTCCGACACACCCGGGCCATTATCCTCAATCATGAAATTTACTAGCCCACCCTGTTGTGGCGAAACGTTGACGCGAATCTTGACGCGAACTCCGACGCCCTCACAGGCTTCAATGGCGTTATCGATCAGGTTTGAAAACACGCTGGTTAGCAGGTCCGGGTTGCAGCGTACCGAGCCGGACGGTATATCCTGAACAAACTCAATTTGAGCCCTTCCCGCCTGGCAATAATCCTCTACCCTGGATTGAAATACCGAAACCAGTTGAAAGATGGGCAGCACACTTTCCAGCACAACACCCCCTTTGGAAAAGATCAGCATGTCGCGTACCTGCTGCTCCAACTGCAGAAGGCGGCTTTTGAGCTTGTCCGCATAGCGTAAGCGGCGCTCATCCGTCAACGTCTCTGACGCAAGGTGGTCGGCATAAAGGATTGCGGTGGATAGTGGGGTTCGAATCTGGTGCGCCAGTGACGCCGTCATTTTTCCCATTTCGGACAATTTACGGTGGTGGTTTAGCTTGGTTTGCAGGCGCCGGGTTTCAGTCTGATCATTCAACACTATGATTTGACCGGGCTCATGAGTCATCGATTGGGTAGCCAGGCTCACTAGCCTGCCGTTTTTCAACGCGATTTCATGGCCATCCGTGGGGTTTGGTGCAAAGCATTCATTAATAACTGTGATCCAGCGTTCACCTGGCAATGATCTTTCAAACAACGCCTCTGCGATGGTATTGGCCTGCATGATCACGCCACGCCCATCCAACAGAATCACCGCTACAGGCATCGTATTCACAATCAGTTGAACACGTTCCGAGAGCGCCTCTTTCGCGTAATGCTCTTGTACCAGGGCATAGTCTGCGTGCACCAGTTCCTTTTGCAACTCATCAACTCTTTTTTCCAGATCCAGATAGGATCGAGTCAATTGGCTGGAAATATCACTGAACGCAGAAAACGTACTTTGCAGACGGCTCTGTAAATCACGCCGGGCCGGACGCTCCGAAGACGGTTTGCGCTGCTCATTGCTCTTTGGTTCGGCTAATACTGCTCTCATGGAAATCGCACCTTAATTTGACGCTTTTCCGGTAAACAGCAAACCTTATGCCAACACTTTTTTGGCTTTTAAAATCAGCAAATTAGAGTTTACAAGAAGGGGTTGCGCCATAAATATGGCGCAACCGGGGAACTAAACCCGATTCAAATCATACTTACGCATTTTTTCCACCAACGTCGTACGCCTGATCTTCAACTTCTCTGCCGCTCTGGCGACCACGCCATTGCAATCATCCAATGCTTGTCGAATAAGATTGCATTCCAGATTAGACAGGTATTCCTTCAGGTCGATACCATTGACGGGCAACAGCGCTGGGGTATCCATACTGACGTAGCCCGGCAGCATGCCGGTATCCGCCACTTCAAGCGGCATTTCTCTGTCTTCGTCAATGTCATCCACATGGCGAAAGCGCTTGGGAAGATCCGATACGCCAATCACCCCATAGGGGTGGGTGATAACCAGTCGCTCCACCAGGTTTGCCAACTCGCGAACATTGCCTGGCCATTCATGACGACAAAGCCCCATAATGGCGGCCGAATTAAAGCGAATGGAGCCCCGTTTTTCATTTTCAATTCTGGCCACCAGCTCGTTTAGCAGCAGTGGGATATCTTCCGTACGCTCCCTCAAAGGTGGCATTTCAATCGGGAACACATTAATTCGGTAATAAAGATCTTCCCTGAATTTGCCATCCGTAATATGGTCTTCAAGATTTTGGTGCGTGGCGGCAATCACCCGAACATCAGCGTGATACGTTTTTGCACCACCCACCCGCTCAAAGGTTCTTTCCTGCAATACCCGCAACAGCTTCACCTGCATATGTAGCGGCATGTCACCGATTTCATCGAGAAAGATTGTGCCCCCCTGCGCCAACTCAAACCGGCCCGGCCGACTGGTTATGGCGCCGGTGAACGCCCCCTTCTCATGTCCAAAGAGTTCGCTTTCCAGCAATTCGTGGGGTATTGCACCGCAATTCACTGGCACAAAAGGCTTGTGCCTTCGATGGGAATTGTAATGAAGATTACGGGCCACAACTTCTTTACCCGTACCGGACTCCCCTGTGATCAGCACATTAACGTCTTTATCGGCCACCTGTGCCATCAGTTCGCGCACCTGAACAATAGAGCGGCTGGTGCCCACCAGGCTTCTGAACAGCTGAGCCTCACGCCGCTGTGCCCGGGCGGGATCGGCTATCATGTGATCCTTATAGACCTGGGCTCGGTGCAGGGTATCCATCATCTTGGTGTAGTTGGGCGGGGTTTCGATGGTTGCGATCACCGCTTTGCGGAGTTCTTCGTTGTCTGTATCCAGCTCGGCGTCGTCCACCAGAATAATGGGTAAGGAAGGATCCCACTCCACCAGTTTCTCGGCAATGTGGGCCGGATTATCCAGTTGGCTCAGTATGACGCAGGTGATGCTGCCACTTTCATGATCAACCGCTATCTGGTCGATATCTTCCTCACTGGCAATAATGGTTTCTTCACCGATAAAATCCAAAATAACCTTAAGATCACGACATCGCTCTTTGTTGTGATCCAGCAATAAAACTTTAATTTCTCGCCACATATTCGCCAATCTTTTACCGGTTACGTCAAAAAACGTAAAGTTGGATGCGCTTTTTGACGCATTTTTAATAGTTATGATTCAGTAAAGTCTATAACCAGTGGATCAGTCAAATTTATGACACAAGAAATTTTGAGGGACGCCCGGATTCAGAGCTTAAGGGTTCAGGTGACGAGCAACATCGAGGTAAGTTTTGGTGTTGCTTCGGGTTTTTCCCAAAGACGTGATTTGTTTTACTGTGTGCTCTTTCGCGCTGGTAACCACCGCCACCGCTTTGCTATAGACGCTTACCAGGGATTCCAACTCGTCAACCAGGTCGGCCAGGTGTGTAGTGCCGGTGCTCACCGCCGTAAGATTGGCTCTCATAAACGCTTCACATTCAGAGCTGACTTCCTTCAATTCCGCCAAGTCCTGTTCTTCCAATGAACGCTCTATGCGCTGCCTGTAATTGACTACCTGCTGCAACATAACACGTCTACTCGTTAACCGGAGAGGGATCGGGTGAATAGATTTCACGGGCCTGGTCGGCAATACCATCCCAACCGGCCTTAATTTCTTTCAACAGGCCTATTACCTCCTCCACCGGTGCCTTGCTGTGCTCCCGTGAGGCATCATACAGTCGAACGCTCATGTACTCGTACAATCCATCCAGGTTTTCCGCAATCTCGCCACCCTGTTTATGGTCCAGGAAGCCCTGCAAGCCACCCAGAATGGTGATTACTCTTCCCAAATGACGCCCACGCCCTTCATAGTCGTTTCGATCTATGCAGCCGATGGCCTGTTGCAGGTTATCCAAGGCCCCTTGGTATAGCATGCCGATCAACTGATGAGGGTTGGCATTTTCGACACCGGTCTGTTTGTTCATCTGCGCGTACTGCTGAGCGCCTTTGGCCATGTTCATGCGTTTCACCTTAGTTCGATTTCTTACCGGTTATTCCGGCTTTAATAATATCCAGCTGCTGACTGACAAAATCACCGGTGCTCTGCAGTTGACCCACGAGAATATCGAGGTTGGTATACTGCAACCGAAGTCGCTGCTCGAAGGATTCCATTCTGAGATTCAGCTGTTCCCGTTGCTCATCAATATCTTTGAGCTGGGCCAGGAAAGTATTGTTTCTGCTTGCCAGAATACCGTCACTGCGCAAAAAGCTTTCCAGCTTATCGTCCAGTGTTTTTACGATACCCTGATCACCGGCCAGTAGCTCGGCCACATCATCAAAATTGGAATTGAGTGCCGAAGACAACTTGTTGGCATCCAATCCCAAACTGCCATCACGCTGGGTGGTGATGCCAATTGAAGCCAGGGTACTGTATGAGCTGCTGGCACCCTCAATCACATCAGACATAGTACGTCTTATCTGAGTTTCGATGGTTCGCGCAGCAAAATCTCCAGTCAGTAAACCCGCTTCCTGAGTTTCAATATCGTAGTCGGTTAAAAAGTTCAGCGTGTCACTCAACGTGTTGAAGGCTTCAACGAATTCAGTTAAGCGAGTGTTGATCTCGGATTTATCCAGCCCAATTGTCAGAGTTTCGTTGGTACCGACATTGGTCGACACCGCAGTAATGGTGACACCTTCAATAGCATCAGCAAATACATTATTGCTACTGGTTACCGTATAGTCGTCATCAATCAACAATTCAGCGTTGCGTGCCTGACTCTTTTCCGACATGTTTGCATTGAGAAAGGCAGAAAGCCCGGAATTGTCCAAATCGTTGCCGTCAGAGTCGTTGGCCACCGCCACCGTGATATTATTATCTTCACCGGTTTCATCGGACGTAAGAACCAACTTGGAGACGGTTCCACCCAGGCCATCGCTCACAGTGAGGATGCTGGCGGTGATGCCCGGGTTATCCTGTGCATCGTTGATGGCATCACGAATACCGGCCAGGGTATTGTTCTGGGCGGCAACGATATCAACATCGAAACTTTCGGCCCCCAGGCTGAGCGTGAGTGTTCCCGCACCCACCTGGTCTGAGGCACCGGTAAAGTCCGCCGTTGAAACCAGCTTGTGGTTGGATGCCAGTTGCACCACCTGAACGTTGGTGGAACCCACTGCAGCGCCACTGGCTGCGGTGGCTGTAAAGACACTTTCATCTGAGGATACGGAAGAACGAGCGGCAAGGTTTGTCAGTGATGAGAGGCCAGATAATGCCGCCTGGAAATCTTTGAGCGCGCCTTTCAACGAACCATAGGCTGATATATCGGCCTGAATCTGGATTTCCCGGGTACCCAGACGCTCATCCATAGGCGTTCGCTCAGCTTTGGTCAGCGTCTCGATAATTTTTTCAATATCAAGGCCGGAACCGGTTCCGGCAGCGGTGATAGACGCCATAGATAAAACCTCGCTTTCGGCATTTACACGGGGGGACTGATTGCCATGTTCGACCCCGAGCATTGATACCTGCAATTCCCGTTCCAGCTGGGAAAACCATTTCCTTCCCAGTACCAGTATAGTACGGGGCTATGAAAATATTATCGGCAATCTCGGCTAAAGCTTTAGGCCTTGTCGCTTAGAATTGAGCCGCCACTCAACTCCAAACCCTGCTCAATGGAGGCAGCTATTTTCAATACATCCTCCGGCGGAATCTGCCTGATAATGGTGTCGGTTTCTTCATCTATGACTGTGATTACTATGCGGTTTTCTTCTTCCGCCACTTTAAAGTTCAAGCTCCGTTGATTTTTCTGCAACAGTTCCCTGACTTTGGGGATGGCTTCATTAATCCGTTGTTTCAGCTCTTCCTTCTGGACTTGTTCAGTTTCTTTCTCTGGTTGTAACTTGGCTTCCTTGGCAGTTTCCTGAGAGGGAACAGGTACAGAGGCCTCCACAGCCTTGGATTCAGGCCTGGAAAGCGGAGTATCGCTGTTTTGCGGCTGATCAATGGCCCGGTTTTTCGGTACCATTGCCGCCGCATCCTTAACAGCAATATTCATATCTGTGTTTAAAGGCTTATCGCTTATCATACACGCCACCTGATACAACAAATGCGGGTGCCCGAGTTCTATCCCGGGCCCCGCGCCAAACTAATGACCTTGTTGTAAACCTACGTCTGCTGCTGAGGATTAACCCAGCAGAGACAAAGCTTGTTGAGGCAAGGCATTAGCCTGAGCCAGAACCGAGATACCTGCTTGCTGTAGCACCTGGTTCTTGGACAGATTGGCAGTTTCAGCAGCGAAGTCCGCGTCACGGATTCGACTGTTGGCAGCTGCCAGACTCTCGGATACCGCTGACAGGTTACGGATAGTCGACTCAAATCGGTTCTGAATCGCACCCAAACCTGCGCGGAAGGAGTCGATCTGGGCCAGCGCGCTGTCCACCGTCTCCATGGTGATATTGGAAGCCGCTACGGTAGTGATATCAGCGTTGGCAACCGTACCTACCGCCTGCACATTGTCGTCATCCAGGGTACCGGTAGTGGTCAAGGTGATGGTGTCCTGCGCGGATATCACGATATCACCAGCCTTGAAGTCATTGGTAACACCCGTCAGATCATTGGCATCCGCGGTATCACCACCATCATAGAGAATGTCTGCACCGGCATCCGTAACGTTGATCACCATGTCCCGGCCATCTTCCGCAGTGAGCTGCAGGTAACCGTTCTCATCGACACTGGCTGTTACACCAGTAATGTCAGACTTGGCATTGATCGCGTTAACCAGGCTGCCATCGGCATCCTTCTCCTGTACCTCAACGGGGCCAATATCCACACCGTTAATATTCAGGTCACCGTTTACCAGGGTACCGGCACCAACGAAGGCATCCGCCTCAGTGATGGTACCTGCAACCGGGGTTACGTCCTCCCAGTTATAGGTGGTGGTGGCAGTGGCGTATACGCCTTCCATACCTTCCACACCGTCTTCACGCAGGGTGTTGATACGATCCACCAATGATTTGGCGATACCTGAACCATAGGCATCCGCAGTAGGGTCGATCAAATCAGCCTGCGCAGCACCGGTGATATCACCACCGTAATCGGCATCAAAGATGTCAACCGCGGTAGTACCTGTACCAATCTGGATGCTCAGGTCAGCTGTGGTCAGTGTATCAGCCACAGTGGTGGTAATGTCTTCGATGCTGCTCTGAACCGCGCCAGGCTGGCTACCCAAGGCACTGGCTCGCGCGTCAACACCATCCACCGCTACTGTTTCACCGGCATTGGCACCGATCTGGAAACTCAGGGAGCTGAGTGATCCGTCGGCCACGTTGTTACCGTTAAAGGTAGTGGTTTTGGCGATACGATCGATTTCAGATACCAGCTGATCAACCTCTTCCTGCAGAGACTGACGGTCAGCAGCACTGTTGGTGTCGTTGGCAGACTGAACCGCCAGGTCACGAATCCGCTGCAGCGAGGTAGTAATCTCATCCAGCGCACTTTCAGTGGTCTGGGCAAAAGAAATACCGTCGTTGGCGTTTCGAACCGCAACATTCAAGCCGCGAATCTGGGTGGTAAATCGGTTGGAGATGGCCAGGCCGGCAGCATCATCCTTGGCACCGTTAATACGCAAACCAGAAGACAAACGCTGCAGGGAGGTCTGAAGAGAACCCTGCGACTTGTTCAGGTTTCGCTGCGCATTAAGGGACGAAATGTTAGTGTTAATGATCTGGGGCATTGTGTGTCTCCTGCGTTTATTTCAACACGACCTCAACAACTGAGGACTTTATTGATTGGTGTAGCCTCGGCGAGGCCGTGTCACTTCAATCTTCTGTTCAATAAAGTTATCGGCGTGGTTTCACACAACTTGATTAATTATTTAAATCTTTTGGTTACACATCTTTAAATTCTTATAGCAAAAATCAACAGGCTATAACAAAAGCGCCCTGACCAGTACGGCCAGGGCAGCTTCGCGTTATAAGCAGCCTAATTATATCAGGCTGGCGCCTGTTATTAACCCTGCAGTAGCGACAACACCTGTTGCGGAAGCGCGTTGGCCTGAGCCAAAACGGATATACCCGCCTGTTGCAACACCTGATTTTTAGACAGGTTAGCGGTTTCCGCGGCAAAGTCTGCATCACGGATCCGGCTATTGGCAGCCGTCAAGCTCTCTGACACCGCCGACAGGTTTCGAATCGTGGACTCGAACCGGTTTTGCACCGCACCCAGCTCACCGCGGAAGGCATCAATCTGCGCCAAGGCACTGTCAACTGACTCCATGGTAATATTCGATCCTTCAATGGAAGTAATATCCGCATTGGCGATGGTACCCACAGCCTGTACGTTGTCATCAGCCAATGTGCCGGTGGTGGTCAACGTGATAGTGTCCTGGGCGGACACGACAATGTCACCAACCTTGAAATCATTGGTCACACCGGTCAGATCATTGGCATCGGCGGTATCCCCCCCATCATAGAGGATATCAGCAGCTGAATCGGTAACATTGATCACCATGTCGCGACCGTCTTTTGCTGTCAGCTGAAGATAGCCGTTGTCATCAATACTGGCAGTTACACCGGTAACATCCGATTTTGAGTTGATCGCTTTTACCAGGCTGCCATCGGCGTCCTTTTCCTGCACTTCAACCGGGCCGATATCAACACCATTAATGTTCAGGTCACCGTTTACCAGTGTGCCTGCCCCAACGTATGCATCGGCCTCGGTAATGGTACCGGCTACCGGCGTTACATCCTCCCAGTTATAGGTGGTGGTGGCAGTCGCATAGACACTTTCCATACCCTCTATACCGTCTTGGCGCAGTGTGTTGATACGATCCACCAGCGACTTGGCAATGCCGGTACCATAAGCATCGGCAGTAGGATCGGTCAGGTCGACAAGCGTCGCGCCGGTGATATCACCACCGTAATCCGCGTCAAAAATATCAACCGCAGTACTACCTGTTCCTATCTGGACACTGAGGTCACCGGTGGTCATGGTGTCGTTAACGGTTGCGGTGATGTCTTCAACGCTGCTCTGCACCGCCCCCGGTTGACTGCCCAGGGAGTTAATGCGGGCGTCAACACCGGATACCTCGACACCCTCACCGGAATTGGCCCCGATCTGGAAATAATAGGAACTCAATGATCCGTTCAGTACATTGCGCCCGTTAAACGTGGTGGTGTTTGCTATACGATCGATTTCATCGATGAGCTGATCAACCTCCTCCTGCAAAGAGACCCTATCGGCTTCACTGTTGGTATCATTGGCTGATTGCACCGCCAGGTCTCGAATTCGTTGCAGTGACGTTGTTATTTCATCCAGCGCGCTTTCTGTGGTCTGTGCCAGCGAAATACCGTCGTTCGCGTTTCGGACAGCCACGTTCAAACCGCGCACCTGGGTAGTAAAACGATTTGAAATCGCCAAGCCGGCAGCATCATCCTTCGCGCTGTTGATGCGAAGGCCCGAAGACAGGCGCTGCAATGATGTTTGCAATGATCCCTGCGACTTATTCAGGTTACGCTGGGCGTTAATAGACGAAATATTCGTGTTGATTATCTGTGGCATTTTGGTTTCTCCTACTCCGCCTTCCCTGTATGTCTGTTGGTGAGGGTGGCTAAGTTAATGTTCATAGGTGTTGGATTCGCTTGAATGAAATATGTCACCTAGCCTCCTCTCCACTGACCTTGCTGTAGTAATATTTGTGTGCTCATAACCCTATCCGCGCTATATAAACTCAAATAAAGAAAGATTCTGGACCTGCACAAAACTTTGCTGTGCTGCCTGTAGCGCCAGGGTCCGTTTATTTAATTCTGTAATTGCTTCTGCATAATCCAGGTCTTTTACTACCGATAATGCAGATTGTGCTTCTACCTTAAGGCTTTCATTTATTTCGCCTTCACTCTCAATCACGTTGAGCCTGCTGCCAACGCTGGCCCGAACCTCATCAATATGATTTAAAGCCTGATCAAGGTTCTGCAAACCGGTATTGAGCGCATTCTGGAAGGTAGCCTGCAAGGTTGAGGTGTTATTGGGAATCTCCAGCGCCGAGATAATCTGATTCACCGTGGCAAATACAGACTGCCGGTAGCTGGGCTCAACAACAAAGCTGTCGCCAGGTGAAGGGTCTCCGGAAATGGAATAGCTGATCCCGTTGAACGACACCTTGGAGTCCTCATCAAACAGGGGCAGCGGTGCAGTGTAGACCGGCCCGGTATTCGCTCCGGTTATCTGATACTGAAGTGCTCCGGACCCGGTGGCGGAGAAATCAATGGTGTATTGATCACCCACATACAGGGTGGGATCTTCCAACACAGCATCGCCGATCACCCCGGTTCCCAGGTTGGCGCTATTACCTGTGGTAACGAATGATCCATTTCCGGTTTTGATGTCAAAGAAGACCTCATCACCACTATTGCCGCTTTCAACCCGCACAGAGGTGTTGACATTGACATTCAACACACCCTGGTCGCCAGCGTAGGATACCGATCCTGTACCATCCTTGATGAACGGCTTCACGTTACTTTTGAATCCCGAAAACAGATACTCACCACTGGCCAGTTGGCTGTTACCCAAGCCGATCAACTCTTCCAGCCGCTGTTCGATCTCAACAATGATGGCCTGACGATCGGTCTGATTCAGCGTGGCATTGGCACCCTGTAAAGTGAGATCCCGTATTCGCTGCAAAATATTCGTCACATTAGACAGAGCGGACTCCTCAACCTCGAGCTTGGTTTCCGCCGTTTCACCGTTGGAGATGAATTGCAACGCATTATCAATTTGTTTCTGTAGATCCAACGCCACCGCAGAGCCAATGGGATCGTCGGAAGGTTTAAGTATGCGGGTGCCTTTCGATAACTGCAGTTGCGTTTCATTCACCTTTGACTGGTTGCTCAATATAGAGTTGGCACCCTGGGTGAACGTTTGTGAGGTTGATATTCGAATCGCCATCCCATCAAACCTCAGAGTGAACTTATGATTGTGTCAAACAGTTCACTGGAAACCTGAATAACCCGGGCGGAAGCCTGATAGGATTGCTGGAAGCGGATCAGATTGGCCGCTTCTTCATCCAGGTTTACGCCGGAGATAGATTCCCACTGAGCTTGTGATTGATTGAGTATGGTTTCCGCTGCTTCCTGGCTGACCGCGGCATCATTGGTGCGGGTGCCCACACCACTGACCAGCTGCCCATAGGCGCCTTGAAAAGTCACGGTACCGTTGGCGATGGTCTTCGTGCTGCTGAGTTCACCCAACAGCAGAGCGTTCCTGTTGTCATTGACACCGCCGTTGTTGTAGTCAATCTCCACGATGTCATTAGTACCCGGGTTGCCGTTGAACACCACATCATAGCCAGAGGCAGGAAACAGGCCCGCCTGCTCCAACAAGCCATTGGACTGGCCTGGTGTAAAGGCAACCCCGCCGGCGACGATCGCATTGGTGCCGGCATTCACCACGTCATAGGTGGTGGCACTGGTAAATTCCACGCGATAAGCCGGTGTCAGCGCAAAGGGTGTGGTAGTGAAATCCGCAGTGGTGGTATCGGCTACCACAACCTCTTCAACAAACCCACCACCGGTATTGGTGGAGGGTAGATTGGTGGTTACCGGCATGGCGGCGGCAACCTGCCTGACATCGGTTACCTCCATGGACATTTCAAATGCCCCCAGGCGTGTGGGAAGAACCGTAAACTCATCCCCATCTGCCGGTGCACCAGAGACGAAGTTCAGAGTAAATCCATCTGTAGTGGCAAACACGCCTCCCGGACCAGGATCAGCGAACGTGGCATTCACCGTACCATCGGCATTAAACAACGTGTAATTACCACTGCCACTATCGAATCGCAGGCGATAATCCTCAGCGGTGAGAAGGTTGGTATCATCAATGGTAACCGACAGTGCCGCCGTCCCCGCATTAGCTGTATCTGATGCAATCCGTGAGAATTCAGCCGCACTTGAATTAATGTCGCCAAAAAATAATCCACCCAACTGATTGTCTAGATCCATACCCAGTTGATGCTGATCGTTAAAGGTCTGCGCAACGGACAATGCCATTCTGCCCAGTTCGTTAAACACCGGGTCTATCAACTCTTCCCTGACCGTAAGTAATCCGCTCAAGCGTCCGCCAGACACCAGGTTGGTAATGTTTTGCACATTGGTGCCATCGGTAATAACCAGCTCCTTCCGACTCAATCCTGAATCGTTGGTAACCGTTTCCACCGAAAACGATTCATTCCCTATCACCAGCGGCTGGCCACTACCAACAAAAATACTGACACTTAGATTCTGTTGCTGCAGCACTTCAACACCAACCAGTTCAGACAACTGACGTATCGCTTCATCCCGCTGATCCAGCAGATCGTTGGGTAACTCGCCGGTATTATTGGTGTAGACAGCCTGAATCGACTGGTTATATGCAGCGATACTTTCTCCAAGCTGGGTTATCTTGGAGGCAACTGCGTCCAGCTCAATATTGAGTGTTTCGTTGGTTTGATATACCTGCTCGTATACGGCATTGAAACGATTCACCAGGGCCTGCCCGGAACTGATCAAAACCTGTCGGCTGGGTATGGATGCGGGATCGTTGGAGACATCCTGCATCGCATCAAAGAAAGACTGCATTGAAGGCGTTATAGCCGTGGAATCATCGCCTAGCAGCTGGTCAACCCGAACCGCATACTCGTAATAGGCGTCAAAGGAATTATAGGAAGCCACATCGCGGCGCAACTGATCGACGACATACTGATTGCTGACACGGGTAATACTTTCAACATCGACCCCCTGGCCGATGAAAGAGCCACCATAGGATTGCGGAACACGGGTACCCAGCCCGGTTTTTTGCCGGCTGTAGCCTTCGGTATCGACATTAACGATATTATGGCTAGTGGTCGAGAGCGAAGTCTGACTTGCCCTCAATCCGGATAATGCTATGCCTGCAAGATCTGCCATCTACGTATTCCGCACTAAAGTTTTTCAGTTGCTGAGTTTAAAGCTGACTTAAAAACGTCACTTTCAATAATGTTTGCAATTTTGTTGCCATAATTTGGATCGGTTGCGTAGCCGGATCCCTGCAGTTCAAAACCCCATTGTTTCGCTTCACAATTTTTGTTGATCGCAGCTTCATAACGGCTATTGCCATTAAGAAAATCCACATAATCTGCAAACGCCTGATCCAATGACGGGTAAGAGCGGAAAGAGGCGTTCTCTTTAGCGGCAATTCCATTCCGGTACTCCAGCGTATTTTTTCGTACCGTTTCACCATCCCAGCGGGAATCAGCCTTAATACCGAATAGATTAAATGAGTTGCCGCCTTTGCCATCGCTCATGACGTGCTGGCCCCATCCTGTCTCCAGTACCGCTTGCGCTACGATCGCCTCTGGCGCCACACCTAAGCGTTGCCCTGCGCGTTTTGCGTGAGCATATATAGCGTGAACAAATTCCGCAGGAGAACGCCAACTGCTGGGCTCAGGTTTCTCATTCACATTCGATGCCTGGTTTACGGAAAGTACTGTGGAGTCGGAATGAAGGGGTTCGCCCATTTCATTATGAGGCGAGGCTGAAGCCGGTGATCGGGCCGGTAGCGGGTGCTTAAGGTAACCGGTAATGTCCGTTACAGCGTCTGTCAGTTCCTTGCCGGAGTTCGCCTGCATCTGTTTAACAATCACGTCGGCCAGCCCCAAGCCACCGCTGTTACTTATATTCAGGCTGAGCTGCTTATCGTACATTCCCTGATAAAACTGCGTATCGCGGGATTCGAGCATGTTGCCTTCAGCGAATACGGCGTTAGCATCACGCATGCTTTGCAACATCATGTTGAGAAAGATGCCTTCCATTTGGCGGGCCGCCGCCTGCAGAGCGGCACCTTCATCATCACGGGTCAATTTGCGCATCTGATTGAACTGGGCAAAATCCAGGTAGAGATCAGATGAGTTGCTGGCAGGAGGCTTTAACATAACTAAATCACAATCAGCTCAGCCCGCAATGCACCGGCTTGCTTTAATGCTTCCAGAATCGCCATTAAATCACCTGGCGCCATCCCGACCCGGTTCACCGCCGCCACAATGTCATCCAGGGTAACGCTGTCCCCTACCTTGAACATGTGACTTTTATCCTGTTCGATATCTATCTGGGATTCATTATTGGCAACGGTTCTGCCTCCAGCCAAAGCATTAGGTTGACTGACATCGACGCTTTCGGAAATGGTAACGGTCAGATTGCCATGGGTAACCGCAGCCGGTGAGACTTTCACATTATTCCCAATAACAATCGTACCGGTACGGGAGTTAATGATCACTTTGGCGGAGGGCTCTGCAGGCTTCACTTCCAGATTTTCCAACACCGACAGATACGTTACCCGCTGCGACGGATCGCGGGGAGCGGTTACCACAATCGATGTGGCATCCATTGATCGCGCCACTCCCGGACCCAGCAAACGGTTAATCTCATCTCGGACACGCTTTGCCGTGGTAAAGTCAGGGCGATGCAGGTTGAATGTCAGTGTATCGCCTTCATGGAACGGGTTGGGAGCAGACACCTCCACGGTGGCACCGTTGGGGATGCGGCCAACGCTGGGTATGTTAACGGTTATCTTGGAACCATCCGAACCCTGGGCACCAAAGCCGCCAACCACCAGGTCCCCTTGGGCGATGGCATAGACACGACCATCAGCTCCCCGTAAAGGGGTCATCAGCAAGGTACCGCCGCGCAAGCTGGAAGCATTCCCCAATGAGGATACCGTAATGTCAATTCTCTGGCCGGGTTTGGAGAACGGTGGCAATTCCGAGTGGATGGAGACAGCGGCCACATTCTTCAGTTTGGGCGTCAGATTTTCAGGCACACTGATACCGAACTGTTCCATCATGTTACGAAAAGTCTGTGCTGTAAACGGCGTCTGGTTGGTTTTATCACCGGTTCCATCCAATCCTACAACCAGGCCATAACCTATCAATTGGTTACTGCGCACGCCTTGAACATCCGATATATCTTTAAGGCGATCGGCAAGGGACACGGCCGGAATCAGTACAATAAAAATGAATACCCAACATTTTCTCATGATCGTATACCTTAGAAAGGCCACCACTTGCTGTTAAAGAATTTGGATGCCCACCCCTGAACCTGCGCATCCGCTAACGCACCGGTTCCACTGTAGGTGATGCGTGCATCCGCCAGGCGAGTAGACAGGGCTGTATTGTCCGGCGCCACGTCAGAGGGACGTAACATGCCCTCTATTCGAATAAACTCGTCTCCCTGTGAGAACGTCATCCACTTTTCACCACGCACCACCAGTACACCATTGGGCAATACATCGGCTACTGTCACCGAAATCTGGCCCTGTAACCGGTTGCTCTGATCGGAGTTCGCGTCGCCTTCAAACTCACGGGTGTTATCGGTGTTAATGGACATATTAATATTGGAGCCATTCAGGCTGCCGGAAGGACTGCCACCGAGCAGGCTATCCACGCCCATGTCAATCTTGTCTTCTTTGTCGATGGCCGTAGTGTTGGTTTTGGAAGAGACCGTGCGTTCATCCAGATACAGCGTGATGATGTCACCTATGCGTCGGGCACGTTTATCTTCCCACAGGCGAATACCGGTGCCGCTGGAATAGATCGAACCCGTTGCTGTATCGCCTCTCGGCTCGGAGACGGGCATTACCGGCGAGTATCGGGCATCTCCCGGCCTGGGAGGAGGAGCCGATACACAAGCCGTGAGCCCTGCAACCAGCAGCGCCACGAAGACAGGTTTAGTTACCGATGCGTTCATCTTCGTGCCCGCCCTCAATTACAACTGCTGCCCGATAAACTGCAGCATCTGATCAACGGTGGAAATCACCTTGGAATTCATCTCATAGGCCCGTTGGGTTTCGATCATATTCACCATTTCTTCCACTACATTGACATTCGAACTTTCCAAAGCCCCTTGAATAATCGGGCCCAATCCATTTTGACCGGGTTCACCCTGGGTGGGGGCGCCACTGGCTACCGTCTCCCGGAACAAGTTGGAACCCATAGCCTCCAGGCCCGATGGATTAATAAAGTCAGCCAGCTGAATATTACCTATCTGGGTGGAATCGCCGGTTTGCGCGTCCACCACGGTGACCACACCGTCTGTACCGATGGTTACATTCTGAAAGCCTTCCGGTACCGTCAAACCGGGCTCTAAAGGAAACCCACCGGAGGTAACAATCTGGCCGGTGGAGTCAACCTGAAACTGCCCGTCACGGGTATATTGAATCGAACCATCCGGCATCAACACCTGAAAGAATCCACGGCCATTCACCGCCATATCCAGACCCTGGTCCGTCACCTCTATATTGCCCATGGTGAACTCTTTCTGAGTGGCCACCATTCTGACACCGGCACCCAACTGCAACCCTGAGGGCAATTCCGTATTTTGCGAAGATTGGCCACCGGGCTGACGATTGATCTGATACAGAAGATCCTGGAAAACGGCGCGATCCCGTTTAAAGCCGGTGGTACTGACATTAGCCAGGTTGTTGGATATGGTTTTTAACCGGGTGTCTTGTGCACTTAATCCGGTTTTACTTACCCAGAGTGATGCGTGCATGGTTGCTACTCCGTTGTTTAAGGCAAATCATCACCGCCCAGGGGCATCGATTTGCCGTTTTAAATTCGTTATGACGTTAATCCGGCACTATGCTCAGTTCTGCATTATCCGTGCCGAAGCCTCGTCCATTTCCTTGGCTGCCTGCATCATCTTCACATTCATTTCGTACAGCCTGGCGTGAGAAATAATGGAGGTCATCTCGTTGACCGGATTCACATTGGAGCCCTCCAACATACCGTTAATCACCTGCACCTCCGGATCAGATTGCAGTTCACCGCCTCCCTTCAATCGAAACAGACCGTCTTCACCTTTGACCAATTCATTTTCATCGGGATTGACCAGTTTGATTCTGGCGATCTGCGTCAACGACAACGCATCCTCGCCCAACCCGGTGATGGAAAGCGTGCCATCCACCCCCACCACCAGCTTGTCGTATTCCGGCAGCACCACCGGCCCGCCATCGCCCAGCACAGGTAATCCGGTACCAGTGGTGACGGCGCCCGTTACATCCCTTTTCAGATCGCCGGCCCGGGTATAGGCTTCACTGCCATCAGGCATTTGCACTGCAAACCAGCCTTTACCTTTGATGGCCAGATCCAGGTCGCGAGCGGTTTCCATATACACACCTTCACTTTTGTCGGTTCCCGGTCGCTCACTCATCGCATAGGCCCGCGAGGGAAAGTGATCACCGAATACCGCCATGGTCCGGTATTGATGAAAGTCAGCTTTAAACCCGCTGGTGGAGACATTGGCCAGATTGTTTGCACGCAATCGCTGTGCATCCAACGCCTCCTTGGCTCCTGTCATCGATATATAGAGAAACTTATCCATTGCTGACCTCGTACTGTCAAAAACTCATCGTTTTTACTTGCTGCATAGAAAATTGCAATTCGCTTGCCAGTTTTTAAACTACTTTGAAAGACCGCTTCACAATCTACCGGCAAAAAAAATCCCCGCCAGGCGGGGATTCCTTCAATTACGCGTTTACCTGATTTGTATAATCGTCTGCGTTACGGCATTGGCCGTCTCGATGGATTTGGCATTGGCCTGAAAGTTCCGTTGTGACGTTATCAACGTGACCAGTTCCTTGGTCAAATCGATATTGGAGGTTTCCAACGCACCGGATTGAATCAAACCAAAACTCGAGGTTCCCGCCTCACCGGGAATCGGCTCGCCCGAAGCGGTGGAAGAGCGCCAGGTTGTGTTACCGATCTGCAACAGGCCCTGCGGATTGGAGAACCTGGCTAATGCCACCTTACCCACCGCCGTGGTCTGACCATTGGAGTAAGTCGCCTGAATGACACCTTGATCATCCACACTCAACCCGGTCAGACGCCCAATGGTAAAACCATCCTGGGATAAAGATGAAACGGAAAACGGGGATGCAAACTGGGTCGGCGTATTACCGGCAAAGTCAAAGTAAACCTGTTGCGTGGTATCAGCACCATTGTTAAGGAACGAAAACTGGTCGGTATAAATGCCCGTTGCCGGATCGGTTCCCTGAAACACGCCCTGTGAATCAAAGGAAAGTACACCATAAGGCACACCACCGGCATTCACTTCCGAACTGGGTGCTCCGCCGACCCCGTCATAAACGTCGACAATGTTCACACCACCGGTATCGTCCGTTACCGTTAGAAATACGCCCCAGGTATTCTGGTTACCGCTGGTACCCAGATTGGGCTCCTTTACAAAGTACGCCGTTGCAATATGAGAATCACCCAGACTGTCGTACAGGGTAATGGAAGTCGATGCCGAATAGGTATTGGCGTCGGTGGGATCAAAGACATCCACACTGAGATTGCTGGCGTTGGCAGGCAAGTTTACACCAATCTCAACTTCAGCCGTGGACTGGGGTGCACCCGCAGTGTCCGGTAACTGTAATGGCGTGGTGCTGGAGAGCGCTGTTGCCGTGACCGATCCATCATCGTTCACCGGAAAAACCTGCAGATACTGATTGGCGGAGTTCACCACAAAGCCGTTTTCATCCACCCCAAAGTTACCCGCCCGGGTGTACACGCGCTCCTGGCTGATCTGATCCGGAGACAGCACAAAAAAGCCCTCACCACTGATGGCCAGATCCAGCGCCTGGGAGGTAAAATCCAGGTTGCCCTGATCAAACAGTTGCTGCACCTGTTGTAACAGCACGCCATTACCAACCGCAGTATCGCTGTTACCGAAGGCGGAATTTGCATAAATATCACCAAATGCAGTCCGCGATCCTTTAAATCCGGTGGTCTCGACATTTGCAATATTGTTGCTGGTTACGTCCAGCTGCGCTTGCGCCGCATTCAACCCACTTAACGCAATATTAAAACCCATGACTTTCTCCTGCTATCAACGTACTTCTTGAATTTCACTGGACTCTACCTGACCAATACCATTCAGGTTAAGCAACATCCCGCCTTGATTATCCACAATACTGACACTGTTAACCCGGCTGTACACGCTGGTCACCAGCGCTTCATTCTCACCGGACAATGTCCCTTCTATCGAAATTGAATACAGTCCTTCCGGCAAAGGCTCACCCAGATTATTGGCGCCATCCCAACTGAACGGCGTTTCCGCGCTGCCGATATTCCCAAGATCACGATTTGCCACCACCTGCCCGCTGGCATCTTTCACGATCATCATTACATCTCCGGAGGCCTGGCCTTCCTCAATGGTGCCACTGATCCGGCCACCGTTTTCCAGATAGCCGACCTGCCCGGGTATCAACACTTCACGGCCCACCAGCGCCGTTGCCTGCAAGGCCTGACTTGAGCGGTACATAGAACCGATATCCTGTACCGTGCTATTCAGATTCTGGATACCTTCCAACGAACTGAATTGCGCCAGTTGCGCAACAAAGTCGGTTTGATCCGTGGGCTTGAGTGGATCCTGATTTTCGATCTGAGCCAGCAACAGTCGCATGAACATGTCCTTGTCCGACTGGGATTGAGATTTTTCCGTTTCCGGCTGATTACTGAATGCCAAATCACTCAATACACTGTTCGCTTGAACACCATCAATCGCCATGACTCCCCCTCCTTATCGACCCAGGCTCAATACTTGCTGCATCATCGTCTTGGCTGATGTCATCACGTCCACGTTGGTCTGAAAGGCACGTTGGGCGCTGATCATATTGGCCATCTCTTCAACCACATTCACATTGGGATAGGCTACGTAACCGTTATCATCCGCCATGGGGTGATCGGGCTCATAACGCATCTGCAACGGTGCATCGCTTTCCACCACGCCCTGCACACTCACACCGCCACCCACATCCATTTGCCTGGCGCTGAAATCAAACGGCTGATTTGACATGGCGGCTTGCAATTGGGCTTTAAAAATCGGTTCCCTGGCGCGATAAGTTTCATCCGTATTGCTGCTGACACTTTCAGCGTTGGCAATATTGGAGCTGATGGTGTTCAGGCGCACGGTCTGTGCACTCATTCCGCTACCGGCAACGTCAAATATATTCATCAAAGACATAATTAATCTCCTCGGATCGCCGACATCAGGGATTTCACTTTGCCATTGAGAAACTCAAAGGCTGCCTGGTACTCCATGGTGTTGCGCACGAACTCGGTTTTCTCCTGTTGCGCATCCACAGTATTTCCGTCGATTGCCGGGTTTATGGGATTGCGGAATTTCAGACCGGTGATCGTATCCGCCTGGGATACGGTGGAAAAATGGTTTGCGTCGCTGGTTTGTACCGATACCAGGTCACTTCCCTCACCCAGACGCTGCCTGAGCATTTGCTGAAAATCGATATCACGGGCCTTGTAACCGGGGGTATCCGCGTTCGCAATATTGTTGGCCAACACATTGGCTCGCTGCGAACGCAACTCCAGTGCATGCTGGTAAAGCTCCATGTGTTTGTCGATGCTGATTGCCATATCGCCCTCTTGTCTTGGATTCTGCGCCATAAAACCGGCAATTCAGAATAGGATAAGAGCAATAAAGCAACCCTTGTGCCATTGCTTCTAACAGTAACAGTTTCAATAAGTTAAGGGATTTCAGGTGAGAAATGTGACGGTAATGCGGCAAAGGATTACCGAGGGCGGCAAGCACCTACTTCTTTACGTAGACGACACCGGGTGTGTAGTAGCGGATTTCAAACAGGTCGTTCAACCCTTTGGGCGTCTCGGATCCGCCCAGAAAAAGATACCCTCCAGGCTTCAGCACCCGATGAATGTTGGTGATGATCTGTTGCTGTAGTTCGCTGGAAAAATAGATCAGAACATTACGGCAGAACACCACGTCAAATTTGCCGATGGTAATAAAGTTTTCTTTCAAGTTAATGGGGCGAAATTCAATGCGTTTGCGAATATCCGGTTTGATTTCCCAGCTGCCATCAGCATTGGCCTTAAAATGCAGGTTCAGACGCTCATCCGACATCCCCCTCTTCAGGGCCAGGGGTTCATAGATCCCTTTGCGCGCCTGATCCAGGATGCGGCTCGAAATATCCGTGGCCAGAACTCTCACCTGCTTATTGGCCAGGATCATACTACGGCGGCGCATTTCCTCAACACAGATGGAGATGGAGTAAGGCTCCTGTCCGGAGGAGCAGGCTGCACACCAGATAGCAATCTCACCCGGATTCCTGGCCAGCTCAGGCAACAGGTTGTCTTGCAGAAAAGTGAACGGATGCCGATCCCGGAACCACAGGGTCTCATTGGTGGTCATGGCATCGATGACATCCTGACGCAGGGACCGGTTTCCTGCTCGATCAATCTCACGCACCAGATCGCCCAAAGATTGAATATTCCGATCTTTCATTAACTTACGCAGACGGCTGTCGATCAGATAGTTCTTATTGTCTCCCAGCATGATACCGCAGGCAGACTCAAGATATTGACGAAACAGGAGATATTCTCCATCGCCAAAGCGAGAGTTATCACGGGAAGAAAACACCATGTCAGTATTTTGTCATCCTTGAATGAAACTATTCAGAACGCTGTTCAAGGGCTTTGCTAACACGCTCCTGAACCAGGTCAGCCAGGTTATCGGGTTTAAACTTGGCAAGAAAATTGTCTGCCCCTACCCGCTTCACCATGGCTTCGTTAAATATTCCGCTCAGTGATGTGTGCAGCAGCACATGCAAATTCTGAGTGCGGGGATCTTCCTTGATTGATGCCGTTAATGTGTAGCCGTCCATTTCCGGCATTTCGATATCGGATATCAACATGATATAACGATCCGTGATGGATTCACCTGCATCGATGATCTCACGGATATGATCCAACGCCTGACGCCCGTCCGCCACCACATGGGTTTTAACGCCGACCTTCTCGACACAGCGTTTGATCTGCTTTCTTGCCACACTGGAATCATCGGCGATCAAAACTGCCAGTTCACTGGTACTGGCCTGACTGATGGTTTCCGGCCGAATCACTTCGTCTGAAATTTCCTCATGCATGGGTGATACTTCGGACAGGATTTTTTCGACATCAATAATTTCAACGATTCGGTTGTCCAGCTCGGTTACCGCCGTCAGATAATTGCCCCGACCGGCCCCTTTTGGTGGTGGGTGAATGCTCTCCCAGTTAAGGTTGACGATACGTTCAACCGACTTCACCAGAAACCCCTGTATCGCCATATTGTATTCCGAAATAATGACAAAGCAGTTCTGGATATCATCCAGGGGCGCATTACCCATGGCCAGGTTCATATCCATAACGGATATGGTGCCACCCCGGATGTGGGCGATGCCCCGCACCACAGGGTTGCGTTGCGGGATCTGGGTTAACTTGGGACACTGCAGCACTTCGCGAACCTTGAAAACGTTGATCCCATAGATCTGATCATCGCTCAATCGAAACAACAGCAACTCCAACCGGTTCTGACCCACCAGTTGTGTTCGTTGATCGACTGTATCCAGCACCCCGGCCATATAAAACTCCGCGCTAACCGTTTTACGGCATAACCTTTGCTTGATTCACACTAACAGCCAATCCGTCAAAATGGCGGCACTTGACTGTTTTTACTCACCATTCATTCAGAATAGGTCAAATTGGATAAATGAACAGTCAGCGAGAACAAATTATGTTTTGTATTCGTCAGGGGCTCGTCATAGGGCTTTTGGGGCTGCTGAGCATCACCACTACCCAGGCCGCAAGCGGCAACATTCAAGAGCAGATCGATGAAGCCATCAACCTTTACATCAGTGAAATTCAGGATGGCAACTACCAGGAAATCAAGGTTCAGATTCAGCCTATCGACTCCCGTTTACGGTTGGCCAGTTGCAGCGAACCTCTGCACCTGAAACATCGCCCCCGCAACCGCACAGCAGGCAGACTCACCTTCAAGATCAGCTGTGATGGTGCCGACAGCTGGGCAATTCATGTCCCGGTACAGGTGCAAGCCTTTGATCAGGTGGTGGTTTCCGACATGCCCATTGCCAAGGGCACCCACCTCACCACCTCGGATCTGCGCTTGGAGTTGGCCGACGTTTCTTTGTTGTACACGGGCTATTTCAAGTCCATGACAGAGCTGGAAGGCTTTGTGGCACGCCGCCCCATTCCAGCCGAACAGATCATGAGTCCGGCGCTGGTGGACCCCGCGAAAATGGTCAATCGCGGCGAAAAGGTCATGATCATCGCCGAAGGCCCGGGGATCAGTATCCGGGCCAGTGGTAAAGCCATGGAAGATGGTGCCTACGGTGAACTGATCCGGGTCAAGAACACCAACTCCAACAAAGTGGTGGAAGGGCGTATTACTGCCCCGGGACTGATTAAAGTGAGCCTGTGAACGGCCGATATACTGGGTGGCACATTCGATAAAATTGTGTCTAAATTAGCTAAAGTTGCAGGGCTTACCGCCGATAACCAAGGTAAGAACGCAGTATTCAAGTGAAGGCGTAAGATAATGGCTATGGAAATCAATGGCTTAAACAGCAATCAAACGAATACCAATAAGGCCAGGTCCGGCCAGACGGTATCCGATGCCAATGCTGATGCCAAAAAGTCCGACCAGACCAATACCAGTCAATCTGGCGAGACCGTCAAAATCAGTGCCGAAGCGCAGGCGCTTAACCGGCTTAGCCAACAGCTGGGATCAGATGCACCGGTTAACCAGGAAAAGGTTGAGGCATTACGTGCTGCGCTTGCTGATGGCAGCTACAAAGTAGACGCCCAATCCGTTGCCCGCAAAATGCTGGAGAGCGATGCTCAGTTCTAAGCCCGGAACCCATCGCCCTCCCATTCCCTTCCCGTTCAGTCAACACTCAGTCAGCCCCCCCGATCAATTGATAATTAACCAAACTCAGGCACGCTAATTGCTACTCCCTAACCATATGTCACCATGGTTGAGGAAAATGTATGTCTAACCAGATTTCCCCTAAGGCCGCACAGCAGTTGTTACAGGCAATCGAACAGGATTTCAAACTGGCCCAGTCACTGAAAGCAATCTTGCAAGAGGAAAAGTCTATCCTCGAGCAGCGGCAATACGCTGCCCATCCGGCAGTACTGTCCCGCAAGACCCAGCTTTTGATGGAACTGGATCAGGCCGACTGTATTCGCCGTCAGGTAATGGCTGACATGGGGCTGCAACTGGACAAGAGCGGATTCGAGGTTTTCGTCCGTCAAATTCCCAAAACCTGGCAGGAGCGTTTCGAAACCAGTTGGCAAAACCTGTCCGACGCCATGAATACCTGTGCCCGCCTCAACCGGATCAACGGTAAAATTCTGGCCCACTCGCAGCATTCCATGGAACGCCTGATGTCCATCATAAAAGGCACGGCAAATCAGGTGTCCGTGTACCAATCCAATGGCCGCAAGAATCTGGAGGCGGCCCACCGTATGCTGGCAACTGCCTGATTTTAAAAGCCCGGGCAGTTAATCAGGGTTCTGCTAAAATACATTTAAGGTATCAATTCAGAGTACTGGAAGCGGTATGATCCACGGTTTGCTGGATAAGCTGTTCGGTCATGAAGACAAACCGAAAGACGGCTCTCCCAAGAACATCAAACACGATCGCAACGAAATCGGAAGCTTACTGACCCTGTATCAGGATCAGAATCACCTGATGACAGCCATGATCATGAATGCCGGGCAGCGCAAGATTGCCAAGCTCAGCACGGGCATCGTGTCGGTGGATGAAGCGGGCCAGCTGTTCGTAACCGATGAGTTCCACCCCAGCGATCCAAACCCGTTATTAAGCGAAGGGATTACGGTTCAATTCTCGTTAACCCACCACGGTGTGCGCCACCAGTTTAACGCTGTGCACCTGCAAACCCAATCCACACCTGAGGGCGTCCGTCATCTTTTCAGGTTTCCTAAGGGCATAGAACAGATTCAACTGCGGGATGCCTTCCGCGTGAAGCTGAGTCAGGCCCACCCCATTAAAGTCACCCTGACCCACGCCGAGCACGCAGCCATCACCGGTACGTTGGCGGACCTGTCGGCCAGTGGTATGCGGGTGCGAATCGAAGGCCTGGTCACCCCCAAGCCGGTGCGGGGGGAAACCTACAGTTCCTGTCATTTGGTGCTCAGTGACGGCCACCCCATTGTGTGCGGCGCGCGCCTGATGCACTGGCAATACGATCCTGACCTGAGAGTTTCCTACCTGGGTGTTCATTTTGAGAACCTGGATGGCAATACTCAGCGGGCCCTGAACCGGTATCTGACCGAGCTACAACGCAAACAACGCCAGCTCAGCTAATCAGTGGTTGCCGCCTCCGGGGGGCAGCCATTGAGGCAAATGCCGCCGCAAATCATGAGCTGTGTCGATATCCCAACGCTCAGCCAACACATGGAAATCACAACCACCTGCCAGCAAACGCTCCAGGGTCAGCCCCATTACCTCAGGGGTACCCCAGGGCATATCCCGAAACAGAAACGGCACCGGCTGGGTGGCCCCCACCAGCACATAACCACCATCACTGGCCGGCCCCACGACCACCGTCGATTGTTGCAGGGCCGTAAACGCAGCCTGCACATAACCGGCATCGATGGATGCCGCATCGGCGCCGACGATCACCACCCGATCATGACGGGCCAGGCCATGGCGCAATGCAAAGTCCATGCGGGTTCCCAGGTTCTGTCCCTGCTGCAGACAACAGTCCACGCCCAAAGCTTCGAAATACCCCAAGGCCCGGGCATCCGTGGTCCACACTTCCACGGCGCCCACATTCGACTGCAACGCCATGGCGATCATGTGCTCACACAAACGCCGATGCAGCTGCAGTGCAAAGGCTTCGCCATGTGTTTTCGCAATCCGGGTTTTCACCTGGCCGATGACCGGGGCCTTGGCAAATATCTGTAACAACATAACCCTATCCGTAATACCACTGATGCAGCCGCTGCGGACTGACACCCACCCGAAAGGCCAGGCGCAACCACCACATCAACAAGACGGTTCGCACCACTCCGTGTTTCGTCCAACGGCGTGCCGACGTTATGACGGGGCCCTTAAAACAAACCGGTGCCTGAAACTTACGGGCTCGCAAAGAGAAATCCACATCCTCCATCAGCGGATAATCAGTGAAGCCTTGCAGCTGATGGAAAAATTCCGCCCGCATAAACAATGTTTGGTCGCCGGTGCACACGCCAGTCAGCGCCGAGCGTCGGTTGATAAACCAGGAAATCACGGAGTACGCCCGGCCGGGATGATCGAGGGCAACATTAAAACGCCCCCAGAGCCCATGCCCCGACAGAAATTGTTGCATCTGAAGATTGAATGACTCCGGCAGCCAGGTGTCCGCGTGTAAAAAAACCAACAAAGGACCTGCGGACACAGCAGCGCCGGCATTCATCTGCCGCGCGCGACCGGATTCCGAAACCACAACAGTGACAGGAAAGCGCGCCAACAGTGCCCGGGTGTTGTCAACACTGCCGCCGTCACATACCACCACCTGCCAGCGGTTTTCCAACTTTACCAACAAATCCGCAAGCCAGTATTCCAAGCCCTGCGCTTCATTTAATACGGGAACAACAACCGTACCCAGGCAGCTTTCCGACATGGCCTATCAGTCCAGGGCCCCGCCACAACTACTGCCCTGACCTGCAGTACAGCCAAAGCAATGGTCAGCCACCACCACCGGATTACCGCTGAGATCAGCCTGGAGTAAATCGGTCAGATGCCGACCACCGCCGCGGTGCTGCAATGGTATATTCAACATTTGGTTGAAGTCGCAATCGTATAAATATCCCTGCCAATCCACACTAATGGTGTTGCGGCACATCAAGCCCGTGAGGTTACCCGCATTGAAGCTACTGCGTAGCAATCCCATATACTCTTCGAATTGACCTTTGGAGACCAGCATGCTGCCAAAACGACTGATGGGCATGTTGGCGAGGGTTAACAAGCTGTTGAACTGAATATCAAACTCTGCGGCAAGCCTTTCCTTGTACTGCTGCTCCAGAGCCTGTTGTGATGGTGGTAAAAACGCACCGCCGGGATTGTAGACCAGATCCAGAATCAGCCCACTGCCCTGCCTGCCGTAGCCCAGGGCATTCAATGTTTTCAAGCCTTCAATCGAGCCTTCGAACACCCCCTTGCCCCGCTGGGAGTCAACATTCTGCTCACTGTAACAAGGCAGTGACGCCACAACCCGAACCCCCTGGGCCGCCAGAAAATCCGCCAGGCTTTCCTGCCCGGGCTCCTGCAGAATCGTCAGGTTACAGCGATCAATCACCTCCACCCCTTCTGCCCGGGACTGCTCTACCAACCACCTGAAATGAGCATTCAACTCAGGCGCGCCACCGGTCATATCCAGCACTGCGGGCCGGCGTTTACGCACCACTTCCAACACTTGCTGAGCAGTATGCCAGGACATCTCTTCCGTGCGCTTGGGCCCGGCATTGACATGACAGTGCGTACAACTGAGATTGCAGCGGTAACCCAGATTGACCTGTAGAATTTCCAGATTCCCCCGTTGCACCGGCGGAAAATCGGTAGTGGAGCGAAATAGTAGTGGTCTGGTGTCAATCATTCTGATATTCCCTGCTGCGGCATTGCCCATCTTAAAACAAAAAACCCGTGGCCTACAGTCAGCACCACGGGTTTTATGACGGACGAAATGTCGTTTCGTTACACAGACAAGGATATAAAACGCTTCAGGTGATAATCCCCATTACCAAAAAGGGTATTGATTACATTGATGCGTTTCAGGTACATACCCACGCTCATTTCGTCGGTCATTCCCATGCCGCCAAATATCTGTATGGCTTCATGGGCCACTTTCTGGCCCTTCACAGCCACTGCGTACTTCAACGCCGACACGTTTTTGCTGAAATCGGCATCCCCGGCCTTGTGGCTCATCACCGCTCTTAATAGCAGTGATTTGCACTCTTCATGCAGGGTAAACATGTCCACCATGCGATGTTGTAGCGCCTGAAAAGCCGAAATCGGAACCCCGAACTGCTTACGGTTCTGACTGTACTCAACGGTTTCCCTGTACAGCTTTTCCATCATACCCACCGCTTCCGCGGCCAACGCCACCGCGGCTTCATCCGCAATACTTTCCAATGCCGGCACTGCCGCGCCATCCGTTCCCAGCAACGCAGCAGCAGGCACTTTAACGTTGCTCAAGGTCAGCTCGGCCGCACGATGTCCATCCAATGTGGGAAAGTCCTGCCGTTCAATACCATCGCTGTCGGCCGGTACCAGGAACAGGGATACACCTTCGCGATCACGGGAATCGCCGGCAGTACGGGCCGAAACAATAAAGGTGTCTGCACTGCCGCCATGCAAGACCATGGCTTTGGCGCCATTGAGTTGGTAACCCTCTGCGCTGCTGGTGGCAGTGGTTTGCACGTCGAATAAGTCAAATCGGGATTGCGGTTCCACCGCCGCCAGCGCGAGCTTGCGGCTGCCATCAATAATGCCGGCCAGAATCTCGCTTTTCTGCTCTGCATTGCCCACCTTGGCCAATAGGCCACCGGCAATCAGTACAGTGGAAACATAGGGCTCAACCACCAGGCCTTTGCCAAATTCCTCCATCATGATCATGGTTTCAACGGCACCGCCGCCAATACCACCATCTTCTTCGGAAAACGGCACACACAACCATCCCAGCTCGGCAAAGGTCTGCCAGGTGGCAGCATCAAAGCCACCGTCCATCGCGCAGTGCTTTTTTCGGGTTTCATAATCGTAATCGTTCTGAATGAACCGGCTCACACTGTCTTTCAGTAATGTCTGTTCTTCGCTGTAATTAAAATTCATGGTTCCACCTATAATCCCAACACCATTTTCGCGATGATATTTTTCTGCACTTCATTAGAGCCGCCATAAATGGTGGCTGCTCTGCCGTACAGGTATTTGGTGGAAATCGGCGCTGCGTAGTCGTTACCCACGCCCTGCCCCAGGGCATGTGCGTAGTAGCCACAGGCTTCAACCGACAGTTCGGCAACCGCCTGTTGTATTTCCGTGCCTCTGATCTTCAGTATGGAGGATTCCGGCCCGGGGGCACCGCCATCGGCCACGCTGGCAATGGCACGCAACTCAGTGTATTCCAATGCCATCAGGTCCACTTCAATCCGGGCCAGTTTGGCACAAAACATCTCATCTTCAATCAGCGGTTTACCAGCGGAAATCTCCTGAGCTGCAATTTGCTTCAATCGTTCAATTGCTCTTTTCGACTGTGGAACTCCGGCAATGGCGGTACGCTCGTGGGTAAGCAGATATTTCGCGTAGGTCCAGCCTTTGTTTTCTTCACCGATACGGTTGGCCACAGGAACCTTGACGTTGTCGAAAAATACTTCATTCAAAGAATGCTGATTATCAATGGAGTCAATTTTACGAACTTCGATTCCCGGTGTGTTCATGTCAATCAACAGGAAAGAGATGCCCTCCTGCTTTTTGGCATTGCCATCGGTGCGCACCAGGCAGAAAATCCAATCCGAATGCTGGGCATAAGTGGTCCAGATTTTCTGACCATTCACAATATAGTCATCGCCATCACGCTCGGCTCTGGTCTGCAGTGCGGCCAAATCCGAGCCGGCACCGGGCTCAGAATAGCCCTGACACCACCAAACGTTACTTTGCAGGATATCCGGTAAAAAGCGTGCCTTCTGCTCTTCATTGCCAAAGGTGTAAATCACCGGGCCCACCATTTTCAGGCCAAATGGCACCAGTGTGGGCGCACCGGCTTCCGCGCACTCATTTTCAAAAATAAACTTCTGCGTGATACTCCAGCCGGTACCGCCGTATTGGGTTGGCCAGCTAGGGGCAATCCAGCCCTTTTCATACAGAATTTTCTGCCATTGCACGATGGTATCTTTATCGATATACCCACCCACCACAGCACGCTTGAACCGATCGGACAGCTTCTCTTTCAGGAACGCGCGCACTTCGTCACGAAACGCAACATCATTGGGAGTCAGTTGAATGTCCATTCCTATCCTCTGTTGTTATCAAAAAATCCGCTCATGCAGACCTTATAGCGACTTATCAGTGTATGCGACACCACATGGAGCGTCACTGACCAAAATTGCCAGATTTTTGGCCTGGACAATCCCCACCGAAACAGATACTTACCCCCTTTAGGGTAGATTAACCCGGTGTAAGCCGTTAAAATCCCGCCAATCTTGACAGACCGCCCTTAGCTCAGCTGGATAGAGCGTCCCCCTCCTAAGGGGAAGGTCTCAGGTTCGAATCCTGAAGGGCGGGCCATTTTAAGCATCCCCATGATCTTTCAGGCCTTTCTCCGGTACGCACTAAGCATTAGTATTGTCGCAGGTACCCTCAAATGATCGAGATGCAATGGACTTTACTGCAGTTAACAGCCCAGCCATCTGGTTGACCTTAAAACTGGCCCTGATGACCACGTTCATCCTGCTCCTGTTGGCCACGCCTTTGGCCTGGTGGCTGGCCAACACCAGCAGCCGCAGCAAAGGCATGATTGCCGCACTGGTGGCCATGCCCCTGGTGTTGCCCCCCAGCGTGCTGGGCTTCTATCTTCTGCTGGTGATGGGCCCCCAAGGGCTGGTTGGGCAGATAACCCAATGGCTGGGCGCCGGACTGCTGCCGTTTACTTTCCCCGGTCTGGTGTTTGCTTCCGTGATTTACTCACTGCCGTTTTCCGTGCAACCCATCCAAAGTGCGTTTGAGCAATTGGGCAAGCGCCCCATGGAAGCCGCTTCCACACTCAGGGCATCGCCACTGGACCGGTTCTTTACCATTGCTCTGCCACAGGCTAAACCGGGGTTATTGACCGCCATGGTGCTGACGTTTGCACATACCGTGGGAGAATTCGGTGTGGTACTGATGCTGGGAGGGAACATAGAAGGCGAAACACGGGTGCTTTCGGTGGCCATCTATGATCATGTGGAGGCCTTGGAATACTCCAAGGCACATCTGCTGTCTGCCGGGTTGATCGCCTTTTCCTTTACCGTGCTGCTGCTCCTGCAGCGTCTTAACAGTAAACGCCGGTGGCAGCCCATATGAGCGCCATTGAGTTTCAGTTTCTGGTACAGCGGGATGATTTTACCCTGCAGGTAAACAGTCAGCTCCCGGCCCAAGGAATAACGGCCCTGTTCGGGCCGTCCGGTTCTGGTAAAACCACCTTATTGCGCTGTATCGCCGGGCTGGAAAAAAGTACCGATGCCAAACTGATCGTCAGTGGAAAGCCGTGGCAGAACCAAACCACTTTTCTCGCTCCTCATCAACGGCCCATTGGTTACGTATTCCAGGAGGCGAGCCTCTTTTCTCATCTCTCCATCAGAAAAAACCTACAGTATGGTTGGAAGCGCATTGCCCCGTCGCAACGCACTGTGCGCTTTGAAGAGGTGATTTCACTGCTGGGTATCGATGGTTTTCTGCAACGTTACCCGCACCAGCTCTCCGGCGGCCAACGCCAGCGCGTGGCCATTGCCCGTGCATTATTGACCAGCCCCGCGTTATTGTTAATGGATGAGCCGCTTTCAGGGCTTGATCTTGAAAGTAAGCAAGAAATATTGCCTTATCTGGAACGGTTGCATGACGAAACCAGTCTGCCCATTCTTTATGTCAGCCATGCTCCGGATGAAGTGGTGCGGCTGGCCGATCATCTGGTACTGATGGAAAACGGCAGCATTCAGGCCCAGGGTGACTTGAATTCGTTGCTAACCCGTTCTGATCTGCCCCTGTCAAAACTGGATGAAGCCAGCACTGTTTTACAGTGCCGGGTAGCATCCCATGATGAAACCTACCACGCCACCTATGTCGCCATCGACAACGCCGGCCTCAATCAGAAGCTGCTGGTATCCTACAAACCCATGCCGGTTGACCATCCGGTACGGGTCAGAATCCTGGCTCGGGATGTTAGCCTGGCATTGCAGATGCAGGATCAAACCAGCATCAGCAACATTCTGCCCGCCAGGGTGGTGGAAATATTTCCCAGTGCCACCCCCTATCAGGTGATGGTCAAACTGGACATCGGCGGCCAGTTTATTCTTTCGAAGATCACCAGGCGATCGGAAGCACTGCTGGGTATCGAAAAAAACAAGTTGGTTTATGCCCAGGTGAAATCCGTGGCCTTGATGCGCTAATTCGAAGGCACCCTATCCAGCCGCGCCAATAACCCACCCAGAAAGCAACCGGTCAGCAAGCCACTCAGGTGAGCCTGATTGGCCATCGGCATGATATTGGTAAAGCCCAACGCCAGCGCGATCAACATAAACACCATCAGCCCTTTGGGTAAACGAAAGGGCGGTGCCGGGCTGAAACGTTCGTAGAACCACAAATACCCCAACACGCCGTACACCACACCCGACAGCCCACCAAACCGGTTGCCGGTCCACAAAAACTGCACCAGATTGGAGATCACCGCGCAGATCAGAAACAGGGAAAACAACCGCACCGACCGTTGTGTGCGTTCCACCATACCGCCAAAGACCCACCAGGCACTCATGTTGAACAGAAAATGGAAAATACCAAAATGCACAAACGCCGGTGTAATCCAGCGCCACAGTTCAGCGCTGCTGGCAATGCTACGCAGGCTGCTGAAAAACATGAACGGCGCCCGGGCGGCGCTATCCATACCCTGCGCGGTCAGCAGGTACACCACCAGACTGATTACTATAACCGTTTTTGTGACCACGCCACTCAGTTGCATAATGCGCGAGAAGGTTAATCCACGATACAAACCAGACAGCTTCTCTGCCTGCGTGGTATCTTCATCCAGCAACCAGGAAGCCTGCCGGTAACGCTCATGATTGGGTTCATCAAGAAAGCGCTGTAATTCCTCCTGGGCCTGCGCTACCTGTTCGTCGCGATCAATGAAGATATTGGCCCCATCGTCCCGGATCTGCGCTGAAGCGGACACACCCAGACTTTTAAGATAATCCACAAAAGCCTGGGCATAACGGGGATGACGGATAAAGGTAAGATGATGCATCAGAGCGTTTTCAGGACCTCGATAACATCGTCATGATGCGTCTTGGTTTTCACCTTGTCCATGACATGCTTGAGGCGTCCATCCTTACCGATGATGAAGGTGGTGCGCAGAATCCCCATAAACTCGCGCCCCATAAACTTTTTCAGCCCCCAGACACCGTACTTCTCGGCAATGGTTTTGTCTTCATCCGACAGCAAATCAAAATTCAACTCCTTCTTCTCCATAAAGCTCTGCAGCTTTTTCACCGGATCCGGACTCACCCCCAGCACCACCGTGTCCAGTTTGGCAAACTCCTTTTTGGCATCCCGGATACCACAGGCCTGGGTGATACAGCCCGGCGTCATGGCTTTGGGGTAGAAATAAAGCACAACATTTTTTTTACCTTTGTAATCTTTCAGGCTGACCTTATCTCCATTCTGGTTCACCAGAGTGAAAGCTGGCGCCATATTTCCCACCTTCGGGAATGCCATAGTTTGTCTCCTGTTCAGCAATAGCTAGAAATCATCGAACACTTCTCGAAAAGAAGCATAATTGACTTACAATACAGGGATCAACCAAGGAGGTCGATCTTGTCTAGTGAAATCAAAGCACCGTTTGGCGTGATGCTGGTGAATCTTGGAACGCCGGAAAATCCGGATGCCGCCAGCGTGCGAAAATACCTGGCACAGTTTCTCTCCGATCCACGGGTGATACGAGTACCACGCCTGCTCTGGTGGTTGATTCTTCATGGCATCATACTGCGCTTCCGGCCGGCTAAAGTAGCCCGGCTGTATCAGACCATCTGGACCGATGAGGGTTCCCCCCTCATGTGCATCAGCCGTAAACAAGAGGCCGCATTACAGGCACAGCTTGAACACAGCACCGGGCAGCGCATTCCGGTGCAGCTTGCCATGAGCTACGGCGAGCCCAGCCTGACCACCGCTGGACGTAAACTGGCGGCCAGCGCCGTAGAGCGTATCATCGTACTGCCGTTGTATCCGCAATATTCATCATCGACCACCGCCGCGGTATTTGATGGACTGGCCAACGCCCTCAAGCCCTGCCCGGACATTCCTGAACTGATTTTCATACGAGACTACTGGGCCCGTGAAGATTATTTACAAGCCCTGGCAAACAGTGTTCAGGAATTCTGGGACGAACACGGTAAACCAGACCGCCTGCTGCTGTCGTTCCATGGCATTCCCCAGCGCTACGAAGACACGGGGGACCCCTACCCCAGCCTGTGCCGCAAAACCGCCGCGGCTGTCGCCTCCCGCTTGGGGCTGGCGGATGATCAATGGTCGGAAAGCTTTCAATCCCGCTTCGGTCGCGAAGAGTGGGTCAAACCCTATACCGATGTACTGCTGGAACAATGGGGCAACGACGATAGCATTCAGCGCGTGGATGTGATCTGCCCGGCCTTCGCGGCGGACTGCCTGGAGACCCTGGAGGAAATAGAAGAGCAGAACAAGGTGACTTTCCTGGAAGCGGGGGGCAAAGCCTACCACTACATTCCCTGTCTCAATGATCGCCCCGATCACATTACCATGCTCAGTGACCTGATACTGGAACGCGCCAAAGCCTGGCTCTGAGCGTGACAACCGGTGAATTCTGGCTACGCTTACTGTATCAATTAATCACTTTATATCAGTGTTTTAGCGTTAGCGCATGGAACTAGAAGGATTCTCGCAGCTGGAAAAAATCGCTGAGGGCGGCATGGCCGTCCTGTACCGGGGCATTCAGACCTCCCTGGGGCGTCCGGTTGCCATTAAAGTCATGAAAGGCGCCCTGTCCGGTACCCCGGAAGCCCACGAGATGTTTGAGTGGGAATCCAGAATCGTGGCTCGCCTGGACCACCCCCATATTATTCGCGTCATTGATCGTGGCCTGACCTCCGACGAAATGCCCTATTTTGTCATGGACTACGTGGAAGGCCTGACCCTCAAGGACGCAATGAAAAGCAACAAGCTTTCGGATCGCCGCAAACTCCGCATTATCATGCAGGTAGCGAAAGCCTTGGGCTACGCTCACAAGAACAACGTGATTCACCGGGATATCAAGCCGGGCAATATCCTGTTGGACCGGGAGGGCAACGCCAGGGTGGTGGATTTCGGCATCGCCCGGCTCTCGGAGGATACGGAAGTCTCCAGCGTGCGCGAGGAAGGCATGACCGTGGGCACACCGGCCTACATGGCCCCGGAGCAAAAGCGGGGAGCCGCCTTTACCAGTTCCGCCAGTGATATTTATTCCCTGGGGGTCATCATGTACCTGATGCTGGCCGGCAAACTGCCGAAAGCAGGCTACCCCGCCCCTTCCCATTTCAATGCCAAAATTCCTTCCTCCCTGGACAAGATCACCATGGCCTGTCTGGCGGACGATCCGGACCGGCGCCCCAGCGCGGACAAACTGGTGGCCCTGTTACTGAAAGCACTGAAGGGGGCCCACCTCAAGAAAGAGCAAAAAGCTCAGGCACAGGAAACCTTTAAAGATCCCAAAGAAAAGTTCCGTCTGTTGGATGTGATTCGGGAAACCCCGTATGGCAGTGTCTGCCTGTATGAGAACCGGGAAGATCAGTCGCTGATGGTGCTGAAAAAGCGCGTGGGTAATTTCAAAGGTTATAACGAATCGGAAATACTATCCCGCATCAAACACCGCAACATCATTAACGTGCGGGGAGTAAGCCGCAATGACCGCTTGTTCATTACCATCCTGGAATACCTGTCCGGCGGCAGCCTGCAGAGCAGAATGGCCCATTCCATGTCCGTGGATGAGTTCATGCTGGTGGCGGATCAGATTTGTGACGCCCTGATCTTTGCCCACAGCAATCGTATCGTCCACGGCAACCTGCGCCCTCATAACATCCTGTTTGACGAGATGAACACCGTAAAGGTGATGGATTTCGGCTTTGAGCCCCACTACGAAGAAGCGCTGGAAGAAAACTGGTACAAGCCACCAGGGGAGCCTGCCTCACCACAGGCCGACGTGTTTGCAGCGGGTGTCATCTTCTATCAATTGCTCACCGGTTCACTGCCGGAGTGGAAACGCGGCCTGCTGCAACCCGGAGAGGCGTTTGCGGACATTCCACAGCATTTGCGCACGGTCATCAAAGCCATGCTCTGCCTGGAGAGCAATGTCCGTGTGCAGACCTTCGAAGAAGTAAAAAAATGCCTGCACATGGTCGAGAGCGAAGCAGACGAGAAAACCAAAACCAAAATCCAGAAGAAAGCGCCCCAACCCCGTCGTCGCAGCCCCTTGCGCAGCGTGGCGCTGGCTACTGCATTTTTACTGCTGCTGGGGGTCAATGGGGTAATTTACATGTGGATCTTTATGAACAAGGGGGCAGACCACCCCAGCATGGCCAATATCATGCAATCACTGGGTTTAAGGGCGGGAGACAACAGAACAAAAGGGTCAACACAGAACGAAGAGGAATTTGTCATGCAGAAGGTTGAAAAGACAAAACCGAATTAGCATTGTTTACTTGATGACCTCTTCACAATTCCTAAAAGTGTGATAGCTTAGCCGTTTGTGTATAGTCGATGCAGTCAGGAAGATTGCGTCCATCTCCCACTGGAGGGTGCCATGATCGATTACGAACTAACCGATCTTTTAATCGAACTGGAAGAAATTCAACAGGATCGATTTCTAAACAAGGCTCGCGGCCAGCAAGTTGTTGATTTATTGGCTTTTTATGAGATCCCACAAACCTTGTACACGTTACGCCAAGAGCCCCAGAATGGGCGTGAACCCCATCAATGCCGACGCAAGATTGCCCTGTTTGACTTCGCTCACGTACCACCGGAATGCAAGCCCCAACTGATCGAATGCCTGTTTATGATCGGCCATTCGCCGGAGTTTATTGCCGAAGCCCTGGGTGAAGACATACGGGCAGTGGCGGAGTCGTTGCGGTCGGTGGTGGACGAAAACCGGGCCAAGAAAGCCGCAGACCTGCGCAAGAATCCGCAGCGGTTCCGCTTGGTGAAAACCTGATCCGCTGTCTTTACTGATGCAATAAAAAAGCCGGCAGTCCAGCCGGCTTTTTTGCGTCAGGACAGCCTATGGAATGACCGTCCGCTCGCCCAGTTGCATTACCCGCCCACGTAGTTCAAGAGAATACCGGCCGCCACCGCCGAGCCGATGACACCGGCCACATTGGGGCCCATGGCGTGCATTAACAGGAAGTTCTGTGGATTCGCTTCCAGCCCAACCTTATTGGATACCCGCGCAGCCATAGGCACAGCAGATACACCAGCAGAGCCGATCAGAGGGTTAATGGCCTGCTTGGATACCTTGTTAAGCAATTTAGCCATCAGCACGCCGCACCCCGTACCAATACAGAAGGCCGCCATACCCAACACCAGAATCCCCAGTGTTTCGGCCACCAGAAATGAAGAGGCGCTCAGCTTGGAGCCCACCGACAGGCCCAGCCCAATGGTTACAATGTTGATCAGTGCGTTCTGAGCGGTATCACTCAGGCGATCCACCACGCCACACTCACGCATCAGATTACCAAAGCAGAACATCCCCAGCAGTGGCGCTGCATCAGGCAACAGCAGTGCCACCAGCACCAGAATCAAGATTGGGAAAATAATCTTCTCCGCCGACGATACAACCCGCAACTGCTCCATCTTGATTTTGCGTTCGGCTTCTGTTGTCAGCGCGCGCATGATCGGTGGCTGAATCAAAGGCACCAGAGCCATGTAAGAATAAGCCGCCACTGCAATGGCCCCCAGTAAATCCGGCGCCAGCTTACTGGTGACGTAAATGGCGGTAGGGCCATCCGCACCGCCGATGATACCGATGGAGGCAGCATCAGCCAGGGTGAAGTCAATCCCAATCCCCAGGCTGGTCAACGCCAACGCGCCCAACAAGGCGGCAAAAATACCGAACTGGGCGGCAGCCCCCAACAACAGGGTACGTGGATTTGCCAGTAACGGGCCAAAGTCCGTCATGGCACCAACCCCCATGAATATCAACAGGGGAAACAGACCCGTGGTCAAACCCACACTGTAGATGAGATAGAGAATCCCGTCCGCATGGCCTGCCGCTTTCACCGTATGGCTCACCTGGTCGTGCAACGCAGGTTCAGCGCCATACCAGGCATTTTTCACCTGGGAGGCCGTGGCATCCGCCGCCAGGCCGAGCATGGACTTCACACTGTCCACCAACGCAGCATCGCCGTAATACAGAGCATGCTCCAGGGCAGAGTCCGCCATCCCGGCCAACGGAATATTCGACAGAATGCCACCCACCCCGATGGGCACCAGCAACAGTGGCTCAAAGCCCTTTTTAATCGCCAGCCAAAGCAACACCAGGCCCACCAGAATCATAACAGCCTGGCCAATCTCCAGGTGATAGATACCGGTGCTGTGCCAAAGCTTTACTAAGTTATCCATGATTTACGCCCCGATTAACCGATGGACAGCAAGGTGTCGCCCACTTTCACGGCATCACCCTCTTTCACTGTAATGGAGGTGACCGTTCCGGATTTGGCTGCCCGCACTTCGGTTTCCATTTTCATGGCTTCCAGGATCACAATGACATCCCCCTCTTGAACCTGCTGCCCGACGGACACCTTCACCTTGAAGATATTTCCGGCCAACGGCGCGGGTACGGGTTCGCCAGCAGAGGTCGCGGGTGCCGGTGCCGCCGGGGCTGATGACGCCGTTGCAACATTGCTGATGTCGCCGCCATCGGTCACCTGCACCACATAGGACTGCCCATTGACGGTAACGGTGTACACCCCGCTGTCGGTGGCTGGGGTAGCAGGGGTTGCCGCCGCTGCCGGGGCAGGCTCCGCCCCGGTGGGTACAGGCTCAAATGCAGCCGGATTGTTTCGGTTATCAAGAAACTTCAAACCAATCTGCGGGAACAATGCGTACGTCAGCACGTCATCCACTTCATCGGCAGCAAGCTGGATATTCTTTTCGCCGGCAATCTTTTTCAACTCCGTGGTCAGCTTGTCCATTTCAGGCTCAAGCAAATCAGCGGGGCGGCAGGTAATGGCCTCTTTGCCTTCCAGCACCCGTTCCTGCAACGCTTTATTGAATGGGGCGGGAGCGGCACCATACTCGCCTTTCAAAACCCCGGCGGTTTCTTTGGAGATGCTCTTGTAGCGTTCACCGGTCAGCACATTCAGTACCGCCTGCGTGCCCACAATCTGGGAGGTGGGTGTAACCAGGGGGATAAAACCCAGATCTTCCCGCACCCGCGGAATCTCCGCCAGCACTGCATCCAGCTTGTCGCCGGCCCCCTGCTCTTTAAGCTGGCCTTCCATGTTGGTAAGCATTCCGCCTGGTACCTGGGCCACCAGAATACGGGAATCAACACCACGCAAGGCGCCTTCAAACTGCGCGTACTTCTTGCGGACTTCACGGAAATAGCCGGCTATCTCTTCCAGTAAATGAATATCCAGACCGGTATCACGCTCCGTTCCTTCCAGAATGGCAACCACCGCTTCCGTGGGAGAATGCCCATAGGTCATACTCATGGACGAAATCGCCGTATCCACGTTATCAATCCCCGCTTCGGCGCACTTGAGTGCCGTAGCGGTGGACATGCCCGTGGTGGCGTGGCACTGCATGTGCACCGGAATATCCAGGGATTCCTTCAGGCGGCTCACCAGCTCAAACCCCACGTAGGGTTTCAACAAACCGGCCATGTCCTTGATGCAAACTGAATTGGCGCCCATATCCTCAATGGTCTTGGCCATGTCCACCCACATATCGATGGTGTGAACCGGGCTCACTGTGTAGGAAATGGTGCCCTGGGCATGCTTGCCCTGCTTGAGCACCGCCTGGATGGCGGTTTCCAGGTTACGGGGGTCATTCATGGCATCGAACACACGGAATACATCCACGCCATTGACAGCCGCCCGTTCAACAAACTTGCTCACTACATCATCAGCATAGTGCCGGTAGCCCAACAGGTTCTGCCCGCGCAGCAGCATCTGCTGGGGGGTATTGGGCATCGCTTTCTTTAATAATCGAATTCTTTCCCAGGGGTCTTCACCCAAGTAACGAATACAGGCATCGAAGGTGGCGCCACCCCAGGATTCAATAGACCAGAAGCCCACCTTATCCAGTTTTTCAGCAATGGGTAGCATGTCATCAATGCGCATGCGGGTTGCAAACAGGGATTGATGCGCATCACGCAGGACGACATCCGTAATACCTAAAGGTTTTTTTGCCTGACTCATGGGAAATGGCCTTTTTGTGGTTTCTGCTTAACTCTGGAATCAATTCGCTACTTGTGGCGCGAACGATGCCGGTGTATTGCGGCTGCGATAACAGCCATCAACGGACCGTCGTTAGCCTGGGACGGCTGCTGAACGGTTGGAGCGGGTGTTGAGGGAAGTTCGGATTCTGGCAGAAATTTGGAAATCAATGACGACATGACGCTGGTAGCCAATACCAGCAACACCAGGAACGAAAACACCGCCCCCATTCCGATTGCCATCAGGTTGACACCTTCCCACAGCAAATTGCTCATATTCTCGCCTCGTGTTTGGTTACACCTAATGCTGTGGCTTGATCGCCCGGGTCATGGCGCCCTGTTTGAAGCGCAGCGACCCGGCAGGACCCTGGGTCCACAAACTGCGCAAATTTACCGTTAATACCTACCCATAGCAACCTGAAGCCGGCAAAAAGGGCCGTAAAACCCGCCCTTTTTCACCCTTGCGCCACATAGCCTGAAAGCGCTGAAAATGGCAGAAAAATCAATGGCAGCACAGACTTTCGACGCCACTTTCAATGACCCATGAGTCTGCCTGTCACTGCAGCATAGCACTGGCAGCATGCCTGTAGGAAATAGCGGGAAGAAACAAGAACAGCTGCGGAATCGCAGCTAAAAAAAAGAGGCTGTATTGCTACAGCCTCTTTTCGGTATATGGCGCGCCCGGCACGATTCGAACGTGCGACCGCCTGGTTCGTAGCCAGGTACTCTATCCAGCTGAGCTACGGGCGCGTGGGTGATGCATTCTACGTAACAGGCTTTTTATGTCAATCAAAAATGATAACTAATTAATCAACTTAGCGGGCATTCACCCGACACTGCAACCTGCTAACACGTCTACATCGATTCAGGTTTGATGCGGCCCGGGTGCTCGCCCGGGCCGCCCTGAATAATGGCGGAGAAGGAGGGATTCGAACCCTCGATACGGGATAAACCGTATACTCCCTTAGCAGGGGAGCGCCTTCAGCCTCTCGGCCACCTCTCCAAAACGTGCGCGAAATGTTACTCGTTTTTTATCAAAATTCCTAGCCCAAATCGCTGATTTTGATAGAAATTACCCTAATCACCAGCAAAAGCAAAAAAAGCGATGGCCAGCATCGCTTTTTTCCAGGCTATCAAGATGTTACATGTCGTCGTGGTCTGAAGTCTTCTCACGCTGGATGCGCTGATAAATTTCTTCCCGGTGCACCGCCACTTCTTTTGGGGCGTTAACACCAATTCGCACTTGATTGCCTTTTACACCCAGCACGGTAACGGTCACTTCGTCGCCGATCATCAAGGTTTCGCCCACACGGCGAGTCAAAATTAGCATGTCCTTCTCCTGTAAATACTGCTCCCAGACAATTCCGGCTGCTGATCCGGTCTTATCCACTTCCGCATACCCAAACCTAATCTAATTATTGACCAGGTTTTAAATTTTGGTAGCACTGCAAAGGGATTTATTTGGGTTAGTTTTAAAATTTACGTGGCTTCGTGCGGATCTTTATCCAGATTGAAGCCATTGTGAAGCGCCCGAACTGCCAGTTCCAGATACTTTTCTTCGATTACCACCGATATCTTGATCTCAGATGTAGAGATCATCTGAATATTGATGGACTCTTCAGCCAGTACCTTGAACATTCTGCTCGCCACACCGGCATGGGAACGCATTCCCACCCCAACCATGGACACCTTGGCGACGGAAGCATCTGACTGTACTTCCTTGGCCCCAATCTCTGAAGCAATACCCTTCAGCACATTGGTGGCCTTTTCCATTTCGTTTTTGTGGACCGTGAAAGTGAAATCGGTGGTGTTATCCGCACCCACGTTTTGCACGATCATGTCCACTTCTATATTGGCGTCTCCCACGGGGCCCAAAATTCGGTAGGCCGCACCCGGGATATCCGGTACACCGCGTACAATGATCTTGGCTTCATCGCGGTTAAATGCAATTCCCGAAATAACTGGTTGTTCCATGGGATCCTCTTGATCAACGGTAATTAGCGTGCCCGGGCCGTCTGCAAAACTGGACAGCACCCGGAGTGGTACATTGTACTTGCCGGCAAACTCCACAGACCGGATCTGCAACACCTTTGAGCCCTGACTGGCCATTTCCAGCATTTCCTCAAAGGTGATCTGGTCCAGGCGCCGAGCGTTGCTCACCACCCGGGGATCGGTGGTGTAAACGCCGTCAACATCGGTGTAAATCTGGCATTCATCCGCCTTTAACGCCGCCGCCAGCGCCACCCCGGTGGTATCCGATCCACCTCGCCCCAAAGTGGTGATGTTACCCTGCTCATCCACGCCCTGGAAACCGGCAACCACAACCACCCGGCCCCGGGCCAGATCGGAACGAATCCGCTCCGCATCGATTTCCTGGATACGCGCTTTGCCATGGGCATCGTCGGTCAGAATACGTACCTGGCCACCGGTATAAGAACGCGCGTCATAACCGTCGCTCTGCAACGCCATGCTCAGCAGCGCGATGGTAACCTGCTCACCGGTGGTCACCAGAACATCCAGCTCTCTGGGTGAAGGTTGCTGGGTGATTTCATTGGCCAGGGCCAGCAAGCGGTTGGTTTCGCCGCTCATCGCCGACACCACAACCACCACGTCATGGCCGTCATCCCGAAATCGCTCAACACGTTTGGCGACATTCCGGATACGCTCGATGGTACCCACTGATGTACCACCGTATTTTTGAACAATTAGTGCCATTGCTATATTTCTTAGAAAGGATTAAGGGTTATAGATTCCAGACCGGGCTGGCGGCTGAAAAAGATACCTGTTCCGCAGAGCAAACGAAAGGCCCGTATTGTATACCTTTTGTTGTTAGACAAAAGTACTGCCGGGCTAAATTTCGTACAAATCAGAGCTTTTCCGACAACCAGGCTTCAACAGACTGTATGGCTGCGGGTAAATTGACCACATCCGGGCCGCCGGCCATGGCCATATCCGGTCGACCGCCGCCTTTACCGCCCACCTGCTGCGCCACATGGTTCACCAGGTCACCGGCTTTCACCCTATCGGTCAAATCCCGGGTCACACCCGCCACCAGGCTGGCTTTTTTACCGCCGGCACCCAGCACAATAATGCCGGACCCCATTTTGTCTTTCAGCTTATCCACCATGTCACGCAGGGCTTTTCCTTCCACCCCGTCCACCACAGCAGCGAGCACTTTGACACCGGCTATTGCGGTGGCCTGACCCAGCAGATCATCACCGGCACTGCTGGCCAGCTTGGCCTTCTGCTTGTCCAGCTCCTTTTCCAGAGTCTTGACCCGCTCCAGAACCTGCTGCACTTTTTCCAGAGTGGTCTCCCGTGAACCTCTGACCAAAGCACTGATTCGATTCAGCGCCAACTCGGATTCATCCATCCAGGCCAATGCACCGGCACCGGTAACGGCCTCAATCCGACGCACCCCGGCGGCCACACCGGCCTCGGAAATAATGCGAAACACGCCGATATCACCGGTACGGGCGGCATGGGTGCCACCGCACAGCTCGACGGAGAAACGGTCTGTTCCCATGGAAAGAACCCGCACCTCGTCATCGTACTTCTCGCCAAACAAGGCCATGGCCCCCCTGGCTTTGGCGTCTTCGATATTCATCAACTCCGTAGTGACATCGGTATTGGCTCGTATCTGTTCGTTGACCAGGCGTTCAACGGCCTTGATCTCCTCGGGCTTCATGGCTTCCAGATGGGCAAAATCAAAACGCAGACGATCCGCTGTTACCAGCGACCCTTTCTGCGCCACATGCTCACCCAACACTTTGCGCAAGGCAGCATGCATCAAATGGGTGGCGGAGTGATTAAGTCGAATGGCCTGGCGGCGGGTGTTATCAATTTCGGTGGTAACCGCATCACCGACGTTCAGTTCGCCCTGCTCTAACACGCCATGATGCAAATGGGCGTCACGCTCCCTGGTGGTATCCGTCACCTCAAACTGCGCAGCCGGTGTGCGAATAAAACCAACGTCCCCAACCTGGCCACCGGATTCGGCGTAAAACGGCGTATTATCCAGCACGATCACGGCCTGCTGCCCGACGTCAATGCGTTGCACGGGTTTACCATCCACGAACAATTCGGTGACGGTGGATTCCGTGCTGATCTGATCATAGCCAATAAATTCACTGGCGCTCGACACCGCCAGGCCATCATGATAATTGGCTTTGAATTTGCCCGCTTCCTTGGAGCGCTTTTTCTGCTCTTCCATTTCTTTTTCGAAACCGGCCTGATCAATGGTCAGCTCCCGCTCCCTCGCGATGTCAGCGGTTAGATCCGCCGGAAACCCGTAGGTATCGTAGAGCTTAAACACCACATCACCGGGAATTTCCGTACCCTTAAGCTCGGCCAGATCCTGCTCCAGAATACGCAATCCCTGCTCCAGGGTTTTGGCAAACTGTTCTTCCTCAAGCTTGAGCACTTTCTCAACCTGCGCCTGCGCCTTGGCCAGTTCCGGGTATGCATCCCCCATCTCAGCCACCAGCGGTGCCACCAGTTTATGGAAAAACAAATCCTTCATGCCCAATTGATTGCCGTGACGAATAGCACGCCGCAGGATGCGGCGCAGCACATAACCGCGCCCTTCATTGGAGGGAAGCACGCCGTCGGTGATGAGAAATGCACAGGAGCGAATATGATCGGCAATCACACGCAGTGACTTGTTGTCATAGTCACTGCTGCCAACCACCTGCGCCACCGCCTTCAGCAGATTGGCAAACAGGTCGATTTCGTAATTGCTGTGCACACCCTGCATCACCGCCGCGATGCGTTCCAACCCCATGCCGGTATCCACCGATGGCTTGGGTAACGGCTCCAGCGTGCCATCCGCCTGGCGGTCATACTGCATGAACACCAGGTTCCAGATCTCGATATAGCGGTCGCCGTCTTCCTCCGGACTGCCGGGAGGGCCGCCCCAAACATCGGCGCCGTGATCGTAGAAAATTTCAGTACAGGGGCCACAGGGCCCGGTGTCACCCATCTGCCAGAAGTTGCTGTCTTCACCCAGGCGGGAAAAGCGATCAGGATCCACACCCATTTCCTGCAACCAGATCGCCTCTGCTTCCTTATCCTCGTGGTATACCGTTACCCACAGCTTCTCCTTGGGTAAGCCCAAGGTCTCTGTAAGAAATTGCCAGGCAAAGCGAATGGCGTCGGGCTTGAAGTAATCGCCGAAGCTAAAGTTGCCCAGCATCTCAAAAAACGTGTGATGGCGGGCGGTATAGCCCACGTTTTCAAGGTCATTGTGCTTACCGCCGGCGCGGACACAGCGCTGTGACGAGGTGGCGCGGGAATAATGGCGCTGATCGCGCCCCAGAAATACATCCTTGAACTGCACCATACCGGCATTGGTAAACAGCAGGGTCGGGTCGTTGCCCGGCACCAGAGAACTGCTGGCCACCACTTCGTGGCCCTGGGACTGGAAATAATCGAGGAACGCTGTGCGGATTTCTGAGGTTTTCATAGCAGTGGCTAACTGAACTCGCTGTATGGGTAATTTAGGGGAGACCGGCCGTGAAACGAGGCTGTCTGCAAGGTGCGCAGTTTACCATCTATTACGGCTATTGCATCCAGGCGGGGCCAATAATGGTATCTTCAGGGGTCCGTTGGGTCAAAATCCAGGGCATAACGTATCTGTTCCAGGGTGAAGCCACGGTACTGTAAAAACCGCATCTGCTTGGCCCGTACCTTGAGATCTGTGGTTTGATGGTCGCCAAACCGGCGCCGAAAGGTGTTCAGGGCCTGCTCAAACCAGTCCACCGGATGCTCGGCCAGCGCCTGCTGGATGAGGTCCTGGGCAATGCCTTTCTGTTTCAGTTCCGATTGAATGCGAATGGGGCCATGGCCCTGGCTGATCCTGCCCCTAACCAGAGAATCGGCGAACCGGTAGTCACTTTGCAGGCCCTGCTGCACCAGTCCGTCCAATACCTGTTCCACCAGCTCGGGATCAAACTTTGACGCCAAACGTGTGATCAGCTCGCGCGCGCTGTAATCCCTGCGCGCCAGCAATTGAATCAGTTTCTCCCGAATGGCCTGTTCGGCTTCCATAACAGTCAGGCAACCGTCTCCGAGGCCAGGCGCCTCACCAGGCTTTCCAGGCGATTCAAGGCCTCTTCCGGCGTCATGCCCTTCAACTGGCGGCGGGCATCAAACTCGGCCTGGGCCTCCGGCTTGGTTTTGGCCGGGCGCCGGCCTTTGACATCCCCTTCCTGAACCTGGCGCAGCAGCGCAGTCAGTTCCAGCTTTTGCTGTTTACCCGCCTGCAATCCAGCCACCTGTTGACTGGCCCGCTCCAGCCTCTGTTTCAGCTCCGCCGCCAGCCGCTCCGGTGCGGCCTGAGACGCCGCTTTGGCAACTTTTTGCTGGGCCGACTTCAACATCGGGCTATCCGGTGCCCTGCTCTTCGCCACCGGCCGGGACTGAGTGATTTTCCGCGGTGGCGGCACGATTACCGCAGGCGGTTTGCTTCGGTTCAGTGCCTGCTCGCCCTCTTCCACCAACTCATCGAAAACCCGTTGCGACTCTTCCAAAACCAAATTCACGGTACCGGTTCCCAACGTACTGAGACGCCCAACAATAGTATCGGATCGACCGTAGGCGTGCCCCACTTCCATAATCTGTCGGTATAAACGTGTACGCTCTGAATCCACAATACTGGCCAGCCCGACACCGGCCAGGCCAACTTTACGCAGATTGATACTTATTTTTTCGGCAAAGGACAGGTCTTCCGACACCAAGTCAGCTAACTTTCCCATTTCAAGTTCCCATGTTGTTAATGGAAGCCCTACGGCGCTCGGGCATTGCAGGTAATGCTACACAAATTCAGTAGAAATGAAAAAGCCCCATAAGCGGGGCTTTCGTGTTACGGGCTATACCACAAGGGTCAGTCTTTCTTCTTGCTCATAAACTCGGACTTGGCAGACAGAAACCCGAGTTTCAGTGAATCCCAGGCTAACTCGACCCCTTCCTTGATATCTTCCCAGGCTTCTTCAGCGGCATCTTCCAGTTTATCGAACTTGACCTTGAGTTCGGCACGCTTCTCTTTCAGTTCACTGAGGGTATTGTCCAGTTTTTGCTTGTACTCACCCTGAGCCTCATCCAGCTTGGATTCCAAACGTTCAATATCGTTTTCCCATTCCGCCAATTGCTGCTTCAGCTTTTCCATATACTCATGCTTGCTCATAATCTTCCTCCCGGTTGTTATGACTGAGACTTTGGCAGATGCCGGGCCGCGTCATATTGATACATATCAAGCAACTATTTCATAAACAAGACAAGCACATTCTTAGTCCGAATTGATTACCCTGGATTGGAAAACGTCATAACGCCGTCATCCACCTCACCGTAGCGCAGCATCGCCAGATCCAGAGCATAATTCTGGTGCAGTTTCCAGGGAGCCTTGTTGCCCTGACGAGGCAGCTTGGGCAGGGCTCGTTTTACATAGCCGGACTGCATGTCCAGAAACGGCACTTCATGAACCGAGCTGTCGGAGAGGCGCGGAGTTGCCTGATGCATGCCTTTTTTGTCCATGGTTTTCAGCAGGCGGCACAGGTACTCCAGTGTAATATCGGCTTTTAACGTCCAGCTGGCGTTGGTGTAACCAAACACCATGGCGAAATTGGGGATGTCCTTGAACATAACCCCCTTGTAGTTCATGGTTTGCGACATCTGTAACGGTTTGCCGTCCATCTCCAGTTCCATGCCACCCAACAATTGCAAATCCAAACCGGTCGCTGTGATGATGATATCCGCTTCCAATTCCTGCCCTGATTTCAGCAGAATTCCTTTCTCCGTGAAGGTGTCGATATGATCGGTCACCACCGAAGCCTTACCATGGCGAATCGCCTTAAACAAATCACCATTGGGTACTGCACACAATCGCTCATCCCATGGATTGTAGCTGGGAGAAAAGTGCTTCATATCGAAGTTGTCACCCACCTGACGGCGCACCTGGGATAACAGCAGGCGACGGATCGCCTTCGGTTTGGCCCGCGCCAGTTTGTAAAAGAACATCTGGAAGCCCACATTACGGGTACGGGCCATACGGTAAACCACTTTGGCGGGAAGATACTTGCGCAGTTTGTTTGACAGCTTGTCCCGCAACGGCACACTGGCAACATAAGATGGCGACCGCTGCAGCATGGTGATATGAGCCGTCTTCTCAGCCATGGCCGGTATCAGGGTCACTGCGGTGGCGCCACTGCCAATAACGACAACCTTCTTACCACTGTAATCCAGGTTCTCGGGCCAGTGCTGTGGGTGCACTATCTGGCCTTCGAAGCGATCGCGCCCGGGAAACTCGGGGGTATAACCCGCTGCATAATTGTAGTAACCGGTACAGCCCAGCAAGAACCGGCATTCGATCTGAATTACCTCACCGCTATCCACTTTTTGCACATCCACTGTCCAGGTTGCACGATCAGTGCACCAGGAGGCTTTCAAGGACTTATGCCCAAAGCGCACATGTTTTTCCACTCCGTACTCACGGGCTGTTTCCTGAATGTACGTTCGAATATCAGGGCCATCGGCAATGGCTTTCGGATTGGTCCAGGGTTTGAAGTTGTAGCCCAGGGTGTACATATCAGAATCCGAGCGAATGCCGGGATAACGGAAAAGATCCCAGGTCCCACCGATCGCCTGTCGGCCTTCCAGTATGGCGTAGGATTTTCCAGGCAGTTTTTTCTGCAGATGACAGGCGGCCCCAATACCGGAAAGGCCAGCACCGATAATCAACACATCCACGAATTCCATCGTCATACCAAGCTCTCTATCACTATGATTTTATTAGAATTTAAACAACCTACCGGCCATTTAACCAAGCCAACTCTCGTGTAGCACAAAATTAAACCACTCAGCTTAGACATAGAACAATAAAATCACCGCCCTGTCACTGTCAATAAGGACCAACATTTGGTTTTTTGAGTCAATACAGTACGCAGACACAGTGCTGATGAAGTTGATGCACATCAATTGAAATTTTCCCGGCCGGCCTTATAAACATCCCTGTAACACTTACCTAGCGGAGGGAATCACATGACTACGTCAAAACAAATGAGCAACTCGTTACGCGGATTTGACAATTTCCAGCAGTTGGTGGACAACTTCTTCGGGCGCAGCAGCGGTGGATTTCCCGCCTTTGCTGACGAGGCTTTCAATATGCCGGCCACTGATATTTCCGAGAACGAATCAGAGTACAGCATCAGTGCGGAACTGCCTGGCATCCGCAAAGAAGACATCGATGTATCGCTACACGATGGTGTGCTGTCCATTGAAGCCCACAGCAAAAGCGAGCACGAGGAGAAAGGCGACAAACAGATTCGCTCTGAGCGGCGTTATGGCAAATTTGTGCGGCGTTTCACCCTGGGGGACCATGTCGATGATGGCGCGGTACAGGCGACATTCGAAAACGGCGTGCTCAAACTGATTGTTAAGAAAAGCGCCCCACAGGAAGCCCCCAAACCGAAAACCATCCCCATTGGATAAACAAAAAAGGCGCACCGCAAGGTGCGCCTCTTGCAGGCCTGAAGGCCGATCTCAAGCGGACTTCACCTTTGACTCCATGCCATTGGACATGTGACACAGGCCCTGCATATCAAGGACTTCCACTTCCTTGCCATCAACGAAGATAACGCCCTGTTTCTGCAAACGGGTGAAGACACGGGAAACGGTTTCTACCGCTAACCCCAGAAAATTACCGATGTCGTTGCGCGACATGGGCAGCCGAAAACCGGAAGCAGATAATCCACGTTTTGTATGCCGGGTAGAAATACTTAACAGAAGCGATGCGATGCGTTCTTCCGCACTCTTCTTACTGAGCAACATGATCAACTGCTGGTCTGCCTGAATCTCTTTACTCATCAATTGAAAGAAATGACGTTGCAAAGACGGTATCTGGGCTGAAAGCACTTCCAGCTTATCAAACGGTATCTCACATACTGCTGCCGTCTCCAGTGCCTTGGCCGAGTTGGAATGAATATTGGTGCTGATTCCATCCACGCCCAACACTTCCCCCGGCAGATAAAAACCGGTTACCTGCTCTTCACCGTCTTCCGTCACCGAGTAGGTTTTGATGGTTCCGCTGCGAACCGCAAAGATCGATGCAAAGGGGTCACTGGCGCGAAACAGGTGCTCGCCTTTTTTCAACGGCTTGCTGCGCTTAATAATGTTATCCAGCTCGTTAAGCTGGGTGTTACTTACCGCCACGGGGAGGCATATGGGATTCAGGCTACAATCCGTGCAGGATACGTTGATATTGCGGGTAGGAACGCGGTTCTGGGATTCGTGCTCTGAAGACATAGGTGATTCCGTGCTGAATAACTGGGGCAGTCGTACTCATTGAACTAGTTCAGCGATACTAACACGGTTTTACACACCTAGAGAACTCTTGAAAAACGTCTTCCCTCTTTCACATGTTGCGGCAAATAGACATCAAACAGCATGCATATCTTCCTCACCACCAGGCGCCCCTTGGGGGTGACGTTATACACACCGTTTTGCAGGGACAACAGCCCGGCATTCACAAACTCATTCAAGCTTTTGATTTCACTTGAAAAGTAGTGTTCAAAACGAATACCAAACTGCGCTTCTATCTGGGTCGGAATGAGCCAGTTCTGACACAGAAGTGACATGATGACCGCGCGACGGATTTCATCATCGGTTGACAGCACCACGCCCGCATTCAGTGGTGAGTTGTTTTCCTCCACAAGACCCTGATACTCAGTGATGGATTTGGTGTTCTGGCAGTAAATATTGTTGATCAGACTGATGGATGATACCCCCAGCCCAACCAGATCAGCGTCTTTAAAGGTGGTGTATCCCTGAAAGTTCCGGTGCAAACTGCCTTCTGCCTGCGCCAGTGCCAGCTCATCGGTTGGTTTGGCAAAATGATCCATTCCGATATAGACATAACCGGCATTCATAAGCTGATTGGAGGCGTCACATAATATTTGCAGCTTTTCTTCCGCCGGGGGCAGCGCTTCTTCCGGCAGCAAACTCTGGGATTTAAATCGCTGCGGCAGGTGAGCGTAATTAAACAAAGAAATTCGATCCGGTGACAGGTCGATTACTTTTGTTATGGTCTCGCGAACCGATGCAACCGTCTGGTGCGGTAATCCATAGATCAGATCAAAGTTAACAGACCGATACTGATAGTTTCTGGCCGCCTGCAGCAAGTCTCTGATCTGCTCATAAGACTGCACCCGGTTAATGGCTTCCTGAACCCGTTGGTCAAAATCCTGAATGCCCAGGCTGATCCGGTTAAAACCAAGCCCCTTGAGTAAACCAAGCTTGTTCCCATCGATGGTGCGGGGATCGATCTCGATGGAGTATTCACCCCGTTCGGGTTCCACCAGATGAAAATGTCGGCCAATCTCAAACCACAGCTCTGTCAACTCGGCATCACTGTAATAGGTCGGTGTACCTCCACCCCAATGCATCTGATAAACCGGGCGCGCAGCATCGAAATCCTTCGACTTTAATCTGATCTCTTTGATTAATGCATCCAGATAGCGGCGCTTTTTCTCATCACTTTGGGTAATAACCTTGTTGCAGGCGCAGTAATAGCAAAGGGATGCACAAAACGGTAAGTGCACATACAGGGAGAGCGGCATGCGGGAGGCATTACTACGGCCTACCGCATCTTTGTAATCCTGATCGGTGAATTCTTCATGGAACTGCAACGCGGTAGGGTAGGAGGTATAACGAGGGCCCGCTACATCGTGCAGCCTGATAAACTCACTGTCCCATAGTGAATCCTGACCTGACTCTTCTTTCACCAAACGCATAGAGTATTCCCGCTACCACTGAATATTTACGAGTGTCATACACTGTGCATTATGCTGAAACCCGAACAAGGTATCTTGACCCACGTCAACGCCAGGCATACGGGCGGGCAAAGTCCCCTCAAAGCGTTGATCCAAAACAAAAAAGCCGACGCATTACTGCGTCGGCTAAACAACTTTGGACATTGTTTTAAACGAATACGATTACATCAGGCTTCTGCCAGAGCTTCTTCATCCTTTATCGGTGTTTTAACGCTCAACATCTGGTTGCGAATTTCCTGCTCAATGGTAGTGGCGATGTCCGTGTTATCTTCAAGGAACTTGGCCGCATTGGCTTTACCCTGCCCGATCTTATCACCCTGATAGGAATACCAGGCACCCGATTTGTCCACCAGGCCACAGGCCACACCTAAATCCAGCACCTCGCCCATATGATAAATACCCGACCCGTACAAAATCTGGAATTCAGACTGTTTGAAGGGAGGTGCCACCTTGTTTTTCACAACTTTAACGCGGGTCTCATTACCCACCACTTCTTCACCTTGCTTCACTGCTCCGGTACGTCGAATATCCAGACGGACAGAAGAATAAAATTTCAGTGCATTGCCGCCGGTGGTGGTTTCCGGGTTACCGAACATAACACCAATTTTCATACGAATCTGGTTGATGAATACCACCAGGCAATTGGCCTGCTTGACACTGCCGGTGATCTTACGCAACGCCTGCGACATCAGGCGTGCCTGCAAGCCTACGTGACTGTCACCCATTTCACCCTCGATTTCCGCTTTTGGCACCAAGGCAGCAACTGAATCCACAATAATCACGTCAACCGCGTTGGAGCGCACCAACATATCGGTGATCTCCAGCGCCTGCTCTCCGGTATCGGGCTGGGAAACCAGCAGGTCGTCAACATTCACTCCCAGCTTCTGGGCATAAATAGGGTCCAGAGCGTGCTCCGCATCCACGAAGGCACAGGTTAAGCCCTGCTTTTGCGCCTGTGCCACGGTGCTCAATGTCAGGGTCGTTTTACCGGAAGATTCGGGACCATAGATTTCAACAATTCGTCCCTTGGGCAGGCCCCCGATACCCAGGGCAATGTCCAGCCCCAGTGAACCTGTGGAAATGACGGGAATCGCCTGCAATTCCTGATCGCCCATGCGCATAACCGCACCCTTACCAAACTGCCGCTCAATCTGAGACAGCGCAGCACCCAGTGCCTTTTTCTTGTTGTCATCCATCAATCATTCCTCACAGTTATTCGACTACCCAATCAATTACTGTATATTTAAACAGTATTATTCTGAATCATCAAGTAATTGCGTTAATTCTTTTTTCTGGGCTGCTGTGGATAGCGCGGCCGGGGACGGCTGTTCAGCAAGCCAGCGGCGAATTCGCACCAGCAAGCCCTGTAGGGCAAGGGTGACGGCTGCCGCCCTCACATCACGCCTGCTGCCGGGCAGCACCGCCAGGGAGGCGTCCAGTTGCCCTCCCACATGCCAGGCCAACCAGACGGTGCCAACGGGCTTGTCGTCCGTGCCGCCATTCGGGCCGGCAATACCGCTGATGGCAACCGAAAAATCAGCGCCGGATTTCTTCAACGCACCGGCGGCCATCTCTTCCACCACGGCGCGACTGACGGCGCCATACTTGTTGAGCGTGCGCACCTTCACACCCAGCATATCCCGCTTGGCCTGATTACTGTATGAAATATAGGCTCGATCAAACCAGCCTGAACTACCGGCCACCTGAGTGATCGCCTGGGATACCCAACCACCGGTACAGGATTCCGCTGTAACTATTTTTTTGTCCTGGTCTGTTAACAAAGCACCGAGCTGTGTTGCCAGCGCTTCAATCAACAGCACTTGATCCGAGTACAACAACATTGACTGTTCTACGTGAGAAAATTGTCCTGAATTCTACTGGTTTAATGCCCCTGGAACCACGCCGAATCCACCCTATTTTCGGTAGTTAACCGAACTGACTTTTCTGCCTGTCCAACACCACCCATTTTAGCCTTCTAGTTCTTTCAAACCCACCCAGACAGGGTACAATGCCAGTTTTTGATTATTCAACTCAGGGCCCATCAGAAAACAGCATGTCTGCAGCACAAGCACAACAATCAAAACACACCCCGATGATGGAGCAATACCTGCGCATCAAGGCCGATCACCCCCATGAGCTGGTGTTTTACCGCATGGGCGACTTTTACGAACTTTTTTACGAAGACGCACAAAAAGCCGCCGATTTATTGGATATTACCCTGACACAACGGGGCCAGTCAGCGGGCAAGCCGATTCCCATGGCCGGGGTGCCTTACCATGCTGCGGAAAACTATCTCGCACGCCTGGTTAAGATGGGTGAATCCGTGGCAGTGGCGGAACAGATCGGTGATCCGGCAGCGAGCAAGGGGCCGGTAGAGCGCAAAGTGGTCAGGGTGGTCACCCCCGGCACGGTCAGTGATGAAGCCTTACTGGATGAAAAATACGATAACCTGTTGTGTGCCATCACCCAGCACCTGGACAAATTCGGTATCGCGCATCTGGACATTTCCAGTGGCCGGTTTTTCGTCTCAGAGGTCGATGGGGAAGCCGCCCTGATGGCGGAACTGGCGCGCCTGAACCCTGCCGAGTTATTGGTGACGGAGGACTCTCACCTTTACAGCCTGGTGTCCGGGCGCAAAGGCCTGCGTTCACGCCCAGCCTGGGACTTTGACCAGGAATCAGCACAACGGGCCCTGGTGCAGCAGTTCCAGACCCAGGATCTGGGCGGCTTCGGGTGTGACAGCATGACCATTGCCATCGCTGCTGCCGGTTGCCTGCTGCAATACGCCAAAGAAACCCAGAAAGCCGCCCTGCCTCACATTCGTGGCCTGGCAGTGGAGACATTGAGCGATTGTGTGGTGCTGGACAGCGCCACCCGGCGCAACCTGGAACTGACCGAAAACATTCATGGCGAAGACAAATACACGTTGGCCTGGGTTTTGGACAAGACCAAAACCGCCATGGGGGGGCGCATGCTGCGCCGCTGGCTGCATCGCCCGATACGCAACCGAAAACAGTTAACACAACGGCAGGACACCATATCTGCCCTGCTGGACAACTACCAGTACGAACCCATTCAAGCGGTACTCAAGCAAATTGGGGATATCGAACGCATCCTGGCGCGGGTAGCCCTGAAATCAGCCCGGCCCCGGGACCTGTCACGGTTACGCGACGCCTTTAATGCCCTGCCTGCTCTGCAAGAGGCCATAAAGGCCATTCACTCCACCGTGATGACGCATCTGGCAGAGGACATCGGTGAATACCCGGAATTGGCCGAGCTGCTCAATACAGCCATTATAGACACCCCTCCGGTGCTGATTCGGGATGGTGGTGTCATCGCGGAAGGCTTTGACGCCGAACTGGATGAGCTGCGCGCCATCAGTGAAAATGCCGGCCAGTTTTTGGTGGATCTGGAGCAGCGGGAACGGGAGCGCACGGGACTGACAACGCTGAAGGTCGGTTACAACCGGGTCCACGGTTACTTTATTGAGATCAGCAAAGCCCAGTCAAAACAGGCGCCGGAAGAATATATTCGGCGCCAAACCCTGAAGAATGCTGAACGCTATATCACCCCGGAACTCAAAGCGTTCGAAGACAAAGCCCTGAGTGCAAAGAGCCGGGCTCTGGCGCGGGAAAAGTCCTTATTCGATTCCCTGCTGGATCGATTGGCCGAGCAACTGTTTGAACTGCAGGGCAGCTTTATGGCGGTGTCAGAGCTTGATGTTCTGGCCTGCCTGGCCGAACGTGCCGATACGCTCGCGCTGTCCAGGCCCACGCTGACTGATGAAGCCGGCATGCAGATCGAAGCCGGCCGTCATCCGGTGGTGGAACAGGTGCTCTCTGACGCATTTATACCCAACGATCTGCGGCTGGACAGTTACCGTCGCATGCTGGTGATCACCGGCCCCAACATGGGCGGTAAATCCACCTTCATGCGCCAGATTGCTTTGATTGCCATCCTGGCCCACGTGGGCAGTTTCGTACCGGCAGCCCAAGCCAAAATTGGCCCCCTGGACCGCATTTTTACCCGCATAGGTTCCTCTGACGACCTGGCCAGTGGCCGTTCCACCTTTATGGTGGAAATGACCGAGACCGCCAACATTCTGCATAACGCAACCCGTCAGAGCCTGGTACTGATGGATGAAATCGGCCGCGGTACCAGCACCTTCGATGGGCTTTCTCTGGCCTGGGCTTGTGCCAATCACCTGGCCGTCAAAATACAGGCGCTGACCCTGTTTGCGACCCATTATTTCGAGTTGACCCAGTTGCCGGATCAGGCACCCAACGTGGTTAATGTACACCTGGCGGCCAAAGAGCAGGGGGATACCATTCTGTTTTTGCACAAGGTGATGGAAGGCCCCGCCAACCAAAGCTATGGTTTACAGGTGGCGAAGCTGGCCGGTGTACCTGCAAATGTCATCACCAATGCCCGTAAAAAACTGGCGCAATTGGAAAAGCAGGATCTGAATAATCAGGCGCTGACCCATGCCAATCAACCGTTGCAGTCAGATCTGTTTGCAGAGCCTGCGCCCCCCCACCCGGTGGTGGAGATGCTGGGCAAACTGGACCCGGATTGCATCAATGCGAGACAAGCGCTGGATTTGGTGTATAAGCTAAAAGAAATGACCGAAAAGTCATAGCGCGCAAGCTTTTGTATACCAACGGCTTGAGGGTTATGGACAAAGCACAATTTGAGTTGCCTGTGGTTCATATAGGCAGTAGACTCCCCGGCGTAAAATTTAGTAGAGGGCGCTAATTCATGACATTCGTTGTTACCGATAATTGCATAAAGTGCAAATACACGGACTGTGTTGAAGTCTGTCCAGTGGACTGCTTCTACGAAGGACCCAACTTCCTGGTTATCCACCCTGATGAGTGCATCGACTGCGCGCTGTGTGAACCTGAATGCCCGGCAAACGCCATTTATTCTGAAGATGAAGTGCCTGCCGATCAGCAGGAGTTTGTTGAGCTGAATGCTGAATTAGCCGAGACCTGGCCCAATATCACCGAGAAGAAAGACCCCTTGCCCGATGCTGAAGAGTGGGATGGTGTTGAAGGCAAGATCCAGTACCTGGATAAATAATTTCCCAACCAATTATCCCAACACAAAAAAGAAGGGCGGTTTTTACACCGCCCCACCTCGCTTGGATATCCTTACCCAGGCTTCCTGCCTAATGTCCCTGACGATCATCCTGATCGTGTCCTTGAATCAGCATCCTGCCGACATGGAAATCATACTCCACAGCACGCAAAACAACACCATTACAAATCGACACAATTTGAACTCGATTGTCGAACAATTATATTTAAGCCTTTAAAATCAATATTTTATGATGAGACAACTTTGTAAGAATGGGCTTTTCAGAGGTAGAAACTTTGAGTCTCGCACACAGATGTAAGATATTTCCTACACAGACCAGGGATTATGTCCTATGATGTGCAATATAGAAATTTGAAGTATTCTTTGGAAAAAACAAAGAAGGGCGGTTCAACCGCCCACCTCGCTTCGAACTTTTCCTAAGCTCTTATACCGTATCCCTTACAGCACACTATCGTGGCTCCCTGCATCTTCCATGAATTCCCTGAAGCAATTATTTTGCTTCTGATTCATCCTTGAGAATTCCTGAATGCCTTCCTGGCAAGCTCTTCTTCCATATCAGGCTCATCCATTTACGTCTGCTCCTGCCGACTTGAGAAGTCTACCCTGGCCGAATACTAAAACAATACTCGCGCACCTTCCCCTTGACCTGCCTTATTACAGCCGCCTCATTTAGTACTTAAAATTCAACAAGTTAGACAACATTGGCAGCGGCGCCTGTGTATATTTCATCCTCAGACCTACACAACTGCAGGAAATATCTCACAAAAGTACACGCATACATCCCACAAACACAAAACGCGCCATTGGGCGCGTTTTGTGTTTGTGCTAAAAGCTGTCAGCAATGTCTTGGATCAGCCACCAAAGATAGCTTCACCTGTGAGGCCTTGCTTCTCAAGCAAATCCCGAAGTCGTTTGAGTGCTTCCACCTGGATCTGTCGGACTCGTTCCCGGGTCAACCCTATTTCCAGCCCCACCTCTTCCAGCGTGCTCATTTCATACCCACGCAAACCAAACCGCCGGGCTATCACCTCCCGTTGCTTGCTGGGCAGTTGATCCAGCCAATAATCAATGCTGTAGCGCAAGTCTGCATCCTGCAACAACTCTGCAGGATCAGATACATTGGTATCGGCAATGGTATCCAACAGAGACTTGTCGGAGTCATGGGCCATGGGTGTGTCAACCGACGATACCCGCTCGTTCAACCCCAGCATCCGCTTAACGTCCTCCAGGGGCTTATCCAGCAACTCCGCGATTTCCTCTGCACTGGGCTCATGATCCAGCTTCTGGGTCAGTTCACGGGCGGCACGTAAATAGATATTCAATTCCTTGACCACATGAATCGGCAGGCGGATGGTCCGCGTCTGATTCATGATAGCCCGCTCGATCGTCTGTCTAATCCACCAGGTGGCATAGGTCGAGAAGCGGAAACCCCGTTCAGGGTCGAATTTTTCCACCGCCCGGATCAAACCGAGGTTGCCCTCCTCAATCAGATCCAACAGGGACAATCCGCGATTGACATAGCGCCGGGCAATCTTAACCACCAGTCGCAGGTTACTTTCAATCATCCGTTTACGTGCATCTTCATGACCACGCAACGCACGGCGAGCGTAATAAACCTCTTCTTCCGGGGTTAGCAGCGGCGAAAAGCCTATTTCATTGAGATACAGTTGGGTGGCGTCCAGGGTTTTCTGCATGCCTGGTTGAGCCACAAAGGAATCATCATCACTGTCATCCGAGCCGCTGCGTTTGTCACGCAATTCGGCAGCACGTTCTTCGAACGCATCCTCAAGATCAGTGTCTTCTTCTACGTATTCCAAGTCTGGATTGTCTTCCCGCTCTGCTTGCATCATTGCTATCTTCCCGCGCTATTTAGTTTTTATCACCGCCCACATTGATGCGGCCCCGTGCTTGTAAGTCTGCTCACAGAGCAGTAAATATGCTTGCCTGCCGTCCCACTCAGCGATTTGGCAAATACGTCATCGGATTAACCGGCTTTCCATCGCGACGAATTTCAAAGTGCAGCTTGTCACGATTTGCGCCGGTAGAACCTATTTCGGCAATTTTCTGCCCAGCTTTAGCGATATCACCTTCACTCAGTAGTAATCGGCTGTTGTGGGCATAGGCACTCAAGAACGTTTCGTTGTGCTTGATGATGATCAGATTGCCGTAGCCCACCAAACCGGTTCCGCTATAGACAACCTTGCCATCCGCCGCTGCAAATACAGGTTCTCCTTTCCTGCCGGCTAAATCGATCCCTTTATTGATCCGCCCCGATAACGAGAACGATTCAATCACAGGACCTTTTGTTGGCCAGCTCCAAGACATATCTACCTTTTTATGTCTTTGATTTGCAACTTTTTCTTGGACCGGTTTGGTATTGGTTTGCGGTTTCTTATAACGACTTGTTTGTTTGGATGTCGTACGTTGAGTGGGTGCTTGAGGGCTGCGGCTGCGCGCTACAGTGGAAGATTCCAGGCTGATAACCTGTCCGGGGTAGATGCGGTAAGGGGCGGAAATGCCGTTACTTTTGGCTAATTCTTCGTGATCACGATTATAGCGCCAGGCGATTGAGTACAAAGTTTCACCGGCCTTAACCTGGTGAGAGCCTTGAGTGACGGGGGCTGGAGAACGATATACGTTTCTGATGGGCTCATAGCGGGAAGGGCCACAAGCGCATAGCAGGCACGCAAGCCCCATCACCTGTAAGCACTTAATAACGGCCTTCTTCCTCAGAAACACTATGCTGCTCCGCCCACCCGCTCCTGTTCAGATCACAAATTCGCCTAAATTACTTTAGAATCAAAATTCATAAACCTCTTAGGCTTATTACGACAAAATCTAACCGTTTTTTGAACGAATTCACACTAGCTGATCACTATTTGTTCAAATCTGAACTAATGATCCGCTGTTGGTTCACTGGATTTCGTCTTTCCCAAGCGCTCCAGAAACAACACCAGGACCACCGCAAACACCATCAGCAGAACGCTCAGCATCAGCTTGGGATCCTGCCCGGTGAGTTCCAGGTAGCTTTGCGGCAGGACATTGGCCTGATCTACCGGCACCGTCTCACCGTGGCTATTGATTCTGGTGGTGAGCGTTTGCTTCCAGGGCCAGATTTTGTTCAACGATCCCAGCATGAATCCCGTTAACACCGCCATGGTAAGATTGTGATAGTGATGCAGCAACCAGGACAGCAGTCGCGTAAACAGTAATAAGCCAAAAACACAGCCCGCGGCGAATATCGCCAGATTAATCAGCTCCAGGGATTTCACTGCACCGATCACATGGGCGTACATGCCCATCAACAGCAGAATAAAGGAGCCGGAGATTCCCGGTAACACCATTGCACAAATGGCAATGGCACCGGCGATAAAGAGGGTCAGCGGATTGAGGGCTATTTGCTGGGGGGACACGGTGGTAATCAGAAACGCAGTAACCGCGCCTCCGGCAAGCCCCAGAACAGTGTTGAGCTGCCATCGGGGAATCTGTTTGCCAATGTACAGGGCGGAAACCAGAATCAGGCCGAAGAAGAACGACCACAGCAGCTCCGGTTGCGTTTTCAGCAGATGAGACAGAATCTTGGACAATGTGAATATGCTGGTGAGAATGCCCAGCATCAGGGTCAACAGGAAATTACCGTCCACTGAACGCCATGCCGCTAACGGCCCCTGCTTCAACAGAATCCCAATGGTTTTGGGCCCCATTGCACCAATGCTGTCAATCAGCCGTTCATAAATGCCGGTGATGAAGGCCACAGTACCCCCGGACACACCGGGTACGATGTCCGCCGCCCCCATGGCCATGCCCTTTACATAAATCCAGACGAAATCTTTTGCCGATGGGCTTTCCATGTTTGAACTACCTGGTTCGGGAGAGGGTGAATGGCGCGCCTGGGGATTACTCAACGCAGGCCGGATCGGAAGGGCACGAAACGCACATCTTCGATAAATTCCCGCTCATATCCCTGTTCCGTTCGTGTAATACGAAACAGCTTCTGCTCATGCTCCCCAATGGGAATTACCAACCTGCCGCCAATCGCCAGCTGTTCCAGCAGTTCCTGAGGAACATCGGCGGGAGCGGCCGCCGCCAAGATGCCGTCAAAAGGCGCTTTTTCCTGCAACCCCACGCTGCCATCCGCATAGCGAAGCATGACATTATTAATCTTTAATGCGCGCAAACGATGACGTGCTTTTTCCTGCAGTACCTTGATACGCTCGAGGGAAACAATTTCTTTGGCAAACCGCGCCAGGACTGCAGTCTGATAGCCTGAGCCCGTACCGATTTCCAGCACTTTGTCCAGAGGCGCCCCTTCAATCAGCAGTTCCGTCATGCGGGCAACAATATACGGTTGCGAGATGGTCTGGCCATGCCCGATGGGGAGCGCGGTGTCTTCATAGGCCCGATGCGCCAGCGCCTCATCCACGAACCAGTGCCGGGGCACACTGCGAATTGCTTCCAGAACCGCGTAATTGCAGATCCCCTGATCCTGCAAACGCGCTATCAAGCGATCCCGGGTACGCTGTGACGTCATGCCGATACCATTCAGCCCCGTTGCTGCCAGAAAAGAATCGTTCACTCGCTGGTCCTCATCCCGTGTACGTCAATCATCTCAATAAATTCTTGTTATTCAAGTAATTCATTGTAAAAGAAGGTGTTGAAAACGGCGAGTCGAATTGTGGCTTTATTTTGCCTGGAGGATAGAAAGATCCTTAAGCTTGACTAATTCCCGCAACACCGTGGTGGCAAAGGCTCCTTTTGGCAGTTCAAACTCCAGGGTTTCACCCAGCGTATCGGACCCCAGCACCAGGTTGTGAGGCAGTAGCCGTAACGCCCGCACATCAACCTTCATATTTGCCAGCTTGAAGAGCGCCAGAATCGAAGGCGGCACCCCTGCGCTTTCAGCCCCCGCCAGATAGCCCCCGAGATGAATATCGCCGCCGTTATAACGGGCCTGCAGGGTTGTGCTCCACGCCGCCTCGTGAAAGTAACTCTGATTGCCATCGAGCATGATGGGGTCCCCCGGCTGCCATGCTTGCCAGGTACCGGCCCGAACCCGCTGCCCCAATTCTCCGTTAAACAGCCAGCTGCGCAGGGTGGTCAATACCCGACTGCGTTGCGCTCTATCTTCCGGTAATTTGCCTTCCCCGGCATATGCCAGCGCTTCGTCGATGTTGGCACCATGATGGCCAAACCGTTGCGGCCCAAAATAATTCGGCACACCGGAGGCTGCCACAGCGGCGGCCCGCGACTGCAGATCCTCTGGGTTTCGTACATTACGCAGACGAATAAAAAAGCGGTTACTTTTATGGGTTCCGATACGAAGCTTGCGGTGGTGCCGGCCAAATCGCAACAGGCGGATCCCCTGCGCGGCCAATTGTTGCTGATCCGGCTGCGGGTCTTTTCCCGGCAGATGAATGGAAAACCATTGGCTGGTAAGGCCACGCCGGTCCTTAAGGCCGGAGTAACTCACTTGGCGCTGGGACACACCAAACAGTCGAGCCAGACACTTCACGGTGTAACGGGTGTTGTGATCATCGGTCTGCAGCAACAGGAACAGATGTTCGCCATCACCACTGGGCTCAAAACCCAACACCTCCTCCACCACGAAATCCCCGGCACAGGTTTTAAAGTCGGCTTGGGCTGTTGGCACACCACCGGCATAAGGCGCATGCTCCAGTCCATGGGCAGGCAGCCCCTGATGCAACTCGCTCACAATGGGCAGATCAAAGCCACAGCGTGCACGGCAATGCCCTCTTTGCGGCCGGTGTAACCCAAGTTTTCGGTGGTGGTGGCTTTCACGTTGACCGCCGTCAGCGCAACCTCTAGATCGGTGGCGATGTGCTGGCGCATGGCCGGAATATGAGGCGCCATTTTGGGGGCCTGCGCGACGATGGTGATATCCACATTGCCCACCCGATAACCCGCTTCCACCAAACGAGCGACCACGGTACGTAACAACTGCCGACTGTCGGCACCCCGGTAGCGGGCATCCGTATCGGGAAAATGCTGACCGATGTCCCCCAGCGCCGCCGCCCCCAGCAGAGCGTCCGCCAGGGCATGCAAAGCAACGTCGCCGTCGGAATGGGCAACAAAGCCCTGCCCATGGGGAATGCGCACGCCTCCCAGCATCAAATGGTCACCGCTACCAAAACGATGGACGTCAAAACCATGGCCGATTCGAATCATGCTTGCTTACCTGGCTCCGGTAGTGGTTGTATCATTGCCGCTGAATATACAGTTCAGTGAGAGCCAGATCCAGGGGGTGGGTAATCTTGATGTTGTCATGCATACCTTCTACCAGAAGGGGGTGATGACCAAGCCGTTCCATGGCAGCGGATTCATCCGTCACCAAGAGGCCTTCATCCAGTGCAGACTCAATGGCGCGACGCAGATCACCCAGACGAAACAACTGTGGAGTCAGGGCATGCCAGAGTTGACTGCGGTCCACGGTGGCCTCGATTTGATTAATGCGGTTACCACGCTTCATGGTGTCCCGCACTTGATTGGCCAGAATACCGCCCACTGCATCGAACTGTTCCACCTGCCGGATCAGCTTCCGGACATCGTCGGCACGGACACAGGGCCTGGCCACATCGTGTACCAGCACCCAATCCTGATCACTGCCCAGCTCAGTGACATAGCGCAAGCCGTTTAACACGGAATGGCAACGTTCAGCCCCCCCAATCACGGTCTTGATACGGCTATCCCTGGCAATCTTCAGGGATTTGAAATGATTGTCTTCGGCACTGATCGCCACAACAACCTGGCTGATCTCACTCAGGGAAAGCAAGCGCTCCAGTGTGTTCTCAACCACGGTTTTACCGTTCAATTGCAGGTATTGTTTGGGCATTGCCGAGCCGAAGCGTTTCCCCACACCTGCGGCTGGCACTACGCACCATATACGAGTAGAAGCGTTCATGTGATTTTACTGCTGGTCGTCGTCTATTATCAGAAAGAAGGTTTCATCTTCTTTCACCATCCCCAATTGTGTACGAGCCCGCTCCTCAACGGCATCCAACCCTTCCTTGAGGTTCTTTACTTCCGCCCGCAATCTCTTGTTACGTTCCGCCGCCAAATAGTTCTCTTGCTCTTGACGCTCAATTTCACCCTTGAGGCGCCAGATATCAGCCAGACTGTCTTCCCCTATCCACAACCGTAACTGCAGGGCAAAGAAACAGATCACCAACACCCAGAATAAAAACCGGGGTAACGTAAACCATGACTGTTGACTGTTTTCGGTCATTTTTATTGCTGTACTGTCAGCATCGGCGGAACATGCGCTTAAGAATGGAGCCTTAGCCTTGATTGGTCAAGCGACAAAAGACTCACGGAAAACGCCAAACCGGATGGCCTGGCGTCTGCAATGGCATAAGGGATGCTGTTTATTTGAAAGCGCGGAATTCGGCTTTACCCTTATAAGGGGCCTGCTCTCCGATCACCTCTTCAATACGCAACAACTGGTTATATTTGGCCACCCGGTCGGAACGGCACAAAGAGCCGGTCTTGATCTGGCCTGCCGCCGTTGCCACCGCCAGATCAGCGATGGTGGCATCTTCGGTTTCGCCGGAGCGATGCGAAATGACGGCGGTGTAACCGGCATCTTTCGCCATTTTAATGGCGTCCAGTGTTTCGGTGAGGGAACCGATCTGGTTGAACTTGATCAGGATGCTGTTGGCAATGTCTTTCTCGATGCCTTCTTTCAGGATCTTGGTGTTGGTAACAAACAGGTCATCCCCCACCAGTTGAACTTTCTCACCGAGCTTTTCGGTGAGCACTTTCCAGCCATCCCAATCCCCCTCATCGAGGCCGTCCTCAATGGAGATGATGGGATAACGGCTGCACAGATCCGCCAGATAATCAGCAAATTCCGCTGAAGTCAGGGATTTGTTATCGCCGGCCAGAACGTATTTGCCATCCTTGTAGAATTCCGTTGCCGCACAATCCAGCGCCAGGGTCACATCTTCGCCCAGTTTGTATCCGGCTTTTTCCACCGCTTCTGAAATAACTTTAAGCGCTTCTTCATTGGAAGACAGGTTAGGCGCGAAACCACCTTCGTCCCCCACCGCTGTATTCAACCCCTTGGCGCTGAGAACGGATTTAAGGGCATGAAAAATTTCCGCTCCGCAGCGCAGGGCTTCTGCGAAATTCGGCGCTCCCACCGGTTGAATCATGAACTCCTGGATGTCCACGTTGTTGTCGGCGTGGGCACCACCATTGATGATGTTCATCATGGGAACCGGCATGCTGTAAGGGCCCGCTTTGCCATCCATCACTTCGCTGATGTGCTGGAACAGAGGCACCTGCTTGTGCACCGCTGCGGCTTTGGCCACGGCAAGGGAAACCGCCAGAATCGCATTGGCACCGAATTTGGATTTGTTCTCGGTTCCATCGGCATCGATCATGGCCTGGTCGATGGCACGTTGATCCAGCGCATTTTTACCTTTGAGCAGGGTCTGAATATCGTTGTTAACGGCCGCTACCGCTTTTAAGACACCCTTGCCCAGATAGCGGGACTTGTCACCATCGCGCAACTCCAATGCCTCACGGGATCCGGTGGAGGCACCGGACGGCGCGCAGGCAGTCCCCGCCGCACCGGATTCCAGAATAACGTCCGCTTCTACAGTGGGGTTTCCTCGTGAATCCAGCACTTCCCGGGCGCGGATTTGAGTGATCTTAGGCATGATCAGGATGTCTCCTATGACAAATGTGATACGTAAATTAAATCAGTGGGTGTCCAGCTCTGTAAAGCCTTTCACCAATTCGTCCAACGCTTTCACCTGGGCCAGGAACGGCTCCAGCATGGCAAGGCGCAAGGCACAGGGGCCATCGCACTTGGCTTTATCCGGGTCTGGATGTGCTTCCAGAAACAGGCCGGCCAGGCGCTGGCTCATGCCGGCCAGAGCCAGTTCGGTAACCTGGGCGCGGCGGCCGCCGGCGGCCTCTGCTAATCCGCCGGGCATTTGCAGGGAATGGGTGACGTCAAAAAACAGCGGATTGCCGAACTCTTTCATGATGCCGAAGCCCAGCATATCCACCACCAGGTTGTTGTAACCGAAGCTGGAGCCCCGTTCACACAGGATCACCTGGTCGTTACCGGCCTCTTCGCACTTGCGAATGATGTGTTTCATCTCCCGCGGTGCCAGGAACTGCGCCTTCTTGACGTTGATGATGGCCTTGGTTTGCGCCATCGCCACCACCAGATCGGTTTGCCGGGAGAGAAACGCCGGCAACTGGATGATGTCGCAGACTTCCGCCACCGGCCCGGCCTGATGGGGCTCGTGCACATCCGTAATAATGGGCACACCGAAGGTGGATTTGATTTCTTCAAATATCTTCAGGCCCTGATCCAGGCCCGGCCCGCGGAAAGAACTCACCGACGAGCGATTGGCCTTGTCAAAAGACGCCTTGAAAACGTAGGGAATACCGAGCTTTTCCGTCACTTTCACGTAGCTTTCGGCGATTTCCATGGCCAGGTCTCTGGATTCCAGCACATTCATGCCGCCAAACAGCACGAAAGGCAGATCGTTGGCCATTTTGATGACCTCCCCTTTCGGGGTGGTCAGCTCGATCACTTTCTGGGGTTGTTTGCTCATTGTGAGTTCCCTTTGCTCCACACTGCATCCACGCCTGCGGCGTTATTGGTAATGTACGCCTAATCTTTGCTGCCCAGCTTGCTGTCTTTATGCACCTTGGCTGCCTTGATGTACCCGGTAAACAACGGGTGCCCGTCGCGGGGGGTTGACGTAAATTCAGGGTGGAACTGACAGGCCACAAACCAGGGGTGATCCGGCACTTCAATCATCTCAACCAGGGACCCGTCCATTGAACGCCCGGCCACCCGCAGACCGGCTTTTTCCAGGGCAGGAACATACTTGTTGTTGACTTCATAACGGTGGCGGTGGCGTTCAAACACCACCTCTTTGCCGTACAAATCCCGCGACCGGCTGCCATCCACCAGGCGGCATTCCTGCGCCCCCAGTCGCATGGTGCCGCCCAGGTCGGAATCCCCGTCCCGTTGCTGCACGGAGCCGTCCTCTTCACGCCACTCGGTAATCAAGCCCACCACCGGTGTTGCGGTATCTTCAACGAATTCGGTGCTGTGGGCATCGCTCAGGCCCGCCATGCCCCGGGCGTACTCAATGACGGCAACCTGCATACCCAGGCAAATTCCCAAATACGGAACCTTGTTTTCCCGCGCGTAGCGCACCGCTGCAATCTTGCCCTCGGTGCCCCGCTTACCGAACCCACCCGGTACCAGAATGGCATCATAACGGGACAGACACTCCACCCCATCGCGCTCCAGATCTTCGGAATCCACGTATTCAATATTGACCTTGGTGCGGGTACGGATACCGGCGTGCAACAAGGCCTCGTTCAGGGACTTGTAGGCATCCGCCAGATCCGTGTACTTACCCACCATGGCAAGGGTAATATCGTGCTGCGGATTCAGCTGTGCATCCACTACGCCGGTCCACTCGCTGAGATCGGCTGGTTTGCAGTCCAGGCCCAGTTTTTCCACCACAAAATCGTCCAGCCCCTGGGCATGCAACACCGAGGGGATCTTGTAGATGGTGTTAACATCCATCAGGCCAATCACCGCGCGCCGTTCCACGTTGGTAAACAGGGCGATCTTGGCCAGCGAGGAATCCGGAATCTTGTGATCGGAACGGCACAACAACACGTCCGGTTGCAGGCCGATGGAGCGCAATTCCTTAACTGAATGCTGGGTGGGCTTGGTTTTGGTTTCACCCGCAGTGTCGATATAGGGCACCAGGGTCAGATGGATGAAGACGGAGTTATTGGAGCCCAGCTCAACCCGCAACTGTCGTACTGCTTCCAGGAAAGGCTGGGATTCAATGTCACCCACCGTACCTCCGATCTCCACCAGCAGCACATCCACTCCCAGATCATTGTTGAGGATCCGGTTTTTGATCTCATCGGTAATATGGGGAATCACCTGCACCGTGGCCCCCAGATAATCACCACGACGCTCCTTTTCAATGACATCAAGATAAATCCGCCCGGAGGTGAAGTTATTCTTTTTGGTCATGGTGTTACGAATGAAGCGTTCATAATGGCCCAGGTCCAGATCGGTCTCGGCGCCGTCTTCGGTGACAAACACTTCTCCGTGCTGATAGGGGCTCATGGTGCCCGGGTCGACGTTGATATAAGGGTCCAGTTTCATCATGGAGACCTTAAGGCCACGGGCTTCCAAAATAGAGGCCAGGGAGGCTGCTGCTATTCCTTTACCCAAGGAAGACACAACACCACCCGTCACAAAAATATATTTTGTCATCGACTTACCAGTGAACGGAGAATGGAAACGGTTGTACAGGGACTGCCAAACAAGGTTGGCTAACGCCCTACTCAGAATGGACCGCAATTCTACCTGATTAGGGGGGCAGACTCAATCTTGAGCAGCATCACCCGGATCCCAGAGCAATCCCAGCTGATCATCCCCGGATTGGGGCAGAAAACCCTCACACACCCACAGCCCCGGTAATCCGGCTATTTGATCACCGCGCCACAGAATCGGCCAGAGGCCCCGCAGCCATGGGGGGACACCTTCTTCCTGGAACAAATCTTTAAGGGGTTTCATGGGGCGCCCCGGGAGCTGCAAGCGTTCTCCGCCGCGGCGAAAGCGCACGGTCAAAGGCTCAAGCCCGCTTCCCTCCAACAGCGCCCGCCGGGAAAACGCCGGCGCGGAGGCGTTGACCAGTAATCGCCCCAGGGGCAAGGCATGGGGCCGCTCAAATTGATCGACCGGTATCGCCAGCCCCCCCGGCTCCGGCAGCGGGCGATTGAGGGCATACAGAGTGGACTGATAACGACGCACACTGTTGTGGCCCCAGGCCACCAGGGGCTGCCCATCCGGCGCGGCTGTGAGAACCTCGTTGAGTATCCTCAGGGTGATGGTTTCGCTGGGGGGTTGAACGCCCTGCCGCCGTAACCAGTAGCGCAGCAGGTTTTTCTGGCGCGCCAGGCCAAGCCCCTGCAAGGCGCTGGTCTGCAGACCGCCATCAGCCCGTGGTTGCCCCAGATCCAGCGCCGCCAGCTCGTCCAGCAGCAGAGCCGATTCCCGGGCCAGGCGGGCAGATCGGGCCAGTGCCTGATTCAGCTGTGGACGCGCGTTGCGCCACTGGGGTAACAACCGCAGCCGGATAAAATTACGTTCCATGGCCGGATCGCGGTTACTGGGGTCGTCCACCCAGGCCAGATCATGATCGTGGGCGAATTGTTCCAGTTGGACACGATCCACCGCCAGCAGCGGGCGCAGCAGGGTGAATCCATGCTGCTCACTGCAGGAGGTCATGGCCCCCAGCCCCAGCGGGCCACTGCCCCTGGCCAAACGTTGCAACATGGTTTCAACCTGATCATCACGGTGGTGTGCCAGCAGCAATCCGTCACCGGACTGGAGAAATTCCCGGAATGCGGCGTAACGGGCCTGACGGGCCACGGTCTCCAGACTGCCCGCCTCCGTGTTCACCAGAACCTTGCGCACGGTGCACTCGATCTGCCACCGGGCGCACATTTCAGCGCACTGCCGTTGCCACTGCTCTGCCTGCGGCTGCAGTTGATGATTGATGTGAATGGCGTGCAGCGCGGGCCGGTGGTCAGCCGGCTGCTGCAACCACCATTGATGGGTCAGGTGCAACAAAGCGGTGGAGTCCAGGCCACCGCTGAGGCCCACCACAATACGGCGAAGCCCCGGCTTGACGGCCAGGGCTTGCGCGATCAACTGTACATCAACGTTCGACTGATAGGACACTGTGCTCCGGCAGCCCTCAGCGGCGCCGGCGACGATACACCGCCACCGCGATCACCAGCAGGGTCAATAATAAGGGTACCAGTGCAATATTGATCAGTTTCAGTTTGAAGTCCAGCTGTTCAATGTCCTTATTCAGCTGGTGCTGAACGTTACGCAGCTTTTTACGTATGGCCAGCTTTTCCTGTTGGAATTGCAGCAACTGCGCCTCCACTTCCGGGGTGAGGGTGATGCTGTTGCCATTGTCACCCTGCTGGCTCTGCAGCTCCATGAGCTTTTGCTCTACGGCCTGAAGCTGGTTCTGCAGATCCTGCTCCACATCCCGGAACCGGGCTTCCGCCTCCCGCTGCATGGCTTTAACCACGGTAAACGGTCGGAAATACCGCCCCTGCCCGCGAATACTGATCAGATCGGAGCTTCCCGTCAGCATATCCACGGCGTTGAAGAAGAAATCGCCATTATCGGCAAACGGGGATGCGACGTTCTGACCAAAGAACTGACGAATCTGAACCCAAAGCCGATCACTGAGCACATCGGTATCGGCCACGATCACCACATTGATGGGCTGCCGGGAGCGTTTCAGATACTCCATGGGCTTGGCATCGGACGCCGCTGATTCCGCGGCGCTGCCTTGCTCTTCAGCAGCATCACTGGCCTCGTCCACGCCGTCATCCTCATCGGCAGCACCGGTTTCGCTGATGGGTACTCCATCCGGAAACGCAGTTTCCACTTCACCCCTGATCGCCGCCGCCAACACATAGCGTTCTCCGGTGGGCGCGAAACCCATGGCCAGGCCACGGGGATCCTGCATCATATCCAGCTTACTGGCGACAATGGGCATGGCGTACTCGGTGGAGGTCATCAGCGCGGCCATCTCAGTGGCAGCATCCTCAACCCGGGTGATGTAACCCGCACTGGACAGATGTACTGTTTCCAGTTGGCTGACGATGGGGTTATCCCGCGTCAAGTTCTGATCCGTTAACTGCAGAATGCCTAAATGACGCACCGGCTGGCCGCTGGGGCTGCCCACCTGCAATGCCAGCTGGGCATCGCCAACGAATTCCTGGGTGGAAACATTCACCCCCCAGGTATTAAACAACTTGTTCAGGTCATCCGATGCCTTACTTGCCCCCATTTGCGCCTGTTCGGCGTAGGGGTCGACAAAAAACAGCGCATGCCCGCCCTGCAACACATACTGATCAATGGCAAACAGGGTCTGCTCCGATAATTCCTTGGGATGAATCACCACCAGCAGTTCGTAGTCGTCCGTGGCAATATCCTGCTCATCGTTGCCGATGGTTTTCACCTCAAACAATTGCTTGATCTGCTCCACACTGAACCAGGGCTGGGTGGGCTGCCGCATCATCATATTGAAGCCCCCCGCCACATCCAGGCCGGCGATCAACCCCACCCGGGGCTTACGCTCCTGGCTGACTTGATAAATCATTTTAGCAATGTCGTATTCCAGAAACTCCTGGCGCTCGGGCTTGAAGAAAGGAATCTCCAGGGTCGGGCGCTCGTTTTCTTCCGGGCTGGCGCCGTCCTCCATTTCACCGTATTGCGCCACCAAACCGAAATAAACACTGTCACCGGCGTTACCAATGGGAGCCGCCTGCAGGCCAAATGCGGCGGCGCGATCCTCATCTTCCGAAAATGGCTCCGGATCGATTACCGTCAGGTTTATTCTGCCGTCGGACGCCAGTACAAATTCCTCCAATAACTCCCTCACCTGCTTGGCGTAATTACGCCAGGCCAGGGCCTCTTTCGTGGTACTGTCGGAAAAAAAGAAATACAGATCCAGAGGCTCATCCAGATCCTGAACAATATTTTTGCTGCCGGAAGATAAGGTATAAAGGCCACCCTCGGTCAAATCAATTCGGGCGCCCTTGAACAACCAATCCGTGAACAATGTGGAAAACAACACCACAATGGCCAGCACAACCAGGCCGGCACCTGAAAACCATTTGCTTACTCGCATCGTGTCGGCTCCTTTTAGTTGGCTTTCTTGATATCAATAACAATGGCGGTGGCGGTAAGCCAGCCGGCCATCATGATGACGAAATACAACACATCCCGCAGATCCAACACCCCCTTGGCGAAGGCGTTGAAATGGGTAAGAAAGCTTAATGCCGCCACTGATTCGATGAACCAGTCAGCCACCCAGTCCGGCCACCAGCCCAACACAATTTCCCAACCACTTACCATCATCAGGAAGCACACCACCACTGACAGAATAAAGGCGATCACCTGATTTTTGGTGCAGGCGGAAATACAGGAACCCACCGCCAGCATGGCTCCGGCCATCAGCCAGCTGCCGATATAACTGGCCAGGATCACACCGTTGTCCGGATCACCCAGATAATTCACCGTGAACCAGATGGGGCAGGTCAGAACCAGCGCCACGCCGGTAAAGATCCACGCCGCCAGGAACTTGCCCAACACCATATCCCGCAAGCTGATGGGCAGCGTCATCAACAGCTCAAGGGTGCCGCTCTTGCGCTCTTCCGCCCACAAACGCATGGACAACGCCGGCACCAGGAACAAATATAACCAGGGGTGATAATTAAAGAAGGTACGCAAATCGGCCTGGCCATTTTCAAAAAAGCCACCAAAGAAAAAAGCGAATGAGCCTGCCAGCACCAGGAAAATCACCGTAAAAACATAAGCCAATGGTGTAGCAACATAACTGGCCAGCTCACGCTTGAATACCACGTTCAACTGATTCATCAGGCCACCTCCCGGGTAATGGTGCGGAACACTTCATCGAGGCGGCCGCGCTCCACGTGGAGTTCTTCCACCTGCCAGCCAAATTTCTGAATCAACTCGTTGACCGGAACAAACAGAGATTGTCCCGCCCGGGGGAACACCACCAGTCGATCCTGATCGGCCTCAACACTGGCCACCTCAGGCAACTTCACCAACTCACTTTCTGCGTTGTCGGCACTTTGCAGCACCATGCTCACCGCGCCATGGTAACGGGACCGGGCCTCCAGCTCCTCTGGTGTGCCATCTGCCAGAATTTTACCGGCGGCGATAATGATGGCCCGGGTGCACACCGCCGTTACCTCTTCCAGAATATGAGTGGAGATAATCACAATCTTGTCCTTCGACAGATTGGCAATCAGATTGCGCACCTCCTGCTTCTGATTCGGGTCCAGGCCATCGGTGGGCTCATCCAGAATCAATACCTTGGGATCGTGAATGATCGCCTGGGCCAATCCCACCCGGCGCTTGAAACCTTTGGACAGGGTTTCGATGGTTTGATCAGCAACGGCGCCCAATTGCAGAGTATCTTCCACATGCTGGATACGCTCACGCAGTGGTGCCCCCCGAAAACCACGCACCTGCCCGATAAAATGAAGAAACTGGCGCACCGTCATATCGCCGTAACTGGGGGCGCCTTCCGGCAGATAGCCAATCAGCTGCTTGGCTTGCAATGGTTGTTCTGTGGCATCGTGATCAAATACGGTAACTTTGCCCAACGTGGGCGCCAGAAAGCCGGTGATCATTTTCATGGTGGTGGACTTGCCGGCGCCATTGGGCCCCAGAAAACCCAGCACCTCCCCGGGTGCCACTGAAAAAGAGAGGCCGTCAACCGCGGTAAACGGGCCAAATGACTTGGTTAGATTATCAATTCTGATCATGCTTGTTCCCTGTTCTCAATTAACAGCGTGCGACACGGATCGCACCGAGACACGAAAAGACAAAAAATTCAGTTTTTTTATCAGCCAGGCGGCAGACACTGTTGGGCATGGCCGCCAACCCCGCAAAACGCCCCTTTTGACAGAACATGCCGCGGAAAGTTCGCAGCGGACTGCAACGGCAGGTGCGCCGGTAATATGGGTACATTGATTTGGAATTTCAACCGCTTATTTTTGTAAACCTGCTGCATTAATGCTTTGTTACACTGACGAATGTCAGATTTTTGCCTAAGCTGGGATTAGGCAGTAGACTGGCGCCAATTTTAAGTACTCTATAGGTAGTCACATGACCCACTGGTTAGGATTGGATCTGCTGTTTGTGTGGCTGGTCAAGCGCTTTCTATTCTGGATGGTGCGAGCCCAGGTGCAGCCGGAATCCCGCGACAGCCTGTCCATCAACCCGGATCTTCCGGTTTGCTATGTGTTGAAGAATGAATCACTGGCCGACTATCTGGTGATGGCAAGGGAATGTATTAACCTGGAGCTGCCGGATCCCTCCAAAGGCCTGAAGGTGGGCAACTACCAACATAAGCGGGCTTCCTACTTTCTTACCGGCAAAGGCTGGATCTGGGAACGCCGCGAAAAGGCATTGGCACAACCACATAAGCTGCTCAGCATGATTGATGAACTGGAGCAGAATCCCCAATTGGATGTGCAACTGGTGCCGGTTTCCCTGTTCTACGGCCGTGCCCCGGCGCGGGAAAACTCCATCTTCAAGATCCTGTTCTCCGACACCTGGCGGGTACCGGGCCTGCTGCGCAAGCTGCTGATCATCATGATCCAGGGCCGACAAACCGTGGTGCATTTCGATGAACCGGTGTCCCTGCGCAGCGTCCTGAACGAAGGTCTGCCGAAAGAACGCGCTGTGCGCAAACTGGGGCGCGTCTTCCGCACCCATTTTCGCCGCTTAAGGGAAGCCGTTATCGGCCCCGATCTGTCGCACCGCCGTACCATGGTCAATGCGCTGCTGCGCATGCCCAGTGTCACCGCAGCCATCGACGCGGAAACCAGGCGCAGCGGCAAAGGCAGTAAAAAGGTGGATCGACGCAAGGCGCAGGCAACGGCACGCGCCTACGCCAACGAGATTGCCGCCGATTATTCTCACTCCGTCATCCGCATCTATTATCTGGTGCTCACCTGGTTATGGAACAAACTCTATAACGGGGTTTCTGTGAACGGCTTTGATCGCCTGAAAAAGGTCGCCACGGATAATGAAGTCATCTATGTGCCCTGCCATCGTAGCCACATCGATTATCTGTTGATGTCCTATTTGCTGTTTCGCTATGGCATGGTACCCCCGCACATCGCCGCCGGAGTCAATCTCAACATGCCGGTGGTGGGCCCCATTCTGCGCCGCGGTGGTGCGTTTTTCCTACGCCGCAGTTTCAAAGGCAACCGGCTCTATACCGCTGTGTTCAACGAATACCTGAATATGACCTTCGACCGCGGATTCTCGGTGGAATATTTTATAGAAGGTGGCCGCAGCCGCACCGGGCGCTTGCTGTCCCCACGGCCAGGCATGTTGTCCATGACGGTTCGCAGCTTTCTGCGCACACGGCGCCGAAACTTTGTCTTTGTGCCCGTACACATCTGCTATGAAAAAGTACTGGAAGGCGGCACCTACCTGGGTGAGCTGTATGGCAAGGAAAAGAAACAGGAATCCATTTTTGACATCTTTCGCACCTTAAAAAAACTGCGCGGCACCTTCGGCCAGGTCTACGTCAACTTTGGCGAACCGATCCACCTGAACGATGCTCTCAGCGATGCCAACAGCCAATGGCGCAGCTTCGAATACAATGACGACAAGCCCCCTTCCTGGGTGTCGGAAACCGTTGATAACCTGGGCACCGAGATCATCACCCGCATCAACAACGCCGCCGTGGTGACCCCCATCAACCTGCTCAGCATAGCGTTGCTCTCCACGCAAAAACAGGCAATGGACGAAAGGGCCCTGGCCAAGCACCTGGATTTCTATCTGAGTTTTCTGCGCCAGGTCCCCTATACCGATCTGGTGGTGGTGCCCGACGTCAGTGGAGCGGATATTATCGCCTACTGTGAACGCATGGACATCCTGTCCCGCCACAAACATCCCCTGGGGGATGTGATCAGCCTGTCGGACGATAAAGCGCTGCTGATGAGTTACTACCGCAACAACATCATCCATCTGTTTGCACTGGTTTCCCTGGTGTCCTGTCTGGTGTTGAACAATCGACGCATCAAGCGCGAAACCCTCATCAAACAGATTCGCCAGCTGTATGTATTCTTCCAGTCAGAACTGTTTATTCATTGGCATGAAAAAGATATCCCCGACGTGGTGGAGCGCAGCCTGGCGTTGCTGGTGAAGCACGGCTACCTGATCGCCAACGAATCCGAGGTATGGGCACCGGACAGCCGAGCCAAGGAATTTATGCATTTGAGTATTCTGGCCAGCACCACCAAGCAATCACTGGAACGTTTCTTCATTGCAGTGGAGATTCTGGTGAAATCCGGCTCGGGCAAACTGCAACGGATGCAGCTTGAAAACGCCTGTACCATGTTGGCACAAAGGATGTCACTGCTGCACGAATTCAGTGGTCCGGAATTCTCCGACAAAGCGCTGTTTCGCAATTTCATTCAGGCGTTAGTGAAAAACGATGTGCTGAATGTCAATGAAGAAGGTAACCTCACCTTTGGGGAGGCATTGCTGCGCTCTCACGAAGATGCTCACTCGTTGCTGAGCGAGGATACCCGGCAAAGCATTCAACAGATTGCAGAAATGGATCTGGAGAAAGAATTCAAGGAAGAGGAAAACACCAAATAACAATCAGGTTGGATATACATCAAACCGGCTGCTTTTACCCAGCAGCTGGTAACCGGGTTTGCGCCCCGCCACCGGTTCGGCTTTGCGGGGCCGTTTAATCACCACTCGTTTTCTGGCAACACCCAAGGCCACCTCCAGCAAGAGCTCGCCATCCGGATCCTCCCCCACCACCTCGCGAAACAGGCGCATTTCCTTCTTCACCAGAGCCTGCTTGGTGCGCTCCGGGAACATCGGATCCATGTACACCACATCCGGTTGCTCGGGTTCGGCCAGCTGCGCCAGGATGGTCTGCGAGCTTCCCCAGTTTAATGTGATACGCCCGGCCACGGAGGCCCCCTCCAGCGACAGGTGAGCCCGGTCCAGACCATCCCACAGCAGGCAGGCAATGGCGGGATGCCGTTCCACTGCAGTAACCGGGTAGCCTGCAGCCGCCAGAATAAAACTGTCTCGCCCCAGGCCCGCGGTTGCGTCAAATACCGTCAACGGCTCCTTACTGCGACCGGCCACCGCTTTAACCACCATTTCATGGGATGCGCGTAAAAAACGAAAGCCGGTTTTACCATGGATAAAATCCACGGTCACCGGGTTACCCAAGGCTTTATCCAATGGGCGCAATTGCACGCATCCATCGCGATACTCCAGCACGGCGCTCACCTCTGCTGTGAGTTCGGATTCTGTGGACCAAAATCCGTCCAGGCAATTCAAGGGCAGTTCCAGTTGGCGTAAACGGGTACGGAAATCGGGGTGGTCGACGGCTATCCAGGAGGGCATCAGGCTGCTTTCAACTTTCTATTACTGTAGGGTTCCGCAGTATCACACAAACAGGTCGATACTGCCCAGGAACTCACCACTGCCCTGCGCTTCCCGACTGATCTGTTGGGTATTGGTATAAGCCTGCAGAGCGCGCTGATTGGACGATGGCAGGGTGCTTTGCTCTATAGACTGGTAATACTGGTAACGGGGCTGCCCCGCTTCAGACCGGTTGACCGAGGCAATCTGTTGATTGGACACCGCCTGACGGGCGGCCTCGCTGATCTGTACTTCGTCCTGCTGGGGCTGAGCCGGCTTCTGGCTCTGATCACGGGCGCGCTCCACGGCCTGCTGCTGCAGCCGGTTATCATCCCGGCCCTGCACACCGTTGGTTATGGAAGATTGTATGGCGCTGCCGCTAACCCGCATATTCCGTCACTGGCCCCAGAGGTACATTTCGTCAGAGTAATTATAGACTGCCGGCTGCTGGTGCAAAGCTAATCAATTTAGCCCCACAAACAGCAGCAGCCCTGCCCCCAGAATCAGCCGGTAGATCACGAACGGGGTCATCCCGATTCGCTCCAGCAAGCGCAGGAACAGGTGAATACACAGAAACGCGCTGAAGGCAGATGCCAGAATACCCAGTATCATCAGATTCCAGGGCACCTCCTCACCGCTGGTGGCCAGCTTGACCGTTTCCAGCGTAGCGGCGGCGACAATGATGGGGATGGACAACAGCATGGAAAAGCGGGCGGAAGCGACACGATTAAAACCAAGAAACAGTGCCGCCGTCATGGTGATACCACTGCGAGAAGTGCCGGGAATCAGGGCGATCGCCTGGGCAAACCCGATCACCAGCGCAATGCTCAAAGTCATCCGGGCCAGATCACTACCGGTGTTGCCATGGCGATCGGAGGCCCACAACAACAAACCGAAAACGATGGTGGTGAGGGCGATGACAAAGCTGGATCGCAGATTGTGCTCGATGAAATCACTGAACAGGCCACCGAATACCACCGCCGGAATGGTGCCCACCACCACGGCAAAAGCCAACTGCAAATCCGGATTCATGGCGCGGGTTTGCACGGCCTGCGCCATGCCCCCCAACATCCGCCGGATATCGTGGTTAAAGTAAGTCACTACCGCCATCAGGGTTCCCAGATGGACCGCCACATCGAAGGCCTGCCCCTGATCAGGCCAGCCCAACAGCTGAGACGGCAAAATAAGGTGAGCCGAACTGGAAACAGGCAGGAACTCCGTTAATCCCTGAATGATGGCTAAAATCAACGCCTGTACAATGATATCCATGAAGTAATCCTTGTGAATCTACTACGACTAATCGGCTTGTGCCGTAATCCGGTAACCGTTGATGAATTCCGGCGGCATACGCTTGGGGCGACCACTGTCCACCGCCACGCAAACCCATTTTGTACAACCGCGCAAAACGGTAACCCCATCCTCGGGGCGAATCAGCTGATAGCGCCGGGTAATCGAAATTTTCTGGTCATTTTCCGTGATCCAGGTACCCATCAGCAGATTATCACCCTTGAATGTGGCAGCCAGATAATCCACCTCATGACGCCGCGCCACCATGGCACGATTCAGCTCGGTGTATTTATCCCAGCCCAACCCCAATGCCTGCGAATGCCCCCAGGCTACATCCTCCAACCAACTTACATAGACCACATTGTTGGTGTGGCCCATAATGTCGATGTGTTTATCCTCAACCTGAATATCGCGGCAAAAGGAAGGCGCCCCGAAATCCCAATCCAGTCCATTCAATTCGTCCTGACCCATGACTGGCCCTCAGCATTCATTCTATTTTTTGGATTTTTCCGCCACATTGTTACGCAAATAGACCGGCAGCACCTGTTCCGCCGTGATCAGTTCACCCGCCACCAGCGCAGTATCCGCCAATGCCAGCAAATCCAGGCTATGGGGTAACAACAACGGCTCGCAATGTTGCAATGCTCCGGTACTGAGCTCAAGTGGTTTTTGGTAAATCCAGCCACTGCCGGCTCCGGACCAGCCAGCCGCGGGTTTCACACCTGCTGCCGCCGCCACATCATCTGGCGCGCACACGCATTCACGCCCCACCAGTGTGACCTGTCCTGGCCCGCCAATTTCGTAAGACCCCCAGTACACTTCCCCCATGCGGGCATCGAACGCCGCATGAACGTGTTGGGCGCCCCATTCGCGCCCCGCACGATGGGCGAGCACTGCCAGAGAAGACACGGCCGCAACCGGCAGGTCAGCCCCGTAAGCCAATCCCTGGACAATTCCTGCTGCAATTCTCAAGCCAGTGAACGCCCCCGGCCCGCGCCCGAACGCGATCGCATCAAGTTCAGCAAGTGACAGGCCACTTTCCTGCATTAACTCCTGCACCATGGGTAACACCCGCTGCGCGTGCTGACGAGGCTGATCGATATGACGAAACAACGTATCGCCAGCGTAACTGACGGCAACAGAACAGGCTTCCGATGAGGTTTCAATGGCTAGAATTTTACGGGGCATACTGGACGGTTCTCTTTGTTCGAACAACTATTATCTCAGTTTTTTTCAGTGCTGAAAAACTCATTGGATGCCCCCTTCCGGGTTATGCCCATCCTGCTCAAAAAAGCCGCCACCTCTGCCTCGGATTCGGTCAACGGCATGGGTGGCAGCGATTGCAGGAAGCGAATACCATAGGTTTTTTTCAGAACTCTGCGATCGCCCAACATGACCAGGCCGCAATCGTCGGTTGCGCGCAACAAGCGCCCCACCCCCTGGCGCAGACGGGTCACTGCATGCGGCACCATGTAGTCTGAAAACACCGAGGACTGTTCCAGGCCGGCTTTGTATTTCCACGCCAGGCTCACCACATCATCCGGCGCGGCAAAAGGCAGTTTATCAATTGCCACACACCGTAGAGCGGCTCCCTGTACATCAATTCCTTCCCAGAAACTGCCGGTGGCCAACAAAATACTGTTGGCTTGTTGACGGAACTGCTGTAGCAGCCGGTGACGGTTGACACCCGGCTCATACACCAGGACGGTGCGGCCACTGCATTCCTGCATCAGGGGTAAAGACGCCTGCAAAGCTTGATGACTGGAAAACAGGGCCAGAATGCCCCCGTCAAGCTGCTGCGCCAAATGCAGCAGCCGGGAGGTCCACGCTTCGAAGAAGTCTTCTGCGGACGGCAATGGCAGATCCGCAGGCACCCACAGCATGGCCCGTTGTTCATAATCCATGGCGCTGTGATAACGCCGGGTTTGCAGGCCGCTGAGTTCCAGGCTTCGGGTAAAATATTCAAAGCACCCATCCACCGTTAAGGTGGCCGACAGAAAAATCCAGGCAACCGCATCTGAATTCAAGCTGGTGAACGGATTTTGCAACCGCGCAGCCACGATTTTCAGCTGCCCTTCCACCAGATCGCAATAAAGAACAGACTCATCACCCCGGGCCTGTTGCAACAGTTCTATCCACTGGGTCAACTGACGCAATTCCCGGGTCAAATCCACTGCGGAAACGTGCAAACCACTCAACTGTTCACGCAGCCTCAGCAATAATTCTTCCAGTGGTTTGAAACTTCCCGCAGCGACCGTTTTGACACCCTGGTCCAGCCCTTGTTGTTGTAACTGATGCCGAATCAACTGCCACAGTTTTTCCAGCTGTGACAGCAAGACGGGTAACGCTGGAAACAGCGCAAGATGACCATTGGTTTGCCGGCGCACAGCCTGTATCCAGCGCTGCAGCCGGTACTCTTCGATGGTTTCCGTATTGCGCCGGATCAACAGCTCGGGTAACTGGTGCGCCTCATCAACAATCACGCAATCCACCGCCGGCAGCAAGGCCCCCATGCCTTTTTCGAACAGCCGCTGGTCGCTGAGCAATAGAGTGTGATTAATCAGTAACAGATCCGCCTGCGCAGCCTGCTGCCTGGCTTTTTGAAAGTAGCAGTCTGCAAAATGGGAGCAACGGTGCCCCAGGCACTGGTCTGCCCCCAGAGTGACCACGGCGGACAGTTCACTGATCTGATCCGCCGCCAACGGCAGCGTCTGTATTTCTCCACTGCGGGTCTGGATCAGCCAGGCAGACAACTCTGCCCAAAACTGATGCACCAGGGTCTGCCCTTGCCCGGGCAACCGCCCCTCCCGTGCCAACTGGAAGCGATGGTGGCAAAAATAGTTATCACAGCCTTTCAGCACCGTTAACTGGCGCAGTTGTGGCAACACGGTGCGCAACTTTTGATATTCACCCAACCATAAGTGGTCCTGCAGGGTAAGGTTACCCACCGATAAAATCACCCTACGCCGGGACAACAGCGCCGGCAGCAGGTAGGAAAGCGTTTTACCGGTACCGGTGGAAGCTTCCAACGCCATTGAAAGCCCCTCTGCCAAGCCTTTCTCCACTTCTACCGCCAGCTGAACCTGCTCTTCCCGCACCCTGTATCCGGGCCAATCCCCGGCAAGGGGCCCCGTTGCAGACAAACATTCTTCGACACTCTGATTCAAGGCGGGCATGACAACTCGGGTATACTGGACACACGGCCACGGGTTTGGGCGCAATGTAACACATGGGGGGACCTGAATGTCAAAACCGACGAACATCACGGGCATCATTCTTGCCGGGGGCGAAGGCCGCCGCATGGGAGGCGAAGACAAGGGCTGGTTGGAGGTGGAGGGTTTACCACTGATCAAGCGTGCTATTCGGCGTCTCGAACCCCAGGTGAGCGAAATCATCATCAGTGCCAACCGCAACCTGGATGCCTACCAAACCCTGGGAAAACGATTCTTTCACGACGCTACTCCCTATCTGGGGCCCCTCGGCGGCATTGCAGCCTGCCTCAGGCAGATCAATACCGAATACGCGCTGGTGGTACCCACGGATGCACCGCTGATTCCCTTGAATCTGGTGGATCTGTTAAAACAGCAAATCCCCTCCAAACTGATCCTGTGTGAGGATAATCAACGCCTGCAGCCGCTGTTTGGTCTTTATCATTATTCGCTTGCCGATTCCATTGAGCATTACCTGGCTGCAGGGGAGCGCAAGCTCACCCTCTGGTGCGAACAGCAACAACCAGCTCGTGTCACCATCGGTGACACATCAGCCTTTACCAACCTGAATACACCAGCGGATTTGAACGAATTTGAGAAAAATCTTCACACCTAAAACAAGAAAAGCCCCAATTTGGGGCTTTTCTTGTTTTACTTCACCGAATCAGAAGGTTTAGGCCTTCTTGGGGCGACCCCGTGATGCGGTTTTTTTCTTGGCCGGTGCCTTCTTTTTAGCAGCGGCTTTCTTGGCTGGCGCCTTTTTAGCTGCCTTTTTCTTGGCTGGGGCTTTTTTCTTGGCCGCTGCCTTCTTAGCGGGGGCCTTCTTCGCAGGTGCAGCGGTTTTCTTCGCTACACGCTTCTTGGCAACACGCTTTTTAGGCTTCGCAGTGGCTTTTTTAGCAATCGCCTTCTTCTTGGCAACGGCTTTTTTAGCGGCAGACTTGGCCTTGGCGACTTCTTTCTTCTCTTTTGCCTTCACTTTCTTGGCATCAGCAGAAGCACGGGCCTTTTTCCAGCGGGATTCGAAGGCATCGATCGCTTTTTTCAGATCATCTTCAGCTCGCTTGCCCAGGGATTCCGCAAACTCTTTAACAGAAGCAACCGCTTTTTGCTCGGCTTCGATTACAGAGGATTCCACCTTGGCAACCGCGTGACCCACTTTGGCGTGACGCAATGCTTCGCGCTTGGCCTTCACCTGGTCATTCGCCTTGGCAACTGCACGCTTGGCAGCATCGGCTGAGCGCTTGGCTGCTTTAGTGCCAGCTTTCTTAGCGGCGTTGGCTTTGGTTTGGGCGTCTTTCTTGGCGGCATCCGCTTTTTTAGTGGCATCTGCCAGTTCAGCTTCAACTTTCTTTAAGGCAGCTTCTGCTTTATCCAGAATTGGATGAGCGGGAGCTGCCGCTTTTTTGGGTGCTGCTTTACGTGCAGGACGTTTTTTCGCAGCGGCTTTTTTTGCTTTTGCCATGATTCTGTCTCCTCAGCTATGGCATTTTCAGGCACACACATTTATTCAGCTAGTAAATGTGCTTAAAGAAAAAGTAGCACAAAAAAAATGCATGTGATACATACACATGGCAATATTATTTAATAATTAATTTATTTCCACCGTTAAGCCCCTCTTTTTTCCAAAATTCGAACTAAAAATTCCACTTTTTTTATTTTTTGATCCATTTTTTAAAAAAATGACGTTCGCTCCCACCCCGTAACGGACTTTCCACTGAACCAAATGCCGTGACCGCAGAAAAATAAAAAAGCGGCAACGAATCGGTTTGCCTGAACCAGAATCAGCCGTTGGCGGGTCGTCCTGTTTTAGTATTTATCGAAAAGGGATAGTCGATACACATCTGGACAAAAAAAAAGGCACCTGCCTGGGTGCCTTTTTTCTGAGTATTCGAATTTTATTGTTTCAGGGCTGCCATCACGGCTGCGGTAATATCCTCCACAGACCCAACCCCTTCCACTCGGCTATAACGTGTTTTCGCCTCACCCTTTGCCGCAATATCCTTGTAAAAGTCCACCAGCGGAGCAGTCTGCTGATGGTACACCTCAAGGCGTTTACGCACGGTTTCTTCCTGATCATCATCCCGTTGCACCAGATCTTCACCGGTTGCGTCATCTTTACCTTCCGCCTTAGGTGGATTGTAAACCACATGGTAAACACGGCCGGATCCAGGATGCACTCGGCGACCACTCAGCCGTTTTACAATTTCCTCGTCATCCACCGCAATTTCCAACACGTGGTCGATCTCCACACCCTCATTCAACATCGCCTCGGCCTGGGGAATGGTACGGGGAAAACCATCAAACAAAAAACCGTTCTTGCAATCGGCTTCCTCAATACGTTCCTTAACCAATCCAATAATAATGTCGTCTGAAACCAGTTGTCCGGCGTCCATCACTTTTTTAGCTGCCTGACCCAGCGGCGTGCCGGCCTTTACTGCGGCACGCAACATATCACCAGTGGAAATTTGAGGAATTCCGAACGTTTCTGAAATGTACTGTGCCTGAGTCCCTTTGCCGGCACCGGGAGCGCCTAAAAGAATGATACGCATTGAGTGTGACTCCATTGTAGTTTGTCAAAAAACAGATGAGGCGATCCCTAACTGGCATTATATAAAGAAACCGCCTGAAAATGTGTTCGCTGGGCCCCTGTTTCAGATCATCGTACTGCAGAATGAATCCTATGGAAGTAGGCAAATAGTCGAATAGCTGTACCGTATTATAATCATGAGCCCAACGAAATCAGGCCCCACCAGCGTAGAAAAGAATCGCCAAACATACACACGAACGGCTGGATATACAAGCCTGCTCACTTGAGGCATGTAAATTATTGATTTTTAAATCATTAGAAAGTGTTACAAAGTTGGAAGAGGTACTGCCCCGCTGAACTGTATTGGGGCAGCAACCAACTCAGGCCGCCATATTATCAGCCAAATTGTCTAATTCGGGGCACATTGCCATCACTTTTTCGAGCACGGAAAACGCATCGGCATCACTGATCAGCCCTCCGGTTTGCACCGCGTGCAGTTCAGTCCGCCCCAAATCACCGATCTTTCGCTGCGCCAATAATCGGTTGCACAGCTGAATCAGCATTACGTATTCAGCATGCTCACCCACGTATTCCGCATCGTGATGGTAATAGGCACAAGTACTCACCGCCTGCGGCAGACGCCATTTCTCCAGCAGGTACCCTCCGAGATGGTCATGACCCAGACGAATAAACCGCTGCACGTCCCCGGTAATCACCAGATTCTGCTCAATGTCGGAGAGGGAACGCTGCGGGTAACGTTCCATTTCATGGTTCAGGAGGCGAAACTCCTGTGGAAACAGGTGGCCGGACAGAAGCACCCCAATGTTATGCAAAAGACCACACAAGTAAGCCCGCGGTGGATTCAATGTCTGCGGGCGGTTGATCTTTTTCGCCAGGCTTTGCGCCAGTACGGCGGTATAGAGGGCATGCTTCCAGAATGCGCGCATACCCAATGGCCCCTCTTGAGGTACGTTGAACGCCTTACTGGATGCAATGGCCAAGGCAATATTACTGACCAGTTCGAAGCCCAGAACCCGGGTAATGGCATCCTGTACTGAATCCAGATTGCCACGGTAACCAAAATACGGTGAACCTGCGTAGCGCATTACCTGCGCCGTCACCGATGGATCCATTTCAATGGTGGATGCCAGCTCGGCTGCTGTGGTTTGCTCACTGCTGGCCTGCTCCAGAAGCTGCATGGCCAAAACGGGAATGGAGGGCAATCGGTCAAGGTTATCCAATGCGTTGTATATCGCAATAATGGATGTCGGATCCGTCCGATTCAGAGGCTCATCCGACAGGGGTAACACCGAAGGATTGGATATGACGGCCTTGGGATAGGCCTGATACAGCCGCTGCAGATTCGCGTTGTCCATGCTGATCAAAGCACGGTGACTACCCGCCCGCATGAATACCCGCGGCTGCTCGAACAAACTGCGGTCTACAATACAGGGTAATTCATAGGGCTCTGCGATCGGGGGTTCCGCCCCGGGCTCCGAATCCAGAAACCACGCCGATACTTCCGCTTCATCCAGGTATAAAAACTCTCTTCTCAACAACCCGGATAAACGATCCAGGTCCAGAGAATGGTCCAGTGGTACCACCGCCATCAGAAACGCTTGTTTCTGTGTGCGCAAGACAATGGGGACAGCTGTCTGTTCCGGTCCGATGCCCATTTCACTGCAGAGTTTGGAAAGACTGGTTTCCATTTCGTGTGGGTGGATACTGAACGCGACATCCATGCTTCGCAGGTAACGTTCAAGAGATTGGGCCATTTCCATAAGACGCCTCTAAAACACTGACTTTCTAACTGGAAGTGTAGTCAGTGTCGGGCCCTAATACGGTTTCATTTGGCTTGAGTTCGCCACTATTAATAGGAGGTCGCGCTGCAGTTGAGACTCTTATCACAAACCGCTTTCCAGTACAGTGGCTCAAACAAAGTGATTAAGGCATCTGTGTATCGATCTCCACCGCCACTGCCTGCGGTGCGCCCTGTAATTCGACCGTAACGGGTGCGGCGGTCCAATCTCCCGGTTGGGGTATTGCGTTACCGGTGGAAGACACCCGCGCCTGCACAATTACCTGCTCAAAGCGGGACAATGTCATGGCCGGTGTCATGGCGTTTGCGTCACTGAGCTCGACGGTAACCGGCCATGAGGACACTGGTTGCCGCACCACCGCCAGCGGCATCGGCGGCCCGTTCTGCGCCTTGGCGTAAACAAATAGAACATCACTGCTGCTGAAAGTTGACCGAAGGCCCTCTGGCACAGAGACGGTCACTTGAATACTGGGCCCGGCTGGGCTGTCGCTACGGGAATCCTCCGCATTCATCTCTTTGCGGGCTACTTCGATGCTGCGTTGCAACAATTGCCGGGCTCTTGGATCGGACTGGTCGCGGGCCACATAGCTCTGCCAAACCTCAATAGCAGAGGCATAATCCCCACTCTGAAACAATGCCATTCCCATGGTCATATAAGGTTTGGGGTTATCCGGCTGGGTGCGCATTACCTGCTCCAACGTGCGTCGAATCTCCGGCGTCATGGCACCGCCGTTGGCCGCCAACGTCGCCTGGGTATACCCCATCACGTAATCCACGTTATCGGGGTCGAGGTTTAACGCCCGACTGAATGCCAGCTCGCTCTGCTGCGGCATCTGCAGTTGCAGATAACTGACCCCCAATAAATACCAGCCCTGCGCATCATCGGGTGTGGACTGCAACTGCCGTTGCAACGCACGAATGAAGTCGTCGACACCAATACCTTCCTTCTCCACAGCATCAAAATTACCCGACATCATCATGGGCATAACCCGGGCCATACGTTCCTGGGTGGTAAACCACTCGCTGATTTCCACCCGATACCCTTCAGTCCAGTAAATAAAAAATGCCAAGGCTGGCACCAGAACCAATAACGGAATGGCCAGCCATTTCCCCGAGTGGATTTTCCCGCGCTTGGATTCGCTGACACTGACATCATTGAGCAACGTCAATTCCAGTTCCTGTTTCAGCTGATCGTATTCGGATTGTACGATGCGCCCATCCACCAGATCCTGATCTAATTCCTTTAGGCGATCTTTGAACACGGCCGCATTGATCACATCACCGGACAGTTCTTGTTTTGGGCGAAACGTCAGCAAAGGCACGATGACGATGACAATACCCATTACGGCCATGGCCCCCAGGGCTACCCACATCAGGGTCATAGTAAGATTTCCTTTAATATAAATTGGATAACATTAGTGACAGACATTCCGCGTGCAGCTCAGTCTTCCAGCTTGTTGAGAAGATCTTCCACCTGCTTATGCTTATCGGCGTCCACCTTCGCCGGCTCCGCGGGTTTTGCTTTTAACTTCATAAACAGCAGAATCGCCGCCGCCAGCAGTGTCAAGGCGAAAGGCCCAAACCAAAGAAACCAGGTCGATGGTTTCAATGGTGGGCGGTAGGTAATAAAGTCACCGTAGCGTTCCACCATATAATCTGTAATTTCCGCATTACTCTTGCCTTCATTTATCAGGCGATAAGCGCGGTCTTTAATGTCTTTAGCCAGGCCGGCATTGGAATCCGCGATGTTCTGGTTCTGGCATTTCGGACATCGCAGCTCATCAATCAGCACACGAAAACGCTGTTCCTCATCGTAATCATCAAACTCATAAGCATCGATGGTGGCATAGGCCGACCAGCTGATCAGCAGCGCCAACAGTAAGCATCGTTTCATGGCCCCTTGCCTCCCATTTCCTGCCATTTCGGCCACAGTAGTTCACGCCAGTTGTCCGGTGTCACCACCCCCACATGCCGGTAGCGAATCACACCTTCAGCATCCACCAGATAGGTTTCCGGCGCCCCGTAAACGCCAAGATCCAAGCCCAGGTCACCCGCTTCGTCGTAAATACTGTACTGATATGGATTGCCGTTGTACTCCAGGTATTTCAGGGCCGCCTCACGCACATCCTTGTAATTCAAACCCACAATACGAATCCCGTTTTTGGCCAGTTCATTCAACACCGGGTGTTCCACTTTGCAGGATGGACACCAGGTGGCCCACACGTTCAACAGCAGGGGCCCCTTCACATCCTGCTCGGATAACATGCGCTGAGCGTTAGCCAATGCCGGCAGGGTAAATGCCGGTATCTTCTGGTCGATTCGAGTGGAAGGCAGCAATGAAGGATCTGAGTTCAGCGCTTTCAGAAAAAAGTATCCCAGCACCAGAAACGCCAACAACGGCAGTGAATACAAAATCAATTTGGCTTTGCTCACGCTGCATTGCCCCCTATAACACCGGAGGCCGCGCCTGTCACTTTTTGTTTTACCTTAATGCGATAACGCCGGTCACTCATGGCAACGAATCCACCCAGCGCCATAACAACACCGCCACCCCAAACCCATCTCATGAAAGGTTTAAAGTAAATTCGCACGGCCCAACTGCCGTCATCAAGCGGTTCGCCCAACGCCACATACAAATCACGGCTGAAACCGGCATCAATGGCCGCTTCCGTCATCACATCACGGCGCACATAATAGCGGCGTTTCTCCGGAGTGAGCACCGCCACATCGCTGCCCCCTTTGGTCACCGAGACGATGCCCCTGGTTGCCATATAGTTGGGGCCTTCAACCTCTTTCACACCCTCGAATATAAAATGGTAAGGGCCAATATCCACTTCATCGCCGGCCTGCATGCGCACATCGCGCTCGATATCATAGTTCGCGGTCATAGCCACACCGGTAACGGTGATGGCCAACCCGATATGGGCAATCACCATCCCCCGATAACTGAGCGACAGACGCCTGAACCCGGCGATGACCCCGGCTTTCGCCGTGCGTACCTTTTTCCACATCTCAGCCAGGGTATGCCAGACCACCCACACACACAGCAGGAGAGTCACAAACACCAACCAGTTCCAGCCCGCATCAAACAGCCACAGGCTGATAGCCGCGGCAGACACCGATACGATCAGCGCCTGCAACATGGTGGCGCGTAATAATGCAAACCGGTGGCGTTTCCAGTTCACCAGCGGGCCGATGGCGGTGAACACCATCAGCACCAGCGTCACCGGTGCAAAAGTGGTATTGAAGAAAGGTTCACCCACCGAAATTTTACCCAGCTCCAGCACGTCAAACAGAATGGGGCTTAAGGTTCCCACCAGCACCACGCCGGTGGCACAGATCAGGATAATATTGTTTACCAGCAGGAAAACCTCCCGGGAAAACAGATCATAGTTGCTTTCGCTGTTAAGCGACTGCGCGCGAATGGCAAACAACAGCAGAGAGCTGCCCACCACCAGAAGCAGAAACACCAGCACAAAAAAACCGCGGGTAGGATCGGCAGCAAACGCATGCACCGACGTCAACACACCGGAGCGCACCAGGAAGGTACCCAGCAGGCTGAGCGAAAAAGCCAGAATCGCCAGCAACACCGTCCAGGCTTTGAATACCCCCCGCTTTTCGGTGACGGCAAGGGAATGGATCAGCGCCGTACCGGCCAACCACGGCATGAACGAAGCGTTCTCGACCGGATCCCAGAACCACCAGCCACCCCAGCCCAGTTCGTAATAGGCCCACCAGCTTCCCAGCGCAATGCCCAACGTGAGAAAACACCAGGCGATCGTGGTCCACGGACGCGACCACCGGGCCCAGGCACTGTCCAACCGGCCGCCCAGCAGGCCGGCGATGGCAAAGGCAAAAGCCACCGAGAATCCCACATACCCCATATACAACATCGGCGGATGTACGATCAGCCCGGGATCCTGCAGCAATGGATTCAAATCGCCGCCGTCGGGGGGGAAATCCGGTAACAGGCGGGCAAAGGGGTTGGAGGTGAACAACAGGAAGGAAACAAAGCCGATGGAAATCAACCCCATCACCCCCAACACCCGGGAAGATACCAGGGAAGGTAAATGGTGGCTCCACAGGGCAACCGCTGCGGTCCAGCCGGACAGCACCAGAGCCCACAACAACAGTGAGCCCTCGTGACCACCCCACACCGCCGATATTTTGTAGCCGATGGGGAGCAGAGTGTTCGAGTGGTTGGCCACATAGGAAACGGTAAAGTCATTCACAACAAAACTGTAGGCCAGCAAGACGAACGCGAGCATCAGAAATGCAAACTGTCCATAGGCCGCAGGTCTGGCAACGGCCATCCAACGATCATTTCCGATGCCGGCACCCACCAGGGGAACCACTGCCTGCACCACCGCCAATACCATGGCCATCACTATGGCAAAATGCCCAATTTCCGGAATCACGTCCCAACCTCTCTCATTTGCTCTCTCAGTTGCGTTACCGCTGAAAAAACCGCCGCTTACCTTACCATAAAGGCCGTGGTGGCCCTAGCCTTGGCCTTCAACTCACCCCCCGCCCCACCATCAAAAACCTAACAGGCTTTGCATTCCCTACCCTACCCCCCTCTGCCGGGGTAATTAAGCAGGCCGAAACCACCTTGCCTGAAACACATTCCCATACAAATTAGGGGCTACAGGCGGTCGATTCTTAGCCCCAGAACCGCTAACATGTGGGCCTGACAACATAAAGTAAGTATGCGCAGGCTGTAGTCACCTCGAGACGACAATAATAATAACCCGATGCGTAAGCCTGGTAATTGGGAATGCCACCTCGAATTCAGATCAATCGGCCTGATAACTCTTTCACTAACAAGACCTTGTTTAATCATGATTCAAAAAAGCTCATACACCCTTGAAGAACTCTTGGACTGCGGCCACGGTAAAATGTTCGGCCCGGGTAACGCTCGTTTACCTTTGCCCAACATGCTGATGATGGATCGCGTGACCCACATCAGCGCAGAAGGCGGTACCCATGGTAAAGGCGAAATCATTGCCGAGTTGGACATCACTCCGGAGCTCTGGTTCTTCGCCTGCCACTTTGAAGAAGACCCGGTGATGCCCGGCTGTCTGGGACTGGACGCCATGTGGCAATTGATCGGCTTTTTCCTGGGCTGGAAAGGCAATCAGGGCCGGGGCCGAGCGCTGGGGGCCGGCGAAGTGAAGTTTTTTGGCCAGGTACTGCCCACCGCCAAAAAAGTACGCTATGAAATCCAGATGAAACGCGTAATCGAGCGTAAACTGGTAATGGGTATCGGCGATGCATCCCTGCAGGTGGATGGCCGGGAAATTTACACTGCCAAGGATCTGCGCGTAGGACTGTTTACATCAACCGACAGCTTCTGATCCCGGCACATAATAACGACAATAAACAACGCAAAACAGAAACGCGACACTGACAAAGGGTATTACCATGAAACGTGTAGTGGTTACAGGTATGGGCATTGTGTCCTGCCTCGGCAACGATAAAGATTCGGTTATATCATCCTTGCGCGAAGGCCGCTCCGGCATCCGCTTTAAAGAGGAATACAAGGAAATGGGGCTGCGCAGCAATGTAGCAGGCCAGGTGGACATTGATATATCAGAACACATTGATCGAAAACCTTTACGCTTTATGGGCGATGCTGCCGCCTACGCTTATATCTCCATGGCCCAGGCCATTGCCGATTCAGGATTGAATGACGATCAGGTATCCAATATCCGCACCGGCATCGTTGCCGGCTCCGGTGGCGGCAGCTCCAGTAATCAGGTACAGGCAGCGGATATTCTGCGTGAGAAAGGTGTAAAGCGTATTGGGCCCTACATGGTGCCGCGGGTCATGACCAGCACGGTTTCCGCCTGCCTGGCCACACCGTTCAAAATTCGCGGTGTAAACTACTCCATCACCTCAGCCTGCGCCACCAGCGCCCACTGCATTGGCCACGCCATGGAGTTGATTCAGCTTGGTAAACAGGATGTAGTATTCGCCGGCGGCGGTGAAGAGGAACACTGGGCGCTAACCATGATGTTCGATGCCATGGGTGCCCTCTCCACCAAGTTCAACGACACACCGGATAAGGCCTCTCGTGCCTTTGACGCCAGCCGGGACGGTTTTGTTATCGCCGGCGGCGGCGGCATGCTGGTACTGGAAGAATACGAACACGCGAAAGCCCGTGGTGCGAAAATCTACGCCGAACTGGTGGGTTACGGCGCCACCTCCGACGGCAGCGATATGGTGGCCCCTTCCGGTGAAGGTGCCATGCGTTGTATGCAGATGGCCATGTCCACCGTGGATACACCAGTGGATTACATCAACGCCCATGGCACCAGCACCCCAGTGGGTGATGCAGCGGAAATCGGTGCGGTACGGGAAGTGTTTGGAACGCAGATGCCGGTGGTGGGATCGACCAAATCCCTTACCGGACATTCCCTCGGTGCAGCCGGTGTGCAGGAAGCCATCTACAGCCTGCTCATGTTGGAAAACGACTTTATTGCGGAATCCATCAACATTGAGCAACTGGACGAAAAAATCGAAGGCGCCAATATCGCCCGTGAATACAAGGAAAACGCCGGACTGAAGACGGTGATGTCCAACAGTTTTGGCTTTGGCGGCACCAATGCCACACTGGTGTTTAGAAAGATGGATTGATCGCTCGGCTCGATCAGGATACAAAAAGGCAGCGTCAGCTGCCTTTTTGTTGCTTGTTCTAATTTCAATGACCGGCATAAAAAAACGCCCGCATATCTGCGGGCGTTTTTTTGCTCAAGTCTCTTCGCAGAGATTAGAACTTGTGTTCAAGACCTAACTGTAAGCGTGCGACTTCATCCGTTGAAGTGCCACTAACACCATCTTCCTTGAACTCTTCTTCCAGAGTGATGTAGTTGGCAAACAGCTTAGTCTGCTTGCTCAGCTTATGATCCACACCGATCGCGATTTGAGTGATTTCCAAAGTGTCAGTGAAGCCATCACCAGCCACTTCATAGTTTTCATCCAGCTCAGATGATCCGTACTGGAAACGCAGTTTGTTGGACTCACCCAACTTCATGCCAGCGCTCAGGATATAGCCGTCTTGTTCGTCGGCCGGATCGCCCGCGGAATCCTCAGACTCTTCTGCAGTTTGATACATTGCACCAATCTCGAAAACATCTATGTAGAAGATACCAGTCACGCGCATTACATCTTCACCATCAATACCGTCGTCCATTGCGGCAGACAGGTACAGCATGTCAGTAGAGTAAACAGCAGACAAAGAGTAGTTATCGGCCAAACCATCATCACAGTTGTTATTTGCACCGTCTGGACAAGCCTCTTCGCCAGGCTGGATTGCCACATTCAACGTAATCGCATCCGCAATGGCAGGAGACGAGTACTGAATCAAATTGGATTCACGATTCTCACCAGTCAGAACGTTTTTGAGATCGCCTGATGACATATCGTTGAACTGGTCAATTTTTCCTTGAGACTTTTTCAAAGGAGTATCAAAGTTACCCAACTGCACAGCACCCCAACCGCCTTTCAAACCAACGTAAATATCGCGCTGTTTGAATGTGCGATCAGTGCTTGCGTCCACCTCTACGGTGTCATCAGGGTTACCGTCACCATCCAGATCAACAAACACTTCACCGTCTAGAGAGATACCACGGCCATCGCTGCCATCATCGGGGAAAATCTCATATTCAGCTTTGTAGAAAGCAGACAGGTTATCGTTTATATCTTCTGAACCTTTAACGCCCAAACGGCTGGCGTTGCTATTCAATTCCCAACGATCATAATCACTTGAGCTGTCTTCGAACTCATAATCAGCCATTTCCAGTGTCAGATTCATTTTGCCGTAAACAGTCACATCCGCCATAGCCACACCAGGCATAGCGATAGCAGCACCAATAGCTAAGGGAAGCAGTTTAACTTTCATTTTTCTCTCCTAGAGGGTCCGAGGTTTTTTTCGCAATATTGTCGGCTTACGAACGCTGCGCAGTATGAATAACCTGTGTGACACTTTCGTGACAAATGCATTATCCAAAAGGACATTATCTGAATGATTTTTATACGAAGAATTCAAAGGGCAGCACAGTCGCGGGCACACGCACCCCGATCGTAAACACTCCGTATTTTTCTAATAATATCCTCGTACTGCGCACCTTCCTTAATCCAGAAAATACACGATATCTGCTAAATTGTTCATTTAGAGATGTTTCGATTATATGACAATTAAAAGAAAATCAAAGGCTCGATGCACTTTTTTTGGTCAAAAAGCGCACCATCAAAATGAAAAGAAACAATTATGGTGCGCTAGATCAAAAACCAACCAGAATCAGTATCGATTACTGCGCCAACAGCCATTGCTGAAAGGCTTCACGCTCCTGCTCAGAGGCCTGGCTCCAGAGCGCTTTCAATTGCGGCAACGTGTCCATTGACTGCACCTCATTGTTACCGGTAGCCACCTGATCGCTCTCGAACTCATATACCGGGGTTACGGCGGATTTCAATTGGGTCAGGAAGGTTCTGGGGCGGCTCAGTTCCACAGCCGACTCGATCACCTCTTTGGTTTTTGCGTTCACCACCTGGAATTCGGGTTGTTCAGCAAATGCCCTGGCATCTTCCAGGTTTTTTTGCGGTTCGTGGATAACCTTGTATTGCTTCCCCGCCTCCACTTCAAACGTTACCTTTGCCGGCCGGGACACGACTTTTTCATGATCATCGGAACCGATGCTAAACAAATCGGAGTATTGCAACAGCAGGGTGCGCTGGCCTGCATCAACTCGATAAGTGATTTCCTGACCCACAAACCCTTCGCTGACTTCGTCGTTATCCACATAGTTGATCAGTACCGTGTTGGCTGACGTCACCAACCCGGTGTTGCCCTGCTCACCCTGGTAGGCGTTCTGGATGGAATGGGAGGCACAGGCGGAAATCAGAGAAAGAGCCAAAACGGCCAACAAGCTACGAAACATGGGAACAACCTTTTAATCAGAAGACGAGAAAGCATCATATTACAAAATTATGACGCGGAAGTGACAAGGTGCAGAATAGCCGCCGGTTGCGCCGGCACAAAAACTACTCACACTACCCCACCAGCAGTTTGATGCCCACTGCCACCAGCAGGCCGGCAAAGATTTTTTTCAGGGTGGCCGCCGGCAGACGATGGGCCAGGCGCGCGCCCACCTGGGCAAAGATGACACTGGTGAGCGCAATTCCGATCAGGGCGGGAATATAAACGTAGCCGATGCTGAATTCAGGCACCGGTTCATCCCATCCGGTCACCATAAAGCCCACTGCACCGGCCACCGCGATGGGCATGCCACCTGCTGACGAGGTACCCACGGCTTGCTGCATTTTGACATTACACCAGGTAAAGAACGGCACACTGAGGGAGCCACCGCCAATGCCAAAGATGGCGGAAACCACACCAATCAGCCCCCCCGTAAACGTTAAGCCCAGGTTACCCGGCAATTCACGGGACGCTTTCGGCTTGAAGCCCGCCGCCATCTGAACGGCGATCAAGATGGCAAATCCACCAAACAGAATCTGCAGCAAGCGCCCGTGCAGAACATCGGCCAGCGTTGCGCCCAGGAGCGCCCCCAACGCCAAACCCAATGCAAACCAGGTCAACACCGACCAGAGTACAGCCCCTTTCTTATGATGCTGATAAACAGATCCGGCCGAGGTAATGATGATGGTCGCAAGGGAAGTGCCGACGGCCATATGGGTGAGCACATCAGAAGAAAAGCCCAGGGAGGCAAAGGCATAAATGAGCACAGGAACAATGATAAGACCACCGCCAACCCCCAACAGACCAGCGGCCAACCCCGCCACGATACCCAGGGCGGGGTAAATCAGAAACTCCATCAACCGTTAAAACCGTAGCTCATCAGTCGCTGATAACGTTCTGTCATGAGGGTTTCCTCATCTTTGGCTGAGAGGCGCTCCAGATTTTCAATAAGAGCCGCCTTGATGGAATCAGCAACCGCATCATGATCACGATGACCTCCCCCCAAGGGCTCAGGCACCACCTGATCCACCAACCCCAATTCGTGCAGGCGCCTGGCAGTCAGGCCCATGGCTTCGGCAGCATCGGAGGCATACTCAGCGCTTTTCCATAGAATGGAGGCGCAGCCTTCAGGGGAGATAACGGAATAGGTGCTGTACTGCAACATTTGCAGATGATCACAGACCCCGATTGCCAGCGCTCCACCGGAGCCGCCTTCGCCAATGACGGTGGCAATGATCGGTGTCCGCAGGCTTGCCATCACCGCCAGATTACGGGCTATGGCTTCACTCTGACCTCGCTCTTCCGCTTCAATACCGGGGTAGGCACCGGGGGTATCGATGAAGGTCAACACCGGCATTTTGAAGCGTTCCGCCATCTGCATCAGGCGCATGGCTTTACGATAGCCTTCCGGTTGCGGCATGCCGAAGTTGCGCCGCACCTTTTCTTTTACATCGCGGCCTTTCTGGTGACCAATCAACATCACGGGCTTACCGTCCAACCGGGCAACACCACCCACGATGGCTTTATCGTCGCCGTAGGTTCGATCCCCGTGAAGTTCGTCAAATTCGGTAAAAATACGGGCAACGTAATCCAGGGTATAGGGGCGTTTGGGGTGCCGCGCCAACTGGGCAATCTGCCAGGACGACAAGTCGGAAAATATGGACTCGGTAAGAGACAGGCTCTTATCCTTGAGCTGTTTTACTTCATCGTTAATATTCAATGCAGCACTGTCGCCCATGCTGCTCAACTCTTCAATCTTGGATTCCAGCTCAGCAATGGGTTGTTCGAAATCCAGATAGTTAGGATTCATAAAGCATTGATCCTGTTTAATTGTTATAGGCTACCAAAACCGGGAATGTTCAGGCCAATACCTTACGTGATGGACGCCATGGTGTCGAGATTTAGGCTGCGCTGAACCCATCGATTTTGTGGCAAAATGTTATAGCCCGGCCTATCGATACAGCACTGATAACGCGCGCTCTCCGCAAAGCTGCTCTAATTGTTTTATCAGCTCGGGCTTGGGTGCAATGCGCCAGTCCTCCCCCAGGTACAGGCGGCCTCGGGCCCCCTGACGGGAGTACTCAACCCTGACCTTGCATCCCCCCTCACGATAAGGCGCCAGCACTGATTGCAGCTTTTGACCGAAATCCGGACCCAGGTGGGCCTGGCCTATGTCCAGACTGATCAGGCGGGCATAATTCTCCCGGGCCTGGGCAATGCCGAACACCTTGCGCGTCACCATCTTCAGGCCGCCGGAATAATCATCGAGACTCACATCCCCTTCCACCACCAATACGGCGTCTTTGATCAGTTGATCCTTATACTCTTCATAGGCATCCGAGAATATGGAAATCTCCAGGCGCCCGCTCTTGTCATCCAGAGTCAGAAACGCCATTTTGTCACCGCGTTTGTTCTTCATCACCCGTTGCGCGATGACCAAACCTGCTACTATGCTGCGGGATTCACGGCTGTTGCCCGGCTTTACATCAGCAATACGGCTGGTGGTAAAGTGGGAGATTTCCTCCAGATACTGATCAATGGGGTGCCCGGTCAGATACAGCCCCAGCGTTTCCTTCTCGCCATTCAAGCGCTCGTCATCACTCCAGGGTTTCACTTTGGCCCACTCCGGTTCAGGGCGTTCTTCCTCATCCACGGCGCCAAACATATCCATGATGCCCAGATCCTGATTTTTGCTCTCCTGTTCAGCGTAACGCATGGCTTCTTCCAGACTGGCCATCAGGGTCGCGCGGTCCGGCCCCAGCTTGTCCAGGGCACCGGCCCGAATCAACGCTTCCATGGAACGCTTGTTGAGTTTTTTGAGATCCAGCCGGCGACAGAACTCAAACAGATTTCTAAACGGCTTCTGATCCGACCGGCCTTCCAAAATGGCATCAATGGGGCCTTCACCCAGACCTTTGATCGCACCCAGCCCATAAACGATCTGCCCCTCATCATCGACGGTAAATTTATAGCCGCTGACGTTCACATCCGGCGATACAATGGCCAGTTTCATGCGGCGGCACTCGTCAATGAGGGTCACCACCTTATCGGTATTATGCATATCGGCAGACAACACCGCGGCCATAAAGCCGGCTGGATAATGGGCCTTCAACCAGGCGGTCTGATAGGACACCAAGGCATAGGCCGCCGAGTGTGATTTGTTGAAACCATACTTGGCGAACTCCTCCATGGTGTCGAAGATTTCTGTGGACAGCTTTTCATCAATGCCGTTTTTGGCCGCGCCATCCACAAATAACCCACGCTGCTGGGCCATCACGTCGGCTTTCTTTTTACCCATGGCACGACGCAACAGGTCGGCGCCCCCCAAGGTGAAATCCGCCAGCACCTGAGGAATCAGCATTACCTGTTCCTGATAAAGAATGGTGCCGTAGGTGGTATCCAGTACGGGTTTCAGATCCGGGTGCGGATAATCCACCTTTTGGCGGCCGTGTTTACGGGCAATAAAATCATCCACCATGCCGGACCCCAATGGCCCTGGTCGAAACAGCGCCACCAGCGCCACAATATCTTCAAACGAACTGGGCTTCAGGCGCTTGATAAGATCTTTCATGCCCCGGGATTCAAGCTGAAACACCGCCGTGGTTTCAGCCTTCTGCAACAGGTCAAAGGAAGCCTTGTCATCCAGCGGAATGCGTTCAATGTCCACTGGCGGTTTACCTTGTTTCACAAGCATCGGATTAATGGTTTTCAATGCCCAATCCACGATGGTGAGGGTACGCAACCCCAGGAAGTCAAACTTCACTAACCCGGCCGCCTCCACATCGTCCTTGTCGAATTGTGTGACCAGGTTGTTGCCGTGCTCATCGCAATACAGGGGCACATAGTCCGTCAAGGCGGACGGTGCGATGACCACACCACCAGCGTGTTTGCCCACATTGCGCGTGATGCCTTCCAGTTTTAAAGCCATGTCCAGCAGCTCACGGACATCTTCATCACGGTCGTACAGTTCCTGCAGTTGCGGTTCCTGCTCCATGGCCTTGCTTAAGGTCATACCCACTTCAAAGGGAATCAGCTTGGCGATGCGGTCCACGAATCCGTAGGAGCGGCTTTGTACCCGCCCCACATCCCGCACCACTGCCTTGGCCGCCATGGAACCAAAGGTAATGATCTGGCTTACCGCATTACGGCCGTATTTTTCCGCCACATAATCAATCACCCGGTCACGGCCATCCATGCAGAAGTCCACGTCAAAGTCGGGCATGGATACCCGTTCAGGGTTGAGGAAGCGTTCGAAAAGCAAATCGTATTCGAGAGGATCAAGATCCGTGATCTTCAGCACATAGGCCACCAGCGACCCGGCACCGGATCCCCGTCCGGGCCCCACCGGGACGCCATTGTTCTTGGCCCACTGAATAAAGTCGGCAACAATCAGGAAGTAACCGGGGAACCCCATCTGAATAATAACGTCCAGCTCGATCTGCAGGCGCTCATCGTAAGGCTTACGTATCTCGGCAAAATTGGGATCGTTCACATCGAACAGAAAGGCCAGACGCTCCTCCAGGCCTTTTCTGGATTCGGCAATGATGAAGTCGTCCAGCGTCATGCCTTCCGGCACCGGGTAATCCGGCAGGTAATAGGTGCCAAGGGGAATTTCAAAACTACAGCGCTTGGCGATTTCAACCGTGTTTTCGATGGCTTCAGGAATATCCTGAAACAGTTCCCACATTTCCTCCGGTGACTTCAGGTACTGTTCTTCGCTATAGCGCTGTTCACGGCTGGGATCTTCCAGCGTCCAGCTTTCGTAGATACAGACACGCACCTCATGAGCTTCAAAATCTTCCCGATGCAAAAAGCGCACATCATTGGTGGCAACCACCGGGCAATCTGTCTTGGCTGCCAGATCCACTGCCAGATGCAGATAGGTTTCATCATCCTGACGCCCGGTACGGTGCAGCTCCAGATAGAACGAGTCCGGAAACAGCGCATTATATTCTTCAACAAGCTGTTCGGCCTTGGCCTGCTTTCCCGCCAGCAAAGCACGGCCGATTTCTGCGTCTTTACCCCCCGACAGGCAGATCAGGCCTTCGGTTTTCTGGCTCAGATAGGCACGGGAAATAATCGCCTTATCCAGTTTCTGGCCATGTAGGTAAGCCTCAGAGACCAACTCGGTGAGGTTACGATAGCCCTGCAGGCTTTTCGCCAGCAGCACAATCTGCGAGGCGGGCTCATCAGGAAACTTCGACTCCACCAGTACATCAGCACCGTAGATGGGCTTGATCCCCGCATCAATGGTGGCCCGTTGAAACTTCACCAGCGCAAACATATTGCAGAAATCGGTCAACGCCAATGCGGGCATCTGCATGTCGGCACAACGTTTGGCCAACGGCTTGATCCGAACCAGACTATCCACCAGAGAATATTCCGAATGAACCCGCAAATGTACAAATGGCTGAGTCATGCTTAACACCTGTGTTGGAAGTGGGTTATGCCAGCAATTTGGCTACCGGGCTAAAACTACGCCGGTGAATGTCCGTGGGGCCGAGCCGGGTCAGAGCCTCCAAATGTACCTTGGTGGGATAACCTTTATGTTTGGAAAAACCGTATCCCGGGTATTGCAAATCCAACAGATCCATTTCGCGGTCGCGGGTCACTTTTGCAATAATTGACGCCGCGCTGATACAGGGTTCGGTCAGGTCACCTTTAATAATGGCCTGGGAAGGGCAAGACAACACCGGGCAACGATTACCGTCTATCAGGGCAAACTCTGCCTGTGGACGCAACTGTTCCACCGCCCGCTGCATGGCCAGCATGCTGGCATGCAAAATGTTTAACTCATCAATTTCTGCCACTTCTGCCCGGCCGATGGCCCAGGCCAGGGCGTCATTGCGGATTATATCGAACAAGGCATCGCGCTTTTTTTCGGTCAACTTTTTGGAATCCGTCAGGCCGGCGATGGGTTTTCCAACATCAAGAATAACGGCTGCCGCCACCACAGCACCGGCCAGCGGGCCGCGTCCGACCTCATCAACACCGGCAATCAACTTGCCCTGGGAAAAGTTCATTTCACTTTGCACGGGATGCACCCTGTATGAATCAAGATTCTGGATTAGCCCGGACTACCGGCACCGGCCCGCCATCCGCCCACATTTTCTTCCAGCAATTCTGCAACGGCGGCGGCGGCCTGTGTACTTGCGTTCAGATTAAGCTGGTGGTGAATATCGTCAAACCGGGCCTGCATGGTTCTGCAGCGCTCCTTATTCTGCATCAAGCTGTAAAGCTCGCGTGCCAGTGCCTCTGGTGTTGCCTTTTCCTGCAGAAACTCAGGCGCTATTTCTTCATCAGCCAATAAGTTGGGCAGCGCAATGTATTTGTTTTTTACCAGCGGCGACAGGATGGCGTGGGTAATCGCCCCCCAGCGGAAAGCCACTACCATGGGCCGTTTCAACAGCATGGCCTCAAGCGTCACTGTGCCGGAGGTCGCCAGCACGTAATCTGCAGCGGCCATCGCCTCGCGAGCATGACCATCCACCATCTGCACAGGCAAATCCACATCATATTGACTCATCTGCTGTTCGAACTGCTGGCGGCGCTGTGCACTGGCCAGAGGTACAATGAAACGTACCTGCGGGCACATGATATAAACCAGCCGCATGGTTTCCAAAAACAGGGGGCCCATGTATTTCAATTCCCCTCCACGGCTGCCGGGCATAACAGCCACCACTTTATCGACCGGAGCGAAATCCCAAAAACGCTTCGCCCGCTCATGGTCAATATCCGGATCAATATCCGTTGCAAAAGGATGGCCGACGAAGCGCACCGGAACATCAAATCGACGATAGAAATCCGCTTCAAACGGGAGCAGGGTCAGCATAAGATCCACATCACGACGGATTTTGAACACACGTTTTTGCCGCCATGCCCACACCGTGGGTGATACGTAGTGAACCGTCTTGATGCCACGCTGTTTAAGAAATCCTTCCAACGGAAGATTGAAGTCCGGCGAATCGATACCGATGAAAACATCAATTTTCTGTTCCAGAAAACACCGTTTGAGCGTTTTCCGAATATTGAGCAATTCACGCAGACGGCCCAGTACGGCAAATATGCCCATCACACTGAGGCGATCAATGGGGAACAGGCTGTCACAACCGGCATCCATCATGGCGGGGCCACCTATGCCGATGAAGCGGGCATCAGGCCAACGGGATTTAAGCGCCCGAATCAACCCTGCCCCCAACTGATCACCCGACATCTCGCCCGCGACAATACCGACGGTGATATCTGTGTTTGCTTGCTGGGGCATAGGGGCACCTGAATTAGCGGGCAATACCACGATTGGATCGTTTTATGGAATCAATGAATAACTGCAGATAGGGATCATGGGATTTACTTTCCAACTGTACAATCGCCTGCTCCAGCTTCAAACCACGCATATAAACCGTCTTGTAGGCATCCTTGAGGATGGACATGGATTCTTTACTGAACATGCGGCGCCGCATGCCTTCAAAGTTCATGCCGGCAGGCCGGGCCGGATTCCCCGCCACCATCATAAAGGCGGGCACGTCCTTGCCGGTCAACGCTCCCATTCCCAACATGGCATATGGCCCTACATGGCAGAACTGATGTGCTCCGGAAAAGCCGGCAAAGATGACATCGTGGGCCACATGAACATGCCCGGCCATGGTGGCGTTATTGGCAAAAATATTATCGTGCCCGATCTGACAATCGTGGGCTATGTGCACATAGGACATGACCAGATTGCGATGACCGATGCGGGTGATGCCCTCATCCTGCACCGTACCCCGGTGTATGGTACAACACTCGCGAAAGTGGTTGTCGTCACCGATTTCAAGACTGGTGGGCTCGCCCTTGTATTTCTTGTCCTGACAATCTTCACCGATGGAGGCGAACTGAAAAATCCGGTTGCGCTTACCAATCCTGGTGGGCCCTTTAATGCACGCATGGGAGTGAATCAAGGTGCCGGAATCGATTTCAACACCAGGGCCGATATAGGTGAAAGGCCCGACCTCTACATCAGAAGCCAGTTCAGCTTTTGGATCAATGACAGCTTGAGGGTGGATCAATCTATAAATCCCTTTCTGCACAGGTTATATCAGATATAGCGACTTCCTCACCATCCACCGTTGCCACCGCATGGAATTTCCATATGGTGCGTTTCCTGGCCTTGATGGTCGCCCGAATTTCCAGTTGCTCACCGGGTGCCACAGATCGGCGGAATTTGGTTTTATCCACGGAGGCGACCACATAGACCTTGTTGGCTTCCGCTTTCTGCCCTACGGTTTTAAACGCCAGCAAACCAGCAGTCTGCGCCATGGCTTCAATAATCAACACCCCGGGGAAAATCGGGTTATCCGGGAAATGCCCCTCGAATACCGGTTCATTATTGGAGATGCCTCGCACAGCAACAATATACTCACCCTCCACCAACTCGAGCACCCGGTCCACTTGCAGAAAGGGTGCGCGATGGGGAAGAATTTCCTTGATTTCGTTAATATTCATCATAGTTCAATCGGTGGGATTTATCTCATTGTAAATCACTAGCTTAGGGCTATTCCAGCGCCAAATCACGCCAATTAACGTAACACGATATGTACTACTGCTTATCCGACTGTAGGGCCTGCAACTGCTTTTCCAACCGGTTCAGTTTGCGTGCCATGTCATCCAGGTGACGAAACCGGGCAGCGTTTTTGCGCCATTGCGCGGTGGTGGACATCGCCGTTCCAGAGGAATAGGAGCCAGGCTCAGTGACACTCTTGGTGATCGCACTGCGCATGGTCAGGTGCACCCGGTCGGCGATTTCGAGGTGCCCGGCGATACCAACTGCGCCTGCAATGGTGCAGTATTTACCAATTTTGGTACTGCCCGCAATCCCGGTGCATCCGGCAATGGCCGTACCCTCACCGATTTCCACGTTATGGGCGATCTGAATCTGGTTATCCAAAATGACACCATTGCCAATCACAGTATCCTGGAGGGCACCGCGATCGATGGTGGTATTGGCGCCCACGTCCACATCGTTGCCGATGGTGACTGCGCCCAACTGGGCAATCTTCTTCCACCGGCCCTGTTCATTGGCAAAGCCGAACCCGTCTGCCCCTACAACCACACCACTGTGGAAGGTACAGCGCTCACCCACCTTGACCCCATGGTACAGTGTGACATTGGCATGAAACAGGCAATCTTTGCCGATGATGCAGTTGGCACCAATAACGCAACCGGCACCGACTTCAACGTTCTGGCCCAGCACAGCGCCGGATTCGATAACTGCATTTGGCCCTATTCGACAACCGGCACCCAAAACCGCACTCCCAGACACAAAGGCCGTACTGTGAACCCCTTCATCGGGCTTTGGCCGGTGATCAAAGAAATGGGATACCCGGGAATAGACCAGATAGGGGTTGTCTGCAATCAACACTGCGGTAGGGCATTCGTCCACGAACTGAGGCTGAAGAATAACTGCACTGGCCCTGGTTTGGGCCAATTGTCCGCGATAGAGGGGATTGGCAAGAAAACTGAGTTGTCCGTCACCGGCCGAGCCCAATGTGGCCAGCCCATAAACCTGCCGGGCAGGGTCGCCCTTCAGCTCCACATCAAGCGCTGCGGCCAGCTCTCCCAGGCTCCAGGATTCCCGCTTCGTTGGCTTCACCATCGATTCCAGCGTTGCTCTGTCTAGTTCTTGATGTTATTCATTTTTTCAACCACCAAATCGGTAATGTCCAATTTAGGGTTCATATCCAGTACCGCTTCGCGGCGCAGCACCATATCTATCTTCTGCTCGGCAATAATATCCTTCATCGCCTGCTGGAACTTGGGCAGCATGGATTCAACCACTTGACGCTGGTCTGCCTGACCACTTTGCTTCAACTGCTGTTCCTTGAACTTCAGCTCCTGAGCGATTTCCATCAATTCCTTTTCCATCTTGTGACGCTCTTCGGCAGACATCACTGCGCCGTCTTTCTGAATCCGTTCCTGCAGATTCTTGCCTTTCATATTGAGGGCCTCGAGACCGGCTTTCTCTTTCTCAAACTCGCCTTTGAGCTTTTCTACCTTGATTTTACCCTCTTCCGTGGACATTACCGCACGCAACACATCCACTGTCACGATGTTTGCTGACTCTGCCGCCAACAGGGACTGAGCCATCATCAAGCCGAAAAACACTACCAGAAACTTTTTCACAATAAACCTCTTTAACCTGTGTTCGTTTTTAGAATGGTTGCCCCAGCGAGAACTGGAACGATTGCACATCATCACCGGGCTGATCATTGAATGCCTTCGACAGGCTGAATGATAATGGGCCAATTCCCGTGATCCATGACAAGGCGATACCAGCCGACATCCGCATTTCATCCAGCTCAAAACCATACTCGTCTTTGCGGTGGGTATCAAACACGTTCCCGGCATCCACAAAGAACATGGTGCGGAAGGATCGGCTGTCTTTTACAAAGGGCATGGGGAAGATAAGTTCCGCACTGCCTTCCGCCAGGAAGTTACCACCGATGGCCCTGGGTGAGCCGAAATCGTAGGCCGACTGGATTTCACGCGGCCCTAGGGAGCGATCTTCATACCCCCGAATGGAGCCGAAGCCACCAGCATAGTAATGTTCATAGAACGGCGGCAGCTCGTCCTCACCATAGGCATCCAGGTAGCCCAGCTCGGAACGCAGACGCAATGTCCAATCCTGGGTCAATGGGAAATACTTCTGCGACTGCAGGCTGGTTTTGAAGTACTCAAGATCACTGCCGGGAGAGGAGACCTGCAGTGATACACTGTGGGAAGAGCCCCGGGTAGCAAACACGCCCCGGTTGAGAGTGCTGATACTCCAGGTTCCGGTGAGCGGGAAATTGGTGAACTCTTCAGACTGGGTAAACTTTCCTTCAACGTTGGCTGCATACAAATCGTAACCCACCAGGCTCCACACCTGAAGGGGAGAACGCCGACTGGCATAGACCGTCACGTTCTCGAAGCCGACCCCGAAACTCAACCTGGAGATATCGCTGGTGGGATAACCAAAGGTGAGATTGCCCCCGAAACGGTCCGAAGCCCAATTCGATATGACATCGTCTTCGCTGATGTCGGTTTGCTGGTAGAACAGCGAAAATCCGCGGGATACCCCATCGATGGTGTAATAAGGATCAAGGAACGAAAAGCTGACACTGTCACGGATATCACTGCGATTGGCGGCAATGGTGACCCGGTTTCCGGTGCCCAGAAAGTTGGTCTGGGAAAGATTGGCACCAAACACAAAGCCGGTACCCTGCTGATAACCTACGCTGGCACCAATGGACCCTGAAGGCTGTTCTTCCACATTATAATGGACGTCAACCTGATCCTCCTCCCCGGGTACACGAGGCGTCTCCACGGTGACCCCTTTGAAGTAGCCCAGCCGTTCCAATCTGACCTTTGAGTTTTCAATCAGTTGCCCGGAAGCCCACGATCCCTCCATCTGACGCATTTCGCGGCGCAGAACTTCGTCCCGGGTTTTGGTATTGCCAAAGAAATTGATACGCCGCACATAAACCCGGGTGCCGGCATCCACATAAAATGTGACATCGACCGTATTGTCTGCATTAGGTGATATGGACGGGACACCATTGACATTGGCAAAGGTGTAACCTTCGTTGCCCAGCCGGCGGGAGATCAGCTCGTTGGAGGTGGTCACCAGCGCCCGGGAGAAGGTTTGCCCCGGTTTCAGCAGTATCAGGCGCTGCAAATCCGCCTCCGGTACTTTGAGATCGCCGGTAAGCTTGACCTCATTAACCGTGAAGCGCTCACCTTCGGAAATATTGACAGTGATGTACACCTCGGACTTATCCGGGGTCACTGAAACCTGGGTGGATTCAACCCGGAAATTCACGTAACCCCGATCCTGGTAATAGGAGGTCAGCTTTTCCAGATCGCCGGACAGTTTCTCGCGGGAATACTTATCGTCCCCTTTGAAAAACGAGAACATGTGGGATTCTTTCAATTCGAACTCATCCACCAGAATGTCGTCGGCGAAAACGGAATTGCCCACGATGTCCACACCGGAAATGGTGGCCACGTCCCCTTCTTTGATGGTGATATCGATGGCAACCCGGTTGCGGGGCAGAGGTTTGACTGCCGGTTCCACCCGCGCTCCGTATCGCCCCTGAGCAATATACTGACGTTCCAGTTCCACTTTCAGACGATCCAGCGTCACCCGCTGAAAGACACTGCCTTCGCTGAGTCCGGCCTGGGACAGGCCTTCCATCAGGTTTTCGGTCTCTATGGATTTGTTGCCATCCAGTTCAATGCTGGCGATGGACGGCCGCTCACTCACCTGAATGATCAGGATATCGTCTTCTCTCAGCAGATTGATGTCTTGAAAGTTGCCGGTTTTAAACAGAATGCGTGCCGACCTGGCCAGGCTGTTCTCATCCACCTGATCCCCAACCTGTAGCGGCAGCACGTTGAATACGGCCCCGGCGGAGATACGTTGCAAGCCTTCAATCCGAATGTCTTTTATGATGAAGGAATCCGCCATCGCTGTGTTTGCCAGAAAAGCCATCCACAACACCAGCACTGATCTTGTAATTCGATTCATTTAACGCTCAAGTCCGCAGGAATTTCTATAGGTCCAAAAGGCGGGATCAAAGCCCCATAATATCGTTATAAAATGCAAGTCCCATAAACATGACCAGCAAGCCAAGCCCCAAGCTGTTTCCCAACGCTTGGGCCTTCTCCGATACCGGGCTTCCTTTTATCATTTCAACGAGATAGTACATTAAGTGCCCACCATCCAAAACGGGAATGGGCAGCAAATTTAACACCCCGAGGCTGATACTTAAATAGGCCATGAAGTGTAGAAATGACTCCAGCCCATAGCTGGCGCTGTCTCCGGCCACTTTGGCGATGGTTATGGGGCCGCTGAGGTTTTCCAGCGAGATCTTACCGGTCACCATTTTGGCAATGGAGAGTATGGTTAGTTCAATGCGGGACCAGGCGTAGGACAGGGACTTGCCCACCGCAGCCACTGGGCCATATTCCAGTTCACGGATCATAAAGTCCGGATATTCAGAAAACTCAGTGGCGTTGGCCGCACCAATCTGCCCAAACTCACTGCCATCGTCGCCCATCACCGACTCCGGGGTAATAGTCAGGGCCACTTCACTGCCGGCCCGATCCACCAGCACCTGCATACTCACACCCGGATTCTGCCGTATCAGCTCCACCCATTCTTTCCAGGTCAGTATTTCCACACCATTAACGGCCACCACCCGGTCACCGGGTTGCATACCCTGGGCCTGGGCGGCCCGGCCTTCAACCAGCTCGCCCACCACCGGTGGAATCTCGGGAAAATAGGGCTCTATACCCAACAGTTTTAAGGGGTGCGTTTTCTCTTGCCCGCGCATCCAGTCCTGCAGTTCTATCTGGCGCACCACGGTGCCACTGCTGCCCTCGGGTCGAACGGTAAAGCTTACCTGCCCGCTTTCGCCGATGCGCGAAATCAACGCCATGGTGACATCATCCCAGCTTTCGGTGGTATCTCCATCCACTGCAACGATTTCATCCATGGTCTGGAAGCCGGCTTTGGCGGCTTGTCCTTCCGCCTCAACATCACCCACATAAGGGACCAGGGAGGTCACACCGGAGAGGAACAGCATCCAGTATAGAAATACAGCAAAAACCAGATTTACGATGGGGCCGGCGGAGACGATGGCAAAACGCTGGAATACCGATTTATGGGCAAAGGACTGGCCACGGTGCTGGTCCTGGACGTCACTGCCCGGTTCACCCAGCATTTTCACGAAGCCGCCCAGCGGCAATGCCGCCACCACAAACTCCGTGCCGTGTTTGTCGTGCCACTTTACAAGGGGCTGACCAAAGCCAATGGAAAACCGGATCACCCTGACGCCGCAACGGCGGGCTACCCAGAAGTGGCCGTACTCATGCACAAAAATCAGCAGCCCAAGGGTGACCACGAAAGCCAACAGGGTTTGTATAAAATCGAACAAATCAGCCTCTATCTCGTTGTTGTATCAGCTAAAACCGATCACTTGGCTTGCTGGGTAAGAAGCCCATGGGCCATCTCCCGAGCCGCTTGATCAGCCCTTAGGATAGTATCAATATCCACTGCTTCCACCAATGTCATCCTGCCTAATACACTTTCAATCACGGCGGGTATTGCGGTGAAGCGCACGCGCCCGGCCAAGAACGCATCCACCGCCACCTCATTGGCGGCATTCAGTACCACCGACGCCGTTTTGCCGGCCATCATTGCCTCGCGGGCCAAGCGCAGACAAGGGAAACGCCCTTCATCTGGCTGCTGGAAATCCAACCGGGCCACGTCAACCAGGTCCAGGGGCGCAACCCCCGACGCGATCCGTTCAGGCCAGCCCAAACCAAAGGCAATGGGGGTCCGCATGTCCGGATTTCCCATCTGGGCCAGCACCGATCCATCCACGTATTGGACCATGGAATGGATCACACTTTGTGGGTGTACCACCACCTGCACCTGATCCACGGAAGCGGAAAACAACCAGCAGGCTTCTATAAATTCCAGCCCTTTGTTCATCATGGTGGCCGAATCCACGGAGATTTTGCGCCCCATGGACCAATTGGGGTGGGCGCAGGCCTGCTCCGGGGTTACCTCGGCGAACTGAGCCAGCGGTAGTTGGCGAAACGGCCCCCCGGACCCGGTGAGCAGTATACGAGACACCCCTTTCCGGCCCAGGCCATCTGCAAAATCCACCGGCATACATTGAAAGATGGCGTTATGCTCGCTGTCGATGGGCAACAACTCCGCGCCACTGCGCTTAACCGCCGACATAAACAGCTGCCCACTCATCACCAGGGCTTCTTTATTGGCAAGCAACACACGCTTGCCGGAACGTACCGCCGCCAGAGTGGGCAACAGGCCCGCAGCCCCGACAATGGCGGCCATCACCTGATCCACATCGGCGTGCTCGGCCACCGCTACCAAACCGTCCATACCGGCCAGGACTTCGGTATCAGACCCTGCCTGCCGCAAACGGTTCCGCAGCTCCTCGGCCCGGGAATCCTCCAGCAACACCGCATAACGGGGCATGAACTCCAGCACCTGTCGGAACAGATCGTCTACATTGGTGTGGGCTGTCAGGGCAAAAGCCCGATAACGCCCCCTGTGCTGCCTGAGCACATCCAGGGTGCTGACGCCAATTGAACCGGTGCTGCCCAGCACCGTTATGTTTTGTACTGTGGACATGTCTGGAACCGTCAATGAAATGCACCCAGCAATAACATGCCGGCTGCAAACAGTGGGACCGCTGCCGTGATACTGTCGATCCGGTCTAGAATACCACCATGCCCGGGAAGAATCTGGCTACTGTCCTTGAGGCCGCGATGACGTTTAAACATACTTTCGGCGAGGTCGCCAAACACGGAGCCCACCACCGCCACCAGGCTCACCAGCATAAACCACCACAGACTGATGGTCTGCAGCGCCGCGGTTTGGGTGGCCACCAACAATGCGATGACAGCAGTCACCAGCAGGCCGCCCAGCAACCCCTCGATGGTTTTACCCGGGCTGACCCTGGGAGCCAGCTTGTTTTTGCCCAAGGCACGCCCGGCAAAATACGCGCCGGTATCCGCGCCCCACACCAGAAGAAACGCGTACAGCATCCACCAGGAGCCACCCTCCTGCCGATGCAACACCACCAATCCCCACCACGCAGGGAGTAACACCAACAGGCCGATGGCGCCCTGGGTGAATGGCCCGGACCACACGGCCACTTGCTGTGGGTAGACCCGCACCATCGCGATGGCCAGCGACCACCAGATAACCGACAGTGCCAGTACCCAATCCAGATTCAACCAGTATTCCAGCGCCATCCCCGCCAGCACCAACGCGGCATAGGCCACCCGGCCGGACTGACGGTGAATGCCCATAATATTGGCCCATTCCCAGGCCGCCAGGGTCACAGGCACCACCATTGCGACAGCAAACCACGGCGTTGATAAATAAAAAATTGCCCCAAGAACCAGGGGCAAAAGAACCAACGCGGTTATGATTCTCTGTTTCAGCATATTATTGTTGGCTCGCTTCTACTTGTTCACTGGTACGCCCAAACCGCCGTTGGCGCCGTTGATAGTCGGCAAACGCCTCATGCAAGGCTGCGTCATCAAAATCGGGCCAGTACACATCGGTGAAATACAGCTCGGCGTAGGCCAGCTGCCACAACAGGAAATTACTGATACGGTGTTCGCCACCGGTACGAATACAGAGATCAGGTGGAGGAAATTCAGCCAATGCGACCTTTTGCTGCAGCAACTCAGGTGAAATAGCCTCCGGTTCCAAGCCACCGCTCTTGACCTGCCGCGCCAGCTGTTGCGCCGCATTGGCAATATCCCACTGCCCACCATAATTGACCGCAACGGCAAATACCATCTGCTTGTTGCCAACGGTCTGCTTCATGGCCTGCTGCATTTTATCCCTCAGCTCATCACTGAAGGCCGACAGATCACCAATGAACACCAGACGAATGCCGTTTTTATGAAGGTCCGGCACCTCATCCGCCAGCGCTTCCAAAAACAGGTTCATCAGGGCATTGACCTCATCCTGCGGGCGACGCCAGTTTTCGCTGCTAAAGGCGTAGACGGTGAGGACTTCCACCCCGGCCCTGGCACAGTTTTCCACGGTGTCACGAACGGTTTTCGCGCCTTGCTTATGGCCTTCAACGCCACGCAGGCCACGCTGCCTGGCCCAACGATTGTTGCCATCCATGATGATGGCCACATGACGAGGAATGGAGGACTGGACCGATTCCAGATCCGGCGCAGAAGATTGTACTTTCACAGTGATCCTCTGGTTTTACGGAAAGTCGCGGGCGGCTGAATGAAGACCGCCGCCCGGAGAAATGACCTGGACTCAAACTTCCATCAAGTCCGCTTCTTTTGTTTTCAGCATGTCTTCAATCAACGCAACGTATTTGTCGGTTAATTTCTGAATGTCGTCCTGCCCTTTACGTTCTTCGTCTTCGCTAATTTCTTTCTCTTTCAGCAAATCCTTCAGATCACTGTTGGCATCGCGACGAATACTGCGAATGGAAACACGCCCCTGCTCGGCTTCTGCCTTGCACAGTTTGGCCATTTCCTTACGGGTCTGCTCCGTCAACGGTGGCATGGGCACCCGAATCAATTCACCATTGCTGCTGGGGTTCAAACCCAGATCGGCTTTCATGATGGCTTTTTCTATTTCGGGAATCAGGTGCTTCTCCCAGGCGCTCACCGCCAGGGTACGGCCATCTTCAATATTGATGTTGGCGACCTGTTTAAGCGGCGTATCGGCACCGTAGTAGGACACCATTACCCCATCGAGAATACTGGGGTGTGCACGACCGGTACGAATCTTTTTGAAGGCGTTTCCCAGGGCCTCCAACGATTTTTTCATGCGGGCTTCGGCATCTTTTTTAATGTCTTCAATCACGGCCTTTATCCTTTTTCAATGAGGGTTCCGTCGGCTCCACCCAAGGTTACGGTAAGCAATGAACCCGGTTGATTCATGTTGAACACGCGCACCGGCATATCGTGATCCCGGCACAAACAGATGGCAGTAAGATCCATGACTCCCAGCTTTTTTTCAAGCACTTCATCATAAGTCAGGCGATCGTACTTGGCTGCTTCCGGGTTCACCACCGGATCGGAATCGTATACACCATCGACCTTGGTTGCCTTGAACACCGCATCCGCCTCCACTTCGATTCCCCGCAGGCAGGCGGCGGAGTCCGTGGTAAAAAACGGGTTACCGGTGCCCGCAGCGAAAATCACCACGTCGCCCTGTTCCAGCAGGCGCATGGATTTGCGGCGATCGTAATGCTCCACCACACCGCTCATCTGGATAGCGGACATCAGGGTGGTGGATATATTGGAACGCTCCAGGGCATCGCGCATGGCCAATCCGTTCATAACGGTGGCCAGCATCCCCATATGATCACCGGTGACCCGGTCCAGCCCGGTTTTCTGCAGAGCAGCTCCACGAAACAGGTTGCCGCCACCCACCACGAGGCCGACCTGAACCCCGATTCCCCGCAACTGGCCGATTTCCAATGCCATACGATCCAGCACATTGGGGTCGATCCCGAAATCGAAATCGCCCATCAGGGCCTCACCACTGAGTTTCAAGAGGATACGTTTGTACTTGGGCGTACGGTCGGTGGCAGGCATGCATTACTCCTAAAGCAGAAAGAGGTGGTTATCAAAAGGCACCCATGGGGGAGCATAATACCCAGAGAGTATCACGCAGTCCATGAGTGCCTTTTATAGAGCAATCTGAGATTTATTCGCCGCGGGCCTGAGCCATTACTTCAGCTGCGAAATCCACCTCTTCTTTCTCGATCCCTTCACCCACTTCGATGCGGGTAAAGGCAACAACATCAGCACCGGCGCCTTTCACCAGTTTGCCAACGGTGGTATCCGGGTCTTTTACAAAAGGCTGGTCCACCAGGCTCACTTCTTTGAGGAACTTGGCAATCCGGCCCTGTACCATTTTTTCTACGATTTCAGGTGGCTTACCGCTTTCTGCCGCCTGGGCAGAGAAGATTTCCTTCTCTTTATCCAAAGTCGCCTGATCCACCTGATCAGGGTTGACCACCAATGGGTTGGAAGCCGCCACGTGCATGGCCACATCCTTACCCAGATCATCGTTGCCGCCGTTCAGAGCGACCAATACACCGATTTTACCGCTGTGAACATAGGCGGACACCAGACCTTCGCTTTCCATGACATAGGTACGGCGTACCTGAATGTTCTCACCGATCTTCTGCACCAGGGCAGAACGCGTGGTCTCGATGGAATCACTGCCGCCCTCTTCCATGGCGGTCTCAAGCAGCTTGGCCATATCGGTTTCCTTGGTCGCCAAAACCCGGTCAGCAACACCGTTGGCGAACTTGAGGAAGTTGTCGTCGCGGGCAACAAAGTCGGTTTCGCTGTTTACTTCCAGCAGAATACCGGTTTTGCCGTCGGCAGAGACCTTGGCAACAACAATCCCTTCTGCAGCGGTTCGACCCGCTTTTTTGGCAGCCTTGGCCTGACCGGATTTACGCAGGTTATCAATGGCGGTTTCGATATCACCATTGGTTTCCACCAGGGCCTTTTTGCATTCCATCATGCCCAAGCCGGTACGCTCACGAAGTTCTTTTACCTGGGCGGCAGTCACAGCCATGAGAATTTCCTCTTTACCTTGAATGAATTTGGTTGATTTCTGTTCAGTTGGTAAAACGGGGGCATTGCCCCCGCTTTCGCTCCGTCACAACAATCACTGTTATAACGCAAATATGTGACGGCCTATTGCTTAGTTCGCTGCCGGGGCTTCCGCGCTGGTTTCAGCAACTTCCACAAAGCCATCGGCTTCAGCGGTGCCGCCACCCTGGGTCTTGGCGTATTCGCCGCCTTCGATACAGGCATTGGCTACAGACTCAACGTACAACTGGATCGCTTTGATGGCGTCATCATTGCCGGGGATAACGTAGTCGATACCATCCGGATCGCTGTTGGTATCCACGATACCAATCACAGGGATGCCCAGCTTATTGGCTTCGGTGACGGCAATGCGCTCGTGATCCACGTCGATCACAAAGATTGCATCGGGCAAGCCGCCCATGTCTTTGATACCGCCCAGGCTGCGTTCCAGTTTTTCCATTTCACGGGTGCGCATCAGAGCTTCTTTTTTGGTCAGCTTGTCAAAGGTTCCATCCTGACTCTGGGTTTCCAGATCTTTCAGGCGACGGATGGACTGACGGATGGTTTTCCAGTTGGTGAGCATGCCACCCAACCAACGATGGTTAACATAGGGCATACCGGCACGGCGGGCCTGCTCCTGGATGATTTTGCTGGCGGCACGCTTGGTACCAACAAACAGAATTTTGTTCTTGTGAGAGGTCAACTTGTTGATGAACTGCAGTGCGTCATTGAACGCCGGCACTGTCTGTTCCAGGTTGATAATGTGGATCTTGTTACGGGCGCCAAAGATAAACTCGCCCATTTTGGGATTCCAGAAACGGGTTTGGTGACCAAAGTGGACACCGGCTTTCAACATATCACGCATGCTGACTTGCGTAGCCATAGTAGACTCCTGATTTTTAACGGGTTAAGCCTCCATGTTCCCCATGAATCAACCCCGGCAACGGATCGTTACCAAGGGCACCCTGATGCATGTGACGGAACATGTGTGGTTTAGGGTTTTGTTTGAGCGGCGCTTTATACCACAAAGCATCCATCACAACAACAATTCCGGCCCGTTTCAGCCAACATCACCACATTGTTCAGGGGTATATCCCGCCCGGCTGGCCATGTACAATAGCGGGCTTTGTCCAGACCCAGTAGATTCTGAGCGGCTTTCAACTACATGACCATTATCATCAAGACACCAGAACAAATTGAAAAAATGCGCGTTGCCGGCAAGCTGGCAGCGGAAGTCCTTGAAATGATTGGCGATTACGTCAAGCCTGGGGTGACCACCGGTGAACTGGACAAAATCTGTCACGACTACATTGTGCAGGAGCAGAAAGCCATCCCCGCTCCGCTCAATTACAAGGGCTTCCCTAAATCGATTTGCACCTCGGTAAACCACGTCATCTGCCACGGCATTCCCAGCGATAAGAAGACCCTGAAAAAAGGGGATATTGTCAACATCGATATCACAGTGATCAAGGATGGCTACCACGGCGACACCAGTAAGATGTTTTTCGTGGGAGAGCCCTCTATTCAGGCCCAGCGCCTGGTGAGCATCACTCAGGAATGCCTGTATTTGGGCATAAAAATGGTGAAGCCCGGAATTCACCTGGGGGATATCGGCGCTGCCATCCAAAAACACGCTGAAGGCAATCATTTCTCCGTGGTACGGGAATATTGTGGACATGGCATAGGCGAGGGATTCCACGAAGAACCCCAGGTGCTACACTACGGGAAACCCGGAACCCGGGAAGTCCTGCAGGCGGGGATGATCTTCACCATCGAGCCCATGATCAATGCAGGCAAGCGTGATACCAAACTGTTACCGGACAAATGGACTGTGGTAACCAAGGACCACAAACTGTCTGCGCAATGGGAACACACCATCCTGGTCACGGAAACCGGCTATGAGGTGCTGACCCTGCGTTCAGAGGAAAGCGGCCTTTAAGCCTCTATGAAAACCCCTCTCGTTACTGAGCTGAAGCACGACCCGGAGCTATTTGAACAAGCGCGTTTTAACCAACTGGTCAACCAGAAAGGTTCTGTTACGCTCGCCTTTAAACAGGCAATCCGGGATGCCGATGACATTCTTAACCAGCGCTTTCGGCAACTGCAGAACATCAAGCTGATCATCCGGCGCCGGGCCTGGGTTATGGACCAGTTGCTGGAACAGCTGTGGTCCCATTACGCCTGTTCATCGTCCAAGGATATTGCCCTGCTGGCGGTGGGAGGATACGGCCGCGCCGAGCTCCACCCCCACTCTGACATCGACCTGATGATTCTGCTGCGCGATGAAGCCTGCGCCGAGCCTTACCACAGTGAGCTTTCTGACTTCGTCACCCAGCTGTGGGATATTGGCTTGGAGGTGGGCCACAGTGTTCGCACACTGGCACAGTGCGCCGAGCTGGCGAAAGCGGATATCACCATCGCCACCAACCTGATGGAAGCGCGCACCCTGTGCGGTGACCCCCAGCTGGCCGAAGCGATGCAGGAACTTACCGGCCCTGACCAGATCTGGGATACGAAGGCTTTCTTCAGCGCCAAATGGGCCGAGCAGATTGCCCGGCATGACAAGTTCAACAATACCGAGTTCAATCTGGAGCCTGATATCAAAAGCGCTCCGGGCGGCTTGCGGGATATTCAGAATATCGGCTGGGTGGCCAAGCGGCATTTTGACGCCCAGCGCATGAGCGAGCTGGTCAGCCTTGGCTTCCTGACCGCCGACGAATACGACATTCTCAATTCGGGGCACCTGTTTCTGTGGGAAGTGCGCTATGCATTACACCTGATTACCGGTCGCGGCGAAAACCGGCTGCTGTTCGATTACCAGCGCGCCGTTGCCGATATGCTGGGCTACCGGGATTCCGAAGCCAACCTGGCGGTGGAGAAGTTCATGAAGCGCTTTTACCGGGTAGCGCTTTCCATTTCCCAGCTCAATGACATGCTGCTGCAGCATTTTGACGAAGCCATTCTGCGGGCTGATGAACCCGAAGTCATCACCCCCATCAACAGTCGTTTCCAGATTCATAACAGCTTTATTGAAGTAACCCACGACAAGGTGTTCCAACGCACACCCTCGGCCCTGATGGAAGTGTTCCTGATACTGGCGCAAAACGAAAACATTGAAGCCATTCGCGCCTCGACTATTCGTCTGATTCGCGACAGCCGTCACCTGGTGGACGAGCACTTCCGCAATGATATTCGCAATATTTCCATGTTCATGGAGCTGCTGCGGTCACCCAATAAAATTTACACTCAGTTCTATCGCATGAAGCGCTATGGCATCCTGGGCAATTATATACCTGCCTTTGGCCAGGTGATTGGCCAGATGCAGTACGACCTGTTCCACATCTACACAGTGGACGCCCACTCCCTCCATGTTCTGCGCAATCTGCGCATGTTCCGCCACCCGGAGGTGAAGAAGGATTTCCCCATTGCCCATTTTATCGTGCACCGCATTCCCAAGATCGAGCTGCTCTACATAGCAGGTTTATTTCATGATCTGGGCAAGGGGCGCGGCGGAGACCACTCTGAATTGGGGGCCGTGGATGCCTATCAATTCTGCATTCACCATCGACTCAGCAAGTGGGACGCCAATCTGGTGGCCTGGTTGGTGGAAAACCATCTGCTGATGTCCATTACCTCCCAGAAGAAAGATGTGTCCGACCCCGATGTAATCCATGAGTTTGCCTGCAAAGTGGGTGATCAGGTGCGCCTGGATTACCTGCAGGCACTGACCGTGGCGGATATCTGCGCCACCAACCCCAAGTTGTGGAACGGCTGGCGTGGATCGCTGCTGCGACAACTGTATACGGAAGCCCGGCGTGCATTGCGCCGCGGCCTGGAGAATCCGGGTAACCGTGATGAGTGGATTGAAGAAACCAAAGAGCGGGCCATGGCGCTGCTTTCCAACCGCAAGATTGAAGCCGACAAAGTAACGGCACTGTGGGACAACCTGGGGGAGGATTACTTTCTACGGGAAACCTACGGTGACGTGGCCCGTCATACCGAAGCCATGCTGCTGCATGGTGACTCCGATGAACCCATGGTTCTGCTGGGCAAAACCGATGATCGCAACTACCAGGGCGCAGCGGAACTCTTCATCTATACCCAGGACGCACCCAATTTATTTGCCGCCACCGTGGCGGCGCTCAACCAGTTGAACCTGACCATTGCGGACGCCAAAATCATCACCTCATCCACCGGCTTCAGCCTGGACACCTATATCATTCTGGAAGAAAACGGTTCCGATATTGGTGATGACCCGGCCCGGGTTGAGCAGATTGTTAACAAGTTACGCAAGGCCCTGAAAGATCCCAGCAAATATCCGGAAATTGTACACAAACGCATGCCGCGGGCGCTGAAACACTTTAATATTCCCACCGAAGTAGTGATCAGCAATGATATTGAAAAAGAGCACACGGTGGTGGAGCTGGTGGCGCTGGATCGCCCCGGCCTGCTGGCAGAAGTGGGCGGCATTTTTCTGGATAACAATGTTTCCATCCACAATGCCCGTATTGCCACCCTGGGTGAACGGGTAGAAGACGTGTTTTACATCACCGACCTCAATGGCGACATGATTAAAGACCCCAACCTATGCGAAAAACTGAAGCACGACTTCAAGGAAAAACTGGATCAAACGGCACCCTGAGCATGAATAGCGACCTGCAAAAACTGCAACCCTACCCTTTTGAAAAACTGGCTCAATTGTTCAGCGGCGCCCAGCACCAGGGCGGCCTGCCCCACATCGCGTTGTCCATCGGTGAACCCAAACACGCAAGCCCGGCCTTTGTGAAACAGAGCATCATCGACCACATCGACAAACTGGCGGTTTACCCGACCACCAAGGGCCTGCCGGCGTTGCGCCAGGCCATCGCCAACTGGGCCGCACAACGTTTCCAACTGAACACGGGGGGCTTGTGCCCCGATACCCAGGTACTGCCGGTCAACGGTACCCGGGAAGCCCTGTTTGCGTTTACCCAGGTGGCCACCGACCGCACCCAGCCAGACGGCCTGGTGGTATCACCCAATCCTTTCTATCAGATATACGAAGGCGCGGCGTATCTGGCCGGTGTGGAACCCCATTTTCTGCCCTGTCTGCCGGAACACGGTTTTGTTCCTGATTACGACAGCGTCCCTGAATCCGTCTGGCAGCGTTGTCAGCTGCTGTTCTTATGCAGCCCCGGCAATCCCACCGGGGCCGTTACCGATCAAGCCACTCTGCAGAAACTGATTCAGCTGGCCGATGAATACGATTTCATCATTGCTTCCGACGAATGCTACTCGGAGATCTATGGTGAAGACGCTGCACCGCCGGTCGGATTGTTGCAGGCCTGCAACACCATGGGACGTACCGATTTCAAACGTTGCGTGGTTTTCCACAGCCTGTCCAAACGTTCCAATTTGCCAGGCCTGCGCTCCGGTTTTGTCGCCGGCGATGCCGGTCTGCTGGCGGCGTTTTTGCAATACCGGACCTATCATGGTTGCGCCATGCCGGTTCAACATCAACTGGCCAGCATTGCTGCCTGGTCCGATGAATCCCACGTGCAGGAAAACCGCCGCCTCTACCAGCAGAAGTTTACCGCGGTGCTCTCTATTCTGGGTGACGTTCTGGAAGTGCAGCAACCGGACGCCGGCTTTTACCTGTGGCCGAAAACACCCACGGCCGATACCGATTTCGCCCGCAGCCTGTTTCAGCAACAACACGTCACGGTGCTGCCCGGCCGATATCTTTCCCGCACCATCGAACACATCAACCCGGGCGAACACCGGGTCCGCATGGCTCTGGTAGCACCATTGGAACAGTGCATTGAAGCCGCCGAACGAATCAAACAATTTGTCCAGTCATAATCAGGACAGTCATTACAGGAGAACCCACATGTCCGATTTAAAATCCATTATTGAAACCGCGTTCGAAAACCGCGCCAGCATCTCCCCCACCAGCGTTGACGCCAGTGTCAAAGCTGCGGTGAACGATGCCCTGGCCATGCTGGACAGTGGTGAAGCCCGTGTTGCTGAAAAGCTGGACGGCGAATGGGTGGTGAACCAGTGGCTGAAGAAAGCCGTATTGCTCAGCTTCCGTATCAACGACAACGCGCCCATAGAGGGTCAGTTCACCCAGTACTACGACAAAGTACCCTCCAAATTCGCCAACATGAGCGCCGACCAGTTCAAGGAATCCGGCGTACGGGTAGTGCCACCGGCGGTGGCCCGGGCCGGTAGCTACATCGCGCCCAACGTGGTTCTGATGCCATCCTATGTCAACATCGGTGCCTACGTGGACAGCGGTACCATGGTGGACACCTGGGCTACCGTTGGTTCCTGTGCCCAGATTGGGAAAAACGTCCACCTGTCCGGCGGTGTCGGCATCGGCGGTGTGCTCGAGCCTTTGCAGGCAGGCCCCACCATTATCGAAGATAATTGCTTTATCGGTGCCCGCTCCGAGGTGGTGGAAGGGGTTGTGGTCGGTGAGGGTTCGGTCATTTCCATGGGCGTCTACATCGGTCAAAGCACCCGCATCTATGACCGTGAAACCGGCGAAATCCACTACGGCCACGTACCGGCCGGATCGGTGGTGGTATCCGGCAATTTACCATCGAGCTGTGGCAAATACAGCCTGTACGCTGCCATCATTGTGAAAAAAGTAGACGAAAAAACCCGCGGTAAAGTGGGCATCAACGAGCTGCTGCGCATCACTGACTGATCCTGCAACCCTGCCTCCCGCACCGGCGGGAGGCCCGTTTTCACCAATCCGTCAACCCTCGGCACGAGGCACCCATGACCATCACGCTCTATGGTATCCCTAACTGCGACACCGTAAAAAAAGCCCGCACCTGGCTGGATGCCAACGGCATCGACTACCGCTTTCACAATTTCCGCAAAGACGGCATCAATGAGGCCATGATTCGGGAATGGATGAAAACCCAGCCCCTGGACATTTTACTGAACAAACGGGGCACCACCTGGCGCCAACTGCCGGATGAGGTGAAGGACAATATGGATGAAGCCCGAGCCATCTCTTTGTTGGTAGAACACCCCGCCATGATCAAACGACCGGTGGTAGTCAACGGCAAAAATACCCTTGTTGGCTTCAAGGAACAGGATTTCCGTAGCTTTTTTGCACTGTAACCCCACAGTTTGGCGGCCGATGCTCGCGTTCTCACTGAGTTGACTATACTAATTCATTAAATTCACTGAATTTTTTAGGACACTATGAGCACGTTACCCTATCTGCTGCCCTGGATTCTGATACTGCTGGCTGCCGGCCTGGTGGCTGCGGTCAAACTTCTACCCCTGAAATCCATTGCCGGTATAGCCGTGCTCTCCACACTGAGCCTGCTGATGTTACTGGTGGCGGTTTACGCCAATGTGGTCAGCAGCCAGCAAGCGTCCACCATCGCCGAAAAAGAGGCCGCCATAGTGGAAATGGAGCAGTGGAAATACAGTCACCTGGATGAACTCACGCTGATTCTGGCGCAACTTCGCCCCCCCAAAGAAGAAGAGCTCGCGTTGCTGAAAAAGCTGATCAGCTTTGGTTGGTTGAGTGAAAACCCCAACATCGTGCGCGCGCAACAGGCCCATCAGGCCCGGGAACGTTTGATGGAGACGTACTCACCGGGTAACCCTATGCTAATTAAAGGCATACCTACCACCGTAGACAATCACATCGTGGACCTGGCGTTGCGGGAAGTGGGCTTTATTGTGCTGCCTTATCGTGAAGACGAAGCCCCGGAGAAAGATGCCAATATCATTTATTTCGGCCGCGACATGGAACTGCCGGAAATCAAACTGGCTGCCCTCACCCTGATGCAGGCGGGGATCGACCTGAAAGCCATCAAGCCCTTTCCCAAGCCCACCCAGGGCAACCTCAGGGCCATTAAAATTGAATGGAACAAGTATTACGAAAGCCGGAAGTCCCTGTTACCGGATGAAGTGGAAGCCGCCAAAGGCTTCAATTAGACGGGTTCGTGTACAGTATTCGGTAAACGACTCGGGGTTTGGTATCATAGCGGCCCATTTAACCAGCCCCGGGATACCCTGATCCATGCCTGACCTGTCGCCCACCCTAGAACTGGCTACGCAATTGATTGCCAAGCCTTCCGTCACCCCGGATGATTGCGACTGCCAGAACATCATGATCGAACGTCTGGCAGCCATCGGCTTTGAAGTGGAGAGGCTGCCCTTCGGTGAAGTGGACAACTTCTGGGCCCGCCGCGGCAATCGGGGGCCGGTTCTGGCCTTTGCCGGACATACCGATGTGGTCCCCACCGGGCCGGTGGACAACTGGCAACATCACCCCTTCGAACCGGTTATCGAGGACGGCATGCTCTGCGGGCGCGGCGCTGCTGATATGAAAGGCAGTCTGGCGGCCATGGTCACCGCCTGTGAGCGTTTCGTGGCGGAACATCCCCGGCACACGGGTTCCATCGCTTTTCTGATTACCAGCGACGAAGAAGGGCCCTCCATCAACGGCACAGTGAAAGTGGTGGAGCACCTGGAGGCCCGCCACGAAAAAATGGACTGGTGCATCGTGGGCGAACCCTCCAGCTCCGAAAAAGTGGGAGACGTGGTGAAAAACGGCCGCCGGGGATCCCTGGGCGCCAAATTGGTGGTCAAGGGTATCCAGGGCCACGTTGCTTACCCACACCTGGCCCGCAACCCCATTCACCAGGTGGCACCGGCACTGGACGCTCTGGCCCAGGCACATTGGGATAACGGCAACGAGTTTTTCCCCCCCACCTCGTTCCAGATCAGCAACATCAACTCAGGTACCGGTGCCACCAACGTGATTCCTGGGCATGTGGATGTGGTGTTTAATTTTCGTTTTTCCACGGAGAACACCGCCCAATCATTGCAACAAAAAACTCAAAAAATCCTTGATGAACACGGCCTTGAGTACGACATAGAATGGACCCTGTTTGGCGAGCCTTTCCTCACAGGGCGGGGTGATCTGGTGCAGGCGGTGGTCAGCGCCATTCGCACCGAAGCCAACGTGGAGCCCGAACTGTCCACCTCCGGCGGCACCTCCGATGGCCGCTTTATCGCGCCTACCGGCGCCCAGGTGGTGGAACTGGGCCCATGCAATGCCACGATTCACAAACTCAACGAACGCATCAAGGCCGACGATCTGGACATCCTGAGTAAGATCTACCAACAGATCATGGTCAACCTACTGGCGCCGGAGCGATAACCCATGAGCAACGAATCCCTGTCCCATCTGGACGATCTGGAAATCTATCTGGCGATTGATGATGTGGCAGCGGTGATGAACTGGCTGACATCCTCCCTGCCCCACTTTGAGTTAGTGCGCAGCAGTAAAAAAGGCTGTAAGTTTCGCTGTGGTGTCAATGCTCTCACCAGCAATGGCATGGTGGTATTGAATGCCGGTCGCACGGGATTCACCTCAGTCTGGATCGACAGTAAAGACACCCCCTGGGCCGACGATGTGGCCATGGCGCGCTCAGCCTTTGCCGCACTGCACTGTGAAGTGCGCTGCGTGGAAAGCGCCTGGAGCAATGGTGATGATCCGGATCAGTGGTTGCAGATCAACGCCTCCGGTGAGCACATCATTCAATGGGTTACGGAAGAATCTTAACCCCGTCAAAGGAGCCTCAATCATGTCCAATAAACCCACGTTGGATCTTATGGCGCTGCACGATTATGTGGTCGAACATTCGGTGCGGGATGACAGCGTACTGAAGGACCTGCGTAACGAGACAGCCGAAGATGAAATGGCACGCATGCAGATCGCACCGGAGCAAGGTCAGTTCATGGCCCTGCTGGTGAAACTGATGTCGGCAAAACGCATCATCGAAGTGGGCACCTTCACCGGTTACAGCAGCCTGTGTATGGCTAGGGCGCTGCCAGATGACGGCGAAATGATTTGCTGTGACATTGACGAACACTGGACCCGCATTGCCCAACGTTACTGGCAACGGGACGGCGTGGAGAACAAAATCAAACTGGTACTGGCGCCGGCACTGGATACCTTGCAACAGCTTGTAAAAGACGGCCGCAGCAATGAGTTTGACCTGGCGTTTATCGACGCTGACAAAGAGAATTATGAGCACTATTTCGAGTACTGCCTGGAGCTGATTCGGCCCAACGGAGTGATACTTCTGGATAACACCCTATGGAGCGGCAGAGTGGCGGATAACAGCGTCGATGACGTGGATACCAACGCCATTCGAGCCCTCAACCGCAAGTTGAAAGAGGACACCAGAATCGACTTGAGCTTATTGACAGTGGCCGATGGACTGACCTTGGCCAGAAAGCGTTAGCCTTTTTAATTCAAAGAGTTGCTGCAGGAAAAGTGCTTCATGGAAGGAATCGAACTACCCGATCGCGACAAAAAGACCCTGCTTCACCATAGCTGAGGAGAATAATTCGGAAGGCAGAACAATTCATGCGATCGGGCAGTCGAGACCCTGATAATAGACTGCAAAAACTCTCATAAGCAAGGGCTGAATCCGATAAATTGGACACTAATTTTCGCCCGACAAACGGGTTAGCAGACACTTACATTTAACAGCCTGAGCTGCATACCATTTTAGTTAAAACTAACAAACTTAGTTTAAGTTACAGTATCATCAAGCCGGCAGCAATATCCCTTTTCCAGGCTGCGGCTAAGTTATTTTGTCGACAATTCAGTCGAACCCATGCACCCTGGGCGCCACCCTGCAGGCCCGAAGCAACGCAACAGCGAAAAGTCGACATTTTGATGATCTATTCCTTTTCTGCTCCTTTAGCCAAAGGTAACATTGCCCATATTGCCGCCGCATCTGAGAGAAAAAGGACTGTTCATGCCCCAACCGCAAAAACACCTGCGAACCTGTAATCTCTGCGAAGCCATGTGCGGCATTGAAATCAGCCACGACCGCGGACAGATACTGGCCATCAAGGGTGACCCCAGAGACCCTCTCAGCAAGGGCCACATTTGCCCCAAGGCGGTGGCACTGCAGGACCTGCACGAGGATCCGGATCGACTGAAATACCCCATGCTGAAAACACCGGACGGCTGGGAGCAAATCAGTTGGGAGAACGCCTTCAATGAAGTGGCCTCGCGCCTGCGCAATACCCAGGCCAAACACGGTAACAACGCCGTTGGCCTCTACCTGGGCAATCCCACCATTCATAACATGGGCAGCATGCTGACGTTAATGCCGTTCCTGTCGGCCCTGGGTACGGCCAACCGTTTCAGCGCCACTTCCGTGGATCAGTTGGCCCCCATGCTGGTGGCCATGAAGATGTTCGGTAATCAGCTGTTGCTGCCGGTACCCGACATTGATCGCACGGATATGATGGTCTGCCTGGGTGCCAATCCCATGGCCAGCAATGGCAGCCTGATGACGGCTCCGGGCTTTAAGGAGCGGATACGCGCCCTGCAGGAACGGGGCGGAAAGCTGATCGTCATTGACCCAAGACGCACGGAAACGGCAGCGATCGCCGACCAACACCACTTTATTCGCCCCGGAACAGACGCGTTACTGGTGATGGCCATGCTGCATACCCTGTTCCGCCAGGACCTGGTGGACACCGGCCGCCTCACCAATCATGTGCAGGGCCTGAACATCGTCAAAAACATGGTGGTTGGATTTACGCCACAAAAAGTTGCCCGCATCACCGGCATCAAGGCGAAGGACATCCGCCAATTGGCAATCCACTTCGCCAAATCCCCCAGTGCCTGTTTTTACGGTCGAATGGGCGCGTCCACCCAGGAGTTCGGCACCCTCACCAATTGGTTGATTACCCTGTTCAACACGCTGACCGGCAACCTGGATGAGCCCGGCGGCGTGATGTTTACCCGTCCCGCCGTGGATCTGCCGGGGCTGGCAGACGTTGCCGGGCAAACCGGCAGTTTCAATTCGCGTAAAAGCCGGGTACGCAAATACCCTGAATTCGGCGGCGAATTCCCCGCCACCACTCTGGCCGATGAAATCCTCACCTCCGGCAAGGGCCAGATACGGGCGCTGGTGACAGCAGCAGGCAACCCGGTATTGTCCCTGCCCAACGGCAACAAGGTGAGCAAAGCACTGCAGCAGCTGGATTTCATGGTCTCCATCGATTTTTACCTGAATGAAACCACAAGCCATGCGGACATCATCTTGCCTCCCACAGGGCCACTGGAACACGGCCACTATGATGTGGTGCTGAATATGTTGACGGTGCGCAATACTGCCAAGTATTCCCCGCCACTCTACAAGCCACTGCCCGACACCCGCCATGACTGGGAGATTCTTAACGAACTGACGCGCCGCCTGCAATCCCATTCACCACTGAAATGGGCTGCCAGTGAAGCGCAATATCTGGCCATCAGGAAACTGAAGGATGAAGGGTTGCTGGATATCGCATTAAAAGCGGGCCCCTACGGTCGGCAACCGCAAACACTCACCGACATGCAATCAAAGGTGACCGAATTTGTCTACCGGCGCTTTCCCTCCAGCCGCGCCAGCCGCCTCCTGGATGTGAGCCCCTACAGCCGGCATACCCGGCAGGGAGCGCAAGCGGGCCTGTGCCTGAAAAAATTGAAAAAACACCCCAGCGGTATCGACCTGGGGCCGCTGCAGCCCTGCCTCCCCGACCGGCTCTGCACCCAGGGAAAATCCATCAACCTGGTGCCCAAGCTGTTCATGAAAGACATTGCTCGGCTGCAACAAAGACTGGAGAAAAAGGGCAAACCGGCCCCGGATTCCTTTGCCCTGATCGGGCGACGGGATGTGCGCAGCAATAATTCCTGGATGCACAACAGCCATAGACTGGTGAAAGGCAAAAACCGCTGCACGGCCCTGATCAACACAGAGGATGCCAAACGCCTGGGCATTGCGCAGGGCGACACCATCACCGTCAGCAGCCGGGTGGGTGAAATTGAACTACCGGCACAGCTCACCGCAGATATCATGCCCGGGGTCATCAGCATTCCCCACGGCTGGGGCCACAACCGGCCCGGCAGCCAACTGACGATCGCCGGCCAACACGCAGGCGTCAGCCTCAACGACATCACCGATGATTACAGCATTGACGCGGTCACCGGTGTCGCCGCCTTCAGCGGCCAACAAGTAACCGTCAGCACCATTAAAATGGAACGAAACGTGGTGCGCATCAACGACAAACGCCTGGCCAGCTCCACATCATAGTGGTACAGCCAAAACGTTCAGGTAACGCAAGAAAACAGGAGTTAACCATGAAACATCGAACCAAAATATTCATCAGCGTCATCACCGCCCTGGCATTGAGTGCCTGTGGCGGCAGCAGCAGCGATCGTTCCGCCAACGGATCCAGCGGTGAAGGCAAACTGTCACTGAGCATCACGGATGCCCCCGTGGATGGCGCGAAAGAAGTGTGGATCACCATTGAAGAAGTCATGCTGAAACGCTCTGGCGACGAAGAAAAGACCATCACCCTTACGGGCCCGGGCGTGGCCACGGACGGCACCCTGACGGTTGATTTGCTGGCATTGAGCGGCGGCCAACTGAGCCAGCTGTTCAACAACGAAACCGTCACCGCAGGCAGCTACCAGTGGGTGCGTTTTGGCTTGGTGGACGGCACCAGCAAAATTGTCTGGGATGATGATACAGAGTCCCCTTTGCAGCTGCCCGCCAACAAAAATGAGCTGAAAACCAGTGGCAGCTTCAGTGTCAATGCCGATGAATCGGTGGCCTACATCATCGATTGGGATCTGCGCAAATCCATCGTCGAGCGCAATGCCAGTAGTGGTAGCGAATACATGCTGAAACCGGTACTGCACATCAAGCGGGATGATGTGTACGCCTATGCCACCGGAACCGTAAACGACGACCCTCTGTTTAACAGCTGTGGGCCGGAAGAAGTCCCCAGCATCTATGTATTCAGCGGGATGAACGTCACCCCGGACGACCTGGGCAGCGAAGTCGAGCCCATTCTGTCGGTTTATGTGAGCGATGATCCACAGCAATCGTTCTATCTGGGGCCGCTGGACCCCGGCGCCTACACCCTGGCGTTTACCTGCGACAGCCTTGATGACGATCCAGAAAGTGGTGACGATGATCTGGTGTTTCCACCGGAAGGCACTGCAAACATCACCCTTGAATCGGGCGATAACGGCAACGTCATCACGCTGTAAGCCATTTGCCGCTATGGCCTGACTGATATGGCCTGACTGATATGGCCTGAAGAATGGCCTGAAAAGGCATGCCCTGAAGCCGTGACGAAACTGTGGCATAATCCCGCACACATTCGTCAACGGCTGGCACCAGGATAAGAATGAAACTGCCACACAAAACCCTTAACTACATCGCGCAACACCTGCCCGGCCTGGCAGCTCCCAGCAAGAAAACCACGGAGCTGCCTCAGGGCAAGGAATTTACCATTGATGAACTGGCTCGGGCTTCCGAAACCACGGTGCGGAATATCCGCGCCTATCAGGATCGTGGGCTGCTCCCACCTCCCGAGTTGCGGGGCCGTAAGGGCTATTATTTCAACAGTCACCTGGCTCGATTACGGGTCATCTCCGGACTGCTGGATCGTGGCTACTCTCTCAACAGCATCAAAGACCTGATCGATGCCCTGGAGAACGGTATCGATTTACGCCATCTGATGGGGTTGGAATCGGCGCTGACCAGCCCCTGGACGGATGAGGAGCCACAACTGGTTCCCATGACCGAGCTGGTGAAGATGTACGGCGCCTATCTGACTCCGGAGGCCCTGGCCCGGGCTGCTGACCTGGACTTGATGCGCCCGGAAGGCACCATGGTGCAGGTACGCAGCATGCGTACATTGCGGGCCGGTGCTGAGCTGGTGGCCACCGGCATTCCCCTGGAGGAACTGCTGGATATCGTGCGCATGCTGCGCGGTAACGTGGAGCGGGTGGCCAACGAGCTGGTACGTCTGGTGGGGGATCACGTTCTGTCAAACTATGAAACCGAAGAGCTGCCTCCCAAGGAAGAGTTTCCCAAGCTGGCGGACCTGGTTTGGCGCTTACGCCCGCTGGCAGAGATGGCGGTACACGCTGAACTGGCCCGCGCCATGGAAAACGCCGCCAGCCGCCTGCTTTCAGATCGGCTCGAACGCATCATTGAGCGTATGGCGCGGGAAAAGGACACCCAATAAAAAAGCTCCCAGTGGGGAGCTTTTTTATTGCGGGAACCGCATTGATTACGCTGCAGCGGAATTCGCTTCCGGCACCAGATTGGCCTGCGCAGCAAACCCGTCCACCAACTGCATTAACTCTTCCGCTTCATCCAGCAGGTGACTGTTATCGATATCCCAGGGGTGAAAGCCTGGTTTGAAAAAGCTCAACCAGTCACCGATCAGGGATGGGAACACCCCATTCTTGCCGAACTGATAACGGAATGACTTGCTCCAGCCTGCCAGGTTGCGATGCTCACCACGGCTCTTCATGACTTTGTAGTAATAGCGGTAGAACAGGCTCCAGAAAATAACGTTAGCCAGTACAAACGTAACGGTACGCAGTGCATAGGCAGCCGGGCCTTTGCCGATCACCTCTTCATACACATCGTAAGCAACACCTTTGTGCTCGGTCTCTTCCATGGCATGCCATTTCCACAGTGCTTCATAGTGGGGATCGGAGTTTTTGATGAAACGATCATCTTCCATCACAATGTCCGCCAACATGGCCGTCAAGTGTTCCAGTGACACGGTCACCGCCAACTGCACCGGGCGCGGCAGGGTTTTCTGGACAAATGCCAGCAGTTTTTCGACGTTGGCTTCCATCTTGTCGATGGGGATGCCTGCTTCCACCATGGCTTCGTTGTACTCTTCATGCTCACGGGTATGGAAGGCTTCCTGGCCAATGAAAGCTGAAACCGCTTTCTTAAGTTCCTTATCCACTACGTCTTTGCGATAGTTACGAATGCTCTGGATGAAAAAGCGCTCGCCTGCAGGAAAGAATATCGAGAGGGTATTCATAAACTGGGTCCAGTGGGCACCGCCACCGTTCCAATTATCGATTTTATCTTTGGGCAAATAAAACTGCAGATTGCGGCGTACAGGAAGAATCGCTGCGGTCATGGTTTTCCCTCTGTGTCATTGTTTTATGTTACACCACTCAATGTAATATAAAACAATTTCGAGGTACAGGGATTTTAACATGGTTTATGTAACATTATTTAGTGTTATTGATGCTCAATAATACAGCAGCAACAGTAACGGTTACTTTCTAACCATATCCCAAGCTTTACCGGCAAACAAGCACAATTTATAACCTACTCTACCTAGGGCTATCCGCGCTACCCACCCGATCGCGTTGATAGCCATTCTGCTGTGGCCGGCCAGGCCAGCTCCGGTGCCCTGCTGCCACTGAGGATGCCGGTGTGCCCACCCGGGCAGCGTAAAAAGGTTTTATCCTCACTGCCCACCAGCCTCATGATGGGTTCACAGCAGTGCTCGTTCGCCAGCTTGTCGTTGCTGCCGGCCAGTGCCAGCAGATTGGCGGAAACATCACGCAGATAGATCGTTCTGTGGCCCAGGGTGAAATAGCCGCGGGATGCCTCGTTCTCCAGCCAGACACTGTACATCCAGTCACGGATCACCCCTCCCGGATACGCCTCCAGGTTATCCATAAAAGCACTCTGGTTGGCGTGCTGAATCATAAACTCACGATCATCCAGATTGCGGATCAAATCCACATAGCCCTGCACACTGCTGACGGGATCGGACAGTTTAAAGCCGATGGCGTTGATCCAGGCCGGCGCATAGGCAGCGCTGGACGGCACCCGGCGGAAATTGATACCAACGGCTTTTAAGGCCCGGTTCAACGCCGCGTACTGGCGACCGATCTGGCCATTGGCATGGCCATCCAGCGCCGTGCCCACCGTCACAATGTTGCGAATATCAGGATCCCGGGTGTAGGCCTGGTAACACAGGGCGAAGCCACCGCCCATACTCCAGCCATGAAGCGACAGGGACTGTTTGCCACTGTGATCGCGCACCGCCTGCAGAAACTCCGGCAACAGCTTGGTGACATAGGTGGCCAGGGTATACCCGGCGTGCTTGCGGGTAGGGCTGCCCCAATCAATCAAATAGACATCAAAGCCCTGTTGCAAAAAATATTTAACGAAGCTGCGTTGCGGAAACCAGTCATAGATCAGCATGTTGATGGCCAACGGCGGCACTATGACCAAAGGTGTCGCGTACCTGGGAGCACCCTGCCCGGCATTACGATAGTGCCGTAACCGCACCAGGCCATCATCTTTCACCACGTCATAGGGTGTCTTGCCTGCGGTAATCAGAGTATGTGGGCGCAACACTCTGTCGCCGGCATTGGACAACAGAGTTTTCACACGGCGGGGATGAATACGCTTTAACATGGTGGCCTCCTGACTGGACGCCGCGCAGTGTACCTGGGATTGCCGTGCTGTCAGTGACTTTTTTGATTGCAAAGCTGGCTCAGAAGTCAATTCAGTGATCACAGGAAGGTCAACTCTGAAGTGCAGTCGCTTAAGCAGGATTAAAAACAGAAGGGCTGTATATTAAGAACTATATATATGGATATATGGTGCGCCAGGAGGGACTTGAACCCCCACGCCTCTCGGCACCAGAACCTAAATCTGGCGTGTCTACCAATTCCACCACTAGCGCATGATGTGAGAGGCGCGCATTCTACCAAGTTTTATGCGGATGTAAAATGCTTTTACCGGGCCCGGATATGGGCACTAGGCGCTCTCAATCTGGGACAATAAAGCACTTCGCTGCTCTGCCGTCATGGCCTGCCATAACGGCAACAAACGCTGCATGGCCAACGGGATCTGGTCCTCCACCGCGGCAGCGCCCTCTTCACTTAAAGTAGCCAACAAGCCATCCAGGGAGAAATCGGTAACATCCTGCAGACCGCTGACCTGTTGTGAGTCAGACGATTCGATCAGGGCGTGCACCCTGTTGCCTCCAGCGTTTGCCGCCAGCTGCAACGCCTCCTCCGTTTTCAACATACATTGCTGAAACAGATCCGACCCTTTGTCGGCGGGCACGTACAGCCCGATGGATATACTGATTTCCAGTGTCTCGCCCCTTAATTTGGCTTTAAACCCGGACACAGTCTGACAGATACGTTCCGCCAGCCTGGTCGCGCCGTCAGGGCCCGCCGTGGGCAGTGATACGGCGAAACGTGCCAACCCGATCCGGCCCAGGCCATCTTCCTTGCGCACGTTTTTCAGCAGTACTCTGGAAATCTGCTGAATCAGACTGTCGGCGCCTTTGCGCCCGATTTTCAGGAACAGGTCGTTAAAGCTATCCACCTCCAGCAACAGGATGGCGATATCGTGGTTGTGGCGGGCCACAAACGATAGATCTTTTTCCAGATGCTGTTTGAAACTGCGCTCGTTGCTGAGCCCGGTGAGCGCATCAACACTGGCCACCTCCTGCAGGGTTCGGGTATTGCGCTGGTAGGTGGCGTGAGCATGGGCACGGGCTTTTAAATCGGTGGAATTGAAGGGCTTGGTGATGAAATCCGTAGCGCCCTGCTGTAAAGCCTTCTCCTTGGCTTCATCGTCGTTTTCGGCACCGGTTACTACAATCACCGGCAAATTCCGAATGCCTTCGTCGGCTGAGGTGCGCACCGCTTCCAGCAACTGGTAGCCGTTCATTTTCGGCATATTCAGATCCGTGAAGACCACCTGGATAGAGGCGTCATCATTGATCATATCCAGCCCCTGCTGGCCATCCTCCGCCACCACCACGTCAAACTCTCCACCCAGCATTTTCACGGCGGATTTGCGCATGACTTTGGAATCATCAATAAGCAGAATGCGGGTCTGGGTTTCAGATTCTGCGTCCATCTGATTTTCGACGGATTCGGACATGAATTAAGGGCTCCCACCGGATCAATACAACTACTCTTCACTATAGACAGTAATGACCCGAGGGAAAGCTTAACCTAATTAGGAGCGCGCATTCTCTGTGATTTTGATCACAGTTTGGGCAATCAAGCCCCTGGCGCAGCTCGCAGCAGTGACCCCACTTCTTTATCCAGTTTTTCAAGTCGCCCGTTCACCTGACTGCGATGGGCATCAATGGCCTTGATCGCTACTTCCAGACTGGTGATGCGGTCATCAAAATCCGCGGCACTGCCCAACACTGCTTTCATTTGCTGCAGCTCTTTCTTCAGGGTATCGGTGGATTTCGCCAGGGTGGCGTTGCTTTCCTGCATTTCGTTGATCTGTTTTTTCAGCGCTGAAATCTGCGCCGCCGACGCTTTCACCTCTTTACTCATACCACTGAGTGTGCCCTTGCTGGCTTTCAGGTCACTCTGCAGGGATTTAACCTGTTTGCTCAGTTCGGCAATATCCGGTCGATTGCGCTTGTTGGCAAGATCCCACAGCTTACGCACTTCGCTGTCCAGTAATTTGATGTCTTCAATCATCTGATCACCGGACTTGCTGAGGGTATTATCGCGATTTTCCAGCCGCATCTGCAGATCCGACAACGCCTTTTCCGCCGACGTCAGGCTGGCGGTGGAGCGTGTCAGGCTGGATTGCAGGCGCTCGATTTTGTCCCAAAGGTACCAGCCTCCCCCTGCGCTGCAGACCATCAGCACAATCAACACCGACCATAATCCGGCCTGACCGGCGCCGGATGGGGGCGGTGGCACCCGGGAGGGCTTCTGTGTATTTTTGGGCGGTTTACCGCGACTGGTTTGCCGTTGCGCCAACTCATCGCGGGTTGGCTTCATGCTCAGATCGCCGAGCGTGTCATTAGTCATGTTGTTGTCCAGTGGTCTTCAAATGGGTCGATTATACCAAAACCGCTGCAGACGACTCAGCCGTTTTGTTGCTTCCACCATTGTGCAAAGTCGTGCAGCGTGTCGTCTATGGATAATAACGGATCATACCCCAGTTTTCTCTTCGCGCGCTCAATATTCAGGGTAAAGGAATTTCCCATCACGGCCACTTTATAGCGCAACAGATCAGGCTCGCTGGATTTTCGTCGCAAGCGATGCACTGTTTCCACCAACGCCGCCAGGGAGTAGGCCACACCGTAGGACACTTTGCGCGTTACCTGCGGCAATCCCAGCAACGGCATCAGCTGATTGATCACCTGCCACAGGTTGACCGGTTGCGGATCGGCCAGATTATAGATATCACCACAGACTTCATCGGGGCCGAACACGGCGCAATCAAGACCGAGCATCATATTACTGATGCTGGTCATACTGACGATGTTCCTGCCCTCTCCGACCTGCAGTAAGCGGCCAAGCTGGTGGCTTTGAATGAGGCGCGGAAAAATGGATTGATCACCCTGGCCCACCACCAAACGGGGCCGCAACGACAGAGTTTTCAGCTGTTCGCTGTGGGCACGCAATACCCGGGTTTCCGCTTGATATTTAGTACGGGCGTAGTGATCTGCGAACCGTGCAGGCAAAAACTCTTCAGTCACATTCAGGTGGTCATTGAAATCAAAGTACACACTGGGGGTGCCCAGATTGACAAACCGTTGTACTCCCGTGTGGGGTGCGGCCGCCAGCAGGTTCTCGGTGGTCACCACGTTGGCATGATAGTAATCCAGGTAGTCTCCCCACAATCCGGTTTTTCCGGCGCAATGTACAATGACATCCATATCCTTGCAGATTAATTTTACATAGGGTTCATCCTGCAGATCACCACGAAAATAATGCGCCCCGGTTGCTGCCGCCAGGCGACTACCCCGTTCCAGGTTTCGCCCGCAAAAGAACACCTTTACATCCGGCCGGTTTGCCGTAAGGTGCTGCACATACTGCTCGCCGATAAAGCCCGTTGCACCGGTAACCAGCACTTTCATCGCTGCGCACCTGACATGAACGAGAGCAAAGCCGCCATGGTTCTCTGATGATTGGGCATAAACGGCAAAAAATCGAAAACGGGCCGCACGTGGCCATAGCCCTGCTGGGCATGCAATTGGGCGCGCTGGCCGGCTGCCCTGGCCGCCTGCAACATTTGCCGGGCATTGCCTATGCCAATCACGGCATCCTGATCCCCGTGCAGCATCAAGATGGGCACTTTATCCTCCCCCACATAATTGATGGGTTTCACCACCTCGTAATCCGCCTGCGCCGCAGAAAAAATATCACTGTACACCGGAGACGTCTCCGGTCGGAAACGATAGACACCGGACAAACCGATAATACCAGCGATACTGCCGGCATGGAGATGGGCCAATTCACGATAGGTCTCATCCATGGCCACCATGCACGCAATGTGCGCACCGGCAGAATGTCCCATCAGAAAAAAGGGTGCATCCGCAAAGCCGTAACGCAGACCGTCGCGCCGTAACCAGGAAATACCATGGGCCACATCCTCAATGAACAACGGATAGCGCACCTGCGGGTACAAACGATACCCCACCACCGCACAGGCAACACCATATGCCGCCATGGCCGCCCCCAGATAACCGTATTCCTCTTTACTGCCGGAGTGCCAACCGCCGCCATGGAGAAAAATCATTTGTGTCCCCCGATACCCTTCCCGGGGGAGATAAATATCCAGCGCCTGGCCGGGCTCACGGCCGTAGTGCAGATTGCGAATGACTTTTCCCGGCCGATGTCCCACCAGCCGCAAACCGGCGAACAGACTCTTCCGTAACAGATCCCGGGGGGAATCCAGGGCGTTTCTTTTCATCTATTGGTTTCTTGTGGTTTCAGGGCTTGGCGCCAAACACTAGGTTTTTACCCGGTCTGTATTGCGGTGTTAACAACCGCAGTTTTTTATCCTGCGTAATGCTGTAGGGAATGAATACAGACAACGCATCCGGGTGAATGTGGTTCAACTCTACCCGAATCCCCGGCTGGGAAAAACCAGTGTCCGCCCGGGTCGCTACATAATCCATAAAAAAAGCAGCGGCCCGTATGCGCCGTTCCTCTGCCAGCTTTTCGGTTTTTTCCACCAGTGCCGCCATGGCACGGTCCGGATTATCAATACGCAGGGAAACCGGCGTTCCGATCAGACGCACTTCGTTGTCATGGCCCATCATGGCAACGAATGGGTAGAACGTGCCGTTTTCCACCAGCTCTGAAGCCAACATTTTCAACCCCTCGTCCATCAACGCCTGCAACTCCCGGCGGGCCACGCGCGAGGAAACCGGGGGCTGGCTCACAGCCGCCGGTGTCTGGGTTTCCTCACTTGCTTCAGAGACATTGCCGATGGTGGATAAATCGTCTGTTTCGGCCGTAACAAAGGCACCGGACAGAAAAAGCACCACAGCAAACACGATGTATAGAATAGGCCTCAAATTGGGCGTGCCTCTTAAAATAACGCTAAAAAGCCGGTGCAAACCTTTGACTTTCTAACTGGTTATAATTAATACTCTTCCTAATAACTCTAGAATAATAAACGGCCACTCGACTTGGAAGTGATCCATGCAGGGTAAATTGAATAGCCGCCTTTCCAACAAGCTCTTTTTCGCCGTCATGGGTACTGCCCTGTTGATGGGCCTTCTTCTCAGTATCGTACAAATCATGCTGGATGCACGGCAGGCGCGCAAAAGCCTGGAATCAGAGGCGCAACAGATACTGGCCATGATGAAAGAACCGGCCACCCAGGCGGCCTACAATCGCGACCCAATCCTGGCCGAACAAGTGGTACAGGGGCTGTTCCGCAATAATGCTGTGTTCTACGCTGCGGTCTCCATTCCCGAGAAACCACCGCTGGCGTCTGAGTTCCGCAATAAGAACATTATCCCTTACCGTTCCCTGATTTCATCTATCTTCGGCCAGGAACTCAGTTATACACTGGAGTTACGCGGCATTGCTCCGGGTACAGGCGCACAGGGTGAGGTTCAGTTGTTCGGTAACCTTGAAGTCAGCCTGGATCCGTCCAATGCAGCCAATGAGTTCATTGAGCGCAGCAAAACCATCATCATCTCCGGCCTGGCCCAGGCCATCATTTTCGGTTCTGTACTGTATCTTATTTTTCAGGGTCTGATCGCCCGGCCGATGACCTCCCTGTTGAGCTCACTGGAAGAAATCGACCCCATGCGCCCAGCCCAGAATCAATTGGATGCGCCCCGCGGACACGAAGATGATGAGCTGGGTGCCTGGGTGCAGAAAATCAACGACCTGTTCAAGGCCATTGAAAAGTACAACAGCAAGCGCCGTGTTGCTGAGGCCCATGTGGAGCGTTTAAGTAATTACGACATGCTCACCGAGCTGCCCAATCGCAACATGTTATTGCGTCGCATCGAGCAATCCATACAGGATGCCAATCATCAAAACGACATGTTCGCAGTACTGTACTGTGCCCTGGATGATTTCAAATCAGTGAACCTCCTGCACTCCTACCACGCTGGCGATAAACTGCTGCTGACCCTGGCGGACCGGTTCCGTGCCGATCTTGACCCCACCCACACCATAGCCCGGGTGGGCGGTGATGTGTTCGCCATGGTGTTGCCGAACCTGGAAAATCACTACGAAGCCGCGGATATCGCCCAGAAAGTACTGGACAGTGTGCGGCGCCCGTTCCGCGTGGACAATCACAGCATCAGCCTGTCGGCCACCATCGGCATCACCATCTACCCACACGATGCCGCCACCGCCGACCAATTATTAAAAAACGCCGAGAACGTCATGCAGCTGGCGAAATCCCAGGGTGGGAACAATTATCAGTTCTACGTGGCCAACGTGGATCAACGCATCCGCGAAACCAAAGTGCTGGAACGACAACTGGCAACGGCCGCCGAAGACAATCAGCTGCAACTGGTGTTTCAGCCGCAGGTCAATCTGGTCACCGGAGATGTGCGCGGTGCAGAAGCCCTGGTACGCTGGCATCACCCGGAACGGGGTATGGTGTCGCCGGTGGAATTCATTCCACTGGCGGAACGCACCGGAGCCATCGTCGCCATCGGTGAATGGGTGTTGAAACAATCCTGTTACGCTTTACGCCGCTGGCTGGAAGCCGGTTTTCACAATCTGACCATTTCAGTCAACGTCAGCGCCATCCAATTGCACCAGTCCGATCTGGTGGGGACAGTGAAGCGGTTGGTGAATGAAACCGGCATTCCACCTCAGCACCTGATGCTGGAGATCACAGAAACCGCGGTAATGGAAAACGTGGACCTGGCCATTCGCCTGTTGAAACAAATGAAGGAAACCGGGGTACAACTGGCCATTGATGACTTTGGTACGGGTTATTCCTCTTTGAGTTATCTGAAAAAAATGCCCATGGATGAAGTAAAAATCGACCGCGCCTTTGTTCAGGATATGCTGGAGGATCCCGATAATGGCACCATTGTCGACGCCATTATTCAGTTGGGTCACAGCCTGGGTATGTCCGTTATTGCAGAAGGCACCGAAACGCTGGACCAGATTAAATACCTGCAGGAGTGCGAGTGCGATGTGGCCCAGGGCTACTACTACAGCCAGCCGATTCGGGAAGATTCCTTCCTGACTTTCCTTAGCAATCAGCGCAGTCAGGTGAAAAGCGCGACCCAGCGTGCCGCTAAAACGGCCAACTCCCTGCTCAACAAATCCAGCTGAACTACTGTTTATTCTGCGTTCCCGGTTGCCGCCATCGCCACGATGCTACTCCATTTGGAGTATTTGATCATTCGCACCACCCCCCATTTATCGTTAAAATGCCCTCCTTTTACCACTACGCCGACATTCCAGGCGACCAGACCAAACTAAACAATGTAGGACTACACCATGAGCGAAGATGCAGTTGTTATTGTAAACGGTGCCCGCACCCCAATGGGCGGCTTCCAGGGTTCACTTGCTTCCGTCACCGCCCCTGAGCTGGGTGCCATCAGCATCCGTGAAGCAGTGGCACGGGCCGGCATAGCGCCGCAGGACGTGCAGGAAGTGATCATGGGATGCGTACTGCCTGCGGGCCTCAAGCAGGGGCCGGCCCGCCAGGCCGCCCTGAACGCGGGCTTACCGGAGGCCACCGGCTGCACCACCATCAACAAGCTTTGTGGCTCCGGCATGAAAGCCACCATGCTGGCCCATGACCTGATCAAAGCCGGCACCAACGACATCATGGTCAGCGGGGGCATGGAAAGCATGTCCAACGCCCCCTACGTGCTGGAAAAAGCCCGCAGCGGCTTGCGAATGGGACATGGCGAGATTAAGGACCATATGTTTCTGGATGGCCTGGAGGACGCCAAAACCGGCCGACTGATGGGCTCCTTTGCGCAGGAAGTGGCGGACAAGGAAGGCCTGTCCCGGGAAGCCATGGATGAGTTCGCCATCACCTCCCTGCAACGGGCCCAGCAAGCCATTGCCAATGGTTCTTTTCAAGATGAGATCGTGCCGGTCACCATTACCACCCGCAAAGGGGAAATGGTGGTAGCGGAAGACGAGCAACCCGGTAACGCCAACCTGGAGAAGATTCCCACCCTGCGGGCAGCCTTCAGCAAGGACGGGACCATCACCGCCGCCAACGCCAGCTCCATTTCCGACGGTGCCTCGGCTCTGGTGCTGATGCGCGAATCGGTTGCCAGTGCAAAGGGCCTGGCGCCCCTGGCCCGCATTGTTGCACATACCACCCAATCCCAGCATCCTTCAGAATTCACTCTGGCTCCGGTTGGCTCGCTGGAGAAGCTGTTTGCCAAAACCGGTTGGAGTGCGGCGGATGTGGATCTGTTCGAAATCAATGAGGCTTTTGCCATGGTGACCATGCTGGCCATGCAGAAACACAACATTCCCCACGACAAAGTCAATGTCCATGGCGGAGCCTGCGCTCTGGGCCACCCCATCGGTTCCACCGGCTCCCGCATTATCCTGAGTTTGATTCACGCATTGAAACAACGGGGTGGCAAGCGCGGCGTTGCCTCTTTGTGTATCGGTGGCGGTGAAGCCACGTCCATGGCCATTGAATTAATCTGACCTCATTAAAGAGGCGTTTGAAAAACGCCTCTTTACCCCCTCTTTTATCCCCTTTCCCCCTCCCAACTGACATACCTTCTTACACTTTTACAAATGGTTTCACTTTATCGCCACCATTGTGACCAATGGGTCTGGCAGGGAATTTTTCACTCTCTACAATGGACAGGCTAAATCCAATTTGCAGGAATCACGGAGTCCCACTTTGAAAGCACTACCCTTGATCATCGGTTTTGGCGGCGTCAATGCGGCCGGTCGGGCTTCATTTCACCATGGCTACCAACGTATGGTGTTCGACAGCCTGAGCCAGAGCACGCAACAGGAATGTCTGCAGAGCCTGACAACACTCATGGCCAACGGCAGTGACCACCCCCTGAATCAAGATGAAATACTGGCCGGTACCCTGATCCGGAAAATTGAAAAGAATCACTTCGATGTTGAACGTGTAAGCCTGCAAAAGCCGGTAAAGATGAATTCTCAGGATAACCAGCTGACATTCAAACTGCGTAAAAAAGATTTACCCAATGACGTTCCCAGCCATTGGCGGATCAGTATCAACGGCGACGAAGCCACCGTAACCTGTGAAGATGCCACCCGCATTTTGTTGGAAGACAGCCGCCCCTATCCGGTTCGTGCTGCAGGCCAGATCCCAACCGGCTTTCACCCCGGTGACAGCTATACATCCCGTAATCACCCCCGTGGCCTGCAGCTGGCAACCTTTGCCGTATCCGATGCCTTGCGCTCCACTGGAATAGACTGGCAAACCATTCAGGACAAGCTGGATCCGCAACAGGTCAGTGTTTATGCCAGCTCCGCCATGGGCCAGCTAGACGAGTTCGGCACCGGTGGTATGCTGCGCAGCAACCTGCAGGGCAAACGGGTCAGCTCCAAACAGTGTCCCATGGGTTTCGCCGATATGACTGCGGATTTCGTCAATGCCTATGTATTGGGGAATGTGGGCCAGACCGGAGCCATGGCCGGTGCCTGTGCCACCTTTTTGTATAACCTGCGCATGGCAGTACAGGATATTCAAAGCGGCCGTGCCAAAGTGGCCGTGGTCGGAGCCAGCGAAGCCCCCATTATTCCTGAAGTAATGGAGGGCTACCGTGCCATGAGTGCCTTGGCGGAAGACGAGGGTTTACGCAAACTGGATGGCATTGAAGGGGACGTGGATTATCGTCGTGCCTGCCGCCCTTTTGCCGATAACTGTGGCTTCACCATTGGCGAGTCATCACAGTTCCTGATCCTGTGCAGCGATGATCTGGCAATGGAATTAGGGGCCAGCATTTATGCTGCGGTACCGGACGTGTTTATCCACGCAGACGGCATCAAGCGATCTATATCCGCTCCGGGTATCGGCAATTATCTCACTGTGGGCCGGGCTCTGGATTGTTTGCAGCAGGCACTGGCCGACAGCGGTGGCCTGCAACACAGTTTTGTCATGGCCCATGGTACCGGCACACCACAAAACCGTGTTACAGAATCCCATATTCTGGATTCGCTGGCAGGTGCATTCAATATTCAGCAGTGGCCACTGGCGGCGGTTAAATGCTTTCTGGGGCACTCCATTGGGGTGGCCGGAGGCGATCAGATTGCCGCGGCACTCGGTGTCTTTCAGCAGGGCATCGTACCCGGCATTCGCACCGTTACCGGGTTTGCCGAAGATGTCCACCAAACCCATCTGTCATTAAGCAATCAACATCGGGATTTCGGTAGCGCACACTTCACCGGCGCCCTTATCAATGCCAAGGGTTTTGGCGGTAATAACGCCAGTGCGACATTGCTGTCACCAAGCTGGGTTGGGCGCTTCCTGAAAAAACGCTACGGCGATCAGCGCTGGCACGATTATCAGAACAAGCACGAAAGTGTCCAAAGCAGCCAGCACCAATATCATGACGCGGCGCTGACTAGCATCCCCGCTTCCATTTATCGTTTTGGCGAACCTGAAATCAAGGGCGAGCAGTTGTCAATCTCAAGCTCGGCTATCAACATACCGGGCTATCGGCCGTTGCATCTGAAAACCGACTTTGAGTATTAGCGTGAATTATGCTTTGCACCCGGTTATATGGAACGCCTTTATAATCGGGTGCAGTTATTAACAGCACCGCCATCCATACCGCCGGTCCGTTTACTGCGGATCCTGCTGAATTATCTCACCACACAATCATCAACGACTTCAACAGGTTAGGGTCAATCGCAACGACCCGGTAACAAAACCTGTACTATTTCACCTCGGCAAGCGGCCGTTAATACATTATATTTTTTAATGAAACCAATCTGAATGACGTGTAGTGCGCTGCGATCCAGCCTGCAACACGCAACCGGAAAAACAACGAGTGTTACCCCACTCTCGTTTGGAAGGAGACAAATATGTTCGACATCATCGAGCAGGCACGCCTGGGTGAGCTGCATTTCAAATCCGATCCGGACAGCGGATTAAAATCCATTATCGCAATACACAACACCAAGCTGGGCCCTGCCCTGGGTGGTTGCCGTTGCATTGAATATCACAGCGATACTGCCGCCATTATGGACGTGGTGCGCTTGGCTCGAGGCATGAGCTACAAAGCAGCACTGGCCAAAGTTCCCCAGGGTGGCGGCAAAGCGGTGATCCTGAAACCGGCAGAACCCTTTGACCGCAAAGCCCTGTATCAAGCCTTCGGCCGTTTCGTCAATGAATTGGGCGGGCGCTATATCACCGCCATCGACAGCGGTACCACCATTCACGATATGGATCAGGTGGCAAAAGTCACTCCCCACGTATCCGGCAGCCACAGTGACGGGCTGGACCCATCACCCAACACTGCCTTGGGTGTACTGGCAGGCATGAAAGCCGCCGCCTTGCAGCGTTACGGCAACTCAAAACTGAAAGGCCTCACTGTTGCCATTCAGGGCATGGGCAACGTGGGTTTTCACCTGGCATCCTTACTCTATGAAGAAGGCGCCCGACTGCTGGTGACCGACCTGCAGGAAAGTAAAGTGAAACAGGCGCAAACTGCATTCCATGCCGAACCCATGTCGCCTGATCAGTTCTGTTCTGCCCACTGCCACATTCTGTCCCCGTGCGGCCTGGGTGGCGTCATCAACCATGAAACCATCAACGTGCTGCATTGTGACATCATCGCCGGTTCTGCCAATAATCAGTTGGCCACTCCTGACGTGGGGCAGCAACTGCACCAGCGCGGTATTTTGTACGCCCCGGATTACGTCATCAACGCCGGTGGTCTGATTCAGGTTTCCATGGGCCTGCACCGTGCAACCCAACAGGAAATTTCCAACAAGACCTGGGGCATCAGTGAAACCCTATACGATATTTTTACCCGTTCCAGTGTGGAAAACCTGCCCCCCTCCACCATTGCCGACCTCACCGCAGAAGAAATCCTATACCAAGAAACCGTGGGAGCCTGAACCATGCAGTACACCAGCAAGCCCTATCAACAACATCGATTCATCAACGCCGACGGTGCGGTGGAATCGCCACTGCCCGACTATCTCGATGCAGATTTTTTGCTGAAGAGTTACCGCACCATGGTCATGATACGAACCTTTGATCAGCGGGTGGTGGCATTACAGCGTACCGGGCAGATGGGTACCTATGCCTCCTGCCTGGGCCAGGAGGCCATCGGCACCGGCATCGGACTGGCGCTGGGCAAACAGGATGTTTTTCTACCCTACTATCGGGATCAGGCCACCCAGTACCTGCGTGATGTTCCGTTTCAACAACAACTGCAATATTGGGGCGGGGATGAATGGGGTAATCACTTCACGGGCACCGCTGCCCAGGATTTTCCCAACAGCGTTCCCATCGCAACGCAGGTTACGCACGCAGCCGGCGTTGCCAGTGCCATAAAAATTCGCGGTGAAAAACGCTGCGCCCTGGTCACTTGTGGTGAAGGCGCCACCTCACGGGGGGACTTTTATGAAGCCATGAATCTGGCCGGTGTCTGGCAGCTGCCTATGGTGATGGTGGTGAACAACAATCAGTGGGCCATCTCCGTGCCCAGAAGCATACAAACCGGTGCCGAAACCATCGCGCAGAAAGCCGTGGCTGCCGGCATTGAGGGCTTTCAGGTGGATGGCAATGACGTAAGTGCGGTATTCGATGCGGTGCGCCACGCCGTGAACAAAGCCCATCAGGGCAAAGGAGCCACTCTGATTGAAGCGGTTAGTTACCGGCTAGGGGATCATACCACCGCCGACGATGCCACCCGCTACCGTGCCCATGATGAAGTCAATGCCGCCTGGCTACGGGAACCGGTTAAACGCCTGCGCACCTACCTGCATGAACAGGCTCTGTGGGATGAACAACAGGAACAGGCTTTGCTGGACGGGTGCAAGCAGGAAGTCGAAAGTGCCGTACAAGCCTACCTGCAATTGCCGGATCAACCGGTTTCCGACCTGTTCGATTATTTATACGAAGAACTTCCCGTGCACCTGATGCAACAACGCCAGGCTGCACTCAGCAAAGCGGCGAAAGCAGAGGGAGAATAATATGGGTATGCCTGAAAGCAACATCGCCTCACTGGATAAAAAACACAGCCCGGGTGACCCCGCCACACCCCATATCGTCACCATGATCGATGCCATTAATATGGCGCTGCACCGTGCCATGGCCAGCGACTCCAACGTGGTGGTTTTGGGAGAGGATGTCGCTACTAATGGCGGCGTATTTCGTGCAACCGTGGGATTAAAAGAGCGCTTTGGCCACAAACGGGTGATGGACACCCCGTTGGCGGAAACCCTGATCGCGGGCATCAGCGTCGGCATGGCCGCACAACAGCTGCGCCCGGTTGCTGAAATCCAGTTTATGGGTTTTATCTATGCCACCATGGAGCACATCGTTTCCCACGCGGCACGACTGCGTAATCGCACGCGGGGCCGTCTCTCCTGCCCTATGGTGTTGAGGGCTCCCTATGGCGGCGGTATCCACGCACCGGAGCACCACTCGGAAAGCACCGAAGCACTGTTCGCTCATATACCGGGGCTTCGAGTGGTGATTCCCTCGTCCCCCACTCGCGCTTATGGATTGTTGCTCAGCGCCATTGAAGATCCCGATCCGGTCATTTTCCTCGAACCCAAACGCATCTACCGCATGGTGAAGCAGGAAATCTATGATGATGGCGTTGGCCTGCCGCTGGACACCTGTTACACCCTGCGACAGGGTGAACACATCACATTGATCAGTTGGGGAGCCATGGTACACGAAACCCTGCAGGCAGCGGATCAACTCCAGGAAAAAGGTATATCCGCCGAGGTCATCGATGTGGCCACCATCAGCCCCCTGGACATCGATACCCTGGTGGCGTCCGTGCAGAAAACCGGGCATTGCGTCATTATTCAGGAAGCCGCCCGCCACTGCGGCGTAGCTGCCGAGATCAGCGCTTCCCTGCAGGAGCAGACTTTTACTGCACTGAAGGCACCCATCGCCCGCGTCACCGGATTCGACACCCCCATGCCCTACCTGCGCCGCGAAAATATTTATATGAACCACGCCGATGACATCGTCACCGCCGCCATGAAAACCCTGGAGGCCCTATGAAATATTTCAAACTGCCGGACCTGGGTGAAGGCCTGCAAGAAGCAGAGATTGTGGAATGGCATATTAAACCCGGTGCTGCCGTGACCACCGGCCAGATCATACTGTCGGTGGAAACCGCCAAGGCCATTGTGGACATCCCCGCCCCACAGGACGGCATCGTGGCGGCCTGCTTTGGCGAAGAGGGTGACCTGGTGCATACCGGTGAGCCGCTACTGGAATTTCAGGGTGAGCAGCAGGAAGACACCGGCACGGTGGTGGGAAAAATGCAATCTGCCAGCGATCACTCTGAGCGGGAGCAGTTTGTCATTGGCAGCCCTTATCGGCCCGGACCCAGTGTGCCACTGGCTACCCCCGCCATTCGGGCCCTGGCCAAACGCCTGCAGGTGGACCTGAACAAAATCAGCGGAACCGGTAATCACAATATGATTACCAGCGACGACGTGGAAAAGGCCGCACAACTGACCCGAGATCTGGGCGAAGCAGAGACCCTGAAAGGCGTGCGTCGCAGCATGGCACGCAATATGGCCAAAGCCCATGCCGAGGTGGTCAGGGTCACCATCAACGATGACGTGGACATTGAGCTCTGGAGAGATGATGAGGACATTACCCTGCGTCTGGTCAGGGCCATTGCCAATGCCTGTACCATTGAGCCCAATTTAAACGCCTGGTACGACAGCAGTAATGACACCTTCAGAGTCATTGATAAAGTGGATCTGGGGATTGCGGTGGATACCGCAGACGGCTTGTTTGTGCCGGTGTTGAGGGATGTCTCCCGCCGGGAACCACCTGATTTACGCGCCGGCCTGAACACCCTGCGGCAGGATGTGAAACAGCGTACCATTCCGCCTGCTGAAATGACCGGCGCCACCATCAGCCTGTCCAACTATGGCACCATTGCCGGACGCTATGGCAATCCCATTGTGGTTCCACCGATGGTTGCCATATTGGGAGCCGGCAAGATATACAGCAACGTGGTGGATACCGGAATTGGTTTTGCCAGTCACCGGTTTGTGCCATTGAGTTTGAGCTTTGATCACAGAGTAATTACCGGAGGCGAAGCGGCGCGTTTTCTGAAAGCGGTTATGGATGATTTGCGTATGGCAGACTAACCCGCAGACTGAATAGCTTCAATTTCATCAATGGGGAATGGCTTGGAAATGCCATACCCCTGGGCGTAATCCACACCGATGCGCCGCAACAATTCAGCAATGCTGTCATTCTCAACAAATTCAGCAATGGTTTTCTTACCCATCACATGGCCGATGCGGTTAATGGATTCCACCATGGCACGGTCAATTTCACTTTCCACCATGTCTTTGACAAAAGCACCATCGATTTTGAGGTAATCCACCGGCAGGGTTTTAAGATACCCATAGGAGGAAAAGCCGCTGCCGAAGTCATCCAATGAAAAGCTGCAACCCAGATCGCGAAATTCCTCGATGAACTTCAGCGTGCTGGAGAGATTGGTAACGGCAATGGTCTCGGTAATTTCAAAACATATTTTCTCCGGCGCAATACCGTAACGCTTGAACTGCTCTCGCAGAAAACCAGGAAATTCGTTGTCCCCCAAGGTCAATCCAGAAAGATTGACGGAAACATCAGCGATGCCCAGTTGCTTCTCAGCATTCTGCGACAACCAGTGAAACAAATTGCGTACCACCCAGCGATCAACCTGCGGCATAAGATTGTAGCGTTCGGCTGCCGGCAGAAACGTACCGGGAAACACCAACTCACCCTGATACCTTAAGCGCAACAACACTTCGTAGCTTTTGCCAGAGAACAGATCTCCGGAGAGCGCCTGAATGGGTTGCACATACAATGTAAAATAATCATTTTCGATGGACTCCGAGATGCGGGCAGCCCACTCCAGCTGTGTCTGATGACTGGCCAGGCGCTTGTCCTCCGGATCGTACACATGCACCCGGTTACGCCCCGAGTTCTTCGCCGTATGACAGGCCGCATCCGCCAGATTAATGACTTCCTTAACCGAGTCCATATGCTGCATCAGATGCACCAGGCCGACACTGCCTGCAGGATTGAACAGCCGATCATCCCATTCAAAACGTAAATTCTGGATCTGGGTACGAATCTTTTCCGCCACGGCAACGGCGCTGTGCTCGGAACAATTGGTCAGCAAAATAGCAAATTCATCCCCACCCAGGCGCGCCAACACGTCTCCACCCCGAGTCAGCTGCCGCAGCAACAGTGTCACCTGACGCAACAGTTCATCCCCGGCCATATGGCCGCAGGTGTCATTGACCAGCTTGAACTGATCCAGATCCAGCAACAACAACGTGTGATGTTCACCCTGGTGATGCACTTCCTCCAATGCCTGGTGTAGCCGGCTCTCGAACTCACGCCGGTTCACCAGCCCCGTCAACGGATCATGACGGGATAGGAACATAAGCTGCTCCTCATTACGCTTACGTTGGGTAATATCGAACACAAAGCCTTCCACGATGGCATCACGATCCCATTCGATTCCAGAAATAACCTTGGCAGAAACCGACATCCAGCACACCTGCCCATCGCGGCGGAAGCCCTTGATTTCGAAATTCTGGATCTTACCTTTCTCCATGATCTGGCGGGTGAGTGCATGGTAATCCGACTCATCCAGAAATTCAGACACATCGCGGCGTAAATATTCCTGAATCATTTCCTCCGGTGCAGAATACCCCAACATGGCAGCCATGGCCGGATTAACGGCAATCAACCTGCCATCAATGTCACTCTGGTAAATACCCTCTACGGCGTTTTCATACAGCGAACGATAGCGCTCCAGATTTTGAATGGACTGGCGTTGCGCTTGCTGCTTTTCACGGCGCTCCAGATTAATACTGTCGGCCAGCGCCATGGAGAAGAAAACGATCTCGACCGTGACCCCCACCTGCAGCAGGTACTCGGTCCAGAGATTGACCGGTAGCCAGCCCATCTTGGATAACGCAAACAAGGCTGCACCGACAAAGTACACCAGCCAGCCGGCAACAAAATACCGGGCCCGGCGCAAGCCACGGTAGAGCAGGATCGCCCCCACTCCCAGGCAGAGCATGGTACTGGGCAACACCAGCACCGCCGCCAGCTTGATGGCAAGGTTGTAAGGTATTACTACAGACAACGATGCCAGCAGCAACGCAACCGTCACCACCGCTGACAGTACCCAGGCCGCTGCAGACCAACGGGAAGGCAGGTTCAGGAATGCAATGGTGAACATACAGCGGAACACCGCCGCAAAGCAGACAAAGAGCACAATACTGCTTTGATGCCATCCCTTAAGATCTGGCCACATGTACTGATAAGCCAACCCGTCGATGGACAACTGAAACAGCAATATGGAAAAGCCATATCCGACGTAGTACAGGTAGCTCTGATCCCGAACCACCAAAAAAACGAATATGTTATACAACACCATCACCAGTAGAATTCCGGCAAAAGCGCCCTTCACCAACAGGGTTCCCTGCTCCAGATTCCAGAACGCATCCCGCTCCCATATACGTAACGGTACTTCTACCGAGCCCTCACTTTGCACTCGCACATAGAGCTGCCACCTGTCAGCCTTCATTTCCGGTAACGGCATGAGGTAATTGCGATGCCATATGGGGCGCTGCCAGAATGAGCGTTGATCGCCGGTACTGACCTTTTGTACAACACCGCCATCCACCACAAAATACACATCCAACTGATCCAGCAGGGCATACCCCACTTCCAGCAGGAAACCATCACCCTGCAGCCCACCGGGTACGGGGACACGCAACCAGACCGCATCGGTGTTAAAGCCCAGATTCAATGTCTTGGCCGGCATGTTTTCCCAATCCAGTTCGTCGCCACGGGCCAGCACATCATCAATCTGCAGGCGGCCGGAAGCATCGTGATGCAAGTCACCGGACAGCAACAGAGGATTATCGATCGAGCCGGAGGCATGCGACGGAGCACTGTAGACAGCAGCAGACAGGGAGCAAACAAACAAAACGAAGCAACGAAAGCAGACCATCAGGAGAGCACGGCAATGGGGCAGGGACAGAACGCTGGGGCAAGTGCGATTCATAGTGTGCGGACGGCGGCTTTATGATTATTTGATAATTTTTTGTACACTGTAATACAGATCATAGCCCAGAACCGCACCGGACGCATTGCCAGTTACGATTTTTAACTCTGTATCAAACAGTTACGACTGAAGCGCCGACAGAAAAGTACGAATGCGTTGGGCATTCTTACCCAAATCACTTTTGCCAACCCGGCTTACGGATCGAATATCCACTGTTGCACCCTGTTCCGATGCTGCCCCTACTCGTATGGCAATATCATCTACGAATCCGAACCAAAAAGTGGTATCAGTGGCTTCCACCACGCCGGAGGCGGCATCCACCGCCTGAATCTCCCAGCCGAGGTCTGTAGCCACCTGCTGCACACGCCCCAGGGCCTCGCCCACCGGCAGCGGCAACACCAGAGTTTGGATATCAGGATAGTGTTCCGACTGCACTGCTCGGTTGGTGGTTGCCGTCTGCAACGGATTGGCGTCTTCCGGGCGGACACCGGACAACGCCGCAATGGCCGGTGGATTTGCCCAGCTGGTGGACACATCATACAAAACCGGTGCTTGACTGGCCTTTAGGCCATAGTGAAATACCGTCGCCACCGGCACAATCAATATCACAATCACCAAAATGGCACGGTGACGCGCCACCTGCAAATGCTGATGAATGGCCGCCAACAACGCCACACCCGCCAGTGCCAGCAGCAGGGCCGCAGTCAGTGCCGCCCCGGCCAGCAATGGCAGTGCCAGCTGAATGCCCCACAGCTCAAAGCGCACCCCCAGCGCCAGGGCGGGAAAGGTCCAGGCCACCACAAGCGCCACCCACACCAGCACCGGTAATACTCTGAATAGTTTTTCCATCCCTCTCTCCCTGTGGGTGATCAGCTCGTTGTACGGGCCAGAATATGATAGTACCGCCCCAAAGACCGGTAGGGCTCAACTCGTGAAAACTGTTTCTCCAGGGCAATGATATCCTGTTCTGAACGGCGCTCCCGAATGTCCTTATGCATATAGTCATGGAACACCCGGATACCGCTCTGGCACAACACCTCCATGCCCTGATCCGCCATAAAGGCCAGCACCTGTTCGGGCAGCAAGGGGTACAACGGGGTCAAGCCCTGCCCGCTGCCGGCAAGTTTATCCTGCTTGATACGGTCAAAATACCCTCGTACCAGACTCCTGAAAACGGTGGAATGCTGATTGTAAAACATCAACGATAACACCGCTCCAGGTGCCATTTGCGTAATCAGCTTTGTCACCACACCCTGCCAGTCCGAAACCCATTCCAGCACCGCATGACACAACACCAGATCGAATAACGGATCCGGGTCCGGAAGGGATTGAATCGAGCAGGGCAGAAAGTGGAAATCACCGGCCAGATTGTCCCGTTCGGCCGCCTGCCTTGCGTTCTCGATCATGACCTGGGAGTGGTCACACAGGGTAAGCTTATGCCCTCGGCGGGCCAGAGATCGGGCAAACTGGCCTTCCCCGCCACCCGCATCCAACACCCGTAACGGAGTCGATCCCGCCACGAAGGCATCACCCAGACATTCATCCAGATCCCGTTCCAGCAGCGCCAGCCGAATCCGTCCTTTGGTGCCACTGTAGATCCTGTTGGAAAACTGAACCGCCAGGTCATCAAAATTACGGTCTTGCATGCAATCGCTCAAGCTGGGTTCCTGTGATCTCATCACATCGCAACAAAGTGCCGAGCCTTGTCACATAGAGACCTAAATGATAGCCAGTTCACAAATCATGTGAACCAGATGTGTCAGTTTTTGACATTATTAACAATTTTCCAACTTGCCTCTATCCAAAAGGTGTCGAAACACTTTACACTCTTCTCATCAAGGAACTAAACAATAAGCGTACCTGCACTTTCGGCCATTCGGCAGAACCAAACAAGGTTAGGGTTTCGGCGGTGGGCCACCTATCCGCTTTGGGGCTTTATACCAGCTAGATTAGTAGATTGATTTTTTGAGGTTAACCCGCATGATCAAATTGATTCAGACCCACTTGAAGAAGAAACGAATTCAAGCCAGAGCGTCAGTGCCCAAACAAGTGGTCATGGTGAACAAAGAAGACATACAGCGCAAACTCGCAGAGTACAAGCCCACTGAAACCAACAAGAAAGCGAATTTTCAGGGCCCCAGCATCAACCGCAAAGAATTTGAAGGTGCAGTCTGAGGCTGCCAATATTCCCGTTTCCTGCGCTGCCCGCTCAGGTCTGAAGCTTGAAACCTGAGCGGGCCTTTAACCCGCGTTCCTTCTTTACCAGGCGTTCTCCAACACCGCAATCGCGTCCTGCAGGTCCACTTCCACCGGATTATAAATTATCGAACCGTCGTCCAGCGCCATTTCGGCTATCTTCGCTATCTGGTCTTTGGTCACTTTACCGGTTTCCGAAAGGGTTCGGGGCAGTTTGCAGCGTCGGTGCAATTCATCCCGAATCTCACGAATGGTATTGATGGCAGCACGCCCCCGGTCCACGGCCGGGGTTTGGGCATAAACCTCGGCACCCGCCAACGGCAACAGCAACTCACCAATGATCTCGCCCCGCTCAGCCAGGTTGTATTCCAACACATACGGCAGGAACAGGTTCATGCACAGGCCATGAGGCAAGTGACACAATGCCCCCAGGGAATGGCCCAGGGAATGCACCAATCCCACCATGGAATTGGAGAACGCAACCCCGGCCATGGTGGAAGCCTGTGCCAATTCCAGCCGGGCCTCTGCATCATCCGGTGTATTCAGAACCTTGATCAGATTCTCACTGATCTTTTTGATGGCAGACATGGCATAGGCATCGCTGATGGGATTCTTGCCCATGCACGTGAACGCTTCAACCGCATGGGTCATGGCATCCATCGCCGTCATTGCCGTAATATGGGCCGGCAACGTCAGCGTCATACGGGGATCGAGTATCGCCGCATTGGGTAGCAGGAAATACGATGTAAACGGCAACTTAACCCCTTTCTCAGGATCCGAGATTACCGCAACCAGGGTTACCTCCGATCCGGTACCGGCCGTGGTGGGTACCACGAAAAAGGGGTTCAGTGGTTTGGTCAGCACACCCACTCCGGAAAAATCAGACAGGTCTTCACCGTCTTCTGACACCAGTATGTTCACCCCCTTACTGGTATCAATCACCGAACCGCCGCCCACTGCAATAATCGAATCACAGCCGCTGTCCCGATACAGTTTGGCAATATCTTTCACAATCGTCGTGGAAGAATCCGGCGGTACGTCATCATAGATTTCGATAACATCCATACCACTTTCTGCAAAGGCTCCCAATACATGATCAATCAGGCCGGCACCCCGCACACCCTTGTCCGTAATGATCATGGGCCGTGACGAGGACAAGGTTCTCAGTTCGTAGGGAATATGTTCCAGTGCAGCGTTACCGGCAACCAATTTTACCGGGCAGAAAAATTCGTAATATGATTTTGTCATGGTATTAACCCCAAACCAGGTTTTTTGCTAAGCGCGTATAAATTCGTCCGCCGTTTGCCAGCTTTTCTTTCAGCGACAAATGGGGGTAACGTTTCAAGGCTCTCACTGCCACAAACTTGGGCAGGATCAAGCTTTCCATGCGGTTCAGACAGCGCACCAGTTTCATGGCGTACGCGATCTCGCCATCCAGTAACAGGCGATCGTTGGCAAACGCCCGCGCTGTTCCTTCCTGAAAGGAGAGCACCAGAAAAGCATGATTGAGATGCTTGAATTTCATGGAAACATCCGGTTTGCGGGGTGCAGTACTGCCAAGGTAGCGCAGGCTGCCGGTGGCGTCCTTTTGCATCACAAAACACGGGCCGTTGGGCAGCGCGCGCATATCAAACATAAAGCCTTCAGGTAACCTGCTCACTTCCCTCTGTATAGTCTCGTCCACCTGGCTGGCGGCTTCCAACCCACGGCCGATAACATCCATCATCAAGGCCACATAGGGGCGCTTGAGCGGCCCCACATTGAGCTCACCAAGGTTTAGTTGTTGTAGTCGTTTCATAATTCACACTTCTAAAGGTGCTGCATTGAGCTGCATAATTGCAAAGCGGTTAATGCTAATTGTCTATTTATGGGACGTCCACAAGCAGGCACGACAAATTTGTCATGACCGGCCATTCAGCCACAATTTTTTAATAAAAGTTTGGAAAATCAGAAAAAACTTGAATCCAGGGCAGGTTAATACCGCAAACGGGCATCCAGTTGATCCACGGCTTCACACCATTCGGAGTCTTCGGCAATCGCACTTTGCAGGAATTGCGCCTGGGAATCATTCCAGAAAGGAGCCTGTTCAATACGGATACCATCCGACAGGGCCCGGTGCCTGGCAATAAAATCGTCTATGTTCTCCGGCTCATTGGGCAAACCCAACTGTTTGAATAAGTTACACATTGAGTAGTACACAGAATCCATCGCCACACTCTCTTATTGCGGTATATCTTGTTAACATCGTGCACGCTCCTCCGGTCTTGTGCCAGTTTTCCTTTAGACGATTTCCCTATAATCAGCCACTTGCACAGCACAAACCGAAATGAGCGGCGAACATGACCGGATTTACCCCAAAGGGCGCCGATGCTGCTAATGCATCGGCGGCCGGAATCCCTATAATGATGCCCACAATAACCAAAACAGGCGGGAATACGCATGAGTGATCTGAAGCAAGAATTTGATGAAGCCGTCAATTTTGTCCAATCAGGACAGGGGGATTTCAAACCGGACAACAACATGAAATTGGAGTTCTACGCCCTTTTCAAGCAGGCAACAGAAGGCGACGTAAAAGGCAAGAAGCCCGGGATAACGGATTTTGTTGGACGCGCAAAGTACGGCGCCTGGGAAAAGCTGAAAGGCATGTCTGCCGAGAAGGCCATGCAAACCTACATCGGGAAACTGGCGGAGTTTCGTTAAGCCGTACCACATTCTGCGCTGACCTTGACGGTCAGTGCAGAATGAAATCATAGGGTAGAAACCGCACCAGCTCCCCTTCTGCCACCACTTCGCCTGGTGGGATTATCGCAAAACCATTACCCCAACTGGCCGAAAACAAAATACCGGAACTTTGATTCGGATACATCTCAACGACCTGCCTGCCACCGCTGCTGATCAATCGGGCACGCAAATAGTTCTGGCGGCCGGCAGGTTTGCCCACACTGAACGCAGCCGGCACCCGGATCTCATCCGGTAGCCACTGCATCGCCCCCTGCTTCTTCAACAACCAGGGGCGACACAACAGAGCAAAGGTGACAAACACCGCGGCGGGATTACCGGGCAATCCCAAAAACGGGGTTTGCATGATGGTGCCATAGGTAAAGGGTTTGCCCGGTTTGATGGCCAGGCGCCAGAACTCCAGCTGCCCCAGCTTTTCGAGCAAGGATTTGATATGATCCTCTTCGCCTACCGAGACTCCGCCACTGCTGATGACCACATCTGCTTCACTTGCGGCCCGAATCAGAGCGGCTTCTGTTTGCGCCACATCATCCGGAATCACACCCAGATCCAGAATCTCCAGGCCCAAACCCTGTAACAGCCCCAACAGAGTGTAACGGTTGGAATTATAAATCTGACCTTTGTGCAACGGGTTACCCGGCTCCACCAATTCATCACCGGTGGACAGAATGGCTACCCGCAAGGCTTTATAAACACAGACCTCGGCCACACCGATGGACGCCAATAATCCCAGCTCCTGCGCCCGCAGCCGCGCGCCGGCCGCCAGCACCACCTGGCCCTGCGCAATATCCTGCCCGGCAGGACGCACATTCTGACCCGGTTTGGGCGCTTCATCGATACACACACCCGCTTCCGTCGCGGTCACATCCTCCTGCATAATCACGGTATCGGCATTGCACGGCAGCTCCGCACCCGTAAAAATTCGGGCCACCGTACCAGGCAACAACTCTTCAGGTGCCGCTCCTGCCGGAATGCGTTGTGAAACGGTATAGCGTGTATCCGCCTGGTAATCCTGGAAGCGCATGCAGTAGCCGTCCATAGCGCTGTTATCGGCAGGTGGCACCGCAACCGAAGACACCACGTCCTGAGCCAATACACGCCCAAGGCTGCCGGCCAGAGGAAGGGTTTCGGTTGCCGTAGTCACCTCTACCGTCTGCAGCAGGCGCTCTAACGCAACCTCAACGGGCATTAAGCCCGGTTTGTCACAATGATTCATCCGCGGGACTCGCAAGCCTCTGCTGTGGAACGCTGCCCGGTGATCAGCTTCACATAATTGCAAGGTTTATGGGTGGAATCCAGTTGCTGCTGAATAATGCCGTTCCAGGCGGTACGGCAGGCATTGGTGGAACCCGGCATGCAGAAAATCACCGTATTGTTGGCCAAACCACCCACCGCGCGGGATTGAATGGTGGACGTACCGATTTCATTGTAGGAAATCTGGCGAAACAACTCACCAAACCCTTCAATGTTCTTATCAAACAGTGGCTGGACTGCCTCCGGCGTTGTATCCCGTCCGGAAAAACCGGTGCCGCCGGTTATCAGAACCGCTTCCACGTTGGGCGCGGCAATCCAGGCGGAGACAATGGCGCGGATTTTATAAACATCATCCAGGGAAATCTGTTGATCGGAAACCTGATGCCCTGCCTCTCTGACGCTGTCGGCCAAAAGCTTGCCGGAGGTATCGGTCGCTTCGGTGCGCGTATCGGAAACCGTCAGAATGGCCACGTTAACGGGTATGAACTCAGCTGTTGCACTCATCTTCACTGCCACCTTCAATCTTCAATTGTATTGCACAGAATCGGGAAGCGCCCTAGCCTCCCGTCATATTCATAAAACGTACGATCTGAGGTTCATCCTGCAGATCAAAATAATGACGATCCGGTTTGATGCCCATGGCATCCACAATCACCTGCCGCAGCACCTGATTATCCTCGGTACTGCGTACCACCTCTCGCAGATCCACCGAGTGCTCGTTGCCCAGACACAATAACAGGCGGCCTTCCGCCGTTAACCGCACCCGGTTACAGTCACCACAAAAATTATGGCTGTGGGGCGAAATAAATCCCACGCGGGTTTTGCTGTCTTCAAATTGATAGTAACGGGCAGGCCCGCCGCTGTTCAGGGTAGTGGGATTCAACGGGTATTGAGTCTGGATCACTGCCCTTACGTCTTCCGACGGCATAAAACATTCATCACGCTGGTGTTCTGAAATATTGCCCAGCGGCATTTCTTCGATAAACGTGATATCCGTGCCTCTGGTGCGGGCAAAATCCACCAATGGCAGAATTTCATCGTCATTGCGCCCCTTCAGAATCACCGCGTTGATCTTAACGCTGTCAAAATCCTGCTGCAGGGCGGCATCAATGCCACTCAGCACCTGATTCAAATCACCGGTGCGTGTCAAGCTGCGGAAACGATCCGGATCCAGACTGTCCAGGCTCACGTTAATCCGCCGCACACCAGACTGCTTCAGCGACGCTGCCATATGGGGTAATTGTGAGCCATTGGTGGTTAACACCAACTGATCCAGATCAGGCATTTGGCCCATGCGCCCCACCAGATCCAGAACGTTGCGACGTATCAGCGGCTCGCCCCCGGTAAGGCGAATCTTACGTACGCCAAGGCTGACAAAGACAGCGGCAATACGCTCGATTTCTTCCAGGCTGAGAATCTGCCGGCGAGGCAGGAAAGTCATCTCCTCGGCCATGCAGTACACGCAGCGAAAATCACAGCGGTCCGTCACCGATATACGGAGGTAGTTCACCTTGCGGCCGAATTTATCCACTAGGTCAGTCATTGTGGTTCATCTCCCGTGGCAACTTCCGTTTTCTTGGCCTGTTGCCACTCCTGCTCCATCTGTTCCAGGGTTGCCTCTTCCAATGATACACCTTGCTGCTGCAGCGCGCGCTCCAGCGCCCTGAAGCGGCGTTCGAATTTCTGATTGGCTTTCATCATGACCAGCTCTGGGTCCAACTTGTAATGCCGTGCCAGATTCACACAGCAAAACATCAGGTCTCCCAGTTCGTCGGCAATCAACTCATTGGGCGCATTACCATAGACCTCCTGGCCGAGCTCACCCAGCTCTTCCTCCAGTTTGGCCATCACCAATGCGGAATCCTGCCAATCGAATCCCTTCTTGGCCACCACACTTTGCAATTTGTGCGCTCGCCGGGTGGGTGACATCCCTGCGGGCATGCCATCCAAAATCGATTCGCCTAACTGGTTTTTGTCGGCCTTTTCCTGTTGCTTGATGGCGTCCCAATTGGATTTTATGGTGTGTTCAGCAACCTGTTCTCCAGGCTGGATGCGGCTATCCAGTGTGCCTTCGGGAAACACATGGGGATGGCGCCGCACCAGTTTCTGTTCCAGATCCATAAGCACATCATCAAACTGAAAGCGGCCTTCTTCCTCTGCCATCTGACTGTAAAACACAACCTGGAACATCAGATCGCCCAGCTCCTCACGCAGGTGCTCATAGTCTTCGCGAAGAATGGTGTCCGCCACCTCGTAGGCTTCTTCAACGGTAAACGGGGCGATGCTCTGGTAGGTTTGCTTAAGATCCCATGGGCAGCCGTATTCCGGCTCACGCAAGCGCGCCATAAGGTAGCGCACCCGTTGCAGTGGCGTGGCGGTATTCAGATCAATGTCGAGACTGCTCATCACTATGCCCCTGATGCGAGCGCCGCACCTCGATTACATTGGATAGTTGATTGATGCGGCCCAATACATCCCCCAGCCCGGCAAGGCTGTTGATGTCCATGGTAACCTGCATGATTGCCGTATTGTCGGCAGGATTCGATTTGGTATTGATGGCGGTTACGTTAACGCGTTCGGTTGCCAACACCATGGTAATATCGCGCAGCAGACCCTGTCGATCATAAGCCTTGATGAACACTTCTACCGGGTAGGTGCGCCCTGCTTCTGCCGACCAGGTGACATCCACCACCCGATCACCGTGAATTTCCATCAGCCGTTGCAATTCCTTGCAATGTTTGCGGTGCACTGTGACACCCCGGCCCACCGAGATATACCCTACCACTTCGTCACCCGGTACCGGTTTACAGCAACCGGCAATGGTGGTCATCAGATTATCAACACCATTGATACTGAATTCAGAGGTGATGGGATTGACCTTGGGTTTGCGAATGTCCAGAGGCAACAGTTCCTGCTGGCTGCCTTCGCCATCAAATTCCTGGATACTGTTTAATACCTGGCTGACCCGCAAATCCCCGGCACCCACTGCCGCATAGATGTCGTCTGCTGATTTGAGGTTAAGCGACTGGGCCACCCGTTCCAGATTCAGTTTACCCACATCAAGCCGTTTGAACTCTTTGTCCAACAACTCACGGCCACCCTCAATATTGCGGTCACGATCCTGCAGTTTAAACCAGTGCACCACCTTGGCCCGGGCGCGATTGGTGCCGAGATATCCCAAGGTGGTCTGCAACCAGTCCCGGCTGGGACGCGATTCGTTACCCTTTAGAATTTCCACTTGCTCGCCGGTTCGCAACTGATAGTTCAACGGCACGATCCGTCCGTTTACTTTGGCACCCCGGCAACGATGCCCAACCTCGGTATGCACGTGATAAGCAAAATCCAGAGGGGTGGCACCCTGGGCCAGATCCACCACATGCCCCTCGGGGGTAAACACATACACGCGCTCATCGACAATGTCGTCACTGAACTGGGACAACACGCTGCTGACCGCACTATCACCCAGCTCTTCCTGCCACTCCAACACCTGCCGCAACCAAGCAATCTTACCGTCGTAACTGTCGCTTTTGCCGGTACTGCCTTCCTTGTAACGCCAATGGGCGCAAACCCCCAGTTCGGCCTCATCGTGCATATCGTGAGTACGAATCTGTACCTCAAGCACTTTGCCTTCCGGCCCCAGCACCGCCGTGTGCAATGAGCGATAGCCGTTTTCCTTGGGGGTGGCAATGTAGTCGTCGAATTCTTTGGGTATATGCTGCCAGATGTTATGCACCACCCCCAACGCCGCATAACAATCACGAATGTCCGGCACCAGAACACGCACGGCACGAATATCGTAGACCTGATAAAAATCGATGTTCTTGCGCTTCATTTTGCGCCAGATACTGTAGATGTGTTTAGCCCGGCCACTGATATCGGATTCCACCCCTACCCGTGCCAAAGCCCCATGCAGCTGATCCACCACCTGACGAATATAGCCTTCCCGGTCCAGGCGTTTTTCATCCAGCAGCTTGGCGATGCGCATGTAGGCGTCGGGCTGCAGATAGCGAAAGGAAAGATCTTCCAACTCCCATTTCAGATGCCCGATACCCAGACGGTGCGCCAGCGGTGCATAAATATCGAAGACCTCACGGGCCACTTTTTGTTTGCGCTCCTCAGGGGCATTCTTTACAGCCCGGATGGCGCAGGTCCGCTCTGCCAGTTTGATCAGGGCCACGCGCACATCATCCACCATGGCCACCAGCATCTTGCGCAGGTTATCCAACTGATCGGTGGATTGACCCAGCACAATGGTATTCTCCGGATTCATGACCGCACTGATGGCCGCCATGCGTAATACACCTTCAATCAGTTTGGCAATGTTGCCGCCTGCGCGCTTGCTGACATTACCCAGGGTGGTTTTTCCTTCGCGCACGGCCCGGTAGATTACCGCAGCCTTGAGTGCATCCGTATCCAAATGCAGCTCAGCCAGAATATCCGCGATCTCCAACCCCGTGTGGAAGCTGTTGCCGTTTTCCCATTTGGCATCATCCCGGGCAACAGCGGAATTTTCCAGCTGCTGCGCATACATCGCCAGATCCCTGAGCCCGGCTTCGTCGGTGATTTCCACCTTATCTTTCAGGCACTCAATCCAGGCGTCCAGATCAGCGCTGCCGTCCGCTCGGATAATCTGTTGATTGCGTACCGTTACCATAATTTATTCCGGCTCAAATACGGCGATGGATTCAACATGGGTGGTATGAGGAAACATATCCATCACACCGGCTTTCAATAACCGATAACCCTGCTTTTTCAGCTCGCCCGCGTCACGGGCCAAGGTGGCGGGGTTACAGGATACATAAACAATTCGCTTTGGTTTGAACACCGTCATCTTACTGACAATTTCCAGGGCACCGGAACGTGGCGGGTCGATCAAAATCTTATCGAAACCACTCTGCCCCCAAGGCTGATCATCAAAGGGCTTGGTCAGGTCCGCACCATAAAATTCCACGTTTTGCAGCCCGTTGTGCTCTGCGTTTTCACGCCCACGCATCACCATGGCTTCATCCCCTTCCACTCCCACAACCTGTGCAGCCTTGGTTGCCAAAGGCAGGGTAAAGTTCCCCAGGCCACAGAATAAATCCAGAATGCGTTCTCCTGGCTGCACATCCATGTAAGCCAGAGCACGATCTATCATGTTCTGGTTGATTTCCTGGTTTACCTGGGTGAAATCCGAAGGGTGAAACTTCATTTCCAAATTGAAGCGGGGCAGATGATAACGAAGGCGCGGCTCGCCGGCAGGCCACACCTTGTGCACACTATCGTTACCCCCCGGCTGCAGGTACAGTTGCAGATCGTACTGCTCGCAAAACGCCAGCAACGCCGCCTGATCCTGCTCACCCAAAGGCTCCAGGTGGCGCACAATAATGGCCACGGCGTCATCCCCCTTGGCCACTTCAATCTGTGGAATGGCGGTGCGCGCTTGCAGTGACATCACCAGTTGTTTGAGCTCCGGGAAACGCAACCCGACTTCCCCGGCCAATACGTGGCACTGATCAATCTGCGCCAGAAAGCTGTTGCGCTTCTCACGAAAGCCCACCAGCACAGCCTCTTTCTTGGCTACGTATTTCACCCCCAGCCGCGCTTTGCGCCGGTAACCATACTCCGGTCCGGTCAAGGGCTGCAGAATTTCTTCCGGTTGCAATTCACCAAAATGCTGCAGTTGTTCCAGCAGAACCCCCTGCTTCATATGAATCTGGGCAGCGGGCTCCATATGCTGCAAACTGCAACCGCCACACAGGCCAGCCTGGGCACAACGGGGGCTGACCCGATCGGCACTGGCTTTCAGCACTGCTACCGTACGCCCCTCGTCAAACTTGCCCCGCTTTTGCGTGTAGACAAAATTCACCGTCTCCCCCGGCAGGGCACTATCCACAAACACAGTCTTGCCTTCAATCCTGCCGATGCCGCGGCCATCATGACTCAGTGCGGTGATATCGATGGTCACCGGTTCCGTGGGGAGCGATTGTTTACGTCTGCGTCTGGCCATGTACTGCTTAACCCTTATTACCTGTGGTGCCTTGCCAATGTTGCAAAAATTCCTGAAAGTGGGGGCGTGTTTCCCGCACCAGATACTCTTTCACCATGTCCAGTTCGGCCTGGTAACCCTCCTCCATGATCACGCCACGGATCAGCTGGAAACGCAGATAGACCAACCAGGTATTGAGTACATCCGTTTCACAATAGTCGCGTATGCCTTTGATGTCGCCGCCGTGAAACGCGTCCCATACCTTGGCGCCGCTCATCCCCATCTTGCCGGGAAACCCCAGGAGACTGGCCATCTGGTCCAGCGGCACGAAGGCCCGGTTGTTGTAGAGCGCCAACAGATCCATTAGATCCGTGTGCCGATCATGATACCGGCTGAGATAGTTGTTCCATTTGAAATTCTTGTCGTCCTGCCCCTGATCCCAGTAACGGGGGCTGGCCACGCCATGCAGCAACGCGCGATAATGCAAAACCGGCAAATCAAAGCCGGAGCCATTCCAGCTCACCAGCGTGGGTGAGTATCGTTCGATAATTTGAAAGAATTTCTCCAGAATGGTTTTTTCACCGGACTGTTCATCCCCCAGACTCCATACTGCAATCTGGTCGCGGGAACGAAACACAGCAGAAATAGCCACAATGCGCTGCAGGTGATGACGCAGGAAATCATTGCCGGTTTCCTGCCGCCGCAACGCAAACATGGCTTCGGCGGCAGCCGCATCGTCCAGGCCTTCCAGGCCGAACAAACGACGGCCACCCGCGACGTCAGGGACGGTTTCAATATCGAAGACGAGTACATTCATGATCAGGCCGGGTCAAACACGCCTGTGGACAGGTAGCGGTCACCACGATCGCACACAATGGCGACGATCACGGCGTTCTCTACCTGATTGGATAACTGCAGGGCACCTGCTACCGCGCCGCCTGAGGACACACCACAGAAAATTCCTTCTTCACTGGACAACCGGCGCATGGTCACTTCGGCATCCTGTTGGGCAATATCAATGACCCGGTCAACCCGGGACGCATCAAATATCTTGGGCAGATACTCTTCCGGCCAACGCCGGATACCGGGAATGGACGAGCCTTCCCGCGGTTGCAAACCGACGATTTCAATATCGGGGTTCTGTTCCTTGAGGAAACGGGATGTGCCCATGATGGTACCGGTGGTACCCATGGCACTGACAAAGTGGGTAACCGTGCCCCGCGTATCGCGCCAGATTTCCGGGCCGGTTCCTTCATAATGGGCCAGTGGGTTATCCTGATTGGAAAACTGGTCCAGAACCAGTCCACTGCCGTCCCGCTGCATTTGATCAGCCAGATCCCGGGCACCTTCCATCCCCTGATCCTTGCTCACCAGAATCAGTTCAGCGCCATAGGCGGACATGGCAGCACGCCGTTCAGCGCTCATGTTGTCGGGCATGATCAACACCATTTTGTACCCCTTGATGGCAGCAGCCATGGCCAGGGCGATGCCGGTGTTACCGCTGGTGGCCTCAATCAGGGTATCACCGGGTTTGATCAAACCACGCTGCTCCGCATGCTGAATCATGCTGATTGCCGGGCGATCCTTAACCGATCCTGCCGGATTGTTCCCCTCCAGCTTCACGAGAATCGTATTGCTGGTGTCCCCGGGAAGGCGCTGCAATCTAATCAGCGGCGTATTTCCTACAAAGTCTTCAATCGTGGGATAATGCATTGTTCCGATTAACTGTTTGTTTCAGCGGGGGCCTATTGTACCCTGCACGGGGGCCGGGCGCCTAACATTACTGATTATTTGTTGCAGGCCGCGCCAATACTGACCCCGGTGGACGTTTTAACGGTATCGATAGGGAGAAGATGGCATATACTGATTAAAAAGCCATCGGTCGCAAGCGTGAAATTAAAAGAACGATTTAACTTATTGAAAGGATTGGGGTTAAAGTCCCGAGCCCTGACCATCAGCCTGTTACCGGTGCTGGTGATCGGATTGGTACTGGCCAGCCTGTTTACTGCCCAGCGCTTTCAGGAACTTGATCAGTCCCTGCACGACCAGGGTGAAATGATCGCGGCGGCTTTTGCCCATGGTATTTTCGAGAGCATGACCCAGCGCCAGGGCCACACCCTGCCGTTCTATGCCCAGCGCATCCTGGAGGAAGATAACGTTCGTTCGGTCGCCATTCATGAAGTGGATGGCACCCTGATCACCCGCGCCGGCCCCAAAATGCGGCCCTTACCGGAAGGCGTTCCCCTGCTGCCTGACCCCACACGGAAACACGCCAGCAGCCGGCTGACCGATACCACCCTGCGGGTTATACATCCCATTTACCCAGCCTCTTCCTATCACCCCCTGGCCGGCGAAGAAGCCAATGCCGGCTGGCTGGAGGTGGAGATCGACCGTTCCAACCTGGTCATCGCCAAATACCGGAGCCTGCTGTACACCACCTTACTGCTGGTCATCGCCTTGGCCATCAGTGGCGCGGTGGCCATTCGTTTTGCAAACGGCATAGGCAGAGTGGTGGATGGCATCAACAGCGCCCTTACGGAAATGAGCCAGGGGGATCTGGCTGTGCGCCTCAAGGAAGATGCGTACGGGGAACTGCGCACCCTGCAATCGGCGCTGAATCAATTGGGCTCTTCCATTCTGGAAGGTCAGCAGGAACTGCAGCAGAACGTGGACCAGGCCACAGAAGACCTGCGGGAAACCCTGGAAACCATCGAAATCCAAAACATCGAGCTGGACCTGGCGCGCAAGGAAGCGCTGGAGGCCAGCCGCATCAAGTCAGAGTTTCTGGCCAATATGTCCCACGAAATCCGCACCCCCCTGAACGGCATTATCGGCTTTACCAACCTGCTGCTGAAAAGCGACATTTCCCTGACTCAACGGGATTATCTGGACACCATCCAAAAATCCTCCGAGAGCCTGCTCTCCATCATTAACGACATTCTGGACTTCTCCAAGATCGAGGCCGGCAAGCTGGTGCTGGATCAGATTCCACTGAATTTCCAGGAAGTGGTGGAAGATGTGCTGACCATGCTGGCCCCCATGGCCTACGAGAAACATCTGGAACAGGTCAGCCTGTTCTATTCTGATGTGCCCACCGGCGTCATTGGTGACCCGCTGCGCCTAAAACAGATTCTGACCAACCTGGTGAACAATGCCATTAAGTTTACCGAACACGGCGAGGTGGTGATCCGGGTCATGCTGGATGACCAGAAAGACGATTTGGCCACCATAAAGGTGACGGTTTCAGATACCGGAATCGGCCTCACCAAAGAGCAGCAACGCGCTTTGTTCAGCGCCTTTCGCCAGGCCGATACCACCACCGCCAGACGCTTTGGCGGCACCGGCCTGGGGCTGGTGATCTCCAAACACCTGGTGGAGCAGATGCGTGGCGAGATCGGCCTGGACAGTGAACCGGGCCAAGGCTCAACGTTTTGGTTTACATTCCGCGCCAAGGTCCATAATAAAGATGCTTCCTATGTGCCCCTGATCATCAATCAGAGCTGCAAGATTGCCATCTATGATGTGAATGCCACCGTACGCGCCAATCTACGCAACACCCTGCAAAAGCGCAAGATCGAAGTGGTGGAGTACGCCGACATGGGTGCGCTGACCAACTTGTTACGCTCCACCGACAGCGCCCAGCCACAGGCAGTGATTTTAGGTGTCAATGCGCAAAAACCGAAATACACTGAAATCACCCAACTGTGTAAATTGAACCATCATCGAATCCCCCTGATCCTCCATGGCAACCCGGCCGACCAAACCACCCTGGCTGAATTGCTTGACGGCGATCAGCTGCCCTTGATCACCAAGCCACTGTGCCAGCAAAAAACCTACGAAGTGCTGGGGAACCTGCTGGAATCCGACGCATTTGATACAGAAAGTCCGGATCCAAGCTACGACCCACTGACCGTGGACAACCTCACCGCCGAAGACCTCAACATCATTGCCGTGGATGACAACCCCGCCAACCTGAAGTTGCTGTGTGCCCTGCTGGAAGATTTACAGGTCACGGTGACGGCCTGCGACAGCGGCATGAAAGCTTTACAGCAAATTGAACAACGGGATTTTGATCTGGTTCTGATGGACATTCAGATGCCGGTTATGGATGGAGTGGAAACTGCACAGCGGATACGCTCCATGGAAGGAAAGGAAGCACACACCCCTATTATCGCCGTGACAGCCCATGCCCTGGCCAGTGAAAAACATACGCTGCTCAATTCGGGCATGGATGATTACGTCACCAAGCCTATCAATGAAGCCCAACTGATTCACATTATTCATAAATGGACTGGGGTTAATCTGCATGCAGAAGATGACTCTGAATCACGGACTGCTGATGAAAATGGAGGCGAATCGGCGGTGGATATGAAACTTGGCCTGAAGCTGGCAAACAATAAGGAAGACCTGGCCGAAGAAATGCTGGAGATGCTGTTCAACGCCCTGCAGAAAGACAAAGACACCATTCGCGTACTACTGGAAGATGAAGATTACGAGACGCTGCAGGAGGTGGTGCACAAGCTGCATGGAGCCACCCGATATACTGGCGTCCCCTTTTTGCAGGAAGCCTCGCAGGTGCTGGAAGAAAACCTGAAACTGGAAAAATTCGAAGCGGTCAAAGTGTTGACCAATGCCCTGCTCAACGAAATTGAACGGGTCATAGGCTGGTGTGAACAAAACCGGGATATGGCGGCACACTGACCACCAGGGGCCTAGGACTCCAGAATGACAAAGGCCACGGCGTGTTCTTTTTCATCGGAGATGGAAAGGTGGGCCCTGACCACACCCAGTACCTTGGCTTTGTCACTGGCCGGCCCACTGAGCTCCAGAAAAGGCGCCCCCTTGTCATCATTGCAAACAGCAACGTGCTTCCAGGTAATGCCTTCGGCAAACCCCGTCCCCATTGCTTTTACCGCCGCTTCCTTGGCGGCAAAACGCTTGGCCAGATACGCTGCCCCATTGTGCTTTTTCTCATACTCCTTGTATTCCGTTTCCGTCAGCAAGCGCCGGGCAAAGCGATCACCCATGCGTTCCAGGTTTTCCGCCATTCTGGAAACCGTGACGATATCCGTGCCAATACCGACGATCATGGCGCGGCCTGGAGCATCAAACGTTTCATTTCACGAACGGCTTCACCCAATCCACTCAATATTGCACGGGCCATGATCCCATGCCCAATATTAAGCTCATTGATGCCGCCAATCGCAGCGATAATTTCCACATTGTGATAATGCAGACCATGCCCCGCATTCACAGTCAACCCCAACCGGTTACCCAATGCCACGCCATCCTTGATGCGCGCCAATTCCGCCAACTGCGCCGTTTGATTGTCGGCATCGGCAAATGCGCCAGTGTGAATCTCGATAACCGGTGCCCCGGCACGATGGGAGGCTTCAATCTGACTGGGCTCGGCATCAATGAACAGAGACACCTCGATACCCGCTGCAGCCAGGCGCGTGACCGCATCGCTGACCCGCTCAAACTGACCGGCCACATCGAGCCCTCCTTCAGTGGTCAGTTCCTGGCGCTTCTCCGGCACCAGGCACACATGCTCTGGTTGCACGGACAGGGCAAATTCAATCATCTCTTCGGTCACTGCCATTTCAAGGTTCATACGGGTTTGCAGTGTTTGCTTCATGATCCGCACATCCCGTTCCTGAATATGGCGCCGGTCCTCACGCAGATGCACGGTGATGCCATCGGCACCCGCCTCTTCAGCCACCATCGCCGCCTGCACCGGATCAGGGTAGCGGGTGCCCCGCGCCTGTCGCAAGGTGGCCACATGATCCACATTAACACCCAAGAGAATACGATTATGTTGATTCACTGTGTTTAACCTTTGAAATTACTGTGCTGATTGCTTGAACAGTTCCCTGCTGCGCAACGGTTTGTCGCCCAGGTGCGGCGCCAGTGCCTGGCGGCTGAGCTTTTTTGCCGCCAGTGCGACCGCCTGATCATCATAAGCGTGACGGTTTATGGCAAGCAAGTGTTGTCCGGTAAAACAACGCTGTCGCAGCCCAGGGTCGATCGATTGGGTCGCAACCGGTAGAAACCCTTGATCCGGTTCATACAGGTACAGTTGATCCACTTGCAATGGTTGCCCATGCACATCCCACTGTAAGCTGAGTTCGTAACCCAGCTCCGCCAGCAGTATGCGCTCAAAGCGACGCAAGGTGGCTTCCAGCTGGCCGTTTCTCAGCTCGGTGATGACGTTTTGATAATAGCGAAACAGATCGGAAGCAGGCTCTTCTTTATGCAGCAAACGCACCAGCAGTTCATTCACATACAAGCCACTGTACAGCTGCCTGCCAACTAAAAATACCGGTGCCCCGGCTGGCTCCAGAAGACGTCCGGTTTTTAACTCATTACGGCCATCAAAGGTCACCGCCAGCGGGGAAAAAGGCTGGAGCAAGCGGCCTTTCGCCCCCTGCTTGCCCGCCTTACGCACCCCCCGATAAAGCAATGAGGCGCGGCCATGATGCTCTAACAGAAAGTCGCAGATGACACTGCTGTCTCGATAGGGACGGCTATGCAACAGATAGCCAAGATCAGTATTGGCCATCGTCGTAGCCCAGGCTACGGAGCGCACGCTCGTCGTCAGACCAACCGCTTTTCACTTTCACCCAGAGTTTGAGCATGACCTTGGCGTCCAACAGTTTTTCAATGTCCTGGCGCGCTTCTGTGCCCACTTTACGCAGGCGATCACCTTTATCACCAATCACGATACGCTTTTGGCTTGCCTTTTCCACCAGAATCAAAGCGCTGATGTGCCAGACATTGTTTTCGAACTCAAACTCTTCTATTTCCACCGTGCAGGAATACGGCAATTCTTTGCCCAGCTGACGCATCAGTTTCTCGCGCACGGCCTCCGCCGCCATAAAGCGCATGGAGCGATCGGTGATCTGATCCTCAGGGTAAAAAAACTCGCTGGCTGGAAGACGCTGAAAGATTTCTTCTTCAAGTTGGTCAAGCTGGCGGTTACGCAACGCGGAAATGGGCACAATGGCGGCGAAATCCCGCTTCTTAGACAGCTCCTCAATATGAGGCAGCAGAGCGTTCTTATCCTCAACAGAATCCAGTTTGTTGATGGCCAGAATCACCGGCGCCCGATTGGATTGCAGCTTGTGCAATACATGCTCGTCACCTTCATTCCACTTCAGTGCGTCCACTACCATGACGATGACATCCACATCCTTGACCGAACCGGTAGCCGCCCGATTCATCATGCGATTGATCGCACGGCTCTCCTGCTGATGAATTCCCGGGGTATCCACATAGATTGCCTGTACACTGCCCTCAGTCTTGATACCCAGCACCCGATGCCGGGTGGTCTGTGGTTTACGGGAGGTAATACTGATTTTCTGTCCCAGCAGATGATTCATCAGCGTGGACTTACCGACGTTGGGTCGGCCAACAATGGCAACGTAGCCACAACGGGTGTTATCCACCATGATCATTACCTTCCAGTTCAGCAAGTATTTTTCCAGCGGCAATCTGTTCAGCCTGACGCCGGCTCTGGCCTTCCGCACTGGCGGACAATGACAGGCCATCAATTTTGCAGCTCACCACAAAATGCTGGGCGTGAGACTTGCCGGACACATCCACTATTTCGTACTCCGGCAGATCCAGCTTGCGTGCCTGCAGCAGCTCCTGCAAACGCGTCTTGTTGTCTTTATTGGTGTCTTCCAGCGTAATATTCGCCAATCGTTGCTGGAACCAGTTCAGGATCAACTGTTTAGACTGCTCCATACCACCGTCCAGATACACTGCGCCTATGATGGCTTCCACCGCATCCGCCAGAATGGAATCCCGCCGGTGACCGCCGGATTTAAGCTCACCGGGACCCAGTTTCAGGGCCGGACCCAGATCGAATTGCTTGGCGACTTTGGTCAGGGTGGTGCCCTTCACCAGACTGGCACGCAGGCGGCTCAACTGCCCTTCCCGGGCTTGGGGGAATTTTTCAAACAGGGCTTCACCGATAACAAAATTGAGAATGGAATCCCCCAGGAACTCCAGACGTTCGTTATTCCGGGAGCCATCGTGACTGCGGTGGGTCAAGGCCAATTCCAGCAATTCAAACTGCTGGAATTGGTAGTCGATGGTGCGGGCTAACCTGGCTAATCCGTTTTCCATTTAACCTTTGGCTTTTACTGCCACGTCATGCTGAAATTTGAGCATGGCGTCGACGTTGCCATACATCGGAATTCTACGCTCATAAATCACGTTGATTAGAATCTCACCATCTTCTTTCTTGATGACCACCTCTTCTTTTTCCAGCTTTACACCATTCACAGATAAGCGCTTGTTCAGCGTATTGCGAATCTCATTTGGCGCCATCGACCTTGTGGTTTCTTCTTCGGATAAGTTCTTTAATGCCGTTTTAACTGCCATATCATCGAAGTAAGGCGCCCAAAGCTTCATCAGGGTTACCGCTGCAAAAATCAATACCAGCAATATAAACATAGTGGCATAAGTGGATGAACCGTTCTGCTTGTTCTTGTTGATGTGCATATTTTTCACCTCGAATAGGCTCCCGCCGCTCTATTCCACAAACCGGTTGCGATCAAAGCTTGGCACCCACCCGGGCATACTCATCCAGATGGCAAAGGCCCTGCCCACAACGTATTTATCCGGCACGAACCCCCAGAAACGACTGTCCCGGCTGTTATCCCTATTATCACCCAGGACAAAGTAGTGATCTTCGGGAACGGTCCAGGTTTGGGGGCGTTCAGACGGACGCTCCAGAGTGATCATAATATCGTGTTCGATGCCACCCAGTGTCTCATTATAGATTTTAATTTGCGGTTGAGCCGGTGGAAGTTGCGCTTCCAGCACCTGTTCTACCGGTTCCCCATTCAAATACACGACTTTGTTCTCATATTTGATCTCATCTCCCGGCACACCAACCACCCGCTTGATGTAGTTGATACTGGGATTTTCAGGGTATTTGAATACCATGATATCACCGGTTTCCGGCTTGCCGATGGGAACAATGACCGAGCCCACAATCGGCACCCGCAAGCCATAGGCAAATTTATTCACCAATATATAATCGCCCACCAACAGCGTCGGTATCATGGACCCGGTGGGTATTTTAAAGGGTTCCACCAGAAAGGAGCGTAACACCAGTACCACCACCAACACCGGGAAAAACGAAGCCGGAAACTCCACCCACTGGGGTGCCGGTGTCTCAGCACTGCGCTTGCGCTTCAGGAATAACAGATCCAGCAGATAAAAAAAGCCAGTAAAGGCTACCAGCGCTACCAGTACAATCGCAAAATCAAAATCCATTCTTTACTTATCCACCTTCAACACAGCCAGGAATGCATCCTGGGGAATTTCAACCCGGCCCACCTGCTTCATGCGCTTCTTACCTTCTTTTTGTTTTTCCAGTAATTTGCGCTTACGGCTGACATCACCGCCATAGCATTTCGCCAGTACGTTTTTCCGCAGAGCTTTAACGGTCTGGCGGGCAATAATCTTGCTGCCGATAGCAGCCTGAATGGCCACGTCGAACATTTGCCGGGGGATCAGTTCTTTCATACGCTCAGTGAGGGCACGGCCACGATAATCCGCTTGATCCCGATGGCAGATAATGGCGAGTGCATCCACTTTTTCACCATTAATCATCACGTCCACGCGCACCAGGCTGCTGGCATCGAAGCGCATGAATGTGTAATCCAGTGATGCATAACCGCGGCTGGTTGATTTGAGCTTGTCAAAGAAATCCAGCACCACCTCACTGAGTGGAATTTCGTAATGCAGTGCCACCTGGTTACCCATGAACTGCATGTTTTTCTGTACCCCACGCTTTTCCACACAAAGGGTGATCACGTTGCCCAGGTATTCCTGCGGCACCAGTATATTCACATCAGCAATGGGTTCACGGAATTCTTCCACCTTGGATGGATCTGGCAGGGCCGAGGGGTTGTCTACCTGAACGGTTTCACCGCTTTTCAGCAATAACTCGTAAACCACCGTCGGCGCAGTGGTGATCAGGTCCAGATCGTATTCCCGTTCCAGGCGCTCCTGGATGATCTCCATATGGAGCATGCCCAGAAAGCCGCAACGGAATCCAAAGCCCAGCGCATCGGAGGTTTCAGGTTCATAATGCAGTGACGCGTCATTCAGACTGAGCTTGCCCAGCGCGTCACGGAAATGCTCGTAATCATCGGAGCTGACCGGGAACAGGCCGGCATAAACCTGGGGTTTAACCCGCTTGAAACCCGCCAGACTGGGTACATCCGGCGTTTTGGTGTGGGTCAATGTATCCCCCACCGGAGCCCCGTGAATGTCCTTGATCCCCGCTACCAGAAACCCCACTTCACCGGCTTCCAGTACATCGGTTTCCAGCCGTTTGGGCGTGAACACACCCACGGCGTCCACCACATGGTCGCGGCCGGTGGATTTCACACGGATCTTTTCGCCCTTGCGAATACGACCGTCCATAACCCGAATCAGCGACACCACCCCCAGATAATTATCAAACCAGGAGTCGATAATCAGGCACTGCAGTTTACCTTCCCGGTCACCCTGCGGAGGTGGAATAGTGTGCACCAGCCGCTCCAACAGAGCCAATACACCGACACCGGTTTTGGCACTGACCTGGGATGCGTCGGTGGCTTCGATACCAATGATGTCTTCAATTTCCTGGCAGACCCGCTCCGGCTCCGCCTGGGGCAAGTCAATTTTGTTCAACACCGGCATGACTTCCAGCCCCTGATCTATAGCGGTATAGCAGTTTGCCACCGACTGGGCCTCCACACCCTGCCCGGCATCCACCACCAACAGGGCACCTTCACAGGCAGACAGGGAGCGCGACACTTCATAGGAAAAATCCACATGGCCTGGGGTATCTATGAAGTTCAATTGATACTTTTCACCGTTCTCCGACTGGTAATACAGAGTCACGCTCTGGGCCTTGATGGTGATTCCCCGTTCGCGCTCAATATCCATGGAATCAAGCACTTGCGCAGCCATTTCGCGTTCGGTCAGGCCACCGCACTCCTGGATAAAACGGTCTGCAAGGGTGGATTTACCGTGGTCAATATGGGCGATGATGGAAAAGTTTCGAATGTGGCTGATGTCTGTCACAGGCGCGGCATACTTCGATTAAGGGGTGATAGGGAAAAACTGCGGCAATTCTACCGATTTTCAATGGACCTTGCATTAGATGAAATACAAAGCAGTTAAGCCATTGAATTTTATAACATTCAAAGCCCCTGCTGGGGGCCGCCGCAAATTCTGCGCAATACCACGGGCTGGTATCGCTCATCATGCCGGTTGCGGTGGAAGTGCCAGCGCAGGATCACAAACCCCAGTGCCAGGCCAATGATTCCGGCCAGGGCAGTGAGTAAATCCTGCCCCCAGAAAGAATCCGCCAACAGAACCCCAACCATCATTGTTAACAGGGGCATCAAATAGGCCAGTATTGAACTCTTGACCATGATTTCTTCCGGTACGCCCACCACCACCTGATCGCCGATGGTGACATCGATTTCACACACTGCCTGCATATGTATGGCGTTCTGCCCCAACTTGGCTAATGCGCTGTGGCCACATCCGGATTTGGCGGAACAGCTGTCACAGGCGGATTGACGCAAGGTTTCCACCCAGGCCAACCCCGGGTCTTTTGCCACCACTCGACCGGTTTCTTCAATCATGATTACGCTACCGACACCTGATTCCCTGTCACTGTATCCAATCAGGGCGCTGGCGCCAAGGGTTTTACACTGGCGGCAATGCGCTGGGCAGTGGCCATGGGGATTTCACCCACCACGGTCACCATGGCGCCCGGAATATTCCGATGCACCGCCACCGTTGCCCCATGCGCACTGACGTTTTCACTGATGGGCTCTGAACGCGGTTCATGGAACACAGTAAACGAGGCGAGGCCATCGGTGTAAGCGCGGGTTGAAACCTGCCCCTGGCCCGGGAAACGGGCTACCCGCTGCGATTCAACGAATCCTTCCGGCAGCCAGCCCGGCACCCAGTGATCAGCGGGCAGCGCCTGGCTATCGCCGTCCGACCGGGTAGAGGATTGAGCACGGGTCAGCCCCTGCCCCGGCTCAAAATCGGAAGCAGTAAGCGGTTGATCGAGGTTAATATTAACGTATTCAAACACTTCCAAGGCCTCTCCAGTGCTGGGCAGCGTCTGAGAGCGCAGGATCACCCCGGATTGGGTATCCAGCCAAAGACTGTATCCATAGCGGTGGGAGTCCAGGGGTGAAAGGTTCAGCCTGACCGATTCGCGCCCGGCCACCCGTTCGACGCCGGCGCGCTCAAAGCGGTAATAGCGGGTCACGGACTGCATGCTCTGATCCAGCGCGGTCCAGCGACTGACAGGGGCTTTCACTGCCACCCCGGTGGCTTGTCGCGGATGCAGGCAATATACTGCGGCACCCTGACGGATAATCTCCGCGGGCTCTCCACTCATGTGCACCACCCTCTCCCAAACCTCACCATCAATGGGCGCATGGTACACCTTCAATGACACCATTCGACCACCGGTTAGCAGCACGGAGTGTCCACTGAAGCTGGACTGACTGGCGCTGGCCAACCGCCCTTTGAGCCACTGCTCTGCAGATTCCTCGGCCGCTTGCAGGGAAGGATTCAGGCAAGCCCCCAAAGCCAGCAAGGCCAGCCAACTGTAACGCTTGCGCATTCGCCTACTGCCCCGCATCAGTCCTGGGCATATCTTTCTGCGCTGGCTTGACCGTTACCACCCGCGCGTAGGGTGTTACGCCACTGGCGGTATTCACTGCGGCATTACTGGAATGGGAGAGAAGATAGTAATTGAGCCGATCATCCAACTCCGGGTTGAAGCGAATCATTTCCGGCTGCATAACCAGATTCGGATTACCGGATGCACTGGTTTGAGATACCGCCATCAACGGACTGTTGCCGGACACCGCCACCGGCGCCATGGACGCCGCGCTGGAAGCAACCGCCGGCGCACCCTGGGACGGTCCACCGGTAAAGTTCTGCCAGCCCAGGATCACCGCCGCCGATACGGAGGCCGCCACCGCCACATTGGCAAACGGCTTGGCCAGCATTGCCGTCACCGGTTTTTTACCCCGGCCGGGGGCAGGCAACAGCGACGGTTCCTGCTCAATGGCCTGCTGTACACGGGCAGAGAGATCGATATCCATCCAGGTCCGGGCCTGCCCTGCAGTCTGGCGACGCAGCACAGCACTGGCCAATTGATATCGGCTCCACTTTCGGCACAGCGCCTGATCCTGCTCGATGCTGTTGAGCACCCGCCGCAGTTCCAGCTCACTGACTTCGCCATCCATCAATGCCGACAGTTCCTCGGCATTTCTGTCCAGGTCTTTATTACCCATATTCATACCCTTAACCTGCTGCTCTTACCTGCTGTCCACTCAACGGCAACCCAACCCTAGGCCTGCATTGCCTGAATGCGTTTATCGATCGCTTCCCGCCCCCGAAAAATCCGGGATCGGACTGTCCCCACGGGGCAATCCATGACTTCAGCAATCTCTTCATAACTAAGACCATCAAATTCACGTAATGTCACCGCAGTCCGTAAATCATCTGGTAATTCCCGCAATGCTTCATACACCACCGCCTCCAACTGATCCCGCATCATTTCTTTCTCGGGATCCGCGGATTCGCGCAGGGCATCGCCACCACTGTAGTATTCTGCGTCACTGACTTCCACGTCAGTGTCCGGCGGCCTGCGCCCCTTGGACACCAAATGGTTCTTGGCCGTATTGACGGCAATTCGGTAGATCCACGTATAAAACGCGCTATCTCCGCGAAATCGATCCAGAGCCCGATACGCCTTCACAAACGCATCCTGCGCCACATCCATGGCCTCGTCCGGATCCCGCACAAAGCGCCCGATTACCGCCAGCACCTTGTGTTGATATTTCTTTACCAATAAGTCAAAGGCTCTTTTATCGCCTTGTTGTACACGCTCTACCAACAGCTGATCGGGATGACGCTCAGCCATCTATCAAAACTCCCCATTCAGGCTTCCCACTACATAGGATGGAAGCATATCTACACAGACCCTATACAGCCGGCAAAGTTCCGCTGCCTGCCGTATCCAGATCATATTCCGCTTTCAGAATTTCAAAAGCACCTGCTGCCACGCAGGGGTGGCCATCAAACTAGCATGTCGACGGCATTCTGGCGTTATAATAGCTCCTTTCGCTGTCCAACTGGCAGCCTTATATAATCCAATTTGGCAGCGGGCCTGCCGGAAACATCTCTATGACTCGATTCAAGCATGACATTCTGATCATCGGCAGTGGTGCAGCCGGTCTCACCGCGGCTCTCCACCTGGCGCCATTCAGTAAAGTGGGGGTACTGAGCAAAGGCCCCCTCACGGCCGCCAACACCTACTACGCCCAGGGTGGCGTGGCGGCTGTGCTGGATGAGGGAGACTCCGTGGAGGCCCACATCAACGATACCCTGATCGCCGGTGGCGGCCTGTGCCGCGAAGAAGCGGTGCGCTTCACCGTGGAAAATGGCCCGGATGCCATCCGCTGGCTAATCCGGCAGGGGGTAGGCTTTACCCGTGAGGTGCACGATGACGGTCGGCGCGAATACCATTTAACCCGGGAAGGCGGTCACAGCCACCGGCGGGTCATCCATGCGGCCGATGCCACCGGCTTTGCCATTTCCAGCACCCTGATCGAGAAAGTCCAGCATCAGCAAAACGTGAGCCTGTTCGAATCCCGCGTGGCCATCGACCTGATTACCAGCCAGAAATTGGGGCTGAGCGGCAAACGGGTATTCGGTGCCTACGTGTTGAATAACGACACCCTGGAAGTGGAAGTACACGAAGCGAAATTTGTGCTGTTGGCCACCGGTGGCGCCAGCAAGGCATATCTCTACACATCGAACCCGGATGTGGCCACCGGCGACGGCATCGCCATGGCCTGGCGAGCGGGCTGCCGGGTGGGCAACATGGAGTTCAACCAATTTCACCCTACCTGTCTTTACCATCCGGAGGCGCGCTCGTTCCTCATCACTGAAGCCATTCGAGGTGAAGGCGGTCTGCTGAAATTACCCAACGGCGAGCGCTTTATGGATCGTTTCCATGAGATGGGTGAGCTGGCACCCCGGGACATTGTTGCCCGGGCCATTGACCACGAGATGAAGCGCCTGGGGGTGGACTGCCTGTATCTGGATATCAGCCACAAACCCGAGGCGTTCATCCGCAGCCATTTTCCCACCGTTTATGACCGCTGCATCAGCCTGGGCATCGATATTTCACAGGAGCCCATCCCGGTGGTACCGGCAGCCCACTATACCTGCGGTGGCGTGCTGACGGACCTGCGCGGGCGCACCGACCTGGGCGGGCTGTACGCCATCGGTGAAACCGCCTTCACCGGATTGCACGGCGCCAACCGCATGGCCAGCAACTCACTGCTGGAGTGTATGGTGTTTGCCATTTCTGCCAGCAAGGATATTGGTGAGCTGCTGGCCTGTGCACCGGAGATTCCCGCCATTGCGGATTGGGATGAAAGTCAGGTTACCGACTCCGATGAGGCGGTGGTTATTTCCCACAACTGGGAGGAGCTGCGCCGCTTCATGTGGGACTACGTCGGTATCGTCCGCACCGACAAACGCCTGCAACGGGCCACCCATCGGGTCAACCTGCTGAAACAGGAAATTCTGGAGTACTACAGTAACTTTAAGGTGAGCAATGACCTGATTGAATTGCGCAACCTGGTGCAGATCGCTGAACTGATCATACGTTGCGCCCTAACCCGCAGGGAAAGCCGTGGCCTGCATTACACATTGAATTATCCGGACACAATGGACGAAGCCAGAGACACGTTGCTGGTACCGGGTAACTATGCTTCGGATGCCTGGGCTGAGTGAAGATTCCCCAGGATCTGCCCCTGGTCATTCAAGGCAATCCAATCCATTCCCAACTGCTGCAACCAGTGCGCGCCATGCTCGCCCTTGAGCATGGCAACGGTGCAGGCGGTGCCGGCTAACAGACAGTGTTCCGCCACCACCGTAACCGCAGTCAGGCCACTGACCGGCCAACCGGTGTGCGGGTTTAGAATGTGCCCGTAACGCTTCCCGTTATATACAATAGCCCGTTCATAGTCGCCGCTGCTGGCCACCGCCCCCCTGCCCAGATCCAACCGCGCCAAAGCGGCCTCCGGCTTATTCGGATCACGCACCCCCACTTTCCAGGGGCTGCCATCCGGGTGTGGTCCGATTACACGAATGTCGCCCCCGAGTTCGATCAGGCCGTGTTTGACACCCAGACTAAGGGCCACCGCTGCCGCACTGTCCGCCGCATATTCTTTCACATAGCCGCCGAAATCCACTTCCATCCCCGCAACCGGGAAGGACAGCACCGGGTTACACCAATGCACCTTGTGCCAACCAATGCCGGGCAGTATGGCGTCGATGTCGGCCTGGCTGGGCAGGTTGCCCCGGCTAAAATCCCACACCCGGCGCAATACGCCGGAGGTAATATCAAACAGGCCATCGGTTTCCCGAAACAGGGTATCGGCATAATCCAACAGCCCGGCAGCCTCTGCATCCAGCTCGATGGCGGCACCGGTTTGCGCTGCGGCCATGATCTGGGCCGCCAGGCTATCCTGCCGATAACGGGAGTATTTTTTTTCCAGCCGCAGAACTTCAGCCACCACGGCGTTCATCACATTCCTGCCAACGGCGGCCTCATCCAGATAAAGATGCACTCTACAGGGGGAACCCATGGCACGAAACCCGTGCTGCATCAGCTCCATATCAGAACCGATAATCCACCCCCAAAGTCAACAACCTGTAATCCACCAGAAACGGGCTGGGCTCTGCCACGGATTTGAGGGCGTAATCCCCATCACTGTTGTAGTGTTCAAAATACAGATTCACGCCGAACGCAGGCTGATAATAACCAATCCCCAAGCCATAGGCGATGGCGCCGTAGGGCGACAGGCGGAAGTCTGATGACTGATCCCCACTGCGGGTGCCACGGTCGGTGGGCACGTAAAACTCCGCCTGACTCTGAGAGTAGTAGCGCACCCGGGGCGACACTGTGAAGGCATCAGTAAACGACTGATACCAGGCCAGCTCCAGCGTGTGGGATGCGATATCCCAATCATCCTGGTAATAGCGATAATCCACATGAAACGCCGCATTCACTGCTTTGAGAAAATAGCGGGAACGCCCGCTGAATGCCCATTGCTGGCGGGAATCCGGGCGAATATCCCGGCTCCGATAAGGATCCGACAAATAGCCATCATACCAACCCAAATACAGGCCAAGCTGGGTCTGCCACACGGGACTGTGCACCCTGGCACGAGCCACATAAGCGTTCAGAAAACTGCGCTTCTCCGCCACAGTACGGTTAATGCCGGCTTCCGGCACCGGCTCCAATTCATCATGGGAAAAGCCGACGCCACCGGACCAGGTGGTAACCCCATCCACGCTGGTACGCTCCGCATCAATGCTGCCGTTAATCGATTCATAATCGTCCTCCCTGGAAAAGCCCAGCACCAATGCTTCACTGCCACCGTTGCCATAGTGCCGCAGTTCAGCGGACATATCAGTGCGGGTATCCTTAATGCTCGCTCCGGTCATAACCAGAACCGATTCACCCTGGCCGTTGTCCACTACAGCCCTGGCCGAGGCTCCGGTCATGGACTCGTACAGGGCATCCACCGTTAAAGAAAACCGCTCGCCCACGGGCGCCACCAGGCGCAACTGGTGCGTACCGATCTCGTAACGCTGGTTGCTGCCCAACAGCACCTGGTTACTGTCAACATCGTCCTCGTGATAATCCGTATAGCGATAGCCAAGTTCGCTTTTGGTGGGCAACTCCGCAGCCTGGGCCAATTGTGCAATAGCAGGTAATGCAAGGGCAGCACCGGTGAGGGCCGCCAGGGTGCCTGATGTTTTATTATTATGCTTCATTTGACCTCGGATCTAGTAACAACCACAACCGCCTCCACCGGTACCAACTCCGCCGGAAGCCCCCTCTTTTGCCGTGTAAACATGTTCACGAAGCGCAGACATCATGGGATCCGGCTGCCAGGCCATTTGCGGGCGCGCCAGATCTCCCCGCTGCCATGGTTTAACCACCGCTGTTTCACAACCGCTCAACACGCTCATAATGAGCACCGTGCCAACCAGCACATTGGCAAAACGCACTTTCATAGACGCTCCTTCTCCTGCAGTAGCTGCTGAATCAGTTTGGATAATTTTTCAGTATCACTGGGTTTAAATCCGGTATGTGTGAACCTGAGTTTGCCGCTGTGATCAAGCAGAAACGCAGTGGGCATCCCCGCCACACCATACCGCTCTGGTGTGGTTTGCCGCTGATCAAACAGGATGGGATAGGTGATGGCCTTATCTTGCAAAAAACGCCGGGCGGCGCTTTCCGTGGTATCAAGATTAATGGCAACCACTTCGAAGCCGCGCGATTTGAATCGGGCGTAGAGTGTTTCAAGTTCCGGCAACGACAGAGCACAGGGCGCACACCAGGACGCCCAAAAATCCAGATAGACCACCTTCCCCGTCAAATCCGACAATCGGAGTGAGCCCGATTGCCAGAGCTGCGATCCGCCAGCATCGGATTGCGCTAACAAAGGCAGATTAAAATCGGGGGCTGACTGGGCAAACACACTTACCCTGGGTAACAGGATAAGCGTGATGACCAATGCACTGATCAAAAGCCGGTACACCATCAAAGCGTCTTCAGGTATTCAATAACCGCTCGGGTTTCGGCTTCGCTCAACACCCGGGTAAATTCATGGCCTGAATTGCTATTGCTGAAATCCCGGGTATTGAAGATCTTGCGGCGATCAATTTGGGTCTGGGTACCATAGGGCTTACTCAAGAAACCCAGAATCCAGATATCATCTTTAAGGCTATCAAGCCACTGATACAGGAGATTATTGATAACCCGATTGTCACCACTGCATTCAGCGGCAGGTGTATCCTGGCGGCTGCAATACTCACGGTATTTCCACCCCACCTGCTCCTCAAGATCATAAGCTGACAGGCTCATATCATAACCTTTGATTGGCCCCGCCACCGGTGAGTCAAACCGGCTCCAGATGGCAGGCCGTTCACTGGGCTGTAAAACCTGGCGCAATGTGGGAACCGAACCATTATGAAAATAAGGTGAGGATGCCCACACGCCATACAACGGCGGAGCCAGGTAACCGACCTGCTCCTCCCAGCCACAAAGCCCTTCCACCGGGCGCCCGTCAGGATTAATAATCGGATAGGCAAAGTCATCAATATACTCTTTAAGCGCGCCCTTCTCGCCGGGAGGCACATAACCCTCTACCCCGTCGGGATATCCCCACCAGGTACTTTTGAAAACTTCACGCACCTCGGAAGAAATGGACAATGCCCGCGCCGGATCAGTGCCGATGATATCCAGTGGAACCACATAGGACGCCACGCCCTCGAGCACAGGATCTTCCAGAAACGCCGGATCGTTAACGAAGCGGGGGGAGTACGCGCCATGACAACCGGCACAGGAACCATTTCCCTGCGGACGGGGAATGGCAGCATTGGTGGCATCTGCCCACAAATCCTTACTGTGGAAAATAATCGCTCCCTGCCGGGCAAGTGCAACATCGACTACATAAGGAAATACCGGTGCAACCTGGGCATCAACATAGGCCTGTAAATATTGATCCCATTCTTCGGTAACGGCGCGTCGCGCGGCACCGCTTTGCAACAGGTTCACCTGATCGGCCGCCGCCATATCAATACGCGTTGCATCAACCGATAGCCCACCATCGAAAAACTTACGGGGCCGGTGACTGGTGTTCCACCAGTTGGGCATATCCTGGTTGCCGTGATAGGAGTGATTAAAGGGCAGTTTGATGGGATTGGGCGCCAATGACAGGGTATCCACATCCCAGATCAGCGTGAGCAGATCAAATGCACCGACCGCATTGGAGGTACCACGGGTATTGTTTAACGAAATGGGCAGCAGACCGCCCACCAGGCCGCGGGAAAGATCACGCATAAAAATCATCATATCAGTGTTGGTATTGCCCATCCCCGGAATGGAGCCCAGCCCTTCACCGTCCTCGGCGTATCCGATCTGTCCACCATGACAGATATAGCAGTTCATACTGATGCGGCCGTTATAATTACCATCGTCATCGCGCCCCTGAATTAATCCCATGGGCAATTGGCCACTGCCCCCGCTGGTATTAACCGGGTCTTCCCCCGGCAGCGGATAAGGATTGGGGTAAGGCGCCGGATTAAAGCCGTAACGCTCAGTCAACAGGCGGTCGAAGTTTTGCGGACGTGCGCTCATGCCCCAGGCTTTCCACAAATTGTTAAGAACATCGGCCGATACGGCAATGTCCGTCATGGCTGCACGTTGATTGGCAAAGAAATCACCGGCGGTCACCCTGGCCCGGTATGCTCCGCAGGTTTTCGGCGCCTGTTCAGACTCGGGCAGATTGGTATGACAATCCTGGTAAAACGAATTATAAAATACCGCTTTACCAGCATTGACACCGGGGCGAATCAAAGTGCGCGGATCAGCGGGCAACGGTGCATCGTCCGCCAGATCCTGACAGTACTGGTTCCATAAATGGCTGCCATGAGAACTACCCAGCAACGCCCCAGCGGGTTCAGGTTCGGGTACCTGTGGATCGGGTTCCGGTTGTGATAATAAAGAGCAATTTTGCGGTTGCTCCCAGCAACTCAATAATGTTGCCACTTGTTGGTACTTGTCGCTGCCCTGGGGCCAGGTTTTGCCGCCGGAGTGAGGCTCAGAAACCAAAGCATTTTCAACCAACAACAGATTGCTTTCGACGCCTTTTCCCAAATCAATCCAAGCTTGCTCAAAGCTTAGGTAATTCGACCGGCTTTCCAGCAACACAAAACGATCACCGTCCTCCGTATCCGCCACCCCGCCGGGCACATGACAAACGCCGCAGTAACTCATCTCAGGTTCGATATAACGGTTGAAGTAAACTTCTAAAGCAGACGAATTATCTTCATTATTCCGGGGAGCTTGCGGCGACCCCGAGTTCACTGAGGCGGACACATCACCTTCACTATCCTGGCTACCGCTGTAATCTCCGCCGCAGCCTGTTAGCAGCATTATGGCCGCACACAACATTCCCAGTTGCCACTTAAAGCTAAACAGTTGTATACACGTAACTTTCACAACCTTCTCCTGTAAAACTTGTTATTCGTGTTCTCATCACAGGATCAAATCCAACAGCGGACGAAGCCGACGGTGGTATGCAGGTTACTGCGAGCACAGGAACAGACTCAAGATTTGGACTGGCCAATTACGACACCACCATGCCATACTGAATTGGTGAAGCAGAAATTGACTCAGCTGAGAAGTTTGGTCACGACAACAGGCTGGAATTTTCGTTGATGTCCGGCCATATTATTTTGCAGCCAAGGTATTTCACGGCTGCAATTGAGGGGAAAACCATGCCTGCACCCACCGTTGCGTTTGAGCTATACGACGCGGTCTTTCAGTACCTGGAAAGATTGGGATATCCACAACAAACACTCTGTGATCACGTTAATGTCAGATCCAGGTTTGATTTCCGCAGCAACGGGCGCACCCCCCTATCACTCTATGAAAAGGCGTTGATTGCCGGGGCTGAAATTACCGGCGATTCAGCCTTCGGTATGCGCATGGGAGGATCAGGGTTTCCGGCACACATTGGTGTATTTTATTTTCTTTCCATGACGGCAAAAGATGTGTCGCAAATTATGGAGTCGGTCTGCAAGTTCTTTCCTTTGGCTTTCGACTTCATTCGTCTTGAAGTCGAAACCGATGCATCCAGTTTGCATACGGTGTTTCGTTATCAGGTGCCCCGCCCCCACCGGCACGTAATCGAGTACATCACCGCTTACTGGTACAGCATTTCCGCACAAATGAGTTTTGACGCCAAAAACGTACCACGCGTACTCTATCTGGAAAATCAGCAGTGCTGTGACGACAGCGTTGTCGATGAAATCTTTCAGTCCACGACCATCCTATTTGGCCAGCCTGAAGACCGCTTTGACCTGAGACTGGAGGGGCTGGGCTATCACTCTGATCTGACCGATCACAACCTGTTTAGCCTTTCAGAAAGCCGGGCGGTGAATCTAATGATGCGGCTGCGCTCGGAAGACCGTATTGCCCGGGAAATCTGCCATCACGTAACGCAATTGCTGACCGAAGGTGCCCCCGGTATAAACGACGTTGCCAGGCGCATGAATTGTTCCGGCCGCACCTTGCAGCGACGCCTGGCCGAACGTAACCTGAGTTATCAGATGTTGTTGGATTATGTACGCAAGGATATGGCCATTGAGATGCTGTGCAAAACCACCCTGCCCATTACCCGCATTGCTGAACGCACGGGCTTTGCTGATGACAGTACATTTCATCGTGCCTTTCGCCGCTGGACCGGACTGTCTCCAGGCAGCTATCGCCACTGATTTCACTGTGGGGAAACAACCGCTTGTTGCTTGTTAGGCGCCCAGCGCAGAAACACCTGCAGTTTACGAAACCGGTGGAAGCCAATCATGTCAGGAGTCACCAGGATGTGGCGGCGACCGCGCCCGGATATAAAACTGAGGCGAATGGCGTAGCTGCCCAGGTGGGTTTCCGGCGATAGCGTCAACGGCCCCGCTTGTCGCTGATCACGATAGGCGATAAACCAACCTGCTTCCGTCATCCAGACCCGAACTACTGATGTTTTCAACAGCAGCAACCCATACTTGGCGACGTTGACAAAGCCCGCCAGGACCACCAGGGGGAGCAGCGGCCAAAACACCGCCGGCAGTATCCACACGGCAACGGCAGCAGCAAAGTGAAGCAAGACAATCAGCGCCGTGAACGGCGCTGAGGGCTGCAAATGCAGATCAGGTATCCACACGATTCAGCACCATGGATACGATACGCGCCAAATCAGCTGCTTCCGGTTTGGAACGATGGGTAAACCACTCAAACATTTCCACATCATGCTGATCCAGTAGTTTTTCAAACAACTTCTTGTCATCCTCATCCAACGCGGGGTACTTCTCCTCAAAAAATGGGAGCAACAACACCTCCACCTCCTTGATGCCTCGACGGCAGTGCCAGCGTAATCGGCGGATATGCTCTTCCTGGGTGGTATTGTGATCAGACATAGGTTTTCACTCCAATTCGATGGCGGCATTATAAAGAATTCGCCCCCATTAACCTATCGCTGACTTTTCCCCGGCGGCACCGTATGATGGCAACCAAACCCGTGCCATTCCGCAGTCGAGGAGGTAAATCAGCCATGTGGTCGGATCATCTTAACGTTATTCAACAGGCTCCATGGGGAACCTGTATCAATGAACTGGACACCGAGGCCAGCCTGGTGGAGCAAAACGCAAGCTTCGTTGCTCTGCTGGAGTGCATGGCCGTCATCCGGGTATCAGGCGAGGAGGCTGCCAGTTTTCTGCAAGGACAAATCACCTGTGATGTAAGCCCATTGAACTCAGGCCAGGCGGTGCTCGGGGCTCACTGCAATGCCAAGGGCCGGGCCCAGTCGACGTTCCTGTGCCTGCGCCAGGGCGATGATTTTTTATTGTTGCTGCCACAGGATCAGGTTGCACCGACGATTCAGGTACTGTCCAAATTTGCCATGTTTTCCAAAGCCGACGTCACGGCCGACGAATCACTGTTGGTGTTCGCTCCCGCCGGCCCCGATCAGGCCACCATCCACAGCATGGTACAGGATGCCAATCAGGGAGCCACACTGTTTACCCTGCCGGCCCTAGGCTCATTAGGCGTGATTGCGCAGGCCCAGGCGCCAGCCTTCATACAATTACTGCAACAGCATTCGATTCCCCTGGTGGGGGACAACGCCTGGAATCTGTCCCAGATCAATGGGGGCTTGGTGCATATCCACGCCAACCAGGCAGAAAACTGGATACCGCAGGAGATCAACTACGACCTGGTGGAGGGCGTCAACTTCAAGAAAGGATGCTACAAAGGCCAGGAAATTGTGGCGCGGATTCATTATCGCGGACAAACGAAAGTACGCACCTTTCCCCTGGAAATCCACGGCTGTGACGCGGTGGAAATTGGCGACAAAATCGTCAGCGAAGCCGGAAATGGCACAATTCTGGCCGTGGCAAGGGTGAGCGAGCGCACACTAAAAGTACTCAGTACTCTGAAGATAGAGGCATCTGAATCACAAAATTTGAAGCTGGAACAAAATGATGCCTGCCAAATCCACGTGCTTCCGCTGCCCTATGCTATAACTTAAGTAGGTTTAATCGAAATCTATTTACAGCAAAGGATGTGGAGCTGCTGATGGCGAGTATTGAAGAAGTCACCCTGCAGGAGATCAACGAGCTTATCGACAACGACCGCCTGGTGTTACCCACCTTGCCGGAAGTGGCACTGAAAGCCCGGGAGACAGCGGAAGACCCTAACGCCTCAGCGGGCGACCTGGCCAAGGTTATCAACAACGATGCCGCCATGACCGCCCGCATCATCAAAGTGGCCAACAGCCCCATCATGCGGGGCGCCCGTGAAATTGAAGATGTGCAGATGGCCATCGCCCGGCTGGGCATCACCTGTATTTCCAACCTGGTCACCGGCCTGGCCATGGAACAGATGTTTCAGGCCACCTCGGACTTGATCGATAAAACCATGCGGGAATCCTGGCACCACAGTACCGAAGTGGCGGGCATTGCCAACGTGATTTGCAAGCATTACACCAATCTGAAACCGGACCAGGCCACACTGGCGGGGCTGGTTCATGAAATCGGGGTACTGCCCATCCTCACCTACGCGGAAGAATCCGACCGTTTGAACGACCCCATCACCCTGCAAAAAGTAATTCACTCGATCCATCCCAAGGTGGGCGTGAAGATTCTGCAATCCTGGGAGTTCCCCAAAGAGCTGATTGATGTACCCGCCTACTACCGTAAGTTCAACCGCGACACCGGAAGTGACAAACCGGACTACGTGGATGTGGTGATGGTGGCGAATCTACAGACCTACATGAGCAAACCCGATCACCCCTACATCACTAAACTCAACTGGCACGACGTCACCGCCTTCAACCGGGTGGGGCTGGACCCTAATATTGGTGATAACGAAGACGAAGATCTGAATGCAGAGATGGAAGCCGCCATGGCCATGCTGCAGGCCAACTAGCCACGGATAAACGATTAACGACTCGAAAACTCGGGGCCTTTTTGGCCCCTTTTTTAACGCTTATTTTTCCTGCTTTTCAAACCACTTCTGAATGCTGGAAAAATCCTTTTTGCCCCAGCCATTACGGCCATGCTGCACATACAGGCTCTTGGCCAGATTGCCCATCGGGGTGGCGGATTGGCTTTTTAACCCTGCCTCCAGTGCCAAACCAAGATCCTTGTTCATCAGGTTTACCTGAAAGCCACCTTCATATCCTTTGCTTGCGGGCACGGACTCCATTACCCCCGGATAAGGGTTGTATAACTCCAGCGACCAGTTGCGACCGGAGCTTTGCAACATAATGTTCGACAGAACCTCCGGATCCAGGCCATTGTCCACGCCCAGCTGCAACGCTTCAGCCGTACCGATCATATGCACTGCCAACAGCATGTTGTTACAGATCTTGGCGATTTGCCCGGCACCGTGATCACCGGCATGGAACACGTTCTTACCCATACCCAGCAGCAATGGCCGGGCGCGTTCGAAGTCAGGCAACGCCCCTCCCACAATAAAGGTGAGAGTCCCGGCCTGCGCGCCGGCAACGCCTCCGGACACCGGTGCGTCCAGGGTGGCAATGCCCCGCTGCCGGGCGGCCGTGGCCAGATTGACTGCGTTGTCGGGGGCAATGGTGGAGCAGTCAATCACCAGAGACGTTTTACTGATTGCCTCCAGCAAACGGGCACCGTGAATATACAGATCCTCCACAATGGGGCCGGAAGGCAGCATGGACACCACAAACTCTGCACCCGCCACCGCTTCCTCGGGGGATGCCGCTGCTGCTGCCCCTGCGGCAACCACCGGCTCCATCAATTGTGGTGACAGATCATAAACCTTCACTTGATGTCCGGCCCGTACCAGGTTAATGGCCATAGGCCCCCCCATATTTCCGACACCAATAAATCCTACTGTTGCCATCTTCACTCTCCGCTGTTTACCAGGCCAGATCCTGCAATGGATTTACACCATCCGGCCACGGCGCCTGAAAATGTTCTTCCACCCACTGGGGGCTGACCTCCGCAACCGATTGGTGCTGCCATTGCGGTGCGCCGTCTTTGTCCACCAACAGTGCCCGTACTCCCTCCGGAAAATCCGGGTGCAACGCACATTGCAGCGACATCACCAGCTCCATCTGAAACACCTCCGGCAAGGACAGCTTTTTGCCCCGCCGCAACTGTTCAAACACCAGGTGAGCGGTACTGGGGCATCCCGACTTCAAAGTGGCCGCCGCTTTTTGCAGCCATTTCTCGTCACTGTCGATGGCCAGAATGTTGGCCGCCACGCCGGCGGCGCTATCGGCGTCCGTCACCGCCTGAATCACATCATAGTGCTGGCGGACATTGCCTGCCGGCATCAAATCCAGCACCTCGCAGGAACGCAACACCGTGCCCACCAAAACCTCATTTTCCCGCGTGCAATCCGTCCATGCCTGCTTTTGCAAGCCATCCAGTACAGACTGCTTCTTCATGCTGGGGATGAAACGATCCGCCATACCCACGAACATCGCATCCGCCGCGTTGAAATTGGCACCGGTCAAACCAAGAAACAAGCCGGTGCGCCCCGGCGCATGATTCAAAAACCAGGTACCCCCTACATCCGGATACAGGCCAATGGTGATTTCCGGCATGGCCAAACGGGAGGTTTCAGTAACCACACGGTGTGATGCCCCGGACATCAAGCCGATTCCACCCCCCATCACAATACCGTGTCCCCAACAGATGATCGGCTTGGAATAGCAGTGAATCAAATAATCGAGCCGGTACTCGTTTTCAAAGAAAGACTGTACGTAGGGTAATGCTGCCTGTGCCCCCACTTCGGCAATTCGATCCCGCAGGCAACGCACATCGCCACCGGCGCAGAACGCCTTCTCTCCTGCGCCCTGCAACCAGATGCAGACGATGCTGTCATCCTGTTCCCATTGTATGAGCTGATCCGTTAACAACATCACCATCTGCTGCGTCAGGGAGTTGAGCTTTTTCTCCACGTTCAACGTCGCGATGCCAATTTTCTTGTCATTGGCCGCCGGCAATACATCAAACACCACACTTTCTGTCACTGAATAACCTCCGTTGCACCTTCCATCAGTGCGCGCCGTGCAATGATCATGCGCATGATTTCGTTGGTACCCTCAAGAATCTGATGTACCCGCGTGTCACGCACATGGCGCTCCAGGGGATACTCTTTGATATAACCATAGCCACCATGAATCTGCAGGGCGTCGTTGCAAACCTGGAACCCGGCATCGGTGGCAAAACGTTTTGCCATGGCGGAATAGACACTGGCATCGCCATCTTTCTGATCCAGCTTCACCGCGGCCAGCCGCACCATCTGGCGGGCCGCCACCAGCTGCGTCAACATATCGGCCAGCTTGAACTGTAATCCCTGAAACTCCGCCAACGCCCGGCCGAACTGCTTGCGCTCCAACAGGTAACGTTGCGCCGTATCCAATGCGGCCTGCGCCGTGCCCAAAGAACAAGTGGCGATATTGATGCGCCCCCCGTCCAGCCCTTGCATGGCAAATTTAAAACCGTCACCTTCACTGCCCACCCGTTGCCCCCGCGGCACCTTAACGTCATCAAAGGTGATGGTACGAGTCGGCTGACAGTTCCATCCCATTTTGTCCTCCTTGCGCCCATAGCGAATCCCCTGTCTATCGGCCTCCACCAAAAAACAGGATACCCCTTTGGCCCCGGCTCCGCCCGTGCGCGCCATCACCAGCAGCAGCTCGGTGGCACCGGCACCGGAAATAAAACACTTACTGCCGTTGAGCAGGTAATATTCTCCTTGTAACCGCGCACTGGTTTTCAGCGACGCCGCATCGGAGCCGGCGTCCGGCTCGGTGAGGCAATAGGAGGCCAGGGTTGCCCCCGAGCACAAGCCCTCTCCCCAGCGCGCCACCAACTCAGCGCTGCCGAAGGTGGTCACCATCCAGGTACACATATTATGGATAGTGAGATAGGCCGCCGTGGCGGTACAACCATAGGCAAGCTGTTCAAATATCAGGTGCGCGTCCAGCCTTGACAGCCCCATGCCACCGGCGGCCTCCGGCGCATAAATGCCACAAAATCCCAACTCACCGGCTTTGCGGATCACTGCCAGAGGAAATTCACTGAGCGCATCCCAGCGTGCCGCATGGGGGGCCAGTTCTGCGGCGGCAAATTGTTTTGCCGCCTGCTGGAAGGCCTTTTGATCGTCGGTTAAATCAAAGTCCATGGGCTTTATTTCAAATGAATCGTCATGTTGGGTCCGCTGGCGGCTATATCACTCTCAAACCAACGCGCGGTAATGGTTTTGGTTTCGGTATAAAAACGCACCGCCTGCTTGCCATAAGCATGCTGGTCACCATAAAACGAGGCCTTCCATCCGGTAAAGGAGAAGAAGGGTAACGGCACGGGAATGGGCACATTGATGCCCACCTGCCCCACCTCAATTTCGTGCTGATATTTGCGTGCCGCCGCGCCGCTGGCTGTGAAAATGGAGGTGCCGTTACCACAGGGGTGCTCATTGATCAGGGCGATGGCATCCTCCAGCGAATCCACGCACAACACGCACAGTACCGGCCCAAAAATCTCTTCGCTGTAGATGCTCATCTCTGGCTTAACATCGGTAAACAGCGTGGGCCCCACCCAATTTCCGTCGGGGTAGCCTTCTACGCTGCATGCGCTGCCATCCAACAGGCAAGTGGCACCTTCCTGCTTGCCCTGGGCGATCAACCGCAGTACCCGCTCTTTTGCCTGGAGGCTGATTAACGGGCCATAGGCTGCCTCTGGATCATCCCACACCCCGGGTCGAATACCCTCCAATGCGGTTTTGATGTCGTCGACCCAGTCGCGGGCACCACCCACCAAGACCACTACGCTGATGGCCATGCAGCGCTGACCGGCTGCACCGCAGGAGGCTCCAACGATGTTATTGACTACCTGTTCCCGGTTGGCATCAGGCATAACCACCATGTGGTTTTTTGCGCCGGCGAAAGCCTGCACCCGCTTCATGTTGGCGGTTCCGGTTTGATAGATATACTGCCCCACCGGCACAGACCCGACAAAGGAAATGGCCTTGATGTCAGGATCACTCAAGAGGGCGTCTACCTGCTCTTTGCGACCGTGTACCACCTGCAGCACATCTTTTGGAGCCCCAGCCTCAATGAACAGCTCCGCCAGCCGCATGGGGGTTAATGGATCCTGCTCAGAGGGCTTCAGGATAAAGGTGTTGCCGCACGCAACGGCCAGAGGAAACATCCACAGGGGAATCATGGCTGGAAAGTTAAACGGGGTAATTCCGGCACAGACCCCCAAGGGTTGAGTGTACGAGTAAGTATCGATGCCACCGGCCACGTTCTCAACGGTTTCCCCCATCAGCAAACTGGGAATATTGGCAGCGTGCTCCACCACCTCAATCCCGCGCCACACATCACCCTTGGCATCTTCAAAGGTTTTACCGGTTTCCTTGGCCAGAATCCCGGCCAGTTCATCATGATGGGCTTTCAGTAATGCCTGATACTTCAGCATCACCCGCGCCCGCACCGGCACTGGAGTATCCCGCCATACCTTGAACGCCGCCTTAGCCGACGCGATGGCCTGCTGCATTTCATCGGCCGTGGTACAGGGTACCTGGGCGATGACCGACTGGGTTGCAGGGTCGGTGACATCAATCCAGTGGCTGGCGGCACTGTGCTGAAACTCACCATTAATAAGTTGTTGAACCTTGATGGGGTTGGAGGGGGTCATATCGTTTCCTTGGCGCTGCATTCAATTCTCTATATGTAGCATAGCCCGGCACCGGTTACCATTGACGATATTGCGCATAATATGGATTATATTGTCATTCACCAAACCTGAGTATTAACATGCCTGTATCCTCCGGATGGCCCCTCAAACCCGGCGCCATACGCTATTTTGTCCCCCATTTCGCCAGCGCGCAGTTGGCCCGTCATCCGTTAACGGAAGAGCTGCATATCACTGGCATGGGGTTCTACCCCAGAGCCCACAACCACACCATGACGCGCCTGGAACACGAGGATAATTTATTGATGTACTGCAGCGAGGGGAACGGTTGGCTGACGCTGAACGAGGTGGAGTACCCCGTACATGCCGGTGATCTGATGGTCTTGCCCAAAGGCCTCCCCCACCATTACCGTGCCGACCTCAACACACCCTGGTCATTGCGCTGGGTGCACTTTGCCGGAAGCAGGGCTCTGGATTATATTGCGAATTTACATCTGCCCACTAATTGTTTTGTGATTGCGGTGGGGCAGCACCCCCGCATCATCAGCGATTTCGATACCCTGTTCAGCGTGCGGGAAACCGGCTACAACATGAAGGCGCTGATCCATGCCTCCCAGGCACTGAAGCAAATGTTGACCTACCTGGCCCTACTGTCTGCCAGCCAATCCCGGCAGGCAAGGCAACCCATCGACCTGGAAAACATTCAAGCCCTAATGATGGCCAACCTGGCGGGGGAACTGGATCTGCACGCACTGGCGGAAGCCGCCCATCTTTCCAAATATCATTTTGCCAAGCGCTACAAGGCACTCACCGGGTATTCCCCCATTCAGCATTTTATTCATATGAAAATGGAGCGGGCCTGTTACCTGCTGGACACCAACAACCAACCGGTGAGCCGTGTCGCACAGGCACTGGGTTATGACGACCCCCAGTATTTTTCCCGTTTGTTCAGGAAAGTAACCGGGCTGTCACCGCGGGATTATCGCAAACTGGATAAAGGATAGGTCTATTCAGGCACCGACCAGTCAATGGGCGTCAAGCCTTTGGCTTCCAGATACTGGTTGGCTTTGGAAAAATGCCGACAACCGAAAAAACCACGGTGGGCCGACAGCGGGCTGGGGTGAGGCGCCTTGAGCACGCAATGCTTCTTTTGATCAATAATCTGGCCCTTCTTCTGCGCGTAGCTGCCCCACAACATGAACACGATACCTTCCCGCTTTTCATTGAGCTCGCGAATCGCCGCATCGGTAAACTGTTCCCAGCCCTTACCCTGATGGGCAGCCGCCTTGGACTGTTCCACCGTGAGCACCGCATTCAACAACAAAACCCCCTGCTCTGCCCAGTGGGTAAGGCAGCCGTTGGTGGGAATGGGTAAGCCCAGGTCGGCGTGGATTTCCTTGAAAATATTCTGCAATGAAGGAGGAAAACGCACCCCTTTTTGCACCGAGAAACACAAACCATGGGCCTGGCCGGGCCCGTGATAGGGATCCTGCCCGATCATAACCACCTTGACTCGATCAAACGGTGTCAGGTTAAAGGCATTAAAGTACTCATCCCCTTTCGGATAAATCACTTTTCCGGCTTTTTTCTGCGCCACCAGAAAGTCACGCAGGCTATGCATATAATCCTGCTGAAACTGCGGCAACAGATGTTGTTTCCAACTGGGTTCAATCTTTATCTGCTCTGGTGACATGCTTTCACCCATATGGTTTCCCCCTTGATGCCCGCTTAGGGCAGAAAGGCGGACAACTGCCGCCTGATCATGCGACACGCCTTATCCTCATCAAACTGTGCAACCGGAATCATCAACGCTTCATGCTCAATGCGAAAAATGGTTCCCATCAACAGCTCTCCGGCAATCTCCGGATCTTCCACGCCGATGACTTTACACAGTTCCACCATCTCTTCCAACAGGTGATCGAAATAGGTCTGGGCAATGCTGCGCAAACGGGCATCCCGCAGGCACTCATGCTTGAAAGCTTGCTCAGCAATCATGTGATCACGCTTGTCCGTGAGCTCCAGTTTCATATAGCTCACTATCATTTGAGACAGGTTCTGCAGCAATTGATTAGTCACTTCCGGGCTGGCACCCACATCCGCTTTGTGCTGCTCAATGAATTCACCCACATGTTGGTAGATGGGTTGCACCACATCGTTCATGGCGTTTTCGGCGAACAGGGTAAATGTGTCAGCGATCAGATCAGAAATATCTTTAAAGTAATAGGTGGTTGCCGACAAAGGCACTTCCGCTTCTTTCGCCACGGCGCGGTGACGAACACCACGCACACCATCGTTTACCACGATGCGTAAAGCGGCTTCCAATATGGCCTTGCGCCGCTGCTCACTGCGGGCACGAGACGCCTTGCGGCCACGATAATTGATGGCATTTTCATCTGACATGCTTCTGACAACCGGTCAATTGAGTTGGCTGGCAATGATACTCGAAAGCAGTCGGCAATTCATGGTGGAGAGCAGGATAACGCGTTGTTTTTGTATCAATTTTTGAACAAACAGACAAAAAAAGGCCCCACCTGCGCGTAGCGCAGGATGGGGCTCCCAGCAAGAAGTTGAACAGCGTCGTTGGTCTGTTTCGCTGTTGCTGTACACGTTGCAACCAGCTTGCCAACTTTCACGGGCTTCCTATCTTGCTGTTTTTCCTAATTAATCTACCAGGCCTTAATACCTAATGTGGTTTTCTACCTGAGAGTACAGGTCAGAACCTGACCATATGCGTCAGGCCAGGCTACGAAAGGCAAATTGGCTGGGATCCCCTCCCAATCCATCAAAAATATTTTTACGGCGCATCCTGTGATTGCCTTGCTCCAACAGCTTCTGCAGGGCCGTTGGCGCCAGGTAACGACCTTTGGCCGCCAGCCGGATGGCTTCTCGAATCAGCCGCACCTTGGCACGATCTGCCGCAGTGGCATGCATGTTGATGTCCTTTGCCACCACCGGCCCGATAAGAAACTCGCTGAAGGCAATCAATACGCCCTCCGGCAAATGGAATGGCGGCTCCTTGGCCATGTCCCGCAGCAGCGCTTTGGCCAGTTTCTCGCTGTCTGGAGTGGGGTTATAAAGGTGGGTTGCCAACTGCAACGCCAACATCTCCTGCTCATCCAGGCTGGCCGGCAGCAACCCTTCCTTTACCCCCAACACATAGCCGGCGTAGCGCCAGAAATACTGCATCAGGCTTTTTTCTTCGGTACTGAGATTCACCCCCAACCGCTCGATGCCACGGGCCACCATAAAATCAAATTCCAAAACCGTGCCTGCCATATCCTCCTGATTAATGGGCTGGTCGTATTTTTCCACATCCCACTTACCGGAATGCCAAAGAAACTGACGCACAGATGAATGCGTCAAGCGCACTTCCATCAACGTGCGGTGCCCTGCTGAACCGGGGGCGATGTTATCCTTACCCACCATGTTATGCAGCAGTTGACCGGTTTGATAAATACGCCGGGTGACGTCTTTCTGCAGCCGCCCGGTAGCCACCAACACCTGGGCTGGCTTGTTGTAGGCATAGCCTTCCACCAGGCTGCTGCACAGCAACACCAGCCCCTGCAACGGGGCGTAGCGCTTAAATACCCGGCTACCCTCTTCCAGAATATCGAAATCCACCCAGCCGGGTACCTGATGGCAGTGCTGCAAAAATTCGCCGAACGCCCCCCCTTCAGTGGCGGCTCGGGTTTCCACTTGATCCAGCATATCCGAAGGGCGACCACGCTTGATCAGGGCAGTACAGGCATCCGCCCGCTCATCACAGACCTGTCGCCATTGCTCTAAATTATGATGGGAATAACGATCCCACCAAACGCGCTGCTGCGGGGATTGGGGGCCTAGCTTGATTCGTTCTAGTTCTTCTGGAGTAGGCATAACTTCACCGATTATTGCGTGACCACTGGGTTCCGGAACAGTAGCAAAAGCGCCTCCGCCTGACAAGAACTCGTGAGTTCTATTTTTTATGCCCACCTGTTAGCTCTATTAAATATGTTATTTATTATGTCTATTCGAACCTACATAACCTGTTAAACCCTATAATTTACCCAAAGTCAGGTTCGATTTGATTCGAATCCGAACCATCATTCTTGATAAAAACAATAAACAGAGCCATGACACACTGCATAAATCAGGATCCGATCCTGTTATATCTGTGGAAACGACGAACCCTCTATCTGGGTGAGCTGCCCTCCATACCCGACCTGACCCCGGCCGCCTCCACTTTACTGGTGGGCCTGGACAAACCGTTTCTGATCTGGGACTACGCCAGCGGCCAAAAAAGGGAAACCCGCACCGCCCTGGTACCGGCGGGCACTCACTTTGGCGCTGATCCGCGGAACCAGAACATGGTGAACTGTTATCTGGATCCGCTGGGTGAGGATTTGCGCGCCTTAAGCCCTATGATGCAGGGCAGCATCGGCCCCATTTTGGTGGACTGCCGGGATGAACTTGGCCAACTGGAGGATTTCCACACTATTGTCCGTGATACGCCGCCGGCAGCAGACGCCTATGGGATCTTGGATGCTCAATTCCACAGACAGGGCTCGGTGAGCATTGCAAAGTCCCGAATGGTAGAGCCGATACAACGGGTTATTGATTTAATTCAAAGCGACCCGCTGTCCAACGAACCCACCGAATGGCTGGCACACAAGGCGGGATTAACCCAACCGCAATTGAACCGCTGGTTCAAACGCATTACCGGCGTACCGGTACGACGTTACCGCCTGTGGCACCGGCTGTTTGTGACCGCGAACCTGATGAGCTTTGGCAAGTCGTTAACGGATGCAGCCCATGAAGCGGGCTTTTCGGATTCGTCCCACCTCAATCACACATTTCGCAGCATGATTGGCATGACACCCTCTTTCGTTTTTCAGCGCTCGGATCGCCTTAGGATTTTCACCTGCCCTGAACACTGAATGGGGTGGGGCGTGATATGACACACCCCACCCCAATCTAATGCTGGCAAACTTTGAATCAGAGTGAATCCAGCCAATCTGCAATGGCCGGAAACGAAACAGTGGGGGCAGTGTTGCCCACCAAAACATCCAGGTGTGATGTACCGGGAACAACCATCCATTGGTCATTGGGGTGTTGCGTTTTACCTGCAAACAGCAGATTACTCATGCGTTCAGGGTTGACGCCGCCATTGCTTTCAGAAAACACTGCAAAAGCCGGCACCGTAATACGATCCATATGATCATTGTAATAATAATAGCCGTCACCCGCCTCGCGATCCACAGCAATCAACCGATTGCGATTTTCGTAACCGTTTTGCCAATGTTCACGTAACTGGAAATCATTAAGCCCCCAATCCGCGAACTGTGCGATGTTACCGATATAGAAGCCGGACAAGCCGATACGCACCATAAAGTCTTCCACATAGCCATTAGTATTGGCGGTATTCCAGATCTCGATCGCCCCAAACAAATCCATCCAACCCGGCAATAAAACAGGGAACGCATCGGCCATATTGGAAATGGTTTTGAAAATAATATCCGTGGCACCGGCTACCACAATGGGGGGTACCAATGACAACACCACCGGCAGCACCGCATCCAGATCCATCTTCACTTCCAACGCCAACAGATCCCAACCGATGGCGTTATCCACCATGAAGTTGTAAGCAAAGTCGGGCGCACCGGCCGGATCCAACCCCAGAAAACCCGCTACCTGGTTATTGCGCTGAGCCGCCAGCGTCGTACTGCCGCGCACATGAGGCAGGTACTCCCCGGCCTTAACAACCGAGGCATCCATAGTAGTGCCCTGCAAATACTGGTAGGCGCACATGGCCCCGGTGCTGAAACCACCGATTACAGGTTTCCTGCCGGTAACTGCGCGCACCTTAGCCACCGCCGCCGGGTAATCCAGCGCACACCAAACATCTAACGTGGTATTGCCATTGCCGTTATCACTCTTGAAATCGCCTCTGCCGGTGCCACGAAAATTCCCCAGCCACACGTCATAGCCACGCAAATACAGGTAATGTGCCAGGCTGAACATTTTCAGGTTATCTTTCTGCACGATAGGATCGTTCTTCGCCCATTGTGGCGCATCGGACGGCATTTGATAGTTATAGCTGTTCAACCACAACGGCGAGCGCACATCAAACTGATCAAAATTGTTCACTATACCGGGAAACAACAGAACCGGCTGACCGGAGCGATAACGGTACTCGTTGGAGGGCCGGTAGCGGCGCATCTTAATGTCCAGACCGTCGTCGGTTTTCGCCACATAACGGCCTTCTACCCCGTCCACGCCACCGCCACATCCGGCCAGCAGCATCAACACTGCAACCAGGATTAAGCCCAAGGCTCTATCATTTTTCATAAGCAATTGTCTCTTTTTGTTATGTTTATTTAGATCCGCCACTGAAATTTCAGGCAAACAATGCCCGTACCCTGAAAAAGACCATTTTCAGGGTATCGAAACAGACCTTGTGATGAATCAGTAAGGAATAACCTTGTGCAGGAAGCCTTACCTGATAGGACACAACCATAAGGGCAATGTCCGAATCTGACTTGTACGAATTTAACATCACTCGATCCGGTGATAGACTGAGTGCCACACCACTGCCTTGCGAATGCCTATGGACATCAACTCCTATGGACATCAACTACGTCACACTGTGCCAGATCGATGAACTGATGTGCCTGCGGGTGGATCACCCCCAGGCGAAAGCCCTGATTGCTTTGCAGGGAGCCCAGTTATTGGAATACACCCCCACAGGCGAGCAGCCGGTAATATGGCTGAGCGAGCTGGCCGAGTTTAAAAAAGGCAAATCCATACGCGGGGGCATTCCGATTTGCTGGCCCTGGTTTGGGGATGCCAGGAAAAACCCGGAATCGGTACAAAAACACTTACCGAAGGGTGCGTTGCCTGCCCACGGCTGGGTGCGGGACAAACCCTGGTTACTGGAATGGGCAGCAAGCGATGAGGAACGGGTGCACTTGCGGTTTCGTTTCCCCACCAATATATGGCCGGCTCCGTTCCCTAACGGAGTGGAACTCAGCGTGGAAATGCGAATCGGCACAACGCTGCAGATGTGTCTTACCACCAACAATCAATCGGACCAGACGGTAAACTTCAGTCAGGCATTGCACAGCTACTTTGCCATCAGTGATGTGGGGAGTGTGCAAATTGGAGACCTGGAGGGCGTCACCTATATCGATACGCTGGATGATTGGCAAGAGAATAGCAGTGATACCCCACTCGCCATTGCCGAAGAGGTGGATCGAATCTATGTGGATACGCCGAAGGTGATCACCATTGCGGACAGCCGTTGGCAGCGAACAGTCCAGTTGACTTCACCGGACGCCAAGTCCGCCGTGGTATGGAATCCCTGGATTGAAAAGAGCAAACGCTTGGGACAATTTGCAGATGACGCTTATGAGAGGATGGTTTGTGTGGAATCTGGAAACACTGCCAACAAAAGCCTCCTGCTAAGAGAGCAGGCGGCAGGGCATCTTAGAATAAACGTAGGATTAAGATGCCCTGATTGATAGCAATTTAAGTCCAAATCACCAAAAGTATACCTGAAGATCTAGGGATAGATCGCATTACAGATGTTGTCATCTTCTATGACTATTATCTTATAGCCTTTCGAGGTTTTAACGAGCACGTCACACGAAGCCTCATATGTGACTAACGTTACCGTTTCAACGCGTTTTATTTTACCCTCAATCGGAAAATCTTCTGGACCCACATCCCGAATGACTACTTTTCTATTTTTACCAAAAATCGATTCAGGGTCTGCCGCTCCATGCTTATTAAAGAAAATCGCATATGGCAATATATACTCGCTACCAGTAGGCAAATCGACATGCCGCCCCTCGTCGACCCCATCTTCACCACGTGGACTGTTATCGCAAGCACTCAAATAGAGAGCCGCAGTAACGGCAACCAACATCTTCAACATAACACCCAAGTTACAGACCCTATACATGTTTCTTTCTCCTATAAATTAACACTAAAACCAACAAACCATTGTCGCGCCGGATAAAAAGCAAAAAACGAATCAGTCCAACCAAGAAACTCTTGCTCTTCATTCAGAATGTTTTTCACTCCAAAATTAACAAAACTATCGAACCCTTCAATCTTGTAACGTGCATCAACATTCGTTATCCACGTTGATTCTTCCAACTGATCAGAATCACTCGGTACTTCCAGCTTTTGCTTATAATATACCTGTTCAAGAAAAACAGAGACAGCCTTACGATCAAACAGCCCTATCTTTATGGGGATTTGATACCTGGAAATCCTATCATACCCAAGATTAAAGTCATCTCCATCCCTGAACTTAGATTCAACCCAAAGGCCAGACACGGACACGGATATGCTGTCTTTAATGCGGGTTGAGACATACACATTAATATTATTCTCGATAGTCTCAATATCCACGTACTCATCCAGTCTTTCAGCAGGACTTTCCATATGACGCTGCATCACCGACATTCCATATTTGTAAATTCCACCACGTTGATCATATCTCAGTACGTAATTCGTAGATACTGTACCACTCGCATCTGAATCGTATAGTTGACTCACCCCTGAAAAAGTTACCGGCTCGACGGTCTGCACATACGAGGAATATGATGAAACTGACTTGAAAGCAACCACACGCAGATTACTTGAATTATCGAAATGGTAGGTAACGCCAAGTTTGGGCAACCAGTAATTACGGTTATCTGGCACCTTAAATCTATTCTCAGCTTCTGTATAAGATGAAAAGAACAGTGATGAGAATCGCTCGCTTTGGAATGCACGAACATCGCCCTCAACTACTTCATCGAAATAAGCCAGCGAGAAATCGATATCCACAGATTCCATTAAATCGAAGTGATAGTAGCCATATACAGATTGGGTTTCGATACTTCCTACTTTAGAATCCTCATTAATCACTTCGAAAGATGCACCAGCGCCTAGATCCTCGAACAGCCGTTCATTGAACCGCTCGACAAAGTCGTCAGATGAAAAAAGTGCTCCAAAAGTTAACCTTCCTTTATGAATTCTCGTTACCCCCTGAAATTCATACACCCTAACGTCGTCTTTCAATATATAGGGATCAGGATCCAGATAAAAATCCAGTTCTTCCGATTCGTTTGATACTTCTTGCACTGATATCAACCAAGAGAAAGCATTCTCAGATTTAGATGTAATCGCCAGCCGGTCTACATCTCGGTTCAATTCTCTGGATCTGCTGCTCTCTGGCCTATCTGCGAGCTCGGGCGCCAAGTACCCTGAATACCAATTCAAACGTCTGTGCTCGAATTGCACTTTTACATTTGGAGATATTTCCCACTGAATTAACCCCGCGTAAATATCCTGCTCCTGATCCGCATTCTCACGCCAGCCATCCGACTCAAAATGATATTGACCCAGGCTCACTGCAATTGGCCCCGCCAGGAAGGAGCCCACCAGATCATCGGCCCAGGTGCCGTCGCTGCCACCAAAGCCATTCACAGCCCCGTACACCCCATCCTGCGTAAACAAAGAATGATACTCGTTATAGCCAGGCTGCTGGGGGCCGGCGCCTTCCACGAAACCAATGCCGGTTTCCGCGAGTTGCGGTTGCAGCGGATAGGCACTCAACGGCTGCCATAATTGGGATTGCAACAGCTCAGAAGCGCGCGCTGCATCATAGCGGCTATTACCCCGATATTTGTCCGCCAACAATCGATGTCCTTCTGAATTGGTAGGGTCTTCCCGTAACGCATTCCAACCTTCCAGCAATACGCCTTGATCATAACCCACCTCATCGTAGGCGCGCGCCAGGGCCGCGCTTCGGCTGGCGGCATCGCTTTGCAACAATGTTTCGGACCGATACAGCGCGCGCTCGTCATTCAGGTGGCGCGAGGTCTCCAGCTCATCAATGGCGCCGATGGGATCGTTTGCGTACAGCTTGCGCACGCCTTCATAAAAGTACGCGGTTGGATCCTGGGGATCCAGCTGCTTGGCCAATTCCCATTGGGTGGCGGCATCGCCGTTGCGCTTTTCTTCAAAATAAGCCCGCCCCAGATAACTGCGCAACACGCTGCGGGCCGGATCCAGGCTTACCGCAAACTCCAGCTGGCGTCGGCCTGCCTCCAGTTCACCCTGGCGCAACAAAACCAGGCCCAATCCCAATCGAGCCTGGGGATCTTCCGATGATTTGGCCACCGCCTGGCGGAAACGGGCTTCGGCTGCAGAATAACGATGGTTAAAAAGATCAACATAGCCGGATTGAACCAATGTTGCTGCGGATGCAGGATCTAGCCGGCGTGCATTCGCCACTGAGTCGGATGCAGCGCTGATATTACCCATGGCGACCTGGGTCTCACTCAATCGAATCCAGGCAGCCACTGCCTGCGGGTGCCTTTGTGTGGCATCACGGGCGACCTCATGGGCGGCAGGCAGATCCAGGTTGGCCTGCCGGGCATAGGACAGGGCCAATAATGCCGGTAACGCTTGCGGGTCGGCCCGCACTGCGGATTGAGCCTGCTGCAGTGCCTGTGCCGGATCATTGGTAACGGTGCTCATCATGCTCTGTAAAGCCAACGCCTCTGCCGAATCAACACCACGCAAGGTATCCCGTGCGTTACTGAAATTACCCACTGACAAATAGCTGGCTGCCAGCGCAATATTCACGCGGGGGCCAGGGTTTGTCAGGTTTTTCAAGGTTTCGATGGCAAGATCAGGCCGGTTTTGATCAAGGTGACCGGCGGCCGCAGCCAGCGCTTCGCTATTGGCCCCTTGCTGAAGCCGGTCCATAAACATGGCCGGGGGAAAGTACACCGCCCAATCCACGGTCTCCGTGGTGGCGATGTCAATGATGTCGATATCCGCTTTTCCGCTCAGTATTGCCTTTTTACCGGCGCTAAGTGTTGCTTGCTGGTGATTCTCTGGTTGATTGACTTGGGTTCCGGCAACGGTAACCTGCCCCTCAATAACGCTGACCTGGCTGGCGGAGTCTGTGGCGGTCACCAGAAATTCGGTGCCATCCACCACCGCGTTGGCGTACGGTGTTTTCACGCCAAAGCGTTGGGTAATTCGGCTGATAAAATGGGTAACACCCTGCTGCAGTTCCACCCAGAAGCTACCGGCTTGCTGTGTAGATGGAAAGGACAACACCGTATTCTGATCCAGGCGCACAAAGCTGTTGTTGCTGAGGTAAATGGCCGCCCGGCTGTCCGCACCCACTTCCAACTGTTGCCCCGGGCAGATCAACGCATCCGGTTGCACTGTGGCGCCGGAGGAATGCAGAGCCTGGCTGTCCTTCACCACCACATAACCGTTGACCGACACCACCATTGCTGCCCATTCATCACAGGCTGTGGCGACAGAATGAATTGTCAATGTACACAACATGACAAAAGCTGTTGATGTTCGCACGCACGTCTCCCCGACTACGGCGTCAGGCTGGATCAGCCACGCCGTTGATTACCAGCAATTTCAAAACAATTCGACGGCGACCAAGCCTGATTGTTTAAACAGTCACGAACGGTATTCTGAGAGTTACCTCAACAGACAGGCACAACACACTCTTAAAACCCATGGCCATTTTGCTCACTTTCACTGGTCAAATCTAGACAGATGTGAAAATTACCACCGCAATGTTTTGAAAATTGGCGATTATCACTTTGACGAAAACGGAATTATGCCCTTCGCCAATAACTCAAGGTCGTGGTCTTCAATGAGTGCGTTTATTTTTTGAACAGCAAACCCCGTTGGCCCGTCATCCGCATAATAACGTTTTACCGTGGAAAACAGCTTCAGTGCGCCCTCGATCTGACCGGCCTCCAGTTTCATGATCGCCAGCCGATATTGTTTCAGCAGCACCGGATCGCGCACATTTTTAACGGTGAACACGCCCAACGGCTGCTGTTTGCCGACAAACTTGAAACGCCCCAGATAACGCAGCGAATCATCCGACGAGAGGGCACAGGATTCACTGATCAACACCTCAGTACCCAGTTGTTTATTGGCCCCCTCCAGCCGTGAAGTGGTATTGATGATGTCACCCATGGCCCGGAACTCATGATGATCCATTGCCCCGAAGTGTCCAAGTACAATTTCACCGGAGTGAATACCGATGCGGGTGGGCAACTCTCTGCCCGGGTGCTCTGCATTGAAGCGGGCAATATTCTGATTGATCTGCGCCACCACCGGTTGCAGGGATTGCCAGGCGTTTTCTCGATCCAGATGCAGCCACAGCGCAATAACACCGTCTCCGGCCACATCAGAAATAATGCCACCAGACTGCCGGATCGGAGGAATAATCGCGTGATAATATGACTGCATCAGGTCACCCAGATCCGCAGGGCTCAGTGTTTCCGAAAGCCGGGAATAGCCTTGGGCATCCGTCACCATGCACACACTGTTATGGTAATCGCGCACCGCGGGCAATCCCTGCTGTACCACTAAACGTTCCAATTCATCCCGCGGCAAATACTTGCCGAATGCCCATTGCAGACGTCGTTTCTGGTTGAACAATTCCCGATTACGCAGCCACATCCCCATGGCACCGGCCACCGGCAGCATCACCACAACCGTATGAAACCAGGGCAGCCACAGGAACAACCGGGTAAAGGCTGCATAGATCAAACCGGTGATCAGCAAGGCCAGGCCGGCCACGGATATTGCCGCCACCATGGGCCCGCTATAACGGGCTACTGAAAAGCTCACTATGCCCACCAGCAACAACAGCACCCCGTTTTGCCAAGGCAGCCATTCCCGCAACCAATGACCCTCGGCCAGATTGGCATAGGCCGTCGCTGCCAGCTCCACACCACTCACATCCAGCCCTCTGTCATTGCTGAACGACGTATAGAAGCCATCTCTCTGATCCGGCTGATCCGCTGCAGAATAGCCCACAAACACGACACGATTCTCCACGGCAGCCTGGGCCCGGGGTGTCCGGTTGACGACATCAGCAAACTCCAGGGTGGTAATGGTGCGGGGCGGGCCATATAGATTCAGCAGCGGATCGGGTCTTGCATCAGACAGATCCGGAAGGCCCTGCTGTGATGGATTGTCTGCACTGACAATTCGCCAGGCCCGGGTGGGTAAGGTGGGAACATTGATGAACGATGGGTGCCGCAGAAAAAACCGACTGACCCGGGCCGGTACTTTTGGCAGAATCAATGGGGCGACATCCAATGCCGACTCTGCAAACGGGGCATAAGGCTGCAGAAAACTTTCCATCTCTGCCCCCTCCAGCATTTCTTTCTGGGATCGACTGAAGAGCAGGACATTGCCCGCCTGCTTGATGGCTTGTGCGAAAGCCTGATCCCCTTGCTGATCGCGTTCAGTCTCAAAAAACACATCAAATACAATCAATCTTGCATTCAGATCGGACAGGGCGTTCACCAACTCAGCATGGGATTGCCTTGACCATTGGTATAGTTTTTCCGACAACCCCAAGGTTCTGGCACTGTTACGGGTGATGGCAATCACCGCAACATTCTGTGGCGACACCACCGGGCCACGCATTTTGAACAGTACATCCAGGCCTAAACGCTGCTCAAGGGCCAAGCCGGCGGGCGTGATGGCCCACACAGAAACCAACAATACAACACCGTAAGGAATTGCCTTCAGTAACAGGCTGCGAACTGATTGCAAGTAGATTGCTTCCGTAACGATTCAGAATACTCACTACTATATTCAACCCTATACAATTTGACTACTGATTCAGCTGTTCATACTGCTCCAACATAAACCATCCATCATCACAAACGTTATAATCCTGATTGTTCTGATACAACAGATGGCCGTCAATCAGCGTGCATTGGGATACCACCGCCCCCCCATCACAATCGTGATAGGATTCGCACCAACTGAACCCATATTCACATTCAGGCCCACTACCAGGCCGATCGCAGAGGTCCTCATATACAGCAGGCCCCCGGCAGCCCATGGCAGACTGCCAACGATTCAGGCTCTGCCTGGCCGGTACCGACCACCCCCAACTGAAAATGTAGGGTACGATTACATCCACCGTCCCTCTTGCTTCCAGAATGGGTACCGCGCGCTTCTGCTTTCCCGCAGCGTCAACCGCCCGGCATTGCTCGATGGTGGCAAATGGAAAACTCTGCGAGGTAACCACTGCCCCTGCAAATACGTCAGAATGTTCGCAGGCGAGCCGACCGGCCATGGCACCGCCGTTGGATAGCCCCACTGCATAAATTCTTTCTGGATCAACATATACGTTACGTTTGTGTGTCTGTGGACGGGTCAGACACGAGGCTAACTGCAGTGCAAATTCGGTGTCGTTATCGGAGCCACCGAAACAACAATAGTCGCCCGCTCCCCAGGCCGGAACCAGGCTCATTCCCTGCGGATAGGCCACGATCATCCCTTCACGATTTGCGGTGCGGCGCCAACAGGAACCCAGCGATTCAGCTAAACTGTTCGCACCAAAACCATGAAAATTCAATAACAGGGGAGAATCCAGATGAGACTTGAGCGGAACGTACAGCCCGTAACTGCGTAGTTTTCCATTAACGATCATATAGTTGGTCTGTGTTGTTCCAGGAGAAACAAACAGCGGACCACACCAATCAAAAGCCATAACACTGTGTGAACAGATCAAGGCACCGAACAGGCATGCCTTTATCACAATACTCATGCACTACACCATCTACAACAGTGAAATCCATACTGCTTCCTGCACACGCATCACTGCAGAAATATGGTGTGTTTAATTGAGTATAGTAAGAAAGATAAGCGTGACAGGTTTTTTAAGTGTATTTAATAGAGTATGAAAACATAAGCCTATAACCAGGGCTTATGGTGTAGCGGAAGCCGGCAAAGGAAACGAAAGTGTAAAACAAGAGCCCTGCCCTAAAGTGCTCTCAACGTTCACCTTTCCATCCAACAGTTCCATAATTCGACTGACAATCGCCAAGCCCAACCCGGTACCACCATCCCGATCGGAAAGAGGGTTACTGATCTGTTCGAACTCTGAGAATATCTTTTCCAAATCATCCGAAGCGATACCGACACCTTCATCCTCGACTTTGATCGTCAACATTGGCTCAGCATAATGGGCAGCCACCTTAATTGACTTGTTGGACGGTGTGTATTTGACAGCGTTGGAAACAATATTCATCAGCACCTGACCAATCTTACCAGCATCCCCACGCAGGCACTCTGGCAGGGATGGGGATAATTCCAGCGTCAAGCTGATATCATGTTTCTTGGCCCTTTCGTCATTCAGCAAAACCACTTCGTTGATCAGGTCACGCACGTTAAACAGTGTGTCCACACGCTGCATTTTCCCGGCATCCAATTTGGAAAGATCAAGCACGTCGCCGATTAGATGGCTCAGATGCCCGGATGCTTTCTCTATGGCATGCACCCCCTCCCGAACATAATCCGGAACCTGTTCTTGTTCCAGGCGTCGACTGAGGCGACCACTGAAACCCACGATGGCATTCAAAGGTGTTCTGAGTTCATGATTCAAATTGGCAAGAAAACGCCTGTTGTGTTGGGCCATTTCAAGCACTTGCTTGCGGCTTTCTGAAAGCTCGTTGGCAAGCAACACGGAATCCCGGTAGCGAATACGCAACTCCATCAAATTGATCACGTGGGTTGCCAACAATTGCAACAATTGCAGCTGCGAGGGTTCCAATGAACGGGGTTTGGTATCGATGGCGCACAACGTACCCATGCCATACCCTTCAGGGGTACGCAACGGCACTCCGGCATAAAAACGAATGCCTGGTTCGCCCGTTACCAAGGGATTATCTGCAAAACGCTCATCATCCAGCGTATTCTCAACCACGAGAGGCCCTTTGCACAGTATGGCGTGGGCACAAAATGCCAAATCACGGCTGGTTTCCTGCGCATCCAGCCCCACCCGCGCTTTAAACCATTGGCGCTCAGCGTCTACCAGACTCACCAGAGCAATGGGCACATTGCATATTGCAGACACCATATGCACGATGTCGTTAAACACAGCTTCGGCTCCGGTATCCAGAACATCATAATCCCGCAATGCCTGCAGCCTTCGCTCTTCGTCTTCTGGCTTGGGGGCTACGATCACAATGGCATCCTTTCGTTGACTGGTTCTGATTCAGTATAGTCTATCACGACTACAACCTGCCTCAGCGCCTGGTTGGCTTACTTGCCGGCTTTGCATAATGGAAACGCCCCACCCGCGGAGGTGCCGAGTGATAGCAATCGAGACCGGACACACAAGCGGTGCCGAGGGTAACAAGATCGATGAATCCGTCTTCGCCCAGGGCACGGCCATCCAGCTCCACCCACTGTACCTCACCGATCACAAAATCGGTGTCGTTGATGTCCAGGTGCTTGATTTCCCGCAGCCTCAAACCTACCGATAACGTGCTTTCGGCCACTTTGGGTGCAGCAAACCCGACTACCCAGGCAGGCGTTAATCCGGTGTGCTCAAACTCCGATTCTTCACGCGGATAACGGGCCGAGGTCTGATGGGCCTGTGGCACAATGGCATCAACCACATGATTGATGGTGTACACACCGGTCTGCGCAAGATTCTCAATGGTGTGGCGAGCCACTGATCGTGGCCGGGTCACCAGCCCCATCAGCGCAGGATCAGCACCCAGGTGTACCACGGAGCTGACGATGGCAAGATTGGTGGCACCTTGGCTGTCCACCGTGCCCACCAGATTCGCACTTTTGTAGCCGGATAAACCGTTGATGAAATTAACCCGAAACCGGTGTTCCATGTTACGGATATCGTCTGCTGAGATATGAAGTGGATTCATAGCACCTCCTTGAACCCGGTTTATACTGCTTTGCAATGGTATCGAACCCGCTTGATATCCGCTTGTCGTCTAGATTCCGCCCACAAAAAAGCCCGGGATACCTGCCCGGGCTTCATCTGATCTGTGCCGAGGATCAGTGCGCTGAATCAGTGAACATGCCCATGGGACAGCTCTTCTTCAGAAGCATCACGTACTGTTTCAATGCTGACGGAAAAGTGCAACCGTACACCGGCCAGCTCGTGGTTACCGTCGATGGTGACTTCCTCACCCTCGATCTCAACAACACGAATGGGTACCGGCCCCTGCTCAGTCTGAGCCTGGAACTGCATCCCGATCTGCAGATCTTCCACTCCCTGGAATGCTTCGCGGGGCACTGTTTGCACCAACTGCTCGTGACGAACACCATAGCCATTTTCAGGCTCCACCACGACATCCATGGCATCCCCCATTTTCTTGCCTTCCAGTTCGGATTCCAAACCGGGGATGATGTTGCCATAGCCCTGCAGGAACATCAGTGGTTCACGCCCCTCAGAGGTATCAATGATTTCGCCTTCTTCATTGCGCAGCGTGTAATGCATTCCAACTACCCGGCCTTTCTGGATCTCCATACTCATTCCTCTCTTGTCATTCAAATGATTGTGCGACGCCTGAACCAACTCGGGAAGTCAAATCAAACCTCGTAAAATCCGCCATATGCGAAATTTCCCTCAGTTTACCAGTGTTGCGGGCATGAAACAAAAACGCCTCAGGAACGCCAGCGCACAATGGTTTGGTAGGATTGCCGATAATGGTAGTTAAGTTGTTGTTGTGAATAGCGTTGCTCCTTCTGCACCGGGCAACGCATTCTGGCGAGGCAATTGGACTGACAGGGCGACTCGCGCAGCAGACGATAATCGATACAGGCTTCAAGCTGCTTGTGCGTTTCAGGAAAATCCGCCGACAGCGCATTGGCAGGGCACGCCGCGATACAGGGTTTTTCCCGGCAGCTGCCGCAGGGCGATTCCATCTGCGGGCACTCGGTGACAGGCGGCTCACCCTCAACCCAGAATAACGCCCGATACGCATACCAGAGCCCGAACACAGGATTAATACCCAGTTTTAGGGGCGAATCGTAATGCCAGCCCGCCAATTTGCCCAACTGCTGCAGCCCAACCGGCGCATCGGAGGGGTACAGCACCTTATATTGACGGCCAGGGTACTCAGACTGCAGATACTGTTCGGTGATTTCCACTGCCTGCTGGTCCAGTGGCTGAGCCTGATCCCAGGCACGTTCAGGTAGCTGATCCCAAAATCGGCTACCGCCGTTTCCCAGCAATAACAACCATCCTGCCTTTCCCATTTCGCCCACAATTTCGACAACCTGGCGGCTGATTTCCGCCGGCAGCGCTGCCACCGAAAAGGCCGCCTGCAGGTTCAAACCACGGTCGGTCAACAGGGGGCTATTCAACTGATCAAAGGGGTTTTCACGTTGCTTCATTATTATTACAAACCAATGAATTTTATGAGTTTTTTTCACCTGAAGCAGGCACAGAAAACATGCACCAGCAGGGTGCCTGAATGCTCCAAAATAGAATCGTTGACATTCCTCCTAATCCGTATATGCTCAACATTAGCTAGGAAAGTACGGCTAGATATTTATGTTCAATCGTTACGAAGTCCCATCAGTAGAACCTCGTCCTTTTAATCATAAGTAACACCATCTCTTCTCAGCTAAACGCCCTGATTAGGCAATCTACACAAATGTTTAAATAGGATAAGACTATGTCAACTACTACTGGTACCGTTAAGTGGTTCAACGAAAGCAAAGGTTTTGGTTTCATCGAACAGGATAACGGCCCCGATGTATTCGCCCACTTCAGCGCCATCCAAGGTTCCGGTTTCCGTACCTTGACTGAAGGTCAGCGTGTACAGTTCACAGTTACTCAGGGCCAGAAAGGTCCTCAGGCTGAGAACATCGTCGCGATCTAATCTAGTCGTATCAGATCAGATCTCGAAAAAGCAGGCCCCTGGGCCTGCTTTTTTTGTCCGCAGATTATAGCCTCAACTGCTCATAGGCCTGCCGTATGGCCATGAAACGCTCGGGATCCCCCCCTTTATCCGGATGGTGCTCACTGGCCAGACGCTGATAGCGCTGCTTCACCTGCTCAGCAGACGCACCCGGCCCCAGATCCAGTGTCTGCAGGGCTTCATCACGCCCCTGGGCCGGCTGCCATTGCCAAAACCCGTTCAGCAACGTCACCACATCGTCACAGCTGGTCTCGGCGTAATGCTGCCAGTTCAGGTAGTAGTCGCGCATTGGATCTGCTGTTTCCGGTAACACAGTAGCGCAATCCGTTGCCGGACGGTTCAGCTGAATGTTCAGCGTTGCGATGGCCAGAACCAGGCCTTCATCTTCCCACAGGGATTGTTGCAACTGGTACAACCCGTTCATCATCAGAAAGTTTTTCTTAAACAGAGCGAGCTCGGGATTCGGATCCAGATTTTGTAAGCCGGGGTGGCAACCGAGCGCCGACAGTAGATGATGAATACCGAAGTTTTCACCACTGCCACGCTGCACATTCCGCCGCAGCACGGAAAGAATGGCAGGTATCAACGGGTTCCGCGTTACTTTACTTACAAGGTCAGCCTCATTCATAAAGTAAGCGTAGCAGAACCCGATGCAGAAGCTTAGGCTTGTGGCCTCATATGGGGGAACAGAATGACATCGCGAATGGAAGGCGAATCGGTAAACAGCATCACCAGCCGGTCAATACCAATACCTTCACCGGCGGTAGGTGGCATACCGTATTCCAGCGCCGCGATGTAATCCGCATCAAAGTGCATGGCTTCATCATCACCGGCATCCTTTTCTTCCACCTGCTTTCTGAAACGTTCCGCCTGATCTTCAGGGTCATTGAGCTCCGAGAAGCCGTTGGCGATCTCACGCCCGCCCACAAAAAACTCAAACCGGTCTGTCACAAAGGGATTATCGTCACAGCGGCGCGCCAGCGGCGACACCTCCGTAGGGTACTCGGTGATGAAAGTGGGATTCTTCAGTCGGTGTTCGACCGTTTTCTCAAAGATTTCGATTTGCAGCTTGCCCAGACCATAGCCGGGCTTAACCGGGATACCCAGCTTCTCACACACCGCAGTAGCCGCTTCCAGGCCAGTCAAATCCTCCGCACTCAACTGCGGATTAAAATGCAGGATGGAGTCAAACACCGTCATCCGGGTGAAGGGCGAACCAAAGTCATAGGTCTCACCCTGGTATTCCACATTCGTTTTGCCCAATACATCCTGTGCGATGGTACGCAACATATCTTCCGTCAGGTCCATCAAATCCTTGTAATCGGCGTAGGCCTGATAGAACTCCACCATAGTGAATTCCGGATTATGGCGGGTCGAGAGACCTTCATTGCGGAAGTTGCGATTGATTTCAAACACCCGTTCAAAACCGCCCACCACCAGGCGCTTTAAATACAGCTCCGGTGCTATGCGCAGGAAAAGCTCCATATCCAACGAATTGTGGTAGGTGCTGAACGGCCGCGCCGTTGCGCCACCGGGAATCACCTGCATCATGGGGGTTTCCACTTCCAGGTAACCACGGGTCCGCAGGTAGTCACGAATGCCTTCCACCACGGCAGACCGGATTCGGAATGTGTCCCGCACCTCTTCATTGACGATCAGGTCCACGTAGCGCTGACGATAACGCAGCTCCTGGTCCGCCAGCCCTTTGTGCTTGTCGGGCAGGGGGCGCAACGATTTCACCAGATGCTCACATTGCTCGATGTGCACATAGAGGTCGCCCTTTCCGGATTTTTGCAAAGGGCCGGACACACCGACGATGTCACCCAAATCCCATGTTTTGATGTCTTCCAACACCTCCGGCGACAAACCTTTGCGATCAACGTAGAGCTGAATGCGGCCGGTCATGTCCTGAATCACGATAAAGGCGCCACGATTTCGCATCACCCGGCCTGCCACTTTGACAGGAATGGCCAGCGCTTCCAGCTCGGGCTTGCTCTTCTCACCGTACTGTTCCTGCAGTTCAGAACAGTAGTGCTCACGACGAAAACCATTTGGGAACGCGTTGCCTTTTTCCCGCTTGCTGGCCAGTTTGGCCCGCCGCTCGGCAATCAGTTTGTTTTCGTCCTGCTCAATCGGCTGTTGCTGCTTATCTGTCATGGTGATGCCTTTTTTCGCTTCACTTACTATTTATAATCCAGCCTTCAGGCTGGCCTCAATAAACTGATCCAGGTCTCCATCCAACACCGCGTTGGGGTTAGAGCTTTCGACACCGGTACGCAGATCCTTAATCCTGGACTGATCCAGTACATAAGAACGAATCTGGCTACCCCAGCCAATATCCGACTTGGCGTCTTCCATGGCCTGTTTCTCGGCATTCTGTTTCTGGATCTCCATTTCATACAGTTTGGCGCGCAACTGCTTCATGGCCTGATCCTTGTTTTTGTGCTGGGATCGGTCGTTCTGACACTGGGTGACAATGCCTGAGGGCAGGTGGGTAATCCGCACGGCTGATTCGGTTCGGTTAACGTGCTGACCACCGGCACCACTGGCCCGGTAGACGTCAATACGCAGGTCTGCAGGATTGATATCAATCTCAATATTGTCATCGATCTCGGGCGAGACAAACACCGATGCAAAGGACGTATGCCGGCGGTTGCCGGAATCGAAAGGCGATTTACGCACCAGCCGATGCACGCCGGTTTCGGTTTTCAGCCAGCCGTAGGCGTATTCACCCTGAAAATGGATGGTGGCACTCTTGATACCCGCCACGTCACCATCTGAAGCTTCGATCAACTCGGTTTTGAAACCCGCCCGTTCGCCCCAGCGCAGGTACATCCGCAACAGGATATTGGCCCAATCCTGAGCTTCGGTGCCGCCGGACCCGGCCTGAATATCCAGGTAGCAGTTGCTGGCATCCATGGGCCCGGAGAACATGCGCAGAAACTCCAGCCTGGCCACATCGGCCTCAAGCTTGTCCAGCTCGGCATCCACCTCCGCCACGGCGGATTCATCACTTTCTTCCACTGCCATGTCCAGCAGTTCAGCCAGATCACTGACCCCGGTTTTAAGGTTTTTCAAGGTGGAGACGGTATGATCGAGGGCAACCCGCTCACGTCCGAGCTCTTGTGCCCGCTCCGGGTCGTTCCAGATAGTGGGATCTTCTAGCTCACGGTTGACTTCGTCAAGACGCTCACATTTGAGATCGAAGTCAAAGATACCCCCTCAACGCGTCACCGCGCGCTTGAAGGTCTTTGATTTTATTGAGAATTGGATTAATTTCCATGATGGTCGGTTATCCGAAAAATACGCTATTCAAGACGAAAGGCGCGTATTTTACCGGTCAATGCAATCAGTATCCAGCCATAGTTATGCGCTGCTGCCCCCCACCAGCAAATAGGTCCGCATCATGGACTCCAACGCATCGTATTCCAGCGGTTTGCCCAGCACATCGTCCATGCCCATGGCACGGGCTTTCTGTTTGAACTCCTTCAGTACGTGGGCCGTAAGGGCAATGACCGGCTTGTGTTCACGCAGCTTGGATTCCTGCTGTCGTAACGCCCGCGTGGCATCGAACCCATTCATCACCGGCATTTCACAGTCCATCAACACCAGGTGATAAGCCTGGTAATCCCGCGTCAGACGATCCAGGGCTTGTCGCCCATCAGAGACCAGGTCGTAAGCCAGCCCCAGTTTATCCAGCATTCGGGATATCACAATCTGATTCACATGGTTGTCTTCTGCCACCAGAACACGTTTGCCTGCGTATCCGGAATGCAATACGGCCGCAGGCTCCCCTTCAAGCGGCTGGTCGGATAACAGGCTGCCCCGTAGGGTATCGGCAACCATCGACGCCAGTTTCTGCACCACCAGCGGCCGCGGGCACCAATGAGTCAGCCCCAATTGCCGTAACTCATCCGCCACCGGTGCCCAACCAAAAGGGGCCAACAGCAATAGCGGCAAGTCGGCAAAAGCTGCTGTGAACGGGTGGATTTTCGCGGCAAACACCGTCACCTCTTGTTCCGGCTCCAAACACAGCGCCACCAGATCCTGGGCCGAATGCAAAGCGGCATCGGTGACCTTCTCGGTTGCCTCCCCAGGGTAGTCAACGCAGCGCGCAACAGCACCACAGCCCAACAATGCCCGGGTGGCCTCCTCCAAATAGCGCGACGCCGGGCCAACCAGCAGTATTTTCTTTCCTTCCAGCATTGCAGTATCGGTAGCCGGCACCGCCGCGCGGGGCTGCACCGGCAGGCAACACAGATTCAGATGAAACTGGCTCCCGGCCTGTTGTTCACTTTGCACCTGGATTTCCCCATCCATTAAGCCTGCCAGATGCTGACTGATGGCGAGGCCGAGGCCGGCCCCACCAAAGTCACGGGTGAAAGATGTGTCCGCCTGCTCGAAAGGCCTGAACAGGGTTTTCAGCTTTTCTTTGGGGACACCCATTCCGGTATCCTCAATGGTAAACCGCAGGCGGATCTTTTGTCGCCCGCGTTGCGCATTCGGATCAGCAGTATCGATCGCTCGGACCCGCAGCAACACGGAGCCCTGCTCCGTGTATTTGAACGCGTTGTCCAGCAAATTCCAAAGGATCTGTTTCAAGCGGGTGGGATCACACTGAATAGCGGCGGGCAACCCTGGCTCCAGCACGATAAAGTATTCCAGCTTTTTACGTCTGGCAATGGCCTGGAACTGGGATCCCACCTCTTCACACAACGGCAGCAGATCACTGTCAATCCATTCCAGATCCATCTTACCGGCAGAAATTTTGGAGTAATCGAGTATGTCATTGATGGTGTTCAGTAACGACCTGCCGGATTTTTTGATCACATCCAGGTATTGAATTTGCTGTGGATTCAGATCTGAATCCTGCAGCAAATCCGCCATTCCCAGCACACCATTCATGGGTGTCCGAATCTCATGGCTCATGGTGGCCAGAAACTCGCTCTTGGCCCGGCTGTCGGCCCGTTGCTCATGCAGTTTCCGATTGGCGTTCAGCTCTTCAACTTTGGCTTCATATTGTGCCTGCAGAAAGCGCTCATGTTCGTCGTGCGCCCGCTGTTCATTACGCAATGCCTGATTGCGGGCAGCAAACTTCTGACGCCTTTCCTGATTAATGCGATCCGCCAACGCAAAGGAAAACAACACCACCAAAAACATGAACCCAACAGGAAGAATGTTCGCGGTTAACCAGTTCAATGACATGATCCCGGACTTATTGGCAATAAAAATAAGGCCAGAGATCAAAATGGTAATGTTCGCCAGGATGAGATAACGCGCCTGAATCTGGCCTTTGCGTAATGTTGCCCTGCCTGCCAATACACCACTCACCGCACTTAAGATGCACACCACACCCGCGAATATAACAGCGTATTCATAGGCTACAACAAACACACTACCGCCCACCATGATAAACAGCCACGCCACCGCTCGCACCATGCGGTAATGAGGCAGGCTCTTGGATTTCAGATACAACAGGGATAACGTGAAGGCGGCAGCACACACACCGTAGATCGCGACACTGAGGATCAGGATTCGGTTATTGATCCAGGGCAGATCCGGCCACAGATACTGAAACCCGATGCCTTGCAGGGCTGCCATAAACAGCCCCACCGCGGCCACCGCGCCGGCGTAATAGAGATAGGAGCGATGCCGCACGCTGACATAAATGAACAGGTTGTAGAGCACCATCACCAACAGCACGCCGAAGTACAGCCCCTGCCCGATCAGGTTGCGTTGCCCGATCTGGTAAAAGGCTTCACGGGTCCAGAACCGCAGTGGCACAATCAGTGTGTTTTCAGATTGAATTCGCAGGTAAATGATCGTCTGGCTTTGCGCCTGCAGGGGAACCGGCGTTACAAAATGCCGGTTGGAGATGGGTCGCTCCGAAAACGGCAGGGTATCCCCCAACACATATTGGGACAGCACTATTTCAGACCCGGGTGCCGTGCCCGTCACATGGAAAACACTGATCGAATCAAGAGAGGGATAAGCAATCTCCAGCATCCCGTCAACCGGCTCTTGGGTGCTGTTGATCAACCTGAAACGCAGCCAGTGCGCAGCCGTATCATACCCAAGATAGGGAATTCCGTTTTCCAGCTCTATCCAGGACAAGTCAGCATGGGCATCTTCCAGGGTCAAGCGCCCGGTTGCATCACGCAAATAGGCAATGCCTGATGTTATGCCGGATGTTTCAAACCGGTTGTCAGTGATGTTCAGCGCGGCCGTCGCCAGCACACTGTGATGCCACAGCGCAATTAGAAGACCGACGATCAGGCGCAGCGCACCGGCACTGAAAACAGAGAACATCAAAGCCCCAGAACAAAATGGAATAAACTGATTTATATTCAAATTCTTAAGCTTAAACTATAGCTTGAGAATTGCGTAACCACTGTCTGCTATAGATTAACTATAGACAGCCGGGATCATTCTTTACAGTCCCTTTTCTTCGGTCTGCTTCCGGCGCATTCTTTTGCTTCAAGGACACTCTAAATCGCAGATTTACTGAAACGTCCTCGATACTCCCGTGGCGACAACCCCACTTTGCGTTTGAACATTTTGGAAAAAGACGACACATCCTCGTAACCCACTCTCTGGGTGATTTCAGCGATGGTCTGGGCACTGATCTCCAGATACTTTTTGGCCACTTCAATGCGCACCGTTTGCAGGTATGCCAGTGGTGATTCGCCGGTGGCGGTTTTGAAGCGGCGAATCAGAGTACGCGGGCTCATGGCGTATTGCTCCGCCAGCCAGGATAGTGAAAAGTCCTCGGCGTAGTGCTCATCCACCCATTCCTGCACAGCTTTCACCGTCTCATCGCTATGATATTTGTTCTGGTGGGTGGCAAAATAGCTCAGCTGTGAATGGCGTCCGGTATCCAACACCATGGCTTTGGCGGATTCGATAGCGGTTTCATGATCGATATACAATTCAATCAGGTATAACGCCATGTCAAACCATGCGGTTCCACCCCCTGAGCAGAACACCTGTCCATCGGTGGTAATCAGCTGCTCCGGCACCAACTGCACATTAGGGTAGCGCTCCCTGAAACGATCGGCGTGGGCCCAGTGGGTGGTGGCTTTGCGGCCATCCAGAATGCCTGCCTCGGCCAAAAAGAACGCGCCAGTACAGTTACTGATGATTTGTGTGCCCCGCTTAACGTATTCTTTCAACAGGGCGATGATGTCACTGTTGGTATCCAGTGCCTTATCCACATCACCACCAATGGAGGGCACCAACAGCACATCCACGTCGCCAATTTGTTCAAAACCGCAGTGAGCATTGATTACAATATTATTCAGACAGCGGATGGAACGCCCTCCCCTGCTTACCAACTGCACATCAAACTTGGGTTCCATACTTTTGCCGGCAAAGTAATTCCATGCCGTACCGGCGGTGGAGAGCAGGTCGATCACCCCGGTGATCGAAGTGGCAAAAGCATAGTCAAAACCGAGGATGCGTACTTTAATCATAACTGTCTAATTTAGCCCTGTATTAGTCATAAATGACAATTACACACTCAGGCCAACAATGCAAATATGATTGCCTTTTTACCGGCCTGCATCACGCCATTGAATAGGACACGGAGGGAAACATGCCACTGCTATCACGACAGGACCTGGATTTTTGCCTGTATGAAATGCTCGACACCGATAGCCTGCTCCACACGCCCCGCTATGGCGATCACAGCAGGGAAACGTTCAACCAGACCCTGAACACCGCAGAACAAGTGGCAGAAAAGTATTTTGCACCTCACAACCATTTGGCCGATGAAAAAGAACCCTGGTTTGATGGAGAACAGGTACACACCATACCCGAAGTGAAAGAGGCGTTTCGGCACTATGTCAATTCGGGGCTGTTAACCGCCCGCCTGGAGTTCGATGCGGGCGGGATGCAGTTGCCCCACGTGGTGGCCGCGGCCTGTTCCGGGTATGTGACCGCCGCCAATGCCTCCAGTGCTGCGTATCCGTTTTTGACCATGGCCGCCTCCAATCTCATCCACCACTTTGCCAGTGACGAGCTGAAGAACCTGTATTTGCCACTGATGCGCAGTGGGCGGGCGGCGGGCACTATGGCCCTCACCGAACCGGATACCGGTTCCTCGTTGGCGGACATCAAAACCTACGCCACACCCACGGAACAAGGTCACTACCTGGTCAAAGGCAACAAGATGTACATTTCCGGAGGGGATCAGGACATTACCGACAATATCGTGCATCTGGTGTTGGCGAAAATAAAAGGAGCACCGGCGGGGGTTAAAGGAATTTCCCTGTTTCTGGTGCCCAAGTGGCTGGTGGATGACAACGGCGACCCGGCACAACGCAACGATGTACAACTGGCCGGGCTGCTGCACAAAATGGGCTATCGAGGTACCACTTCGACAGTGCTTAATTTTGGTGAACAGGATAATTGTGTGGGTTACCTGATCGGGGAGCCCCACCAGGGATTGAAATACATGTTCATGATGATGAACGAAGCGCGGGTGGGTGTGGGCCTGGGTGCCGCCGTGATCGGGTACCGCGGCTACGCAGAATCACTGGAATACGCACGGCAACGGCCACAGGGCCGCCACCCCAGCAACAAAGACCCGGCATCCAAACCGATTCCCATCATCGAGCACGCTGATGTGAAGCGGATGCTGTTGGCCCAGAAATCCTACACTGAAGGGGCGATTGCCCTGTGCCTGTATGCCAACCACCTCATCGACCGCATTGAAACCTGTGCTGACGAAGACCAGCGCAAACCCCTGCAGGAACTTCTCGACCTGCTTACCCCCATCGTCAAATCCTGGCCCTCCGAGTTCGGCCCCAAGGCCAATTCCCTGGCGATACAGATCTTAGGTGGCGCCGGTTATATTCGAGAATACCCGGTGGAGCAGCTCTATCGGGACAACCGACTGAACCCCATTCACGAAGGAACCCATGGCATCCAGGCGATGGATTTACTGGGCCGCAAGTTATGGCAATCCAATGGCCTGGGCCTGCAAACCCTGTTGCGGGAGATACAGGCCACACTGCAACAGGCCGCCGAGTTTCCCGATCTGGCCCCGTACAGTGAACAACTGCAGGAGGCGTTACTGCTGGTGAATGCCACCACACAATCTGTCGGTGAGCAGTTACAGCAACAAGGGCCTGATATTGGCCTGGCCAATGCGTCTGCCTTTCTCAGCCTGAGCGGCCATGTCGTTGTGGCCTGGCTATGGCTATGGCAAGCTAGCGCGGCAATGAAAGGGCTGAAAAGCGGCACCAACGCAGAGTTTTACCGCGGCAAACTCCACGCCTGCCGTTTTTTCTTCCGCTGGGAGTTACCCAAAATCCAGCACTGGAGTAACCTGCTGCAGAGCGCAGACGACACCTGCCGCACCATGCACAATGACTACTTTTGAACCCGGCAGAGTTTGAACCCGGCAAAGATTCCAGGCCCCGACCAACAACGAAAGCACTAAATGAACGAGGACGCTATGGCACATATTGAGACCAGCACTGAGGGACACATTCTGCTTATCCGCATCAACCGCGCGGAAAAATACAACGCACTCTCGCCTGAGATGTATCACGATATGGGCAAAGCCCTGAAACGCCTGAACAGCGACCCGGAGCTGCGGGTGGCCGTTTTGTATGCGGAGGGGAAACACTTCACTGCCGGTGTAGAGCTGGATAAATGGGCACCCATTTTCGGCAGCGGCAACGCCTTCCCGGTGGCAGAAGACGAAATCGATCCCATGGGGCTAACCGGCGATCGCCACAACAAGCCGGTTATAATTGCGGTCCAGGGCTATTGCTTTACCTGGGGCGTGGAAATCCTGCTCAACACTGAAATTCGGGTGGCCGCCCGCGACACTCAATTCCAGATGCTGGAAGTGCAGCGTGGCCTGTACCCCTGTGGTGGCGCCACCCTGCGTCTACCGGTGGAAGCGGGCTGGGGTAACGCCCAACGTGTACTGCTTACCGGTGAACGCTGGAGCGCCGAGGAAGCCTATCGCTGGGGCATGATCCAGGAGCTGGTGGAGCCCGGTGAGCAGTTCAACAAGGCCATGGAAATTGCGCACAGTGTTGCCAAAGCGGCTCCGCTGGGTGTGCAGGGTGTGTTGAAGGCAACGCGCTTCAGTGCCGCCCACCCACACGATCAGGATGCCTGCGTGAAGCAGTTTATGTCCGACCTGAAACCGGTGATGGCAAGCGAAGACGCCGCCGAAGGGGTCAATTCTTTCGTGGAACGCCGTGAGGCGGTGTTCAAAGGGCGTTAATAATACAAAGCCTAAACCAACAATAAGCCCCGCTGATCCCTGCGGGGCTTATTGTTTTGCTGAGGTTGCCTGACTGAAGAAACTCAGTTGGACAGATTGGCGGCCAAGCCGGTCTGTGCCAGCACACGGCCCCCGTTAAGCGCTATGCGATCGCGGATATGGTACGCCGCCGCCAGTGTGTTGGTCTGCTTAACCATGCTGTCCAACGTTACGCTCATCACCACGGGAACGTACTTGCCATTGCTGAACTGCTCCAGCCCCAGCTTGGCGTATTCCCAGTTACTGGACAGCTGCGCTACGATCAATGGATCAATCGCGGCATCATGGGAGGCCAGACGCAACGCTTCCATACCCTGCTCATAGGCGGCCACGGTGTGATTCATTTCATCGTGTACCCAGCCGGCATCAACCCCGATGTATTGCGCCAGGTACAGGACATTGATGCGTTCGGACAACATACTTTGCTGCTGGGCCAGATCTACTCGATCACCATAATGATGGGGCAATCTTGCCTGCCAGTCCCGCATCAATAGATCGCTTTTCAATAACAGATCATCGGCGGTCTCCAGCACGTCCAACGCATTGCCCCCGTTCGGACTCAGGGTGACGGCCGCCCGCAATGCACCCCAATGCTGCTTCACGTCCAGCACCCGCTGATTGATCGCTGAATTCGGGGAGTTATGTTCCAGCTGACCCAGTAAAAATTCAAATTCTTCCACATTGGCGTCCAATCCGGCCCGTGCCGCCTGGTAATCCACGTTAGCCGCCATCTGTAAGTGATCCTTGGCAATGCGCATCACCAATGTGCGCTGTACCGCCGCTTTGTGGACGGCATCCAGATCACTGATAGTGCGGGCTGATGCCAGCGTTGAAATGAGCCCCAGGATGACAACCAAAAAACTTCGAATACTGAGCAGCTGATTCATTTTTGCATTCCTTTCGCGTTTTGTTACAAAGCACAGACTTTAGTTACAAACTGTTACCTTACCCAGTGTATGTGCTGATTGAGAATTGAACAGGGCGGAAAAGGAAGTTTGTGAAGAAGTTCCTACCGATAGTGTGGTTTTGGTAATTTCACGCAAAACGGATGCTAAATGAAGCACATTTAGGGGCACAGTGGCCCCATGGGGATGCAGCTACCCTCGGTCAGAACGCTAGGCGGGCTCGAGATGTTCCACCATAAGCTGGGCATTCTGGACACCCCGAAACTCGTTCACATCCAGGCGGTACGCCAGATAGATTTGCTTGAGCTTGCGGTTGGGCCATTTATCCAGGTCCACATTAAAGGCGATGGCGTCTACCACCCGTTTGCTGGCGGGCAAGCCAATTGAGAGCTTAAGATGTTTCTCCCCCACAATGCGCTGATCCAGCAATTCAAAACGCCCATCAAACAAGGGCTCAGGAAAACCCTGCCCCCACGGCCCCGCCTGACGCAGCATCTGCGCGACGGAAAGGTCGATATCCGCCTCGGACAACTCACCGTCGCTGTGCAGCTCACCCGTCAGGTCATCCAACTGCAAAAGACGGTGCGCCTGGGCATCAAAAGCGGCCTGGAAAGCCTCAAGATCCTGCTCACGTATGCTCAGACCAGCCGCCATGGCGTGCCCCCCGAACTTCACGATCAAACCAGGGTGGCGGCTGGCCACCGCATCCAGGGCATCACGGATATGGAAGCCGGGTATGGAACGGGCCGAGCCCTTGATTTCACCCCCATCGGCAGGGGCAAACGCAATCGTGGGGCGATGGAAGCGCTCTTTGATGCGGGAAGCCAGAATTCCGATCACGCCCTGATGCCAGTCCCGTTTGTAGATGCATAGCCCCCAGGGCAATTCCGATTGCTTACCCAGCTGCAATTGCTTGAGCGCGGCCAGGGCCTGCTGCTGCATGTCCCCTTCAATGGACTTACGCTCGTGATTCAATTGATCCAGCTCAGCGGCATAACGATTGGCCACGGCGGGATCGTCCACCAGGAGGCACTCGATGCCCTTGGACATGTCGGTCAAGCGGCCCGCCGCATTCAATCGCGGCCCCACCGCAAATCCCAGATCGGTGGCCACCAGATTGGACAAGCGGCGTTTGGCCACACTCACCAACGCCTGGATGCCAGGCCGGCAGCGGCCGGCCCGCATACGGGCCAGGCCATGATGCACCAGTATGCGGTTATTGTGATCCAGTGGCACCACGTCGGCCACGGTACCCAACGCCACGATATCCAGATAATCCGCCATATTGGGTTCTGCCAGCCCCTGCCGCTGAAACCAGCCTATTTGCTTTAACCGGGTCCGCAACGCGGTCATCAGATAAAAAGCCACCCCCACACCGGCCAGATTTTTGCTGGGAAACGCACAGCCAGGCTGGTTGGGGTTAATGATGGCATCGGCAATGGGCAGCACCTGCGCCGGCAGGTGATGATCCGTTACCAGCACCTTGATGCCGGCCGCTTTGGCTGCCTTCACACCCTCAATACTGGAAATACCATTGTCCACCGTGAGGATCAGATCCGGACTGCGCTGCAAAGCCACCGCCACGATTTCCGGCGTAAGTCCATATCCGTACTCAAAGCGATTGGGAACCAGGTAATCCACGGCCGCGGCCCCCAGTTTGCGCAACGCCAGCACACTGAGCGCGCTGCTGGTGGCGCCGTCAGCATCAAAATCGCCCACCACCAAAATGCGCTGGCGCTTTTCCAATACCGACACCAAAAGGTCCAGCGCCGGCTCCAGCCCCTTCAACTCACTGGCGGGCAACAGGTTTTTCAGTGCCAGATCCACGTCATGGTCGCTTTGCAGTCCGCGATTAGCGTAGATGCGCTGCAGGAGGGATGGAATATCAGGGGAGAACTGAGAGCGTGCGGCCGGGTTGCGACGGGTTACGCGTTTCATAGATGGCGATGTCGTCCTCAACGAGCGGATGGCTTCCAGGGTAAGTGGAAAATCCGGGCAAGCTCGCTGACTTCCCCGGAGAGCACTTTACTGCACTGTGCTTACTGCACTCTTTCTTACTGCATGTTACGCAGAATACTTTCTTTCACTGAAACCAGTTTGGCATCAATGGTTTCCATCACTGCGTTCTGGCATTGAGAGATCGCAGTATCCGGATCTTTGAGGCCATTGCCGGTCAGCGTACACACAATCTTGCTGCCTTCCGGGATTTTGCCGCTTTTCACGTCCCGGATCGCCCCGCCCAAAGACGCCGCCGAGGCCGGCTCACAAAAGACACCTTCTGATTGAGCCAGCATACGCTGGGTCTGCAGGATTTCGTCATCCGTTAGTTCATCAAACCAGCCGCCGGATTCTTTCTGCACATTCCAGGCTTTATCCCAGCTTTGTGGGTGGCCGATGCGGATAGCGGTGGCGACGGTTTCCGGATTATCCACCATGGCACCGCGCAGGAAAGGGGCGGCACCGGCAGCCTGATAACCCACCATTTTCGGCGCGCTGTTGGCAATACCGGCTTTCTGGAATTCAGTGTAACCCATCCAATGGGCCGTGATGTTACCGGCGTTACCCACCGGCAGACAGTGATAATCCGGTGCTGCGCCCAACTCTTCCACAATTTCGAAGGCAGCGGTTTTCTGGCCCTGCAGGCGATAAGGATTGATGGAGTTCACAATGGTCACCGGTGCCTCTTGGGCCACGTCCTTCACCAATTGCATGCCTTCATCAAAATTACCGCGGATTTGCAGGGTAACGGCACCGTACATCATGGCCTGCGCCAGCTTGCCCATGGCTATCTTGCCTTCCGGGATCAAGACAAACGCGGTGATACCTGCACGGGCGGCATAGGCAGCCGCAGCGGCCGATGTATTCCCGGTGGAGGCACAGATGATGGCCTTGCTGCCCTCTTCCACCGCTTTGGTGACGGCCATGGTCATGCCTCGATCCTTGAAGGAACCGGTGGGGTTCAAGCCTTCATACTTAACGTAAATATCCACGTCTTTGCCGATCAGGCGAGGGATATTATTCAGCCGGATAAGCGGGGTTTTGCCTTCGCCCAAACTGATCAGACGGGTATCGTCATGAACAGGCAGATAGTCACGATAATTATCAATCAGTCCGGTGTAGCGTTTACTAGGCATGATTCAGTTTCCAAAAAAGTAAGCGTAATAAATTTTAAATCGGTTGCCGGCATCAGCCGTCCAGGGTTTCCAGTCGAATGCGCACAACATCGTCAGCCAGCACATCCAAGGCCCGAATCTGATCCAGGGCGGTGTTCATCCTGCTTTCCAGTACCTGGCGTACAATCATGATCAGTGGTACCGGGCTGCTGGCATCCGGTTGGTCCTTCTGGATGATCGCCTCGATGTTGATATCGGCGTCACTGAATACGGCCGCAATTTTGGCGAGCACACCGGGCTGATCTTTTACATGCATGCGCAGGTAGAACCCGGTCACCACATCTTCAATGGGCAGGATCGGCGCGTCACTGAGCGAATCCGCCTGGAATGCCAGATGGGGCACACGATTGTTGGGGTCGGTGGTCAGTGCCCGGGCCACGTCCACCACGTCCGCCACTACGGCAGAGGCGGTGGGTTCAGAGCCTGCACCGGGGCCGTAATACAAGGTTGGCCCCACCGCGTCACTTTGCACCATGACGGCGTTCATAACCCCATTCACATTGGCAATCAGTCGGCTTTCCGGAATCAAGGTGGGATGGACCCGCAGTTCCACTCCGTTCTCGGTCTGGCGGGTCACCCCCAGATGCTTAATGCGGTACCCCAACTCTTCCGCATAGGACACATCCTCGCGGGTGATATTGGTGATGCCTTCGGTGTAAGTTTTGGAGAATTGCAGTGGAATACCAAAGGCTATGGAAGCCAGGATCGTTAACTTATGGGCCGCATCAATGCCTTCCACATCAAAGGTAGGATCGGCCTCGGCGTAGCCCAAAGCCTGGGCTTCCTTCAGCACATCATCAAACTCACGGCCTTTCTCCGCCATTTCCGTCAGTATAAAGTTGCCGGTGCCGTTGATGATTCCGGCAACCCAGTCGATACGGTTGGCAGACAGGCCCTCACGGATGGCCTTGATAATGGGGATACCGCCTGCAACAGCGGCTTCGAACGCCACATTCACGCCTTTTTCCTGCGCTGCCGCGAAGATCTCATTACCGTGTTCAGCGATCAGTGCCTTGTTGGCTGTGACGATATGCTTACCGTTTTCGATGGCTTTCATCACCAGTTCGAATGCCACCGTGGTGCCACCGATCAACTCCACCACGATATCAATATTGGGGTCAGTGACCACGGCAAAAATATCCCGCGATACGGCAACACCGGTGGTATCCACACTGGGATTATCACGCCGTGCCCCGACATGAGTGACGGCGATTTCACGCCCCGCCCGACGCGCAATATCTGCTGAATTGCGACTCAGAACATTAAACGTTCCACTGCCTACGGTGCCCAGACCGACAATACCCACGTTAACCGGTTTCAACTGCCTTACCTCTTTTATTTTTGAATTATACCGACTGCAGGAGGCGCTTGATGCCCCGCACTGCCTGCCGGATTCGTTGCTCATTCTCGATCAATGCAAAGCGCACGTGATCGTCCCCATATTCTCCAAACCCCAAACCGGGGGAAACCGCCACCTTGGCGTCCTGCAGCAACAGCTTGCTGAATTCCAGCGAACCGAGGTGACGAAATGGCTCCGGGATCTGCGCCCAGACAAACATAGTGGCCTTGGGTCGCTCAACCTGCCAGCCTATGGCATTTAGGCCATCACACAATACGTCCCGGCGATGCTGGTACATGTCTCTGATGTCAGACACACACTGCTGGTCACCCTCCAGCGCCGCAATGGCCGCCACCTGGATGGGTGTGAACGTGCCGTAATCCATATAGGACTTGATGCGGGCCAGTGCTCCGATCAACGTCGGATTGCCTACGCAGAATCCGACCCGCCAGCCGGGCATATTATAACTTTTCGACAAACTAAAAAACTCAACCGCAATGTCTTTGGCCCCTGGCACCTGCATCACTGAGGGTGCCTGATAACCATCAAAAACAATATCGGCGTAGGCAAGGTCATGAACGAGCCAGATTTCGTGCTCACGGCAGATGTTCACCACCTGCTCAAAGAACGACAATTCCACACATTGGGCGGTGGGATTTCCGGGAAAGTTCAGCACCAGCATCTTGGGCTTTGGCCAACTCTCCCGAATGGCCTTTTCCAGCTCCGCAAAGAAATCCACATTGGCCGTCATGGAGACGTGGCGTATATCGGCGCCGGCAATGACAAACCCGTAGGGATGGATCGGATAGGATGGATTGGGCACCAGCACCGTATCCCCGGTGCTCATGGTGGCCAGCGCCAGGTGCGCCAGGCCTTCCTTCGAGCCGATGGTGACTATGGCCTCGTCCACTGGATCGATTTCAACCCCATAGCGGCGCTGATACCAATCGCTGATGGCCTTGCGCAGACGGGGAATCCCCTTGGATTGCGAGTAACGGTGGGTATCCCCACGCTGCACGGTTTCCACCAGTTTCGCCACAATATGTTGCGGGGTGGGCTGATCCGGATTGCCCATACCAAAATCGATGATGTCTTCGCCGCGGGACCGGGCCTGCTTCTTCAATTCCCCAACAATATTGAAGACATAAGGAGGGAGACGTTGGATTCGGGAAAATTCGGTCACAGGACACCTTCAACCGCGTGTAAATGGTTACTAACTTTGGCCGGAATGCAAAGAGTGTGAACAATACTGATGTGACGCAGGATCGTCAATGGAGACGGAGGGGAGAATTATGGCCCACCGCTGCCGGCGGGCCAGGAACGGACTATTGCAGGCCCAGCTGCTGAGCCAATTGCCCGGCCTTCATATAACCACCCAGTTGACGGCCGTCCTTGGAAAACACAGCCGGTGTACCGCGCACACCGATCTGATGCCCGAGATTGATCTGGTCCTGAATGGTATTCTGTTCGCACACCTTACCGGCAGGCGCTGAAACCGTTTCATTGGACTTGGCCTTGGTCATGGCGGCTTCGCGGTCTTCGGCACACCAGACGTTGACCATTGTCTGCCCCGCCGGGGACTGCAATCCGTAGCGTGGCCAGGCTACATACTTGACGGTTATACCCAGATCATTCATCGCTTTGATCTCAGTGTGGAATTTTCGACAATAACCGCAGCTGGTATCAGTGAACACCAACACCTCCCCTTTCTCATCCTCCGTGGCCGGATAGACCACAAGGTCAGTGTCCTGCAGGTTATTCAACGCGTCCAACCGCTTGGCACTGCGGTGGTTCTCGCTGACGTTCACCGTCTGCGCGCCACCAATGTTGAGCAAATCTCCGGTGAACACAAATTTGCTGTCTGCCGACACATACAGCAGTTCACCGCTGCTGGTCTCCACCTGGTATATGCCCTGCACACCGGATTGATCAATCGTATTGATCTTAACCTGGGGGAAGCGGGCAGCGAAGGTGTTCCTGATTACGTCCTGATCATCCGCTGCATGCGAAACCAACGGCAACGCGGACAGGGCCGCTGCGATCATCATGAATACTCTTAACATTGCTCTCTCTCTGAATTCCGGAATGCCATAACGCTGGGGTATTAGAACCCAAGATAGGCCACAAGTTCCAGCCTGTCAGAGGCAAAATTCCCGCCACCGGCAAGAACTCAGCCCCTTGGGTGATGCTGCCGGTGCATTTCCTGCAAGCGATGTTTGGCAACATGGGTATAAATCTGGGTGGTGGAAAGGTCGCTGTGCCCCAGTAACAACTGCACAACCCTCAAATCCGCACCATGATTCAACAAATGCGTTGCGAAAGCATGACGCAGCGTGTGGGGGGACACCTTAGTGTTTATTCCGGCCAAAGCCACGTAATGTTTAACACGATGCCAGAATGTCTGGCGGGTCATCTGTGTACCGCGATTACTGGGGAACAACACATCACTTTCCGGATTCGCCAGCAGACTCAAGCGGGCCTCTTTCAGGTAGCGCAACAACCAGGTGATCGATTCCTCACCCATGGGCACCAGCCTCTCCTTGCTGCCCTTGCCCATCAACCGGATAACACCCTGACGCAGATTGATGTCATAGGTGCTGAGCGCCACCAACTCACTGACGCGCAAACCGCAGGCATAGAGTAATTCCAACATGGCCTTGTCCCTCAAGCCCAGGGGCTCATCCAGATTGGGTGCAGCCAGCAGGGCCTCCACATCCGCCTCACTCATGGTTTTGGGTAACGGCTTACCCAGCTTCGGCATCTCAACCCGCAAGGTAGGATCTTGCGCCATCAGGGATTCACGCACGCAATACTGGCAGAAACCACGGATAACGGACAGGAAGCGCGCCGTGGATCGGGCACTGAACCGGCACTGGTAACGGTGGGCGAGATAGCGATTGAGATCCTGATCTGTGGCCAGCAACAACCCGGGCGTACCCGATTTAGTCAGCCATTCGGCATAGGAACACAAGTCCCGTCGATAGGAGTCCAGGCTGTTGTCACTGAGCCCCTTTTCCAGCCAACAGGCATCCAGATACTGGTTAACAACAGTGGTGGAATCAGACGAAGACATGCCGGCGCTTTCCGCAGGGAGTATTAGGTACGCAAAAGCATAGCAAATTCAGCGCTCTAAGAAAAAAGCGGGGCCCGGTTTACTGGGCCCGCAAGGGCTAATCCGCCTCGCAACTTGCGGATATAAAGGGAACGATAAGGAGATGGAATGCGCCACGAACAAGAATTACGGCCAGTGCGGAGATCAGAATTACAAGAGCAAATGCTTTCATGTCGAATACCCTCTGTTTTTCTTGTTGTTGTGATTGTCATAATACGCCTGAGACTTATAACCACAATACCGTTTCACAGCATTACACCCCATTGGAACAAGGAGGAAACAATTTATAGGATCAAGTTACATTTCAGGTCCTTGAACTACACTTAACTAAAATAATATCGAGGTATGAAAACGGTTTAAGATGCCCCTATTGGCCGCCCTGTTACTTCTGCTCTCAATACCTTGCCTGGCGACCGTTACCATCGACAGCGAGCACGCTGGCCCCATCAATCTCTCCAGTGCAACCCGTTATCTGGAAGACAACAGTAACAGCCTGAATCTACAGGATATTCTGGCGCTCCCCGGCAGCCAGTGGCAAGCCTACGGCGACAACACCTTTTCCATGGGGTACAGCACCTCCACCTGGTGGCTCACTTTTAACCTTGCAAACACAAGCCCCGAGGAGGTCAGGCACCTGTTGGAAGTGGGGTATCCCGGGCTGGATCATCTGGCCGTTCATATGGTTTGGAATGGCAAGATCGACGTTTTCGTCATGGGCGACGCCCTGCCTTTTGATCATCGCCCCATTAAGTCACACAATTTTCTCGCCCCCATCACTCTGCCTGCCCAGGGTCAGGTGTCAGTCTATATCGAAGTTCGCACCAGCAGTGCGCTTCAGGTGCCGCTGATATTGTGGCAACCTCAGGAATATTACCGCCAGGACCGCACTGCAAACCTGCTGCAGGGGTTTTACTTTGGCGTCATGATCGTGATGACCGTGTACAACCTGTTTGTATTTCTGGCGGTGCGGGAAAAAAACTTCATCCTTTACGTGTGCTTCGCGTTCAGCCTTCCCATGTTCATTGCCGGAATCAAAGGTTTCAGCTTTGAATATCTGTGGCCCAACCACCCGCAATGGAATGATTTGGCCATCATCTGGCCCCTGTGTCTGGCGGTACTGTTTGGTGCGTTGTTCACTGAGAGCTTTCTGAAAATAAAGCAACTGGGCCGGTGGGCCACCCTTTTATTTCGGATACAACAGGGCAGTATCGTTTTGCTACTGCTGTTGTCTCATGTGGTGGACTATCAACTGATCATCAGCATATTGATTCCCGCCACCACAGTATCCTGCACCATGGGATTGTTGTTTGGCATGATCATGTGGAATCGCAGTGGTTTATCTGCCAAGTACTACACCGTGGGCTGGTCAGCCTTTCTCTTGGGGGGCATTTCACTGGGGCTGAACAAGCTGGGCCTGATCCCTACCAATCTGATCACCGAAAACACGCTACAAATCGGTTCCAGCATCGAGGTGATACTGCTCTCTTTCGCACTGGCGGAAAGCATCAATGAAGAACGCCGCCTGCGATCAGACGCCCAGGACAACGCCCTGCAGGCAGAGCGGGAAACACGCCATGCCCGGGAGCAGGCGTTGCGCATCCAGCAACAAACCACAGAAGAGCTGGAATCCCGGGTGCAGGAACGCACCCGGGAGCTGGAAACACTGAATCGACAACTGGCCGAACTGAGCGATACGGATCAGCTAACCGGCCTGAAAAACCGCCGCTATCTGGATCGGGTCATGCACGAAGAAATCACCCGCTGCAGCCGCTATCAACACGATCTTTCCATCATACTGCTGGATGTAGATCACTTTAAACAGTTCAACGATACTTACGGCCACCTGGTGGGCGATGACTGCCTTAAGGCCATTGCAACGTCTTTGGGTGAGAATATCCGTGACGCGGTGGACTGTGTTGCCCGCTATGGGGGAGAGGAATTCTGTGTCATGTTACCCGAAACCGGCCCACAGCGGGCCATGGCCGTGGCAGAGCGTTTGCGCGACCAGATCAGTAAAATGCCCTTCTCCGTTGAGGGCGAGCTGATCCCGGTATCCATCAGTCTGGGGGTAAGTTGCATGGTCAAAGGTGAGAAAGTAACCGGTGAATCATTGGTTTCCCAGGCGGATGAAGCCCTTTATGACGCGAAACAGGCGGGCAGAAACTGTGTCATATTTGCCGAACGCCGGGCACCCTCTTCGAGCTGCGGATCTTCGTTCGAACAAGACCAAAGCATGAACTAAACTCTATAAAACAAACACCGAAAGATAACGAAAATGCGCCTAGCCACCCTGTTGCTCCTTTTTTTCTGCAGTTGCCTGCAAGCGGCGGAATTCAAGCTATTGAAGAACCAAGTACAGCAACCTTTGGCCAGTTATCTGTACTACTACGAGGATGTGCACAGCAGCCTGACCATCAGCGACCTCAAACAATTGCCGGAAACAGAGTGGCAGCATAATAATCGCCAGGCTTTCAACCACGGCTATAACAATTCTACCTGGTGGCTGCGAATCACTATCCAGAATCAGGAAACCATCGAATTGCAGCGCCTGCTTGAAATCAGCTATCCCGTGCTGGATTACATCTCCGTATTTATTTACGGTGACAATCATCAGAGAACGTTGGAGCTGGGGGACAAACTGCCCTTCAACGAGCGGCCCACTGATCATCGAAATTTTGTGATTCCCCTGCAATGGCAATCCAATGAGGAATTAACGCTTTACTTCGCTGTCAGGAGTTCCAGTTCCATTCAGGTACCCCTGACCTTGTGGCAGGAGCAGGCCTTTTTTAACCACGACCGCACCCAGACTCTGCTGCACGGTATTTACTACGGCATCATGTTCGTGATGGTGATGTACAACCTGTTTGTCTACCTGGCGGTGGGTGAGCGGAATTATCTCTACTATGTGTTATTCGTGTGCAGCATGCCGCTGTTTCTGGCCAGCCTCAGCGGATTTGCATTTCAATACCTGTGGCCAAATTACACCCGCTGGAACGACCAGGCCATTCTGGTGACACTGTCGTGCTCGGTGATGTTTGGCTCACTGTTTACCCACAACTTTTTGCGCGCCTATGAATTACGGGGTGCCATTCGCTACGCCGGCTACAGCTTTGCGGTGATCAGCCTCTTGGTGATCATCATGGCGCTTACATTACCTTACAGCATTGTCATCAGAGTGCTCATACCCTTTGCCGGCGTCGTTTGCTGTTACGGTTTTGGGCTGGGCGTGTTTCGCTGGTACAGTGGCGGGCTGTCCGCGAAATACTACACCATTGCCTGGAGCTCGCTGCTGTCCGGGGGCATCATTCTGGCCCTCAGCAAGTTCAATTTACTGCCAAAGAACCTGTTTACTGATTATGCCACCCAGATAGGGTCGGCACTGGAAGTCACCCTGCTGTCATTCGCCCTGGCTGAGCGCATCAATCAGGAGCGTAAGATGCGCTTCGAGGCGCAGCAGGATGCCCTGAATACGGAAAGAGAGCTGCGCCAGGCCCGTGAACAAGCGCTTGAAATTCAAAAGCAGGCCACAGAATCCCTTGAGAATCGTGTGCAGGAGCGCACCCGTGAGTTGGAGGCGCTGAATCAAAAACTGGAAGAACTCAGTGACACTGACCAGCTTACCGGGCTTAAAAACCGGCGTTTTCTGGACCGGATGCTGGAAGAGGAGTACGCCAGAGGGGCACGCTACCAGCATTGTCTGTCGGTCTTGTTAATGGATATCGATCACTTCAAACAGTTCAACGATACCTACGGCCACCTGATTGGCGACGACTGTCTGCGGCAAGTGGCTATCGCCATACGCAATGGATTACGCTGGCCCAGCGATCGTGCCACCCGCTATGGGGGCGAGGAATTTTGTGTAGTACTGCCGGAAACCGGGGTTGAGGGAGCTTTGCGTGTGGCAGAAAGAGTTCGTGAATCCGTTGCTGCAATGCGATTTCTGGTGAAGGAAACCCCGGTGCCGGTTACGGTCAGTGTGGGTGTGGTGGCACTGATTCCCCCTGCCGATGGCCGCTACACGGATATGCTGTCCATGGCGGATGAGGCGCTTTATCAGTCAAAAGAGAACGGGCGCAATCGGGTAACGCTGTATTGCGAAGAAGCCGGGCATAACCCGGCTTCTTCGCAGCAAACTTAAATTGCCTTCAACTCACTTTTTTACGGCTCATCATCAAGCCAAACAAGCCAATCACCAATAAGGCCATCGTGCCCGGTTCCGGTATTTCCGTGGCACCACGGAGATAGACAGACACGTGGGAAAGCGCTTTGGGAAACTCTTTACCATAGGCCACGCCAGCGGTGGTCCAGTTTATGGTTGAAGACAGCAGCGGTGCTTCCCAGTAATAAATGCTGAAGCTATCCCCTGCCTTGAAGCTGATGGCCAGATCATAGACCGACACCAGATCATCCAGCAGCGGCGAACCACTGAAATTCAGAACACCACTGGTGGCATCAATTCCCGTGACTGAAAACAGGCTGGAATCACCCTCATACTGGCCATCATACTTGGCACCGAACTCCCAGCCGTCACCGCCAAAACCACCCTCATTAAGGATTTGGGTAACGATATTGAACTCATCGCCATTGGTGACGTCGTTTTCCCCCTTATCCAGGGTAAAGGCACCTGCACAGTCATCCCACATGGGCTGGGTAACCGCCACCGTACAGCTCACGCTGCTCATCTCATAGGCCAAAGCAAGCTGGCTGCTGACGAGTATGCCTGCCGCCACCGACAGGTTAATAATTGTTCGAAGCATGCTGCCTCCCTGTAAACTTATCGAGCGTCTATATTTACCGCTTCTGCTCACATTATAAGCAACAGTCAAGCCAATCCCAGATCTGCCAGCGCAATCAGGCACATAGCCGATGAGCCACGCCACACAACCGCAGCCTGTGTAAATTTAATCGACACTTAGAAACCATAAGCCCTCAAACCCTGTAAGAAAAACCGACACTCTTAAAGCGGCTCCTTCCGCTTCCAGTTCGCTGCTCCTACGTAAATCAACTGCAACTGCCGGCTCATTTTGTTCTCAAAATCCTGTCGTGACTGGGTACTGGCATCGGACAAATCCAGCAATTGAACGGTGGCAAACGCCATGGTGGAGATGGTGAGGTCGGCGAGCACATCCATCATCGCCGGATCCAGATTGGGGAGCAAACTGAAACGCTGTAAATCCGCCACCAACTCCTTGGCAAAATACTGCAATTCACTGCGTACAGCCTGGCGAATCAAGGCCGTTCCACCGGTCATGGATTGAGACATGAAGATGAAAAAAACCCGCTGGGACACCACGTACTGGCAATACTGCTGTACAGAATCACGGATAATGTGCTGTGGATTAACGCGATTCTGCCGTACTTCCCGCATCAACTGCCGCAGCACCAGACTCAACTCATCCACCAGATTCAGTGCCAGATCATCCAGGTCTTTGAAATGACGGTAAAATGCAGTGGGAACCACGCCCGCCCGCTTGGCGACCTCACGAATACTCAGGCTGGAGAAATGCTGCCCCTCTTCCACCCATTGCAACGCCGCATTCATAAGCGACTGCCGGGTTAATAATTTCCGTTCCTGACGGTTATTCATTCTTCTCAACTCACCTCATATTAGTGTTCAATTGTAAGCCGAACAGCCTCCTAATTGCCATCAACTTCCATCAAAAGCCTCCATTCCACCCCCCTAAAAACCCAACATAAAACAATTTCAGTTCACACATGAACACAATTCATATATTCATAAATCATTGTTTTATAATTACTATTTCTTCATATACATTCAACCCCATGTAAATCTGTTGACACCCGTCCAGGTCATGGTGCACACTTGTTCACATAATGTGAGAGGGAGGCACGACTATGCACTCAACACGCAGCGGTTTTCTCAAGAAAGCGCAAACCTGGATCAACAGCAGCCTGTTCAATACCGATCGCGCTGGCGAATATTTCGAGTACCTTCTGGAAGGTGTTGACCCTATGTGGTCTGCCATCGAGTGCAAGGCCAGGATATTGGATGTCATACAGGAAACATCCGACACCAAAACCTGGGTGCTGCAGCCCAATGCCGGTTGGAAAGGCTTCATGGCCGGCCAGCACATCCACATCACGCTGAGCGTCAATGGGGTTCTGAGCACCCGAACCTTTACCGTTTCATCCTCCCCCTACCAGTGGAAAAACAACGGTACGATTACGCTTACCGTCAAGAGAGTGCCCAATGGCCGTGTGACCGGCTGGATGCATGAAAACCTGAAAACCGGTGACATCATCAGCATCAGCCAGGCCGAAGGTGAATTTGTACTGGACCAGGATGTTGATGCACCCGTTGGATACATCGCGGCAGGCTCAGGCATTACCCCCATCATGTCCCAATTGCGCTGGCTGAGCGCAAACAACATGCCGGTTCCCGCCAAGCTGCTCTACTTTGCCAATACCAGCAAGGATTTCATCTTCGGCAGCGAAATCAAGGCACTGAGCCAGAGCAATCGCCGCCTGGACAGCCACCTGATCGCCAGTTACGACGAAGGCGAAAGCAAACACAAACTGCCACAGTCACCCATTTGTGCCGAACACATCGCGGCGCTGCTGGAAGGCAAGCCGGAACACATCTACCTATGTGGCCCCCACCCGTTTCGGGAAATTGCCAAACAGCTGCTGGCGGATGCCGGTTTCAACCTCAAGCGGGTTCACGAGGAAGCATTCGGACTGCCACCGATAAAAGTGGAAGCGGGTGCTCCGGTTACCGTGCGCTTTACCAACAGCGCCACAGAAACCACCACGGACCAACCTGGCACCCTGCTGGATATGGCGGAAAGCGCCGGGCTCAAACCCAATTCCGGCTGCCGTATGGGTATCTGCTATACCTGCAAGTGTAAAAAGAAATCCGGCCAGGTACGTAACGTGGTGACTGGCGAACTATCAAGTAATGAAGAAGAAGACATCCGAATCTGTGTTTCTGCACCGGTCAGCAACGTAGACATCGAAATCTAAGGACGAGGAGCCAAACTATGACTACTGCTACCCAACCCAATGTTGAACAATTGACACAGGAAGATGTGAAGATCGGCGGTGTGAAAGGTAATCGTCGACTGACCAAGGAACAATATGAAAGCCTGCAGAAGGAATTTGACGCTCTGCGCGAAGAAATCGTCGCAGACCTGGGTCAATCCGATGTGGACTACATGAAAAACATCATTCGTGTACAGCGCTATCTGGAAATCGCCGGGCGTACGCTGATTCACTTCAGCTTTACACCCGTGCCCTTCATGCTGGGAGTGACTGCTCTGTCAGTGTCTAAAATCATGGACAATATGGAGATCGGGCACAACGTAATGCACGGTCAATTCGATTGGGCCAATGACCCCAAGATGCATTCGAAGAATTTCGAATGGGATACTGCCTGTGATGCGCAATCCTGGAAGCGTACCCACAACTATGAGCACCACACATTCACCAACATCATCGGCAAGGATCGGGATTACGGCTATGCTGTACTGCGCCTGTCGGATGACACACCGTGGCACCCAATGCGCAGCATTCAGATGGTGTATTTTGCAGCCTTGAGTATTTTCTTCCAATGGGGCGTTGCGCTGCATGAACTGGAGTCGGAAAGGTTCCGTGAGGGCACCTTCGACCTGGAAGAAAAGAAGCCTTACTTAAAAGGGCTGTTCCGCAAAGGTGCCAAACAGGTATTCAAGGATTATGTATTCTTCCCCGCTCTGGCTGGTCCGTTCTTCTGGAAAGTCATGCTGGGCAACGCGATGGCAAACCTGGGTCGCAACCTGTGGGCCTCGGCCATTATTTTCTGCGGTCACTTTACTGAACAGGCGCAGGCCTTCAGCGAAGCTGAATGTGAGAACGAAACCAAAGGTGAGTGGTACTACCGCCAGCTGCTGGGTTCCAGTAATCTCTCTGGCAGCAAACTGCTGCATATTATGAGCGGCCATCTCAGCTATCAGATCGAGCATCATTTGTTCCCGGACATCCCAGCCAACCGCTATGAACAAATGGGCCCCAGAGTGCAGGAGATCTGCGAAAAATATGGCCTGCCCTATAACACCGGCCCCTTCTGGCACCAGTACAAAACCGTACTGCAGCGGGTATGGAAATACTCGTTCCCCAGCGCGAAGTAAGGATGGCTTTCGGTTGCCACTCATTAATGGTATAGAATTAAACTTACTGATGAGTGGCAACCGAAAACAGGGTTATTGATATGGGAATACTGAACAAAGCTGAATTACTGAAGGATATGATTCAAACCGCCATCGACAATGGCGCCAAAACGGTGGCGGAAGTTCACAAATCCATTGCGGATATGCCGTTTGAAGCCTTGGAGCGATCGGGTCTACTGGACGAAGATGGGCAAAAATTGCGCGACAAAAACCAGCAAACCATCGGCGTTGTCTATGAAAAGATCCGCGAGATCAACCAGAAAGTGGGTGAAATGGCATCAGACATGTTTGAAACCCTGGAGGATGGACAGCATATCTCCAAGGTCATGGATGATAAAGAAAACAATCCCCGATCCTAGCCGGTTTTAATCGTTCCGAATCCGCGTCGGCACTCCCACTACAGCCGACGCGGCTTTTTCACCTCCATTTTGTCCTGATGACATTCATTAACTTTTTGCCCTAGAGCGATAAGTCAACTATATTCCCCGTAACGCGCGCCAAGATTCGCAACGAATATCGGGTTATTTACGCGCGAAACCAGAACAATAAGGGAAGCGAGGAATAAAAAATGAAAAGAACTCTCATAGCGGTTGCAGTAGCTACAGGCATGTTCAGTGGCGCGCAAGCCGCCATGGCAGAGGGCGAAAGCTATGTGGGCGCCCAATATAATCTCTATACCTTCAGCACATCCGGACTGGATGACCTGGAGCCCGATGGCTTGGCGTTCATCATCGGCGGCAACCTTAATGAAAACTTTCAGATCGAAGGCCGCTTTGGTCGCAGCCTGAGCGATGATAATGTCACTGGCGCAGCCTTGAAAGTAGACGAGCACATCGGCTTTTATGTGAAAGGCGGCATGACCTTCGCCGATATGCTGTTTCCCTACGTGATTCTGGGCTACACCAAAGTGGATTATGAATTCTGGGGAGCCTCCATTGACCAGACCGAGTCTGACCTCTCCTACGGCCTGGGAGCCGACGTGGAGCTGGGCAGCTTTAAAGTAGGCCTGGAGTGGATGATGCTGCAGGACAAAAGCGACTACGAACTGGAAGGGTTGAGCCTGAACGGTGCCTGGCGTTTCTGATCACCAGGTCTCAACGCTCCCATATGAGCACTGATGTTCTGAAAGGGTCGCATTTGCGGCCCTTTCCTGTTTTCACCGGCTAGCTATTTCACCGGCTACCTAGCTCAGTATCCCAATCCCGACGGCACGGCGGATGATCCCCAGGATGAGTACCCCAGAAGAACGCCCAAAGAAACTGGCCCGAAGGCTGGCCCCGGTGCTTGAGCAACTGCAGCGCCAATCTGTGGTGGAGAGCGTAACCCACCGCCAGCAGCAAAACCGGTCGGACCTCATTGAAAACCTGGTGCAACGGCAACAGCAGGCAGCACTGGTGCGGGAACTCAATCGTCTCAACAAGGCGGATATCGGCCACCTGCTTAACATGCTGCCCGCCGACAAACGTCACACCGTGTGGCAGGAACTGCCCGATGAAACCGCCGGTGACGTGTTGCTGGAACTGAATGATGCCGTGGCGGAAGACCTGATTGAGCTCACGGACGAAGCCCGCCTGCTGTCGATTCTAGGCGCTTTGGACAGTGATGAGCTGACCGAAATCGATAACCTGCTACCACCGGCTGTACTGCAACAGGCGATCGATGCGCTGGAAACCAACGAACGCAATTGGGTAAAGCAAACCATTGCCTACCCGGAGGGCAGCGTCGGCGACAACATGAGCCGGGACAGCCTGGTCATCCATGAATCCCTCACCATTCGGGACGCCATTGAACGGGTACGCTCTGCCCCGGAACTGCCACCACAAACCGACAAACTGTTTGTCACCGGGCACCACCACCAATTGGTGGGCGTAGTGCCGTTAATCGAGCTCATGCGGTACCCTGAAGACACCCTGGTTCGCGATTGCATGGATACCGATGTAGTGGCCTTTTCTCCCGGCGACGATGCGGTAGACGCCGGCCAGGCCTTCGAGCGCTATGACCTGATATCGGCCCCGGTGGTGGATGAACATCACCGCCTGATCGGTCGTCTGCGGGTTGAAACCATCATGGACCACTTACGGGAAGTGGCGCAGAAACAGGCACTGGCCAAAGAAGGGCTGAAGGCGGACACCGACCTGTTTGGCCCCATTCTGGAAGGTGCCCGGGAGCGCTGGCCCTGGCTGATGATCAATTTGCTGACCGCCTTTCTCGCCACCCGTTTCATCAGCCTGTTTGAAGGCACCATTCAGCAACTGGTGGCGCTGGCCACCCTGATGCCCATTGTAGCCAGCGTCGGCGGTAACACCGGCAACCAGACCGCGGCGCTGGTGATACGCGGCCTGGCCATGGAGCAGATACAGGGTGGCAACCTGGGCTATATCTACCGTAAAGAGCTGCTGATCAGCCTGATCAATGGGGTGATATGGGGCTCGGTGCTGGGTCTCTTCGCCTGGCTGCTGTATCAAAACCCGCTGCTGGGCTGTGTCATGATGGGAGCCGTGATGCTGAACCTGCTGTTGGCCGCCTTGATCGGCATTACGGTGCCCATGCTATTGGTTCGCCTGAAAAAAGATCCGGCCATGGGCTCCTCGGTGGTGCTCACCTTTGCCACCGACAGCATGGGCTTTTTCCTGTTCCTAGGGCTCGCGACGCTGATTCTGGTCTAGTCTTTCTAAAGGAAGACAAGAAGGAACCAGGCAAACGCCGCTAAGTGCTTTAGGTAGTCCCGCAGTATGTTTAGAAAACTGATCTTTTTTTCGGGGGCCGTTCTGGCCCTGAACAGCCATTCACTGATGGCGGATACATTCGACGATGCCGTCAATCTGTATCTGCAAGGGTTTGAATACTGCACCGATGCCAAGGATGCGTTAACGGCCAACAACGTACCCCGAGCCAAAGCAGCCCTGGATAAGTATGAGTCACTTAAACAAGAGGCCAGCGGCATCAACAGCACCATACTGTCCACCCAAAAACGTGGCATGGACAGCAACCTCAAGTTTTGTGAACGGGTGGCCACCGATATTGAAATCGCCATCGGCACCCCCATCCTGGATCAAGCCCTGGCCGCCTGCGATGAAGCCAAGAATCAGCTCAAGGCACAAAACCCTGAACAGGCCAACATTTCCTATCAGCGCTTTAACCGCCTGAAGCAGGAAGCACTGAGCACCTCCCCCAGCCTGAATGACCGGTTCAGCATTCGCAATCAAATTCGCAGCTGCAACAGGCTGGAGAAGAAAATTGCAGGCTTCAATGAAAAGCAGGAAGCCCTGGCACTGGCCATCGAAACCGTACTGGAGGAAAGTGAGGCCTATGCAACGTTGTGCCAAACCACACTGCAAACCACAAAGCCCACTGCCTTGAACGCTTCCAACCTGCAGGAAATAAAAAGCGCCGTTAATGCTGCGCAAAAACACCGCGCCGCCGTTATGGCAGAATCATTGGCCTTGGCAGAGATGGATAAAAACCCAGACGATCCCGGCACAATAAGCAAAAACCAATACCTGCAAGCGGGCGATCTTTGCCTGCAGAAATTGAACGCGCAGCTGAGCGGCCTCGAGTCATCCCTGGAATTGGCGCAAAAAGAACTCGATGAATACAACGGCGCCTTGAAACGAGCCAATTCCCAATGCGGGGCGGCACAGAAATTCCCGCTTGCGCAGGTGGATCAGGCGGCTTACGACAAAGCCCGCTCCCAGTACGAGTCTGCTATTCAAACGCGAAACAACGTTCGAGCGGCTCTGGCCAAAAACAATTATTACCAAGCAAACCAACAGACCGGAACAGCCCGCAGCATCGAAAAAAGCCTGGGTAATCTGAATACGTGCCTGGACCAAACCCGCTCACACGTGAGTGCTCTGTTCGGTGCCCTGCCCCTGAGCAAACCGCCCATAGCCAGCGTTGCCAAGCAAAAAGCGGCAGGCAAAACCGGCGGGGTGCCTCCCAGAAAAATTCATGGCAGTGTCAAAATGCTGAATACCACCCCGGAATTCATTGTTGCCTATATGGTGGACGGGTCCCGCCCTCTCCACGACGTTGAAATCGTGATTGATGCCTCTGGCTTTGATCAGCCGGTGTATTTCGTGGGCAGCGGCGAAACCTTTCGCATCAAGAGCAAAGATTTCGCCACCCACCGCATCTCTGCCAGCAGTGCTGCGCTGGATTTTGCCAATAACCTGGCCCGCGTACAGTCACGGCAATCCCGCCAGGCGAAGGTCACCTGGCCGGTCAACAACATGGTGCAAATCCGCAGTGACCGGGGTGATGTCGTGCCCAGCTACATCGCCAATATTCCTTCCAGCAAACCCAGCATCATCATGTTTGACTATGGCTCCGACACGGTCACGTTCGAACTGGATAATCCCAGCGAAGCGGCCATCGGTTATTTACTTGTGCCGGATTTCGACCCCCTGGAAATCAAGCTCTCTGAAGGGGAAATCAAGAGCCTGGCCATCACCCGCGACAACGAGCCCCTGGGCAGCGTGCTGCTGAAAGGCCTCTAGAACTCATCTGGCGCCAATGCCATCATATCGTCGGCGCCGCTGGCAAGCACCGCTATCAGGCTATCCACCCTGGGCAGGATACGATTGAAATAATAAGCACCGGTTTTGTGCTTGCTGCTGGCAGCGGTGGCCTTACTCATCATTTTGAGCCACATATAGCCATACGAGACATAGCCGACCACCTGTAAATAATCGCAGGCGGCCGCCCCCAACTCCAACAGCGATTGTTCGCCACTGGCAACCAGGGTGTCGGTCAGGTTCTGTAACTGGTCCGCCCGTTGCAATAATGCGGCGCCATAATGCTCAAGAGCACTACCCCCACTGGATCTGGCGCACTGCCTGATCTCATCCAGATACGCCTCCATCCACTCACCGCCATTAGCGAACACCTTGCGCTGCATCAGATCCATGGCCTGGATACCGTTGGTGCCTTCGTAAATCTGGGCAATCCGCACGTCACGTACCAACTGCTCCTGCCCCCATTCCCGAATATAACCGTGCCCACCGAACACCTGCTGGCCGAGCACGGTGCAATCCAGCCCCATGTCGGTGAAAAAGGCTTTTGCCACCGGCGTCAACAACGCAACCCGGGCCTGGGCCAATGCCCGCGTTTCATCATTGTCGGCATGCTTGGCGTGATCCAACTGCAATCCCAGATAAATGGCAAATGCCCGTCCTGCTTCGGTGAGCGACTTCATGTTCAACAGCATGCGGCGCACATCCGGATGCACAATGATGGGGTCAGCCGATGCGTTGCCACCGGACTCCGCCAATGATCGCCCTTGCAGCCGCTCCAGAGCATAACGAACAGCACTCTGATAAGAGGCATCACCACACCCCAGCCCCTGAATACCAATCGACAGGCGCTCGCAATTCATCATGGTAAACATGCACTGCAGTCCGCGGTTGAGGTCGCCCACCAGGTAACCCCGGGCAGCATCAAAATTCATCACGCAGGTGGCGGAACTCTTGATGCCCATCTTATGTTCCAATGCCCCGCAGCTGACACCATTTTCACCCTGCAGAGATCCATCTTCCGCCACGGCGAACTTGGGCACCAGAAACAGAGAAATCCCACGGGAGCCGGCGGGAGCATCAGGCAGTTTGGCCAGCACCAGATGCACGATATTATCCGCCAGATCATGATCACCCCCGGTAATAAATATCTTGGTGCCGGTGACCGAGTAACTGCCATCCGACAACGGCTCCGCCCGGGTACGAATCAACCCCAGATCGCTGCCGGCGTGGGGCTCCGTCAAACACATGGTGCCGGTCCAGCGGCCACTATATAGATTAGGCAGGTAGCGCTGTTTCAGGGCCTCGCTACCGTGGGCATCCAGCGCCAGACAGGCACCTGCGGTTAACGCCGGATACAGATTGAAGCCACTGTTGGCGGCGTACATCATTTCATCCACCAGCACTGCCAAAGACTTTGGCATGCCCAGCCCTCCGTAAGCGGGGTTTCCTGTCAAGGCGGATAACCCGGCCTCACTGAAGGCGGAGAAGGCCTCTGGGAACCCGGCTGGGGTCACCACCCTGCCCTGTTCCAACCTGACCCCTTCTTCATCCCCGCTGCGGTTCAGGGGGGCGATGGTGTTGGCTGCCAGCTTAGCCGCCTCCGCAAGCATTGCCCGCGCGGTATCCATATCCAGTACCCCCGCCAAATCCGGCCACTGCTGCCAATGCTGATGCGCTTCAAACACCTCGAACAATAGAAACTCCATATCCTGAAGGGGGGCTTGGTAGTGGGGCATAGGACACCTCATTTGAGAAATTTTGTGAACATTGCAAAGACCTGGTGGCGCAAATTATTGGAATCAATCAGAGAAAAAGCAAAGAAAACACCAGGGAAACGTGCTCACTTGCAAATACATTTGCAATTCCCTTTGTTTTTTTGCCAATATTGCAAATTCGCAAACCACACAAAGACCGCACTATGGGACAACGTAAACGCAAACTCTTCCTGGGCAGCAAACTGCGCCGCCTGCGGGAGCAACACCGCCTGAGCCAGGCCGAGCTGGCCAACAAGCTGGGGCTGTCCCCCAGCTACCTGAATCAGATTGAAAATGACCAGCGCCCCCTCACCGTCCAGGTTTTGCTGAAACTGGGAGGGGTGTTTGAAATCGATCTCACTCACTTTTCTGAGGAGGAGGACGACCGGTTGGTGGCGGAAATCAAGGACTGCCTGGAAGACCCCCTGTTTGAGAACGAGAAAGTGCTGTTGCCGGAACTGAAAGAGATTGTGACCCGGTCCCCCACCTTTGCCCGCCATTTTTTGAGCCTGTATCAATCCTACCTGCAAACCAAGCAGAACTACGTTGGCCTGGCAGAAGGCGTCACCGGGGACGAAGCTGTGCGCTCAATTGAGGGCCCACAGTTTCCCTACGAGGAAACCCGGGATTTTTTCTACTACCAGAACAACTATTTTGACAGCCTGGATCAGGCGGCGGAAACCCTGTTCAAACAGGAGTCCATGCACCACGGTGGCGGCGAAGGTCAGCTCATTGATTATCTGAAGCGCAAACACGATATTCACGTTATCGTTGACGCGGACAGCGAACGCCTGCGCCAGTTTGATGCCCGCAAGCGGCAGTTGGTGCTGTCCAAGCTGCTGTCACTGCGACAACGGATATTTCACCTGGCACACCAGATTTGCCTGCTGGAACATGCTGCATTACTGGACGACATTATTGCCAAAGCCCGTTTTACCAACCCGGAATCCAATGCGGTGTGCCGGGTGGGGCTGGCCAATTATTTTGCCGGGGCACTGCTCATGCCCTACGAGAATTTTCTGCAAAAGGCGCAACAGGAGCGCTACGACATCGAACGCTTGCAGATCCTGTTCAATGTCAGCTTCGAACAGATCTGCCATCGCCTCAGCACTCTGCAGCGGCCTTCCGCCAAGGGCATCCCCTTCTACTTCCTGCGGGTGGATGCCGCCGGCAATATTTCCAAGCGTCAAAGTGCCAGCAGCTTTCATTTTGCCCGGGTGGGCGGCGCCTGCCCACTGTGGAATGTGCATGAAGCCTTTGCCCAGCCCGGCAAAATACTGCGCCAGGTGGCGCAGATGCCCGATGGTAAAACTTACTTCTGCATTGCCCGCACCGTCAGCCGAACCGAGGGCGGTTTTCTGATGCCACAGAAAAACTTTGCCGTTGGCCTGGGTTGCGAAATCGCCCACGCCCCGCAATTGATTTACTCCGCCGGCATTGATCTTAATGACAAGGAAGCCGCAGTGCCCATTGGAGTCAGCTGCCGTGTTTGCGAACGCACAGACTGCCCGCAACGAGCGTTTCCACCCATCGGCAAAAAAATCCACATCGATGAAAATGAGCGCGAATTTCTACCCTATCGATTTGAATCCTGAGCTCCGCTTCAGGCGGCGCTGGACACATGCGCCCTGAGCTCTGACTCAATGTCATCCAGCGCCACAGGTTTCTTCAAATAACCATCCATACCGGATTGCAGGCACATTTTGCGGTCTGCCTCCATGGCATTGGCAGTGACGGCGATAATAGGAAGATTACAAATCGGCGCCTGCATCTCCCGCATTTTACGGGTGGCTTCAAACCCATCCATGATCGGCATCTGGCAATCCATAAACACCAGATCCACCGGCCGCTCCCCCACTCTTTCCAGGGCTTCCTTGCCGTTGTTTGCGGTAATCACATCGCACCCCAAACGCTTCAGGTAGCCCTTGATCACCATCTGATTAACCGGGTTGTCCTCCACCACCAACACCAAAGGCTGCTGCTCCACAATGGCGACATGAGTCTCAAGGGGGCCGGTATCAGCAGGGAAATCCGAGGCTTCGTATACGGGGAAGCAAAACTCCACTGACAGCCCGCCACCGGCGCGGTTTTCCAGGTAAATGGTGCCGCCCAGCAGATTGGCGATAGCCTTACAGATGGACAGCCCGATGCCCATACCCTGGAATTGGCGCCGAAAAGATCCATCCAACTGCTGAAATGGCTTAAATAAATGCTTGATAAGGTGTGGCTCGATTCCGGGGCCGGAATCCTGTATCACCACACTGATACGATCGGGTCGGTGGTTTGCCCCCGCAATACGGGAAACGGAGATCAGTACCGAGCCTTGTGAAGAAAACTTAATGGCGTTGCTGAGCAGGTGCCGGATAACGTGAACGGTTTTTTTCTCATCACAGACCAGGGTACGATCCACCACCTCATCCAGGTGGCACTCAAGGGTCAGGCCTTTGCTTTCCACATCAACCTTAGCGACCGCCACCAGTTTCTCTATGAAAGGGCGCAAGCACAGCGGTGCCAGTTGCACTTCACCGCGCCCGGACATGATTTCACTGAGCTCCAAAATGTCATCAATGGACATCAGCATGGTATCCGCTGACCGGGAAGCCGCCTCCAACCACACTTGTTGATCCGGGCTCAACTCCACTTTTGAAAGCAAATTGAGTGATCCAATGATCCCGTTCATGGGGGTGCGCATCTCGTGACTGATGGTGGCCAGAAACTCATCCTTCAGGCGATTGGTGCGATTGATCTCGCGCAACACCCTCACTGAAATAATCCAGGCCAGTACCAGCAAGGCCACAATAACGAAAGCGCCCAACAGGGCACCAAACAGATTGGCCTGCTTCACGGCAGCATCGGTTTTCCGCAATAACAGGGCGAAACTTTGTTGCCGCTCCGCCAGGGTTCGATCCAGAATGGCCATCAGGCCATCGTAGATCTGATGGGAACGATCAATTCTGATCTGAAAACGCTGCAACTGATCCGGATATTCAATCAACTCCTGAGCCAGCCCCCGCGAGATATCGTAGTAGTTACGAAATACGCCACCTACGTTTGCAGTCAATGTGGTCATTTCGGCATCCAGTTCAGACAACGCATCCAGGCGCCGCTGCACCTGACGCGCAACCTCCTCAGAATCCTCCAGCATGAACGCATCCTCAAGCGCTACCGCGGAGGTCATGATCTCGCGCAGCACCTGAATATCGCGCTTTAAGGCCCGCACCTGCTCAATCACCGGATGTTGCTTATTGAGCAGCTCGTCCAAACGCCGCTCGTTCTGGCCCGCCATCAACACATTGGTCAGCAGGTAACAGAAAAATCCCACCCCCCCAATCAGGGCGATAGACAGAATGTACAATCTAATTTTGGCGTTTTGATTGAATCTCACTGCGCCCACCAGCCATGCCTGGCTTCAGCCTGCTCAACCCTAATTCTAGCAGCCCGATGATCTTTATCCTGTTTCTTGCACCTGCCGCCGCCATCACGGCAGGATTTGACTATGCTTAGGGAAGGAACCAGAAAAATCATAAGGGCAGGCTGTGCGGGTACTCTTTTCAGCGCTTATTTTAACAGTCGCAAGCAACTGTTTTAGTGAGCAAAATTGGCAATTTTCCGGATTTGGATCAATTGGCGTCGGCAAAGTTAACCGGGAGAACTTCCAATTCGGCGAAGCCGACGATAACTGGGATTTCGACAATGACACCCGGCTCGGCGTACAGTTACAGGGCAACCTGACAGAACAACTGTCCTTCACCACACAGGTATCCAGCTCCGGGCTGGCACTGGGAGGCAATGAATCCTATACCCCTCAGGTACAATGGCTCTTCTTAAGCTACCAGGCCTCACCCAATCTCCAACTGAGGTTGGGGCGTGTGCGTTCCTCCCATTATATTTACTCCGGCACACGGGATGTGGGGTACTCCTACCCTTGGGCCCGCCCTCCCATCGATGTTTACGCTTACCTTTTACAACCCCTGGGTAACATCGACGGCGGCGACCTGCTCTACACCCTGGACCTGTCCGACGAGCTGGAACTGGACCTCCAGCTGTTTGCCGGCGAAGTGGAGGGCGAAATCCGCGATGTTACCGTGGATGCAAGCCCCACCTACGGCACATCTCTGACCCTGCGTTCGTTGAACTGGTTACTGCGTTACAGTTTCCATGTGGAGCACACCAACATTTCATCAGAGAGCCTGAAAGAGGTCGAAAGCTATTACAAGGATTTCACGGCGCTCACCGGAGACCCCATATTCGAGGCAATCGGCTCATCGCTTTCCGCAGCCGGCACCAACTACCAATACCATGCAATTGGCGGACAATGGGATATTGAGCAATGGGGCGTGATTGCCGAGAAGTACTGGATACTGAGCCCCGACTCCGGCTTTGCCAACGATTCGGATGGCTGGTACCTGTCCCTGCTCTACCATTTCGAAAAGCTGACACCCTATGGTGTGTTGAGCGCGTACGACAACACACTGAACAAGTCCGCTTTGCCGCTGATCGATGAGGCGCTGGCCAATTACCCAGTGCCGCCATTCACCACGGTGCTGGAGGGCACCCGGGATTCCATCCAGAGTTTCAAGGCCAAGGAGCGCAGCATCACCCTGGGCATACGCTACGACTTTATGCCCAACACCTGCATCAAATTCGAGGCTCAGCGTTTCAATTTCCTGGCGGGCTCCACCGGGCAGGGCTTTCCCCTGAATGACGAACGTGCTCCACCGGACAGCGCCACGTTATTCACCGTGGTGATGGATGTGGTGTTTTGATGGGACAGCTCATTCGATCCACCTCATTACAATTGATCATTGGGCTGAGCGTTATGCTGTGTGCCGGCCTGTGCAGGGCCGACATTTTTGTGGTCACCAACCAGGACAACCCGGTGCAGCAACTAACCACCAAGGAGGTGCGAAAAGTATTTCTGGGACGACTCCACCTCTACCCCGGGACGGAGCACGAACCCGTGGCCATTGACCAGTCTCAGACCAGCGACCTGTACCGCACGTTTTACGAGAAAATCATTGGCATTTCCCTGCCCAAACTGAAGCGCTATCGCGCGTACTACCTGTTCAGCGGCAAGGGTAAAATCCCCTCAGAGGTGACATCCCAGCAAGCGGTGGTGGACGCCGTTCTGCGCTCCACCTACGCCATCGGTTACCTGAAAAACCCCGGTAAAAACACCCTGCAGCAGGTTAAAGTTCTGTACCGGTCCCCGCTGGAGGACTAGACAAAAAAAAGCGCCCCGGATGGGGCGCTTTGATCTGGCGGCGATAAAACCCGATTAATTGAGTTTTTCGCGAATACGGGCAGACTTACCAGTGCGCTCGCGCAGGAAGTACAGCTTGGCACGACGAACCGCACCACGGCGCTTCACAGTAATGCTGTCCACCAGCGGGCTATGGGTCTGGAAAGTACGTTCAACGCCAACGCCGTTGGAAATTTTGCGCACGGTGAATCCGGAATTCAGGCCACGATTGCGCTTACCAATTACCACACCTTCGTAAGCCTGCAGACGAGTACGGTCACCCTCCGTTACCTTCACGTTGACAACGACAGTGTCGCCGACGCTGAACTTGGGCAGGTCCTGCTTCATTTGCTCGTTTTCCAGTGCCTGGATGATTTTGTTTTTACCACTCATGAGAGTTTCCTCAATGTTCGCGCCAGAGGTAGGGCCGAATCGGCACTACATTCACGTCGTTAATAAAACCGTTCAGGACAAGCCATGCTCACCCTTGTATTCGTTTAACAGCTGCTGCTCCTCTTTGCTCAGAGGCCTGCTGTGGAGCAAATCCGGACGCCGCTGCCAGGTTCTGCCCAACGCCTGCTTCAGGCGCCAGCGCCGAATTTCAGCGTGATGGCCACTCAACAGCACGCTGGGTACCGGGCGGCCCTGATAATCCTCCGGCCTGGTATAATGCGGGCAGTCCAGCAAACCCTGAAAGAACGAATCTTCCGCCGCTGAATCCTTGTGCCCCAGCACACCGGGCAGTAAACGTACCGTGGCGTCGATCATGGACATCACCGGCAATTCACCACCACTGACCACGTAATCGCCGATGGACCATTCTTCATCCACCGCCATCTCAATCACGCGCTCATCAATACCTTCATAGCGGCCACACAGAAACACCACGCCCTGTTGTTCGCTGAACGCCTGAGCCGCCTGCTGATCGAACGGCTTGCCCTGAGGCGATACATACACCACTTTGGCCTTGTCCACCCCTGCGGCCTGCAATCGGGACCTGGCATCCGCCACGGCCGCCAGTAAAGGTTCCGCCAGCATCAACATGCCGGGGCCACCGCCGTAGGGTCGTGCATCCACGGTGCGATGCACGTCCTGGGTATAATCCCGGGGATTATGATAACCCAGCGCCACCAGGCCGTTTCTAACTGCGCGTCCGGTGACGCCGTATTCGGTGATGGCTTGAAACATCTCCGGGAACAGGGTGACAATCTCGTACCTTGCCAAACAGGGCACTAGAATTCCTTATCCCAGTCCACAGTCATGGTCCCGGCCCCCAGATCCACGCTGTGCACCACATCCTCCCAGACATAGGGGATCAGGCGCTCCTGTCGGTCGATGCTGTCAGCGGTGGCTTTCACCACCATCACATCATTGGAGCCGGTCTCGAACAGGTGACTGATTTTACCCAGACAGTCACCCTCGAGCGTTGTTACAGTCAAACCCTCCAGGTCGGACCAGTAGTAATCCTGGCCCTGGAGATCCGGCAGCTGCTCACGCTTGATTGCTAATTCACACCCAGTGAAAGCCGGTACCTGATCGCGGTTGTCGCAACCTGCAATCTTGGCCACCAACCCCTTTCCATGCCGCTGAACACCTTCAACGTGAATAGGCTGCCAGTTACCCTCTCGCTGAATCCAGAGCGGGTTATAGTTACTGATATTGTCCATGGGTTGAGTATGTGAATACAGTTTCATCCAGCCCTTGATCCCATATGGACCAAGCAGTTTTCCCACCACAACCCAGTCGGACATCACAACCACTGCTTACGCAGCAGCGGCTGCTTTTTTCGCTTCTTTAACCAGAGACGCCACGCGATCGGAAGTCTGGGCACCCAGACCAACCCAATGCTCGATGCGTGCCAGATCCAGGCGTACACGCTCTTCCTGGCCACGGGCCTGAGGGTTGAAGAAACCAACACGCTCAATGTAACGGCCATCACGGGCATTACGGCTGTCGGTTACAACCAGGTGGTAGAAAGGACGTTTTTTGGAGCCGCCACGAGTCATTCGAATGGTTACCATGTATCGATTTCCTTCTTACAATCAATTTGTTCAGCGTTTTTAACGTAAAAGCAGGCTCCTGATTCGCCCTTCAGCGCTCAGTAACCTACTGAATTCTTTGCTCTTTTCAAGAGCTGCTCAGCTAATATGGCAGCCTCGTTCCCAAGCCTCTGCCGGAAATTGAGGGTGTGCAGGGCAAGGGAGGCGCAGGATTTTACGGGAATTCCATGACAAATGAAAGTGTTTTGGGGAGCCGGGTTCAAAGCCCCCCACACCGGGTCGAGCGTTTACATTTTAAAGGGCGGCATACCACCACCGCCACCGGGGAAACCGCCCCCACCCATCATCCCTTTCATGCCGCGCATCATGTTCTTCATGCCGCCTTTGCCGGACATCTTTTTCATCATCTTCTGCATCTGCTTGTGCTGCTTCAACACCCGATTGATGTCCGGGATCTGGGTGCCGGAACCCGCTGCGATGCGCTTTTTGCGCGAACCGTTGATGACATCCGGAAAGCGGCGCTCGTGGGGTGTCATGGAGTAGATGATGGCTTCCATCCGCGACAGTTCCTTATCCGCCACACCGCCCTGCTGGGCCATCTGTGCCATGCCGCCCATGCCCGGCAATTTGTCCAGCATGCCGGCCATGCCGCCCAATTTTTTCATCTGTTGGAACTGCTCCAGCAGATCTTCCAGATCAAAGCCCTTACCCTTCTTGAGCTTCTTGGCCAGTTTATCGGCTTTATCCTTGTCCAGCTTGCGTTCTGCTTCTTCCACCAGGCTCAGCACATCGCCCATGCCGAGAATCCGGGACGCTATCCGATCCGGATAGAAGGGTTCCAAGGCATCCGTCTTTTCGCCCATACCGATGAATTTGATGGGTTTGCCGGTAATATGCCGCACCGAGAGGGCAGCACCGCCACGGGCATCACCATCGGCCTTGGTCAGCACCACGCCGGTCAGCGGTAACGCATCATTGAAGGCCTTGGCGGTATTGGCGGCGTCCTGACCGGTCATGGAATCCACCACAAACAAGGTTTCCACCGGTTTTATGGCACTGTGCAGTGCCTTGATCTCGTTCATCATGTCTTCATCGATGGCGAGACGGCCGGCGGTATCGATGATCACCACATCCGCATGCAGCTTACGGGCTTCACCAATGGCTCGGTTGGCAATGTCCACCGGGTTTTCTTCCGTGGAGGACGTCACAAACAGCGCCCCCACTTCGCCGGCCAGGGTTTCCAATTGCTTGATAGCGGCTGGTCGGTACACATCGGCACTGGTTACCAGCACCTTTTTCTTTTCCCTTTCCTTCAGGTACTTGGCCAGCTTGCCCACCGTGGTGGTTTTACCCGCCCCCTGCAGGCCCGCCATCAGAACCACCGCCGGTGGCTGCACATTCAATTTGAGGGCGTCGTTGGCATCCCCCATCATGTGCACCAGTTCCTGGTTCACGATCTTGATGAACACCTGGCCCGGGCTCAGGCTCTTCATGACCTCCTGCCCGATGGCACGCTCCTTCACCTTGTCGATGAATGCCTTCACCACCGGCAGGGCAACGTCTGCCTCCAGCAAGGCCATTCTGACTTCCCGCAGGGTCTCTTTGATGTTGTCCTCGGTGAGACGCGCCTTGCCGGTTACACTGCGCAGGCTGCTACTGAGGCGTTCGGTCAGGTTATCAAACATAATTCTGTCTTCATTGGCTGCTAAAAACTTGAACTGGCAAGTATAACGCAGCCAGTTTCATTATTGACAGCCTTGTGAGAAACTTAGCCCTTAAACGAAACCGGTAAGGAGCAACACCGCGCCGTGAGTATGGCGACCGTTGCAGGCATTCTGGCCTGCCTTTGCTACGGCATATCCACCGTACTGATAATCAAAAGCCTCAAGACCGATGTTCCGGTTAATCGCCCCGCCCTGCTGGGGACGGCAACGGTGGGCCTGATCCTTCACGCCTATTTTCTGTACGGTGCGCTGCTGCAGGCAAACGGCATTCAGCTGGGGGTGACCACCATGGCGTCCCTGTTTGCCCTGGTCCTGGCCGCCACCGGGACCGCTGTTGCCTATTTCCGCCACATTGAATCACTGCTGGCCCCGGCTTACCCCACGGCCATTGTCGGGCTGTTGATTGCCCTGCTGTTTAACGACCACCTGATCCCCAATCCACACCTGGGGCGGGGTGTCATTGCCCATATACTGTTATCCATATCCGCTTATTGCGTGCTGGCGCTGGCGCTGTCACAGGCCATTTTGCTGTGGATTCAGAACTATCAACTGAAGCATCGACACCTGCACGACGTGATTAATTTGCTGCCCCCCATTCAGACCATGGAAAGCACCCTGTTCGATCTCATTTCCATCAGCATGGTTCTGCTCACCCTGGCCATCGGCACCGGCTTTATCTTCGTGGACGATTTTTTCGCCCAGCACCTGCTTCACAAAACGGTGTTTGCCCTGGGGGCCTGGGCGGTACTCTGGCTGTTGCTGTTCGGGCGCAACCTGTGGGGCTGGCGTGGTATGGTGGCGGTGAAATGGACCATGACCGGATTCGTGCTGCTCACCCTGGGCTATTTCGGCTCCAAGGTGATGCTTGAAGTCATTCTGAATCGCGTATAACAGGCTAAAGATTCCCTTGAACGACATACCCATATCCATATTGTTCAGCATTCTGGGCGTTTTGATACTCCTGTCTGCCTTCTTTTCCAGCTCGGAAACCGGAATGATGTCCCTCAACCGCTACCGTCTGCGGCATCAGGTGAAGAGCAAGGATCGCGCGGCCATGCGGGTGGATGACCTGCTGAACCGGCCGGACCGGCTGATTGGCGTGATCCTGATCGGCAACAATTTCGTCAACATACTGGCATCGTCCATCGCCACCATCATCGCCATGCGCCTGTGGGGCGATGGTGGCATTGCCATCGCCACCGGTGTCCTGACCCTGGTGATTCTGGTGTTTGCCGAAGTGACACCGAAAACCCTGGCCGCACTGAAACCGGAAGCCATTGCCTTTCCTGCCAGTCTGATTCTGAAGCCCCTGCTGACGCTGCTCTATCCCTTTGTGTGGCTGGTGAATGCGATCAGCAACGGCCTTCTGCGGTTAGTGGGTGTCAATGCCGAAGAAATCGGCAGCGATCACCTGAGCCGGGAGGAATTGCGCACGGTGGTAACCGAATCCAGCGCCATTTTGCCCAAGCGCCATAAGGGGATGCTGCTCAGCATCCTGGACCTGGAAGAGGTCACTGTTGACGACATTATGATCCCCAAGCATGAGGTCATCGGCATTGATCTGGACGAAGATACCGACGACATCATCAAGGCTTTGCAGTCAACCCAGCATACCCGCCTGCCGGTCTTTAAATCCGACCTGAACTCGCCGGTGGGAGTGCTCCACCTGCGTAAAATCAGCCGCCTGCTGATGGACGACGACCTGAACAAGGCCAAAATTATGCAGCAGGCGGTGGAGCCCTATTTTGTGCCGGAAGGCACACCACTGCATGTACAACTGGTGAATTTTCAGAAAGTGAAACGCCGCATGGGCTTTGTGGTGGATGAGTATGGCGATGTGCAGGGCATCGTAACCCTGGAGGACATTCTGGAGGAAATCGTTGGGGAATTTACCACTGACTATGCCGCCAGCAGCCAGGATATCCATCCCCAGGAAGACGGCTCTTACATCATTGACGGTATGGCCACCATTCGCGATATCAACAAGGCGTTGAAGTGGCATCTGCCCACCAAGGGGCCAAAGACTCTGAACGGGCTGATCACCGAGCATCTGGAAACCATTCCCGAACACAACCTGTGCTTCACCATCGGCAACTACCGTTTTGAAACCATGCAGATCAAAGACAACCTGGTTAAAACCGCCCGCGTTGCCAGCACCAAAAGCAGCGCCAAAAAGAAGGCTATTTCGGTAACACCATAAACCCCACAGCGGCGGCGACAATCACTATCACCACCACGACACCGATGATCAGCGGGGCCTTGCTCTTGGGTGCCGGCGCCGACACATGCTGCTCCACTGCAGAACTGGTTTTTGGAATAGAGGGTGTGACAGGTTTCGCCGCTGCAGGTGCCGCCCGGGGAATAGGCGCCGCCCGGAACACCGTCGCCTCATCATCGTCCTCATCCGCTTCCACGGCATTGGTGGCCCCCAAGGGCCCGGCCACCAGAAACGTCAAATGGTCGAAACTGATTCTGTCACCGGGCTTCAACACCTGCTCACCGATGGTTTGCCCGTTGACACAGGTACCATTGGAGGACTGCAAATCCACCAGCCGCAGTACACCACCCTTCAGGTTGATCTCGGCATGCCGCCGGGACATATGGGCGTCACTGATCTGGATGTCACAGCTACTGGAGCGGCCAAACACCATGGAACCGTGAATAGCAATGCTTTTGCCCTTCAAAGGGCCGGACAGGGCCATGATGCTCCAGTCAGAACGGGCAGGCGTTGCCGGCTCCGCTTTGTCGGCAGCGGTTTTCGGCTCGATAATCACCAGCTCAACGTTGGCCAGCTTGATCGTATCCCCGGCCCGCAACTGAAAGTGCGCTTTGATCTTGTTGCCGTTAACACTGGTGCCCTGGTAACTGCCCAGATCCGACAGGTATAACGCGTCACCATCCTTGCGAATTTCCGCATGCTGCGGCTCAATCCCCTCTTCCTTAATCACAATGTGATTCTTGGGATCGGAACCGATAGTGGTTACCGACTCCACCAACCAAACGGCAGGCTGACGTTGATCCTTGAATTGCAGCTTTAACATGACCTGAATTGCGCTCCCTGTTAACGCGGGCTGGTTTCACTGGCTGACGGCTAAAGGTGTAAATCCCTGATTAATAACAACAGTATAGATCGACTGCTTGGAAAGCAAAGTGGAATTCGGAAAGCCGTTCTCATTGGGATACACGGATATCTTCTCCCAGCAGGTTTTGCAGTTGACGCTCCGCCAGGCGCACGGTTTTCTCCCCTTCGGCGATGGCCTCCTCGGCACGGTAAAACTCCATCAATCCGATATGCACCAAGCGGGGGCTTAACACCAGATCAGCAGGATCCCCCGCCATGCGGCTGCGGGTAATGCGATCCTGCATGATATTGAGCGACGTTGCCACCACCTCCATCATGCCGGGCGTGGTGTCCGCAGCACTTGCGGTATCTTTGGAACCACTGTCACTGAACATCTGCGACACCTTTTTAAAGAAGTCAGACTCCGCAAGCCGGATCTGCTTTTGATCCTCACTCTCCGGTGGCTTGGTGCTCTGTTCGGTAAATTCGTCGCCCACACGGCGGGCACCGCGCATATGCTTACCCACGATCTCGGTATTCAGGTTCACCGCAATCACCACATCAGCCCCCATGGCCCGGCACAGGGACACCGGCACCGGGTTAACCAGGCCGCCGTCCACCAGATAGCGCCCGCTGCTGGTTCGATAAGGCGTGAACAAACCAGGCAGGGAAATGGACGAGCGAATGGCCTCCGCCAGGTGGCCGTGCTGCAGCCAGATTTCCCGCCCGGTCTCCAGGTCAGTGGCCACAGCAGCGAAGGACTTGTCGAGCTGCTCGAAGGTTAAATCGGGCATATTGTCTTCAAAAAACTGAAACACCTTACGGCCTTCTATCAGGCCGCCACTGAATTTAACATCCAGCAAGCTCACCACATCCCGCCACCCGAGCCCCACCACCCAGTCCTCCAGCGCCTGCAGCTGATTCGCCGCGTAGCAGGCGCCCACCAAAGCGCCAATGCTGGTACCGGCCACCACATTGGGTTCGATACCCATGGTTTTCAATTGTTTGAGCACACCGATGTGAGACCAGCCACGGGCAGAACCACTGCCCAGGGCGATACCAATTTTCAGGGGAGGCATTATAAAGACTCCTGTAATGACAAGACCGCACCGCGCCCGGGTAGATACACCGGCACGTCTGCGGGCAACACTGTTTCGATTTTTCGCACCAGCGCCTTCAGGTCCAAACCGGGCACAGGCTGAGTCACAGCCTGGGAATAGTCATCCCAAAACACATCCCAATGCAATAGTACAACCTGCCGGGGCTGCAAAACGCGCAGCAATGACACCGGATAATCCTGCAGGCGATTGTGGTTGGCAACCCCTAACAGCGCCAGATCCACGGGTTTGCCGTCCTCCGGCAACCCGTGGGGAGGATAACCCTCCATGGGGTCTGCCGCCGAACTCTGATAATACACACGAAACCGGGTTTGCCCTGAAGCCAGAAAATCCAGCACAAAACTGAGGGTCTGCCCCGACTGCCAATCCATTACAGTACGGGGAGACTGCGCCAGTGGCTGGGTTATCCGATCGCTGTTGAACACCCGGCCCAACAGATGAGGCGCGTGGCCGGATAACAGGGGCATGATACGCAGGGAATCATTGATGGCAACCCAGTGACCTGCCTGCCCGTTCAGTGCCACCAGCCGGCCGGGATCGATCACCGACAGCAGTGAATTGCGCAAGGTTTCACTGCCGTACACCTTTACTGTCGAATCTACTTGCGCGGCAATGTAGGGCACATCCATTGCGTGATCATGATGGGCGTGCGCTACCAGAATGGCATCCAGATCATTGGTGGCCGGCAGATATCGATCAATGACATCCTCACGTACCACCAGATCCCGCAACAGAATCCAATCTTTTATGGGCGGGTTGGAAAAGAAAGGATCAGCCAGCACCGACTGACCGGCATTCTGCAGGTGGACACCACCGGCTCCCAGAAAAACCATATTGAGCCAGGCAGGGTCAGCGGGCTGCTCGGGATAGGGCCCGGCTGCAATGGGGATGATGGGGGGTGGTACGGTGAGTGATACGGTGTCAGATTGCTTCTCGCACCCCCACAGGCACAGTACCACGAGCAGGCCCAATGGCAGCAGCACCGGCACCGGACGGCCTACAGTGTCACCTCAACCGCTGCCGCCACCCGACAGGCCTTGCCCACAGCGGTCTCCACATCCGGTGCCAGCGCCAGCGCCACTCCCAGCCGGCGGCTGCCATCGATATCCGGCTTGCCGAACAAACGCAACTGCGTATCCGGCTCACGCAGGGCAGCGGTCAGGTTACCGTACTGCATGGTGGTGGATGTCCCCTTTACCAAAATCACTGCCGATGCCGCCGGTCCAAACTGCCGGATAACCGGAATGGGCAAGCCAAGAATGGCACGGGCATGCAAAGCGAATTCAGACAGGTCCTGGGAGATCAAGGTCACCATGCCGGTATCGTGGGGGCGAGGTGAAACCTCACTGAAAATCACATCATCGCCTTTCACAAACAACTCCACGCCGAACAGACCGCGGCCGCCCAACGCCTCGGTTATGGCAGCCCCCACCTGCTGGGCTTTCTGCAGTGCCGCCTCAGTCATGGGTTGCGGCTGCCAGGATTCACGGTAATCACCCTCTTCCTGGCGGTGCCCCACCGGTTCACAAAAGGTGGTGCCACCTTCATGGCGTACCGTTAACAGTGTGATTTCAAAATCGAAGTCAACAAAGCCTTCCACAATCACTTTGCCGGCACCGGCGCGGCCGCCCTGCTGCGCGTAGTCCCAGGCTTTATCGATGTCGGCCTGGTTTTTTACCGTACTCTGGCCTTTACCGGAGGAACTCATTATGGGTTTGACCACACAGGGCAGCCCCACCTGCTCAATGGCGGCCAGGTATTCCTCTTTGCTGGCGGCAAACTGATAAGGCGACGTTTTCAAACCCAGCTCTTCTGCCGCCAGGCGCCGAATACCCTCGCGGTTCATGGTCAGTTGGGTTGCCCGCGCGGTGGGCACCACGTTGAAACCTTCCCGCTCCAGCGCCACCAGGGTATCGGTGGCAATGGCTTCAATCTCGGGCACAATGTAATCCGGCTTTTCCTGCTCGATCACCGCTCGCAGGGCAGCGCCGTCCAACATGGAGATAACATGGCTGCGATGGGCCACCTGCATGGCCGGTGCATTGTCGTAACGATCCACGGCAATCACTTCGCACCCCAGGCGCTGCAATTCAATTACCACTTCTTTGCCCAGCTCTCCGCAGCCACACATCAGCACCCGGGTGGCGCTGGCAGAAAGCGGTGTTCCAATGGTCGTCATAGTCAGATCCTTATGCATTGCTCTGGCGCAACCGCGCTTCTACATTGCGCAAAATGTCGCGTTTACCCTCGTTGTCCACATAACCCCACTGGGTGATCTCCCGGCCAGAGCGCAGACAACCGATACACACGTCATCCTCGTCGAGGGCGCACACGCCCACACAGGGTGACAAGACTATCTCCGGTTTAACCTTACTACTGGAATCGTTCATCTGTCTGGAAGTCCCGCTGATACCGTTTAAAATTTTCCACGTAATGCAAAGCACTCATCTTGATGATCATCTCGTGCTTTTGGGTCAACTCTTTCACGACTTTGCCCGGCGACCCCAACACCATGCTGTTATCGGGAATGACCTTGCCTTCAGGCACCAGCGCATTGGCCCCGATAATACAGTTCTTGCCTATCTTGGCATTGTTCAACACCACGGCGTTAATACCGATCAGGGTGTTGTCGCCGATTTCACAGCCATGCAGCATCACTTTGTGCCCGACGGTGACCCCCTTGCCGATGTTCATGGGGATACCGGCATCGGTATGCAGTACCGAGCCATCCTGGATATTGGTACCCTCCCCGATGGTGATGGGGTCATTATCGCCACGCACCACACAGTTGAACCAGATGCTGGCGTTGTTTTCCAGAATAACAGAGCCGATCACCGTGGCATTGTGGGCAACAAAATAATCTTCACCCCGTATTTCAACCTGCTTTTCGCCCAACCGATAGATCATGTATTACCTCTTATGTTCTTATTCAACATTACGCGTATCACTGCCCTCGGTGCCGTTGCCGCCGATCACGTTCGGCATCACCAGTTCAAAACCGGTATCGAATATCCGATTGAAGCAATCGGTAATAAAGTACGCGGTCAAACCCCAGATTTCATAACCCTGGTAGTGATAGCAGGGGATACGATAGCGCACCCCCAGATACTCTTTTACGGTGAAATCCGGCGGCGGTGTTTCCAGAAAATAACGCAGCGGTACCCGGAAGATGCTGTCGATCTCATCCTCACTGGCTACCAACTCCAATTGGTGGGGAATAATACCGATTACGGGCACAACTTTCAGTCCCATTTTCGATACTGACTCGGGCATGGCCCCAACCAACTCCACCTGTTCCGGCGGCAGCCGGATCTCCTCGAAGCTTTCCCGCAGGGCGGTGTGGTAGACGTCATCGTCGTCCACATCCCGTTTACCACCTGGAAAAGCCACTTCGCCGGCATGACTGGTCAAATGATCAGCGCGCCGGGTTAAAATCACGTCCGGCTCCCGGTGATCGGTGATGGCAATCAACACTGCTGCGTGGGCATTGTTCAAGACATCAGCAGCGGGCAGATGCCGGGGGGCCTGTGTTCGAATTCGGGACAACCAGTCCGCCATGGTTCCTCCATACCGGTCAACCTGATGTGTACACTGACGTTCCTGTCCGAATATCGCAGGTGACTGAATTTTTTCAATTAAAGCATCAACATGCCGTGAAATGTGAACTGTTTCAAGGGGCAAACCTGCCCTATTGAGAACCAATCAATCTAACCGGAAACAAAATCACTACGCACTGATACAAAGTGTCTATGCCCAAAGTAAGCTGCTGTTTTTTCAGCCTTAGTCGCCAAGGTTATAAGGCAAAAGCTGCTAATAACGGGGGCTGGACAGAATTCGACCAAAAGGTCAAGGCTATACAAGCGGGGCTTTAAGGGTAGTATAGGATTCAGGGAATGCAAATTTTTATAACTTAATTAGTTATTGCGCATTCCAATGAACATTCATTTCACATTGGGGGCAGGAAGCCAATACACCCAGGCGTGATTGGTTAGCTGAAAGAGGTACGACCCATGAGCTACGATTTACCGGAGTTCGACAAGCTTAGGGAAATGGCGCAGCGTGATCCAGAGCAACTGGAGCGATTACGCATTGAACTATGCGACCGACTAATACAGGAAGCACCAGAGAAATACCGCCGTAAACTTCGCGGCCTGCAATTTCGCGTGGACATGGAGCGCCGCCGTGCCAAAAGCCCCATGGCAGCCTGCATCGCCATTTCCGGCATGATGCACGACTCGTTTGATCGCCTGCGTAACACCTTGAACGAAGCCGCCGGCAATGTAACGCCGGGCTATATGGAAAGCACCGCCGACGACGGTGAAGCAGCCAAGGTTTTACCATTCCGCCGCGCCTGAGAGCGTTGGGTTCTGAGCAGAGAACCCTTATACTGGCCATCGTGTTGAATGATGGTCAGTATAACGATGAAATATTGCAGTGAATGTGGATCCGAGGTTTCCTTTGTTATCCCCGAGGGCGATAACCGGGAGCGCCATGTCTGTGACCGTTGCGGTGTTATTCACTACATCAACCCACGCATAATCGCCGGAACACTGCCCGTGCACGAGGGCAGGATATTGCTCTGTCGTCGTGCCATTGAGCCCCGCAAAGGCTTTTGGACCCTGCCGGCAGGCTTTATGGAGAACGGTGAGACCAGTGCCGAAGCGGCCGCCCGGGAAACCATTGAGGAAGCCGAAGCCGAAGTGCGTCTGCACGGGCTTTATACAGTGTTCAATTTACCCCATATCAGTCAGGTATACCTGTTCTACCGGGCGGACCTGGTGGATGGGCAATACGGCGTCGGCGTTGAAAGCCTGGAAACCCGGCTGTTTGATGAGCAGGAGATTCCCTGGGACGAGCTGGCGTTTCCCACCATCCATCGCACGCTCCGGCACTATTTCAGAGACCGCAAGCTCGATCATTACCCTGTGCATTCGGAAGATCTGACTCCCCCCTATCGTAAACCGCAAACCGATTCACAATAATTTCAACGATCCCCGGGCAGCACCCAGCGCCACTGCTACACTCTTAACAGGTGCTGCACTTTAGATACGGGGCAGAATTTGCACTCTCGTGTTTTTCTAAAACTGATTAGTTTAATGCTGGCAACGCTGGTTACCTCAGCGGTGTTTGCATTCGACAACGTACACCCCATTGAACACATCACTCAGGGGGGATATGCCAATCAGTATTTCTCCCACCTGGAAGACGGCTCCTCCTCACTCACCATTGAATCCATGCTGGAAAACACCTACGAAGACCTGTTTTCTCCGGGCGCGGAAGAGGTGCTGAATCAAGGCTACTCAACATCTGCATTCTGGCTCCACGGCCGTTTTCGTGCAGGGGACAATGCGCCCCACAGTACCCGTTTTTTTGCTATTGAATATTCGCTGCTGGATAACGTTGAATTCTATGTGGTGAAGCAAGGCAAGGTCATCACACAATGGCTCACCGGCGATGCCCGCCCCTTCGACACACGCCCCATTGATCACACCTGGTTTCTGTTCCCGGTAGAATTTGCGGCCGGCGATACCCTGGACATTTACATCCGGGTGGAAAGCACCAGTTCGCTGCGCCTGCCCATCAGTATCTGGGAGCCCTCGGTTTTCTATGACCTGCAACGGCCCCGGCTGCTCACCGAGGGCGTTTATTTCGGCATCGTATTCCTGATGTTCTTCTACAACCTGTGCCTGCTGGCCACCGTACGGGATGTGTCCTATTTTTACTACATTACCTACATCCTGTCGCTGGCCACCTTCCAGCTCTGTATGACCGGTTACGGTTTCGAATACATCTGGCCGGATCATCCCCGCATCAATGAATTCATGCTGCCGTTTTCAGTGAGTGCGGTGGGCCTGTTTATCGTCGCCTTCGGCATGCGGGTGATGGACCTGCAGCGCAATTCCCAGTTGATGTATTACCTGTGCTGTATTCTCATGGTGCTGGAAGCCGCCTCTGCGCTGGTGTCGCTGGTGTTACCCTATGAGGTTGTCATCAGAACGGTGATTGCCCTGGCGCTGCTGGTGTCCGCCGTGATGCTGGTGGCCTCGGTACAGGAAAGCCTGAAGGGAAACCCCACGGCCAAGCTTTTCCTGCTGGCGTATTTCACGCTGCTGGCGGGTGCCGTGGCGCTGGCTTTCGCCTCCATGGGCTGGCTGCCGGCCAACTTCTTTACCATGAATTCGATGATGATCGGTTCGGCGGTTGAAATTGTGGTGTTGTCTTTCGCCCTGGCCGAGAGGTTGAACCAGATCAACAAAGAGAAAACCAAGATGGAGCGGGAAGCCAAGCAATATCTGGAGGACATGAATCAACACCTGCTGCAGACCAATCAGCTCAAGGACGAGTTCCTGGCCACCATCAGTCATGAATTGCGTACCCCGATGAACGGCGTGCTGGGCTGCCTGCAACATCTGCAGCAAAGCGGCCACAACGATAAGGCCAATCCCTATCTGAATTTTGCCGACCGCTCTGCCCGCCATATGATGATGATGGTGGACAGCCTGCTGGCTTACACCGAATTACAATCCGGCAAACTGACGGTACAAAATGAACCTCTGAAGATCCACGAACTGGTGGAACGCTGCCAGCAACTGTTTATCGACAGCTGTGACAAAAAAGGCGTGACCCTGCGGGTGGACATCAGTGAAGACACCCCCATGATCCTGTTTGGCGATCCCGCCCGCCTCAGTCAGGCCATCAACAACCTGCTGGATAATGCCATCAAGTTCACCCATGACGGGCACGTGGATGTGCAGATATCCAGTACCGCTATTCAACCGGAAAGTCGGCTGCTGCAATTGGAAATCCGGGTATCGGATACCGGCATTGGCATTGAGCAGGACAAACAGGAGCAGATCTTCGAAACCTTCCGCCGCGGCACGGGCAATGCCAAGCAGGGGTATGGTGGGCTGGGTATCGGGCTTTCGGTGGTAAAATCCCTGATGGACAAGATGGGCGGCAGCATTGGGTTTGTGTCACAACCGGGTATCGGTTCCACGTTCACCATGTCGCTGCCCTGTCACTACCAAACCAACGAGCTTACGCAGCGTTGCGATGCCCAGAACCAGACCCGATCCCGTGCCACCAAAACGCTTACCATTTTGGTGGTGGAAGACAATCCGGTGAACCAACTGGTGGTGAAAGGCCTGCTCAAGAAAAACGGTTACGATGTACTGAGTGCCAGCAATGGCGCCGAAGCCTTGGAAAAACTGGCGCATCACACTATTGATATGGTACTGATGGATTGCCAGATGCCGATTATGGACGGCTTTGAGACCACCCGCAGAATTCGCAACTCTGATCTGGATTACCAAAAAATACCCATCATTGCCGTCACCGCCAATGCCATGTCTGAAGATCGCCATCTGTGCATACAGGCCGGTATGAATGACTACCTGTGCAAGCCCATCGACGCCCAGATCCTCAATCGCAAGGTGATCTACTGGGCCAACCGGCCCGCCCAGACCCGGGCGGTGATTTAGAACCGGCCGCCGTCGTTACCCGGCTACACCGGCTCCAGTTTCACCAGATCATAGGCGGGCTCTTCGTAGGGATGAGCCGCTTTCAACGCTGCTACGGCATCAGCGATCAGCCTGGACTCGCACACCAGCTCCACCCGATACTCGGATACCAGCTCCACTTTACCCTGCTCACCGATAAAGGGATTGGCACCGGCCAGGGGCCGAAACTGCCCTTGACCCGAGACTTCCCAACAACACTGGTCATACTCGCCTATTTTGCCGGCGCCGGTGGCAAACACCGCCTGCTTGACCACCTCTTTATGGTCTTCCGGTACAAAAAACACCAGTTTATACATTAGCTGTCAGTCCGGGTTTGGACGACGATGTCCGCAGCCAGGCCCTCGCCGCCTTCCTTGCCATCGGCACCCAGGGATTTGAAATGACAGGCATCGCCGTTATCGACCTGATACATGACGAAATCATTACCCCAGGGATCTTTGGAAAAATCAAAGTCGTTGTCTTCTTTGCCGGTGAACAGCTTGCCCAGATCGTTGGCGCTGAGGGGGCACTTTTTCTTTTCGATATAAAAGAACTCAGAGGCCTTGTTGAGCTTGCGCACATGATCCCTGGCCAGCTCGGCTTTGGCCGCATCATTACCGCAGGCGGCAACCAATAAAGCAATTCCCATCAGCGTGCAGGAGGCAACTCGTTGCTTCGTATACATAGGCTTCATCCTCTTTTTGTTATTATGATTGTGGGCAAAAGGTTATCCCAGCCACTTGCGGCCATTACGGAATAGTCGCAGCCAGACACCCTCTTCGCCCCATCCTTTTGGCGACCAGGAGTTTTGCACCGTACGATACACCCGCTCCGGATGGGGCATCATAATCGTGACGCGGCCATCGAGATTGGTCAGGCCGGTAATGCCCTGGGGTGAGCCGTTGGGATTCGCCGGATACGTTTCCGTCACCTGCCCCCAGTTGTCCACATAACGCATGGCGATACCACCGGCCTGAGCGGCCTGCTCAATCTGCGCCAGTGCTTTGAATTCCGCCCGGCCTTCACCATGGGCAACCGCGATCGGTAACTGGGAACCTTCCATTCCCTGCAACAACACGGAATTGGACTGCTGGATTTCCACCATGCTGACGCGGGCCTCAAAGCGCTCGGACTGGTTGCGCACAAAGTGCGGCCAATACTCCGCACCCGGGATCAGCTCATGCAGGTTACTCATCATCTGGCAACCATTGCACACCCCCAGGGCAAAGGCATTATCCCGCTGGAAAAACGCTTCGAATTGCTGCCGGGCCCGGCTATTGAACAATATGGATTTCGCCCACCCTTCACCGGCGCCCAACACATCACCGTAGGAGAATCCACCACAGGCCACCAGGCCATTGAACTCATCCAGCGTTATCCCACCGGAAAGAATATCACTCATGTGCACGTCCACCGGGGTGAACCCGGCGGCGTGAAATGCACCGGCCATTTCGATGTGACCGTTCACACCCTGCTCCCGCAGTACCGCCACCCTGGGCCGGGCACCGGAATTGATCATGGGTGCCGCCACGTTATCCTGCGGATCAAAGGTGAGCAGGGGGGAGAACCCCGGATCATCCACCCGGGCAATCTGATCAAATTCCTGCTGCGCACATTGGCTGTTATCACGCAAAGCCTGAATCCTGAAACTGGTTTCCGCCCAGGCCTGCTCCAACGCAATGCGGGATTCGTCCAGCAGGATGCCATCCCCCTGCCGAATGGTCACCTGAGCGTTGTCCTGGGGTGCCCCCAGATCAAACACCGTCAGGCCTGCACCCTCCGCCTGCTGTACAATCGCGGCCGCGTCCGCCGCACGCACCTGCACCACCGCGCCCAGTTCCTCGTTGAACAGCGCGGGAATCGCATCACCCAAGGCCGCGATATCCACCTGCACGCCACAGTGACCGGCAAAGGCCATTTCGCACAGGGTGGCAAGCAAACCACCGTCGGATCGATCGTGATAGGCCAGCAGCTTTTCGTCCTGCAACAAGTTCTGCATCAAGGCGAAGAACGCCTGCAGTTGAGCGGCACTCTCCACATCCGCGCACTGATTACCCAGCTGCCGGTAGACCTGAGCCAGCGCTGTCGCTCCCAGCCGGTTCCTGCCGTTACCCAGGTCGATCAACAACAGGCGCGAATCCAGCTGCCGTTGCAATTGCGGGGTAACGGTTTTGCGCACGTCCAACACCGGAGCGAAGGCGGAAATCACCAAAGAGAGCGGCGCGGTCACGCTTTTCTTCTCGCCCTGCTCTTCCCATACGGTGCGCATGGACATGGAATCCTTGCCCACCGGGATGGTAATACCCAACTGCGGACACAGTTCCATGCCCACGGTTTGCACTGTTTCGAACAACGCCTGATCTTCACCGGGGTAGCCGGCGGCGCACATCCAGTTGGCGGAAAGGCGTACATCCGACAGTTTTTCGATGCGGGCACAGGCGATATTGGTGATCGCCTCGCCAATGGCCATGCGACCGGACGCCGGCGCATTGATAAGGGCGGCCGGCGTGCGCTCCCCCATGGCCATGGCTTCACCGGTGTAGGTATCCAGGGTGGATGTGGTGACCGCCAGATCCGATACCGGTACCTGCCAGGGCCCAACACACTGGTCACGGGTGACCAGGCCGGTTACCGTGCGATCACCAATGGTGATGAGAAATTTCTTGCTGGCCACTGCCGGTAACCGCAACACACGGTAAGCCGCTTCCTTCACATCCATCACCGACAGATCCAGCGCGGGCAGCTCCGCGGTTTGGGCCTGGTATTCCCGCAACATCTTCGGCGGTTTTCCGAACAGCACCGGCATGGGCAGATCCACCGGATCATTGTCAAAGTGGGTATCATGCACTGCCAGGTGCATCGCCTCGGTGGCTTCACCAATTACGGCATAGGGACAACGCTCACGCCGACAAATGGCGTCGAAGGTAGCCAGATTCTCCGGCGCCACCGCCAGTACATAGCGTTCCTGGGATTCGTTACACCAGATGGCCAGGGGTGACATGCCCGGCTCATCATTGGGTATGGCGCGCAGATCAAACCTGCCGCCCCGGCCGCCATCCTTTACCAGTTCAGGCATGGCGTTACTGAGCCCACCGGCTCCCACATCATGAATAAAACTGATGGGGTTGGCCTCGCCCCGCTGCCAGCATTGATCAATGACTTCCTGGCAACGGCGCTCAATTTCCGGGTTGTCACGCTGCACCGAAGCAAAATCCAGATCCTCGGCACTGGCACCGGTGGCCATGGACGAGGCGGCACCACCGCCCAGGCCGATCAACATGGCCGGACCGCCCAGCACAATCAGTTTGGCTCCCACCGGAATGCCGCCCTTTTCGACGTGCTCGGCCTTGATGTTGCCATAGCCCCCGGCAATCATGATGGGCTTGTGGTAACCCCGGACTTCTTCACCGTTGACCGTGGTCACTTGCTGTTCGTAGGTCCGGAAATAGCCATTGATATTGGGGCGGCCGAACTCATTGTTGAAACCGGCGCCCCCCAGGGGGCCTTCCAGCATGATATCCAGGGCCGAGACGATTCGGCCCGGCTTGCCATAGGGTTGTTCCCAGGGCTGGACAAAGCCGGGGATATTCAGGTTGGACACGGTAAACCCGGTGAGGCCCGCCTTGGGTCGGGAGCCGCGCCCGGTGGCCCCTTCATCCCGAATTTCGCCGCCGGCACCGGTCGAGGCCCCGGGAAATGGGGCAATGGCAGTGGGGTGGTTATGGGTTTCCACTTTCATCAGGATGTGTACGGGCTCCTGATTGAACTGGTATTCCCGGGTCTCCGGATGGGGGTAGAAACGGCCACCGGAAAACCCTTCGATGACAGCCGCATTGTCCGCATAGGCTGACAGCACCCCCTCACCACCACATTCGTAGGTGTTCTTGATCATTTTGAACAGGGTGTGACTTTGCTGCCGGCCGTCCACCACCCAGTCTGCGTTGAAGATCTTGTGGCGGCAGTGCTCGGAGTTGGCCTGGGCAAACATCATCAACTCCACGTCGGTGGGATTGCGCTGCAACTCCTTGAAGCTCTGAACCAGGTAATCGATCTCATCCTCCGCCAGGGCCAGGCCCAACGCCAGGTTCGCTTGGACTAAGGCATCACGGCCACCGCCCAGTACATCCACCCGCGACAAAGGTGCCGGCTGATCATGGTGAAACAGCGTCCGGGCATCCTCCACCGCGTACAGTACCGCCTCTATCATCCGGTCATGCAAAACGCCGGTGGCCTTGTGTCTCTGTGAAGCTGAGAGCGCAGCGTCTGCCTGCAGGTAATACGCCACGCCGCGCTCCAGCCGCTGCACTTTGTCCAGACCGCAATTATGGGCAATGTTGGTGGCTTTCGATGACCAGGGGGAAATAGTACCCGGCCGCGGCACCACCAGAATCAATTCGCCGACCGGTTCCTGTGTGGCCACGGCCGGGCCGTACTGCAACAGTGTTTCCAGTACCCTGCTTTCGCTGTCCGTAAGCGGTTCCGAGACCTCCGCAAAATGCATATACTCGGCATAAATCCCTTTTACTTCAGAAACTTGAGCCGTCAGCTCAGCAAGCAGTTTATCACGACGGAAAGACGATAGAGCGGGGGCACCACGAAGTTGTAACATCAGGGTCTCGGCTGGCTATTGGAGTGAAAATCAGGAAGCGGGGATTATAAAGGAAGTGGAATGGGTGAGAAAGGCGCAATGAGATCAGAATCGGGGCACCATGGCGATAGCCCCGATCTGCTTAGCCCACATAGCGGTTGACGATGTTCTCCAATTCCTGCGCCGTGTTTTGGATCTCCTTCTGCAGACGCCCCAGCTCAGACGCCTGGGTGGCGCCGGTGGCAGACGCATCCCCCATACTGTGCAGCGTCCGGCTGATAGAATCCGCAGCTGCGGTCTGCTGTTCCACGGCAGCGGCAATCTGCTCGTTCATGGCACTGATGGAACCAATGCCGCCGGTGATCGCCTGCAACGATTCCCCGGCTTTCAAGGCCTGCTCCACGCTGAGTTCAGCCTGCTTGCGCCCCTCTGCCATCACCCCCACAGCGTTTTTTGACCCATCCTGCAGACGGGCAATCATGTCATTGATCTCCTGGGTCGCCTCCTGGGTGCGCTGCGCCAGGGTTCGCACTTCATCCGCCACCACAGCAAAGCCCCGCCCCTGTTCCCCGGCACGGGCCGCTTCAATGGCGGCGTTCAGTGCCAGCAGGTTGGTTTGATCGGCAATACCCCGGATCACCTCCAATATGGCACCAATGGATTCAGTATCCGCTTCCAGTTTCTGGATAGCGGTGGCGGCCCGCTCTACCTCATCGGCCAGCGAATGGATGGAACGGGTCACATTGTTGACCACAGTCTGGCCGCTATCGGCTTCATTACTGGCATCCCGCGCCGCCTGTGCGGCCGTGGCCGCGTTCTGCGACGCATCGTGTACTGCCGCGCTCATGGAAGCAATGGCTTCCTGAACCTCCTGGATTTCACGCTCGTAGTGGGTACTGCCGCCCGCAGAGTGCTTACTTAATTCCCGGCTCATCACCTTGATGCGATCCAGGTTGCCGGACACCCGTTCGAACACCTCCTGGAAATGGGCCATGGTCTGGTTCACTGCCACCGCTGACGCAGACGCCTCGCCCTCCAGGCGCTGGTCCAGCCTGCGCTTGCCGGCCACCAGCTCCGCCAGAAAGACCGCAACACTGTCGTCTGACCGGGAACCATTGCTCAGGATCACTGCCGCAACGACGCCCGCCACCAGTGCGATCAGAACTCCGCCCCCCAGCACCAACCACCCGCCGTCCGCCGCGGAAACAGCCCAGGCCAAATAGCCCAACTGCAACACACCCAATACGCTCAGGGCGCTCAAAATCCGTACGTTAGCAGCCATTTTCCCAAGCCTCACACCTTGAATAGTCACGTTGGTTAAGCTTAGGCAAGGTCCCTCCAAGCTGCAAAAAAGATGAATTGTAAATTGGGTCACATTTAAATTCGTTATTTGTATATAAACGCCTGGTTTTATGCGATCTGTTACACATTGAAATCGACTTTAGGCCCTTATGCGGATATAATTCGTTCACTTTTTATACAAATTTAAGCTGACGAACAGTTCACAGATTTTGCAAGAATTGCCGGCACGCCCTGCAACTCTCTGAAACCGTTACTGTTTAGATTCAATGTCAGTGGGTACAGGGATCAGCCTGCAGGCTAAACAGGGATTCTGTTAATACGACAACGATTTATGAACGCGATAACATGGCTGATCAAAACCATCATGGGTGCCGCGCTGGCAGCAGGATTCCTGCTGGTACCAGCCTGCCAACCCAATTTACCCCTGCTGGAGCAAGTCCGGCAAGAGGGGGAATTGGTAGTGGCCACTCAGGAAGGTCCCACCATGTACTATCAGGAATGGGATCGGGAAACCGGCTTCGAGTTTGAACTGGCCCGGGCCTACGCCGATTATCTTGGTGTCAAACTCAGGATTCAAACCTACAGCGACCTGGGTGAGCTGCTGAAGGCGGTACGCAGCGGTGAGGTACACATGGCCGCAGCCGGCCTCACGGTGACACCACAACGGAGCCGTGAATTTCGTTTTTCATCCCCCTACCAGCAGATCAGTCAACAGCTGATCTATCATTCCGACCACTCAAAACCCCGCACCCTTGATGACCTGATCGGCAGAAAGCTGGTGGTGATCGCCAACAGCAGCCACTCAGAAAACCTTGAACGGCTGCAGCGGGATCATCCCGGCCTGAACTGGGAGGAAAAATCCAACAGCTCTGCCCTAGCGCTGCTCAATATGGTGAACGACGGGCAGGCGGATTATGCGGTGCTGGATTCCAATGTCTTCAACACCTACCGCTCGGTTTTCCCTGAGTTGCGCACCTCGCTGGAGTTAAGCGGCCCTGAACCGTTGGCGTGGGCTTTCTCCAGCACCACGGATGGCTCCCTGTTCACCTCTGCGGAGTTGTTTTTCAATGAAGTCAATGAGAGCGGCGCATTGGAAGAGTTACGCATTCGCTTTTTTGGCCACCGGGAGTTTGACTATGTAGGTGCACGCACCTTTCTGTCCCACCTGGATTCCCGCCTGGTGAAATTCGAGGAGACCTTCAAAGCCTCCGCCAAGGAACTAAACCTGGACTGGCGCCTGCTGGCGGCCATCGGCTACCAGGAATCACTGTGGAATCCCAACGCCATTTCCCCCACCGGGGTCCGTGGCCTGATGATGCTGACCCGGCGCACCGCCAAGGAAATGGGCGTCAGCAACCGGCGGGATCCGGAGCAAAGCATTCAGGGTGGGTCCCGCTATTTCAAGAAGCTCTACAAGCGCTTACCACAAGCCATCGCCGAACCGAACCGCACCTGGTTTGCCCTGGCGGCTTACAACGTCGGATACGGGCATTTGATGGATGCTCGCCGACTGGCGAAGAAAGACGGCATGGATCCCAACGACTGGTTTGATGTGAGGCAGAAACTGCCCTTGTTGCTGCAGCGGGAATACTACTCGCAAACCCGTCACGGCCGTGCCCGCTCCGGGGGCCAGTCGGTGATTTATGTACGTAATATTCGCCGCTACTATGAAGCGCTGGTGTGGGCAACCGAACGAAACTATCACCGCTATACCCCCACCCCCCAGCGCCTGGTGGCGATGCGCGAAGCACTGGTTCACTGAGCAGGGCTTACCTCTGGCATCAGGATTGCGCCACTAAGGTTTAGCCCTGCTGTTTATGTTGGCGCTTCAGGCGCCGGCGCATTGCAAAAAATCCGCTCATCAGGGCACTGCATTCTGCCTCCAGACACCCCCCCTCATAGCGCACTTTATAGTTCACAAACGGCTGATCAAAGAAGCGTTGCGCACTGACAATGGCACCCGCTTTCGGTTCACGGGCCCCGAACACCACCCGGTCCACCCTGGCATGCAGCAGGGCGCCCGCGCACATGGAACAGGGCTCCACCGTCACATACAGGGTTGAACCGGGAAGCCGGTAATTGCGTTCCTGCTCACAGGCGCGGCGTAACGCCACAATTTCAGCGTGGCTGGTGGGATCGTTGTTTGCAATGGGCCGGTTATAGCCCTCACCCAAAACCACCGCCTCACGCACGATCACCGCGCCAACCGGTACTTCCTGCTCCGCCGCCGCCTGCTGCGCCAACACCAGGGCGCGCCGCATCCAGAGCAGGTCCTGATCAGAGAATGAGTGTTGGGTTGTGTTCATGGGCAGGTTCTACTGTGCCAGCCTGTAGTGCTGAAATGGGAGGGAATAACCGGCAACATATCACGATTGGAAAAACCTGCCAATCAGTGCAGCGGGGTGAGTATGCCGGTCTCAGCTCAACACCACCGGCTGCCTGCGCACCGACGCATAGTAGATCAACGGAATCACCACCAGCACCAGAACGGTTGAAAACAGCAGCCCGCTGACGATGGTGGCAGCGATGGGGCCCCACAGCAGGGACTTGCCGCCGATCCCCAGGGCCAGGGAAAATAAACCGGCGATGGTGGTGGTTGAGGTAATGAGGATGGGCACCACGCGGCGGCGGCCGGCGTATATGGTGGCGTGCAGGGGGCTCATGCCCGATTTCAGGCGACTGTTGGCGGCAGAGATCAGGACGATAGCGGAGTTCACCGAAATGCCCGACAGGGCCACCACGCCGTACATGGAGGTAAAACTTAACGGATTGTTGGTAAGCACCAGGCCGAACACCACACCGATAAAGGCCAGCGGCACCGAAACCAGGATCATCAGGGGTTGCAGATAACTTTTGAACTGGGTGCCCAAAATCAGGTAAATCAGGCCCAATCCCATGGCGAACAGCATGCTGATGCCGCTGAGGTTTTCTTCAATGTCATCCAACACCCCGGAAAAATCCAGACTGATGCCCGGGTGTTGGGCACGAATGGTATCCCAGTAGGCCCGGATCAGGTCATTGGCCGCCACCGCATCCAGCTGCGTCTCATCGATGTCCCCGTTGATGGTGATGGAACGCTTGAAATTGTAGTGGCGGATATTCTGGTAGCCGGAGCCGTACTCTGCCTGCAGCAGCGTACTCAGGCGCACAGTCCCTCCATTGGCGGTAGTCAGGGTGGTGCTCAGCAGAGCGTCCAGATTGTCCTCGCTGCCGGTGCGCGCCAACAACCGGATATCCACCTCTTCACCCAGGTTTTGATAGCGCCCGATCAGCAGGCCGTCTACCCGGCTTTGCAAGGCGGCGGTGACCACCTGCGGTGCAATGCCGGCGCGCTGGATGGCATCGCCATCCAGGGTGAGCTTCAATTGTGGACTGCCGGTTTTGAAATCTGTGTTGATGTTTTTGAAGCGTGGGTCCGCCTGCAGGTGGGCCGAGATTTTATCCACCACCGCCTGAATGTCCTCGAAACGGTCACCGCGAACCTTAACACTCACCGGTTGCCCCACCGGCGGACCATCCTCCAACACCAAAACGGACACCTTGGATTCACCCAATTGCTCCCCCACTGCGTCCTCCACCGCCGCAATCAGGCTGTAGGTGTCACGCATGTCACCGCGAATGGGGTTAAGGCTGATGAAAGCCTGGCTGTAGTTTTCACCGAAATAAGGCTCGGTCTGGGTAAACATGATGCCACTGTAGGCAACAGTGGCCCGCACTTCTTCCGGCTCCAACACCGCCAGAGCCTTGCGTTCCAGTTGTTCGGCAACGGCCATGGAATCGTCGATGGTATAACGGGCCGGGGATTCCGCATTGATGTACAACAACCGGTAGGGGTCGGCGGCAAAAAAGTTCACGTTGATCACACCACCGACCAGCAACAGGACAGCCAGTGCCGCAACACCCACAATCCCCAGCAGGGAACGCACCGGATGACGCATCACCCGGATCAACAACAGGCTGTAGTAATGGCGGATATTGCGGGAAAAGTGCTGGCGTTTGCGCTGCAGTGCCGAGGTTTTGTCAAAGTTAACCCGCATCACGGAAACATGGGCCGGCAGCATCCAGAACGCTTCCAGCAGGCTCACCGCCAGGGCGATGCACACCACCATAGGAATCACCCGCAGAAAATCCCCCATGATTCCGGGCAGCAGCATCAGCGGCAGAAAAGCAGCGATGGTGGTCAGCACGGAGGTGAACACCGGTGCTGCCACTTCCTGCAGTGCCGCCATGGCCGCCTCCATGGCAGAGCCGCCCTGTTGCAGACGATAGTAGATGGTTTCCACCACCACCACGGCATCGTCCACCAGCATCCCCAGGGCGATCACCACACCCAGCAGTACCGTGTTGTTCAGGCTCATGCCCATGGCGTGAAGAATGAAAAAGGTGGCGGCCAGGGTAAAAGGAATACCAATCCCGGTGAGCAGGGCGATACGCCCGCCCAGGAAGATAAACACCACCAGTATCACCAGGCTGAGGCCGATGCCCGCGTTCCACTGCATGGTGCGGATGGCGTCCCGGGTGCTGATGGTCTGGTCGTCCACCAGGGCCAGGTGATAACCCTGGGGAATCACCACCGCCTGCTGCCGCTCGATGAACTGGTTGAGGTTGTCCAACAATTGCAGGGTGTTGGCCTGTTCCTGTTTGGTGATATTGAACATGATGGCCGGCTGGCCCTGATAGTGGGCAAGAATCGATGGCTCGGCGCTGCTGCGATAAATCTCCGCCAGGCTGCCCAGGGGCACCACTCCCTGAGCCGTCACCACCGGAAAGGCTTCCAGCTCATCCAGGGAGCTGCTGGTGCCTTCCAGCCGCACCAACCAACGGCCGTTCGCCGTGTTCATATCCCCAATGGCCACATCACTGAAATAGGCACGCACAGTGTCCGCCAGATCGTTGGGGTTGATGGCGAGCCCGAGCAGTTTTTCCGGATAGAAGGCAATGCGCAACTCCGGATCTTCGCTGCCCATCTTCAGGACTTCGTCCACCCCCGGTTGCCGCTCCAGGGCCAGTTTCAGGTCGGCGGCATAACGGCGGAAGGCTTCGTCAGGGGATTGCGCGGTCAGCACCAGGCTCGCCGTAGGGAATCCGGAGGAAGAGGTGATCTCGCGAATCTGCGGGTCGAGTGCCTCATCAGGCAATTGATCGGTATACACGTTCTGCACTTCACGGCGCAGATCCGCCACCCGTTCCCGGAACTCGGTTTTACTCAGTTGGTTGAAGCGTACCAGAATCGATGACACACCTTCGCGACTGGTGCTGGTCACAAAGCGCAGATCCCGCACTGTACTGCTGATGGTATCCTCAATCGGGTCGGTTACCCGCTTTTCCACGTCGATGGAAGAGGCGCCCGGCAGCGCAGTGGTGATGTCAATCCAGTTAAAGTTGATCTCCGGATCCCGGGCCCGGGGCATTTCCTGATAGGCCAGGATACCGAGGATAATCACCAGGCCAAAGGTAAGGTTGGCCAGTACGTGGTTTTCAAGAAAACGGCGCAACAGGTTCACGGCAAGGGCTCACCTGAATTCAACGGGCCCAGCCCCTTCACCACAATGGGGGTATCCTCTGCCATCGCCAGTGGCGCACTGCGGCCGGGGATGGCATTGGGCAGAGCAATGAAGTGCGCCTTGCCTTGCTGCTTGATGAAAACGCCCCATTGCCCATCCCGCTTCACCACATACTGGGAGGGAACGAAGCTGCGGGGATCGGTCCAGACCAGTTTGCCGGCGGTACCCGGTGGCGGTGTATCACCGTGAAACGCCAGGCGGATTTCCTGATCACGGGTTTCGGTATTCACAATACCACCGGCGCGCAGCAGGGAAACCGGATAGCTCTGATCGGCGACGAACACCAGGTCCGCTTGGCTCAGTTGCGCAACTTCCCGAGGGTTAACCAGGGCGGACAGTTCCAGTTGCCGGGTATCCACAATGGTGATCAGGGGCGTGCCGACGGCGGCCAGTTGGCCCACGTTGGCAATACGCTGGGTAACGATGCCATCAAATGGCGCCTTGATCTGGCAACGTTTCACATCCAGCTGTGCCTGCTGCAAATTGATTTCGGCCTGTTGCAGCTCCGCTTGCCGGGCGATGGCTTCGGCGTTGGCGGTGTCGACGTTCTCCCGGGATGCCAGATCCTTCTGCATCAACTGGGTAGCACGATTCTGCTGGGTTTTGGCCAGATCCAAACGGACCTGGGTGATGGTGATACCGGCCTTTGCCAGTTGCAGTGACAGATTGAAATCCGTGCAATCCAGTTGCAGCAGTATTTCACCTTGCTTGACCTGCTGACTGACACCCACCGGAATGGCAGTGACCGTGGCCTGCAGTTGGGCACTGAGGGTGGTGTGATTCAGGCTGACAGCAGTGGCCGGCGCCTGGCGGGCGGGATGCTCGGCGATCTGTGCCAGAGTCAGGGTGCGTTTGCTGTCAGCCGCGTACAGGTTGTGGGTCAGGCCGACACCCAGGGTCAGGAATAAAAGACAGAGTTTCCGCGTTGCTGTGGTCATAGAAATCTGAACGTTGAAAAAAGAACTGGCAGCATAGCGAGACGATTATGGCAATGCAACGCGCATCAATAATCAATTACGCAAAAACACCCGGCTGAGGTTTAGCCGATTTCGGTGACCCAAACATTCACTACCATGTTGGTTCCCGCTGGCCCATGGAAAGACCCGGCGATGGGCGGTACGGATTGCGGTAATCTCGCCACCGCGACCGGAATATGCTCTGCCCCGACAATATTACCAATGGTTGGATCAAAGCCTTTCCATCCGGCCCCAGGAATAAACACCTCAGCCCAGGCATGGGTGGACCCGGACTGCCCAAACTGACAGGAGATGTGATCCGAGTAGAGATAGCCGCTGACAAAGCGGGCGGCAAACCCCAACTGCCTGGCCGCCGTGATAAACAGGCAGGCAAAATCCCGGCAGGAACCTGAGCCCCATAACAGGGTTTGTTCTGCTGTCTGCACCCCTTCCTCTTCCCGTCTGCGGTAGTGCATGGATTGATAGATCAGTTGGTTCAACTGCAGCAATAAGGCGAAGGTTTGTATATTGTCGTTGCGCTGCCAAAGGTGGCTCATCCAATTGCTTAGCGCAGGGATTTCACTATATTGAACCGGATTCATATACGGGGCCAACAGCGTTGTATCTTCAAGGTTGTAGCGGAATGGATAATTAACCGCGTAATCCGCAACCAGAAAATCATGGGGCGCCTGATCGTATTTTTGGATGATGACCTCACTTTTTACAGTCAGGTGCTGCGTACCGGTGCTGAAGGTCGCCGCTGCAACGGAATTGCCTTCCACATCCCGATGCCAGCGCAATGTTGCCGCAGGGGAAATATCCAATATCAAGCTTTCTATACGCAGCTCATGCCCCTCCCGAGGCCGCAAGCGCAAGGTGTGAGGCAGCAGTTGAACCACAGCAGAAAAGTCATAATCTGTTTGATGTACAATTTTATAACGATTCATAACTGCCACCAGCACTTTTGCACAGCCCGTTGGGATACACCTTAAACATCAACGCGTGTCACAATGGTTCCCCCTTTTTTTGAAAGGTTCATCACATTCCCAGCCGTCACCCCGGCTATTGAGATGGGCATTGTCGGGCAGGCGTATAAGAGAACAGGATTGTGCCTGCTTTTCATAGCCCCGCTCACAACGCCAGCCATCACCATCATCGTTCAGGTAGGCATTTTCCGGAGGATCAACTTGGAGACACCCCTGCCGGGTCTTTTTGTAGCCACGCTGACATTGCCAATATTTCCCACGGCGATCAAGATAAGCATTCTCAGGTATATCCATGGCGACACAGTGGCCACGTTCCTCTTCGAAGCCTCTCATGCACTCCCAACCTTTATCGTGAGACGAACCGGTTGCATATGCGTTTACCGGGATAATGATTTTGCTGCAGGAGTTATCAAGCGCCTTATAGCCCTGCACGCAGTCCCAGCCCGGGCCATAGTTTGACCCATTCAAAACGGCGTTTTCGGGAATGTCGATTTCAATACACTCGGTTTGATTGCCGCTAAAATCGGCCTTGTCTGCCTTGTAACCGCGCTCACATTCCCACCCTACACCATATTGCCTATCCACCAGGTAGGCATTGGGCGGCACGTTTATCTTTATACAGGTTTCATTTTCTTTCAAATAGCCTCGATCACACGCCCAGTCTCGGCCATAGGCGTTGAGACTGGCGTTTTCCGGTACTTTAATTGGGGCGCAACGATCCCTGACTTTCTTGAAGCCGCGCTCACATTCCCAGCCGTCACCATAGGTATTATGGTAAGCGTTTTCAGGCAGGTTTTCCGTGGTATCGCTTTGTGCCCTCAGGGTTGCAGAGCAGAGCGTTAAAGCAATCGTCATCGCACTGATCTGCAACCATATTTTACTGAGTTTCAATTTCATGGGTTCAATCCTCACTCGTCCAACAAACGAGTTCATGGCGCATCCTGCGTGGTGTAAATTCTTTGCGCACAAAAGATGAAGTCATGATTCGAAATAACTTACTGTTAATGACAGTCTTTTAAAGTGACCCGGTGCTTTGGGGGCGCTGATCATTCTTTGTTTTTTTCGCCGCCTTTTTCTCTTTCTGGGTCATTAAAGGCGCCTTCTTGGTTTCTTTATTACCTTTTCGTTCCTTGCTCATACATTACTCCGATTGCGGATTAAGTTGTTCTATCTTGGCATTCATGCCTTTGAGGTATTTAAAAAGATCGCTTCCGGTGGACAATACGATGGTAGTGTTTTTACCAACGATTTCAGGATAAGAAGCCATTGTGCGCGTGAACTCGTAGAATTCCACGGACTGGAGCGTTTGATTGTAGGCACTGGCGTAGATTTCGGTTGCCTTGGCATCGGCCAAACCACGAATTTCTTCCACTTGACGATAGGCTTCGGACTGGATTTTATTAAGGTCGCGCACCCGATTACCCCGTATTCTAGCCGCCTCGCCATTGCCCTCGGACAGAAACCGCTCGGCGATCTGCCGCCGCTCACTGATCATACGGTCGTAAATTTTCGGCCGTACGCTTTCGTTATAATTAATACGCTTAAAACGTATATCCAACAGCTCTATACCGAACACACTCACTTTTTCAGCCGCTGCAGTGAATATTTCCCGTTCAACCAACTGGCGGCCTTTCTCAATAGGCACCAACGCCCCCACTATGGGGCCTTGCTCAGTGGGTGATGCAGCGTCTTCACCAAGGACAGCAGTATCGATAAGTGGCTCCCTGCCTTTGGTGGTGCGGATAATTTCAATCAGTTCATGTTTGGCCACCGCATTTCGTGTTTCGCTACCCAGAATATCATCCAGCCTTGATTGAGCACTGCGCTCATCCTGCAGGCGCAGAAAATACTGCAACGGATCGACAATCCGCCAACGGGCAAACAGATCGACAGAAATATAGAGCTTATCCTTGGTGGGCATATCAGAGGGTGCGCCATCCCATTCCAGCACACGCTTATCGATGGGATTTACCTCTTGTACAAAGGGGATTTTGAACTTAAGGCCCGCTTCGGTAATGGGCTCACCCACCGGCTTGCCAAACTGGGTAATGATGACCTGCTCAACTTCATCAACGGTGTACATGGCGCTGGCGCCGACGAACACACCACAAAGCAGCACGATTAACAGACCAACCAGGGAAACGTTTTTCATTGTTGCTGCTCCTTCTGCCGGTTCAGATTAAGCAACGGCAGTAAACCCGGCACGGAATCGTCCATCAACACTTTTGAGGTTATCTCCGGCAAGACACTTTGCATGGTTTCAATGTAGATTCGGCGCCGTGTGACTTCCGGTGCCTTTTGATACTCCGCAAACAACGCATTGAATCGCAGGGCATCACCCTCGGCTTCGTTTATACGTTTTAGGCGATAGCCATCCGCCTCTCTGATTCGCTGATCCTTTTCGCCCTCAGCCAGCGGAATCACTTTGTTGTATTCCCGCCGTGCTTCATTTATGAGTTTTTCTTTCGATTGTTGCGCCTGATTCACCTCATTGAAGGATTCCTGTACCGGTCTGGGCGGATTGATATTCTTCAATTGCACCTGATCAATGCTGATACCCATCACGTATTTGGTGGATAACTCCTGCATTTTAATCAGCGCTTCAACCTCAATCTCCTGCCGGCCTATGGTAATTACTTCATCGACCGTTCGATCCCCTACCACCTCCCGCATAACCGACTCTGATACATAACGGAGCGTTTCCGCAGGCTCGCGCACTTCAAACAGAAACTTGACCGGATCGGATATGCGGTACTGCACGACCCATTCCACCAGCGCAGCGTTCAGGTCACCGGTCACCATTTGCGTTTCACGGCCACCGTCGCGAGTGCCCTGATAGGGATCGCGGGCACCGAGTGTGGCGAACCCAAACTCCTGCTTTAGTTGCCGTTTAACCGGAACAATGGTCGTTTTATCAATACCCAGTGGCAGCTTGAAGTGTAAGCCGGGGGGCACTTCTTTGAGGTGGTTTCCAAATCGCTGCACGACCGCGACCGAATCGCTGGGCACAGTGTAATAGGCAGACCATATGCTCAGGGCCACAAACAACAGCAGGCCAATAGTCAGTATTTTCACCAAGCCGGTGCCATTATTGTTGCCAGAGCCGCCCCCGAATAAACCTTTTAATCGGTCTACCGATTCTTTAAGGGCCAACTCAAGATCAGGAGATGATTGGGAAGGAGAGCCCCATGGGGAGCCGGAATCATCATTTTGTGACGGCATTGAAACGCCTTTCAGTAGGAACAGACAAAATAGTCTGTCCAACCTGATATGGGGGTGGAATTCCCGATTGCAAGGCTAGCCCGAGGAAATAGCGCTTATGGCACCGAATACGGCCTCGGCTTTTGCCTTACTGTTGCCTTACTCTCGCTGGTTTGTAACAGCGCCTCGCGGCCCGGACGGGCCGCGAACCTGTGTTGCGCATTGACACAGCATCGCGCCCAGTCTAGTTTCAAGCCATGACGTCCGCCCCCCACTGGATTTTCTTGGCGGAATTCCTTGGCGGATCTGTTTGCTCACTTACTCTGTTGCCTGGCCACCACCCTTGCCAAACCTCGGTGGTTTGCAGCCACTGCCAAATAAGAGGAGACCATATCGTGAACCTGAGACTTTCGCGGCGTCACATCTTAAGGTTTATCGGCAGCGCAGCCCTGCTGGGCCTGGCCCCCTCGATCACGTTTGCCCGCAAAAATCCATTGCAAAAACTCATTCTCTCCAGCGGCGAAAAAATTCCCGCCATTGGCATGGGCACCTGGCAAACATTCAACGTCGGTAACGATCCGCAACTGCGGCGGCAGCGCACCGACGTGTTGAAGAAGTTCTTCGAATATGGCGGCGGCATGGTGGACTGCTCCCCCATGTACGGTTCCTCTGCCGAGATGGTGGGATATGCCCTGAAACAACTGGGCTTTCCAAAGACACTTTTTTCGGCGGAAAAGATCTGGACATGGAACGGCGATGCCACCGGGCAGCAGGTGTCAGAACAGGCTGAAGCCTGGAGCCTCGAGCGTTTCGACCTGATACAGGTGCACAACCTGACGAGCTGGCAGGATCATCTCGCCAATCTGGAAGCGATGAAACAGGCGGGAAAAATCCGCTACATCGGCATTACCACTTCCCACGGCCGCCGGCACCGGGAACTGGAAAAGATCCTGCAGACGAAGGATCTGGACTTTGTCCAGCTCACGTACAACCTCACCCACCGGGAAGCAGAACAGCGCCTGTTGCCGCTGGCCCGGGAGCGGGGCATCGCGGTGATCGCCAACCGTCCCTACGATGGCGGGAGCCTGATCAAACCGTTGCAACGCCATGAAAAGGTACCGGCCTGGGCCGCTGATGAACTCAACTGCCGAACCTGGGCCGACTATCTGCTCAGGTTTATCGTCTCTCACCCGTCGGTCACCTGTGCCATCCCCGCCACCACCCAGGTTGCCCATATGCAGGAAAATATGGAGGCGGGCCGTGGCCCAATGCCCGATGCAAGCCAGCGCCAGCGGATGATAAACGACATCCGCAGCCTGTGAGATTTTAATTCAATGGAAGAATGGTCCACCTACGCCGTCGCTAACTTTATCCCCTTTACCGCAGAGGTGTACCTGCGGCTGATCGAGCGGGTTAATGCCGCCTGGTGGCCCCTGCATCTGGCCACCACGGTGATCGGCATTGGCGCACTGGCATTGGCATTCACCGGTCGCCGCCTTGCGGGCCCCTTGCTGGCTCTGCTCTGGGGCTGGGCTGCCTATGGCTTTCTGCAGCAGTTCTACGTCAACCTCAACTGGGCGAGTGTCTGGTTTGCCCGCGGGTTTTATCTGCAGGCGCTGCTGCTGACGCTTTTAATATTCACCACCCACCAGGGCAGCAAGGTTCCGCCTGCACGTCTCCGGTCGGGGGTGCTGCTGGCCGCTCTAGGTCTGTTTTGGCCCCTGATCTCCCTGATTGGACGGGGTACCCTGCGGCAAACCGAAGTCGTGGGAATCCATGCAGATCCCACCACCATATTTGCCCTTGGGGTGATACTGCTAATGCAGCGCGGCTGGTGGCTATGGGTGTTGCTGCCGATGCCACTGCTGTGGTGCTTGATCAGCGGCCTGAGCCTGTGGGTGCTGGGCCAGTTCCAGGCGGGATTACTGTTGGCCGCGCCGATGACCGCCATACTGGGGTTGTGCTGGAGAACACCGAAAGAGTGACCGGTGCGGTCACTCCCACTCGATGGTTGCCGGTGGCTTGGATGAGATGTCGTAGGTGACCCGGGATATGCCCGGAATTTCCTGGATAATCCGGCTGGACACTTTTTCCAGCAGATCGTAAGGCAGGTGCGCCCACCGGGCCGTCATAAAATCGATGGTTTCCACTGCCCGAATCGCCACCACATACTCGTAACGCCGACCATCACCGGTGACGCCAACGGATTTCACCGGCAGGAAGACGGCAAACGCCTGGCTCACCTTGTGATACCAGTCTGCCTTGTGCAATTCCTCGATAAAGATATGGTCCGCTTCCCGCAGGATATCGGCGTATTCCTTTTTCACTTCACCCAGGATACGCACGCCCAGGCCCGGGCCGGGGAATGGGTGGCGATAGACCATGTCATAGGGTAAGCCCAGCTCCAAACCAATTTTGCGCACTTCATCCTTGAACAGCTCCCGCAGAGGTTCCACCAGCTGCATTTTCATGTGCTCAGGCAAACCACCCACATTGTGGTGGGATTTGATCACATGGGCTTTGCCGGTTTTGGAACCCGCGGATTCAATCACGTCAGGGTAAATGGTGCCCTGGGCCAGCCATTTGATCTCGTTGAGCTTGCTGCTTTCGGCATCGAACACATCAATGAAGGTATTCCCGATGACCTTGCGCTTGTGTTCCGGATCATTTATGCCTTTCAGGTTGCCCAAAAACAGGTCTTCCGCATCCACCCGGATCACACGAATGCCCATGTGCTGGGCAAACATGTCCATCACCTGATCCCCTTCCTTCAGGCGCAGCAAGCCATTATCAACAAACACACAGGTGAGCTTGTCGCCAATGGCTTTATGCAACAGGGCCGCCACCACCGAAGAATCCACACCACCGGACAACCCCAACAGAACTTCATCATCCCCCACCTGTTGCTGTACCCGGGCCACCATATCGTCGATGATGTTGCCCGCCGTCCACAGGGCATCACAGCCACAGATTTCCCGCACAAAGCGTTTCAGCAGCTCACCGCCCTGCTTGGTGTGAGTCACCTCCGGATGGAACTGCACGCCGTAGAGTTTTTTCGCTTCACAGGCCATGGCCGCAATGGGTGCGCTGGCGGTTTCTGCTATGCACGTAAACCCCGCTGGCAGCGCCACCACTTTGTCGCCGTGGCTCATCCACACGTCCAGCTTTTTATCACCGGCGTGATCATCCAAACCGGTCAGCAGCTCACCACCATCCTTTACTTTCACTTCCGCATAGCCGAACTCCCGGTGCTCCGAGCCGGCCACCTCGCCGCCGAACTGGGCCGCCATGGTCTGCATGCCATAGCAAATGCCCAGTACGGGTACGTTCAGGTCAAACACCACCTGTGGGGCCCTTGGGGTGTCATCCCCAATCACGGATTCCGGGCCACCGGACAGGATAATTCCCTGGGGCGCAAAGGCCTTGATGGCATCCGGGTCTGCATCGCAGGCCCACAACTCACAGTACACCCCGATTTCCCGAACCCGGCGGGCAATCAGTTGCGTGTATTGGGAGCCAAAATCCAGAATAAGGAGGCGTTGCGCGTGAATGTCGGTCATGATGAATCGGATTCCGTGGTATTAACTGTCACACAGTCGCTGCTGAAACTGAAAGGCCAGCCGCCCGTCGGCGGGTTCGGCTGGCCATCCTGAGAAATCGGTGATCGGCTTAGGAACGGTAGTTCGGCGCCTCTTTGGTAATGGTCACATCGTGCACATGGCTCTCCTTCATGCCGGCACCGGTGACCCGCACGAAAGTGGGCTTGGTGCGCATGTCTTCAATGGACGCACAGCCGGTGTAACCCATGCTGGCCCGCACCCCACCCATCATCTGATGAATAATCGCGGAGATCGGCCCTTTATAGGGCACGCGGCCCTCGATGCCTTCCGGCACCAGTTTTTCCACCCCCTGGGAGGCATCCTGGAAATAGCGATCGCTGGAGCCCTGATTCTGGGCCATGGCCCCCAGGGACCCCATACCGCGATAGGCCTTGTAGTAACGGCCCTGATACAGCTCCACTTCGCCAGGGGCTTCTTCCGTACCCGCCAGCAAACCGCCGACCATAATAGCATGGGCGCCCGCCGCGATGGCCTTGGCAATGTCGCCGGAGAAGCGGATGCCGCCATCGGCAACCACCGGAATATCACGATCTTTCAACGCCTCTACCACATTGCCCACCGCCGAAATCTGGGGTACGCCAATGCCGGACACGATACGGGTGGTACAAATTGAGCCGGGGCCGATGCCCACCTTGACGCCATGGGCGCCGGCGTCGGCCAGGGCCAGAGCCGCTTCCGCGGTGGCGATGTTGCCACCGATCACCTGCACGTCGGGGTAGTTGTGGGTGACCCAGCGCACCCGCTCAATGACGCCCTTGGAGTGTCCGTGAGCGGTATCCACCACCAGCACGTCCACACCGGCTTCCACCAGGGCATGAACCCGTTCCTCGGTACCGTCGCCGGTGCCCACCGCGGCTCCTACCCGCAACCGCCCCTGATCATCCTTGCAGGAATGGGGGTAGGCTTCGGCTTTGAGGATATCGGTGTTGGTGACCATGCCCTTGAGGCAAAAATCATCGTCCACCAGCAGGATCTTCTCGATCCGGAATTTGTGCAGTAACCCCTTGATCTCATTGGTGCTGGCCCCTTCCTTCGCGGTGACCAGTTTATCTTTTGGCGTCATGATGGCGGAAACCGGTTGATCGTAGCGATCTTCAAAGCGCAGATCACGACTGGTGACAATCCCCACCAGTTGCTCGCCTTCCACCACCGGCACACCGGAGATGTTATTGATCTGGGTGATCTCAATCAGCTTGCCCACCGTGGTGTCAGGGGGTACGGTGATGGGATCACGAACCACACCGCTTTCAAATTTCTTCACTGCCTTGACTTGCCGCGCCTGTTCCTCGGCCGTCATGTTCTTGTGCAGAATGCCGATCCCCCCTTCCTGCGCCATACTGATGGCCAGGCGTGATTCGGTCACGGTGTCCATGGCTGCGGACACCAACGGGATATTCAGGGTAATCTCGCGAGTGAGCCGGGTTTTCAGTTGTACGTCCCGGGGCAGGACCTCTGAATAACCGGGCAAGAGCAGAACATCATCAAAAGTAAGCGCTTCCTGAGCAATACGTAACATGCAGTGCCAGCCTTGTTGCAGGGGGGAATAATTAAACGCGCCATTATAGCAAAGCTCTGAGGCTGTTGAAATATGGCGCTGATGTCCAAAAGCGGGATGATAGTAGTAGATGCCCACGCAAACGGTTGCCTGGGGCTACCGCACAACTCGGCCCAGTAACGCCAGTAACATTGAAACGGGCCACCGGGCTGGTTATTTTGACCTCAAAAACCACTTATAGATGCACAAAAAATCAATATAATCATTTAAGAAAGCTAACAATCAGACCAAGAAAGGCTTTTCCATGCAAATCGACCCGTTCTTCCAGGTTCCCCAACGCAGCGTGAACACCTCTATGGGCGCAGTGGAGGTCCCCGTGCTCTATAAAGAGGGTGATTACAGTATTGCCCTGTTCTGTACCTTGCGGGAACGGGTGGAAGCGCTGCTGGCGGGCACCAGTTTTGTTCCCGCCATGACCTTCGGCCGTTACGCCATAGTGGGCCTGGTGATGGCCAATTTCACCCTCTGCAGTGCCACGCCCTACAGCATCGCCTCCCTGGCGGTGCCGGTATCCAGGCTTAGGGGGTTTCGCCCTATTTCCCCCTGGCGGGAATTATTCTCCAAGGCAGACCAGCGCCATATGGGCTTCTATCTGATGAACTGCCACACCAGCAGTCCCCGCATGGTCGCCGTTGGCCGCGAGGTCTGGGGGCATATCAAATCCCCCTCACGAGTGGAAATGTCGCTGCACAAAGCGACCTTGAATTGCCGTGTTGAATGCATGGAGGGCAACATACCGTTGCTGCAGTTTGGGGGCTACGGGCCACGCATCGGCCAAATTCGTCCAATGGGGTTCAACATGTTCTCAATCCTGAACGATCAGGTCATGCGTTCGATTCTGGACACTCGGGCTCCCTACGATGTGCGTTTCCCTTTTGGCTTCAAGCTGCAACTGGGGGCAGAACACCCCACTACCCTGCCATTGAGAAAACTGGGGCTGAACGGTAAACGCCCCCTGGCGGTCATCAGTACTGACCGTTTCCAGGGTCGCTTCAACGAAGGTGTGGTTATCGAGACGCTGGAACACCCCCACCCCGGTCCAGCCACTGCCACCAGGGGCAGGTTGTCGGGCGGTTCCCTGCAGGTGTAGGCGCCGCTGAACCGGGCCCCATAATCTGACCCTATAGTCCGACCCTATAGTCCGATCCTATAATCTGACCCGATACACCTCCGATAGCGGAATTTTGCGCTCCCGGGCCACCTTCAACGCACTTTGGGTCAACGGGGTCATCCCGTCCCGAACGGCCTGTTCACCTATGCTATCCGCCGGCACCCGTTGGGCCAGCAGCCGGCGCAATTCGGCGGTCATCACCAACAGCTCGTATACCGCCATGCGGCCACTGACCCCGGTATCATGACAAAGATCGCAACCGCTGCCTTTGAAAAACACTTCATCCTCCGCCACCCCCAATACCTTGCGCACGGCGGGGTCGATTTGTTCTTCCGCCATGCAGTGGACGCAGTTGCAGCGCACCAGCCTTTGCGCCAGAACACCAATCAATGAGCTGTTCACCAGGTAGGGCTCGACACCAATCTCAATCAGGCGGGTCACTGTGGTCGCCGCATCGTTGGTGTGCAGGGTACTCAATACCAGGTGACCGGTCAGCGCACTCTCCACCGCCATTTTGGCGGTCTCCTCGTCACGAATCTCGCCCACCATGATGACGTCGGGGTCGTGGCGCAATATGTGCCGCAGGGCCCGGGCAAAGGAGTAACCGGTATCGTGGTTCACCTGAATCTGAGTAATGCCATCCACGTGGTATTCCACCGGGTCTTCCACGGTAATGATATTGACGTTGGAGCAACGAATATGATCCAGCGCCGTATACAAGGTGGTGGATTTACCGGAGCCGGTGGGCCCCGTCACCAGAAAAATGCCGTTATTGCGGGTCAGCAGGTGGCGCAACTCTTCAGCATCCCGGCCATCAAAACCCAGCGCCTCCAGGCTCTTCAAGGCAAACTGGGTATCCAGGAGCCGTATCACCACACTCTCACCGTGAATGGTGGGAATAATGGAGATTCGCAGGTCCACGGTTTTATCCAGATAGTGAATGCGGGAACGGCCGTCCTGAGGCAGGCGGTGCTCGGATATATCCATGTTCCCGACGATTTTTATCCGGCTGACCACCGCCGCCAGCAGCTTTTTGCTAAAGGAACGGATGTGCTGCATAACGCCGTCCACGCGGAAATACAGCTCCACCACGCTCTCTCGTGGGCGGACATGAATGTCCGATGCGCGCCGTGCCATGGCATCGGAAATGACGCTTTGCACCAGTTGCACCACCGGCCGTTCCGTGCCCAGGCTTTCTTCGTTATCCGCATCCAAGTGGAACGGTTCATCGCTGGAAAACACCGCCAGATCATCCAGCGCGGATTGCATTTCCTGGCCGCCGTAGTAAGAGCTGATGGCGTAGGCGATGTCTTCGGACGAGGCAATGCAAAATTCAAGCACTTTCCCGGTCATAAAGCGCAACATATTGATCAGCTCGGTATCCGAGGGATCGGTGACTGCCACCAGCAGACGATCCTTGTCCAGCAACAGCGGCATCACCAGGTGTTTACGGGCGAAATGGCCGGGCACCACACTGACCGCTTTCGGGTCCACATCAAACTGACGCAGATTGACATAGGGCACACCAAAGCGTTGGCACAGGCCGCGCAATACGTCATCACGGCTGACCACACCTTTCTCCACCAGAATCTCGCCCAGACGTTTATGGCTGACGCTTTGATCGGATAAGGCCAGCGAGATTTGCTCCGGCGTGACCAGGCCCAGCTCTTGCAAAATTTCACCCAGGGGCATGGCGGTGTATTTGTAGAACGTCTGTTGATGCTTACGCAATTCCTCGGAATTGGCGATGGGGTCGGAGCAGCGACACTGGGGGCCGTGATCCATCGGTTTGAGCTTGGCCATACATACTCGAATCAATGCAGGAATAATTGAGTTAAGTATGGTCCAGATTCCGGGAATCTCGAGCCTACCGCAATCAAACCCTGACCTGGCTCAGCACCGGGATGAAAACCTCAACGCTTCAACCATTTATCCAGCTTGTCCTGCAATTTTCGTTTGGCCCGCTCTTCTTCGGCTTCCAGTTTCTCCTGCACTTCATCCTTTAACTGTTCGCGATCTTCAGCTTCCAGGCCGACTTTGTCTCCCAGTTCCGCCGCGCCTTTATCCTTAATGGCTTTGGATGCCGCCTGGCTCAGAATCGAGCCCATGGCTTTAATATCCGGCCGGCACCAATCCGCCGGCGCCCCGCTGAGCTGACCATTGCAGCGCACCGGCCAACGGGTGCCCTTGAGGTATTTATTACGCTCAATGGACGACAACACAATGCCAAACTGGTAATCAAACCCCTGCTCCAGCAAATCAATCCTGCCGCTGGCATCGATGCCGCTTTCGCCGGTGAAAAACTCGAATTTCGGCATGATCAGCTGCCCATTTTCCACTTTGGCATCGGCAATGAGTTTGCTGATCTCGGTGTCTTTGCGTAACTGCCTGGGCAGCTTTTCCTGATAATCGGGATACAGGTACTCCACGGTGGACAACTTGTCCCGCAGCGCATCCACCACCACGGCATTGAGATTAACACCGTGTAATACCCCCTGATCCAGGTTCAGATGCAGTTGTCCCAAGGCGGACTGCAACAGCTCATCCACCGTGTTACCGTCCGCCTTTGCATCCAGCGTCAGGGATGCTTTACCCGACAACAGGGAATCGGCCATGAAACGGGAGGAAATCCCGGTCAGCTCTATTTCGTTTATGTCCACGTCAGAGGTGAGCGAGGGTCGGGCACCCCGGGCATCCAAAACAAACCGGCCATTCAAATTGCCCTGCAGCAGTTCGGTACTGAGCTGGGTAACCTGCAGCACGCCCTGCTGTGCCTCCACGCGCAACACCAGATTATTGAGCGTTTCCTGCTGCAGGATGACTTGATTGGCGCGCAGGTGACCTGCCATATTCAAGCCACGCAACAGCTCCACCGGCAGCAATGATTCAGAGGCCGGAGCAGCGCCGCCCGCTGCCGGTTTATCAGTGGCTGCCGCGCCTTCATCACTGGCGGGAAGATAATGATCCACGTTGATGCGATCCAGCAACAGGTCAAAGGTCAGTGCCTGAGTGGTAAAATCGGTGACACCCACACGGCCGCTCAGCGTGCTGCTATCGAGATGCACCAGCAGATCAGAGAGTTTGGCCTGGGTACTGTCGCCACTGAAGGTGAGAGCAAAGTCCGCCGTTTTGAACACATCGGCGCTGGCGGTTGTCGGCATTTCCAGCGCCAGTGCCTGGAACAACACAGGCAGCTTGATTGGACGTGATGACAAGCGCCCCTGATAGGAGGGTTGACTGGTGATACCTTGCGCCACCAGCTCACCCTGCACGCTGACACCCGACGTTTGCAATTGCTGCAGGGTAAACCGGGCCTGATCCTGGGGCAGATCAATGTCCAGCTCAGCAGCGATATCCAGGCTTATCGGGGCCGGCAGAACATTATCCAGGGTTGCATTTATCTGCAAGGGGGCAAGCAGAAAGTGCTGTTTTTCCAGATCCGGCAACAGTTCGCCTTGCAAGCTGAGCGACACAGTGGCACCGCCGGTCTGCGCCAGGCCGGCCTCCAGCAGCACAGTTACCGGCTCCTGTGCCTGCACGTTGGTCAACTCCAGTTTGCTGACATTGATGCTGATGTCCGTAGCGTTATCACCGGATGCATCACGATAATGGACTCGGGCGTCCAGCACCCGAACCAGCGGAATGGAAACCTGAGGCAAGGGGCCGGCGGCCTCTTCAGAAGTGGCCTGTGAGGGTGAGGGTGAGGATACTGGTGCTTGAGGGTTGACCGCAGCGGCAGCCGAATCCCCGTCGATCACCTGCCAGTTACTCTGCCCCGCTTGATCCACACTGAACCGGGCATCCACCCCCTCAATCTGCAGTTGATCCACCTGCAGTTCCCCGGAAAACAACGGCAGCACCCGGATACCCAGAGCCATATTGGCAACCGTAAGAAAAGGCTCAAGATCAGCGCTGGCAGCCAGTGCGGCCTGGTTGGACTCAAAGCCCAGTATCGGGTAGAAACTCCAGCTCAGATCACCCTGCAAACTGAGCCGATAACCCGTGGTGTCTTTCACCAAAACGCTGATCTGATCTTTGAAATCATTGGGATCAATAATAAACCGAATTAAAACCAGGGCCGCCACCACCACCAACAGTATTGCGGCCAGGCCCAAACCAATCCACTTCAGAATTCGCATGAATGAGGTTTCCTTGTGCACCTGTGATCTTTTTCAAACCAACTGACGTTCAGTCATGGGATACAGTATGCAAAGGTGCCTCCACAACACAACACCTAATCGGTGCAATCGTGAATCAGGGGGCAAACAACAACGGTTTGCGACTTTCCCTGCGCGCATGATGATCCCCCAACCATCTGACACAGGCATAGGCAGCGCCCGCCGCTATGGGGTTCATACCATCTTCAACGCAAAGCTGCCGCATCAGTTGATCGGCGGGTTTACGATAGTTATCCGGATCCAGCAGGTCATGCCGCATCAACTGATAGAGCGCATCGTGTACCAACGAGGCCCGCATGAAGCTGGCCACATCCGGGACCCCGGATGGCCCATCCCAGGCATAGCTTCTGGCCAGCATCAGAGTGCCGTCCGGTGCCAGTTGAATGTAGTCTGTAGCAATACCCCGCGCAGGTATAATGGGTGTGCGCAGGGTAAACTCCCCTTCCAGCTGATATTTATAACCTTTTTTAAATGCAATTCTGAGCATGGTTTTGCCCCTATGAAAACCAATTCATTACTGCTACTACCCCATTTAACGCTCACCTCAACGCCGGGTAAACCCGCAGACAAACTTCTGTTATTTTCTGGCAATGCCCATGTGTAACTTTTACAAAATCCGCTGTAAACGGCACGCCCAGCCCCCCGCTGCTGCCTAAATCACTTCGAAGTGCGCGGTTTCAAGGCCTGGCCCGGCCATGGCATACTATCTGCAGCTTTCTGAGATACATTAGGACGATACGAGGTTCCGCATGAAACCCAGCGACCTGTTTTCAGAAGATTCCAATTGCTGGCGCCATAGTCTGGCCACCTATATGTGCCCCCTCATCGATTGCGCCAATTACTACCGGACGCTCTATCACGCCATTGTTGCCGCCCGCAAGAGTATTTTCATCGCCGGTTGGGATATCGATAGTCGCATTGATCTGTTGCGGGGCGACGAGGCCAATGCAGTGGAAGCGCCAGTTAATATCTGCGAACTGCTGGCCTGGAAAGCCCGCCAGAATCCGGACCTGCGGATTTATCTGTTGCGCTGGGATTCGTCCCTGGCGTTCTTCAGCAACCGGGAAATCTGGGCCAAGGAAGTGTGGGAAGAACAGTGCCCCGACAACGTTCAGGTTTGCCTGGACGATACCATTCCCATGGGCGGCAGCCAGCATCAGAAAATCGTCGTAATTGACGACGAGCTGGCATTCAACGGCGGCATGGATATCGCCTGGTGCCGCTGGGATACGCGCAAACACGAATTCAACGACCCCCGCCGCAACGATACAGAAGGGCCTTACGGCCCCATTCATGATGTACAGGTCATGGTAGCGGGCCCGGTGGTGCTGGAGTTCGCCAAGCTGTTGCGTTGGCGCTGGAAGCTGGCTGCCAACGCCTGCGATAAGGCGATCTCGGCACCGCAGACATCCCGGGAGCTTCCCGCAAGCTGGCCCCACTTCTGTAAACCACTCGCCCGTAACATTCCCTGCGCAATCGCACGTACCATTCCCTTTATGGATGCGGTAGAACCCGCCCAGGAAGTACGGCACATGCTGCTGGACCTGATTCATGCCGCAGAAGAGTTTATTTACATCGAAAACCAGTTTGCCAGTCGCGAGGAAATTGCCGAGGCATTAAACCAGCAATTAAAACGAAAACCACAATTGAAAGTGCTGGTGGTCAGCTCCTACGAACCCAAGGGCACCATGGAATGTGAAGCCTACTGGGCCGGACGCATTGACTTTAAGAACATTGTGGAAAACGGTGTGCGCCCGGATCGAATCCGGATTACCCACTCCTCCGCCCAGCCGGGCTCCGGTGATGCCGCGCTGAAACGCATTCATTCCAAGTTGATGACCATCGACGACCGCTATCTGGTGATCGGCTCGTCCAACTTCAGTAATCGATCCATGACGCTGGACACCGAATGCGATTTGATATTTGCCGCCGACAGCGAACCACAGCGGGCTGCCATTGCTCACCTGCGCAATGATCTACTGGCAGAACACACCAGCCTTTCCATTGCGCAGGTAGAGCGTATCCTGCAACAGGCTCAATGCATTGATGGTTTGCTGCAGGCCAAATCAAACAATCAATACCACTTATCCGAGGTCAATGATCACAAGTTTACCGATCAGACCTGGCAGGATGTACTGGCGCCGATATCCGATCCGGAGGAGCCGTTGGTACCACCCCTGCCCCTGCCCGATGGCAGCCACTTGAATCTGCCCAATCCGCGTAAAAAAACCTTGGTGATCGGCAGCGTACTGATGCTGTTCGTATTACTGGCGGGTGTGGTACTGGCCGCAAACCACTACATCAGCTGGTTCAACAGTGAAAATCTGAGCGCTTTTCTGGAGCAGGCCCGGGGCACCAGTATGGCGCTGCCCACTGTGCTGATCCTGTACGTCGTCGGGGGTCTGTTTTTCTTTCCGGTCACCGTCATGTCACTGGCGGTGGCAGCGGTATTCGGGCCGATCTGGGGGCCGATCTACGGGATGTCCGGCGCCCTCACCAGTGCCGCGGTAATGTTTTGGGGTGGCGAAAAACTGGGAGACCGTGGCCTGCGCAAACTGGGGGGCCATAAGGTTCAGAAAGTGGATGAGGCTTTCAGCAAAAGTGGTGTGATCGGTGTCGCCACCATTCGCCTGCTGCCCATTGCACCCTATAGCCTGGTGAACTTGGTGGCCGGCATCTCATCCATCAAATTACTGCCGTTTCTCCTGGGTACTTTCCTGGGGATGTTACCACCGATGATTGCAAAAGGGCTGGTGGGGGATTCTTTATCGGACCTGGCCACCAACCCTTCCACCCGGTCCATCACCTACCTGGCCATCGGCATACTGATCTGGGTGGGTGTTATCGTGCTGTCGCGGCATTTCGCCCGCAAACTGCAATCCCGCGATGTAAAAGCATGAATCAAACGGACACGCGGCTACGGGTCATCAGCTACAACATCCATGGAGGGCTTGGTACCGACGGCATACACTCTTACGAACGAATCGGACGTTGGTTGGCAGAGCGCGGGGCCGACATCGCGCTGCTGCAGGAATTTGATACCCGCAGCCAACAGCGGGATACGGTTGCCGACATCCAGGCCTTGTGCAGGGATCACTTCCAGCAGTTGCTGCCCTCCCCTACAGTGACAACCGCCCATGGCTGGTACGGCAATGCCATCCTCACCCGTTACCCGGTGCAGGAGGTGCATACCATCGACACCAGCCAGCGCGGCCTGGAGCCGCGCAACATTCAGCAGGCGACACTGCAAACACCGTCCGGCACATTGCAGGTTATCAACACCCACAATGGTTTGCAGCGCATTGAGCGTAAAGTGCAGATCGGCTTACTGAGCGATCATATCGCGGGGTTGGACATCCACATGGGTTTACCCCTGGTGGTTGCCGGTGATTTCAACGAATGGCAGTTGTTCTCGCGGGCGTTCAGCACACTGAATCAATTGCTGACGCCCCATGCCACCGGTAAAACCTTCCCGACCCGCTGCCCCGTATTCAGACTGGATCGGGCCTGGTCTTCCCCGGCGGACATTGTGCAGGCAGCGCGCGTCGTGAAAACACCCGAAACGCGCCGCTATTCAGATCATTACCCCATTGAACTGGAACTGACGTTAGCCGCGGCCAGAGCCCGTCCGCGCTAGTTAACCAGAACGGAAACCGGTACATCCACCCGCGATTCACCTCTGCTAACTTGCACCACCGCACCGTGAATGCCGCGGGGCAATTCGGCGCCAATGATACTGGCACGCCAACTGCCGGTAGCATCAAACTCCACACTGAGCCAATCGGTTTCGCGGGTACCATAGGCCACTGCCACTTGTGGCTCCATGTCCGTCACCGGGTTGCCGTCAATCAACAGCTGCTGCGGCGACTGCACCAGGCCATCACCTTGATCAAAGACGAATACTACAGGGGCCTGTATGCCTTCAGCCCGATCCAGGGTCACCATGGTTTCACCCATGCTGCGGGCAACAATCCCCAGCCCCGGAGACAACCACATGGAGGTCACCACCAGGGGATAACGCTGCAACGTGATGCCCATATAGGTGATGGCCACATCAATATTGATCTGCAGTTCAACCGCCGGCACTGAGCCCATTTGACCGGTGCTGATCAGGGATTTCTCGCCCACGACCGATCTCCAGTAATAATCACCCACCAGCAACACTTCCCCATCCGGCGCCACCAGATCCGCATCCAACGCTGAAAATGTAAAGCCCTGACCGCGGTCGTTCAGTGGATCATAAACACGCCGCAGATTATGAAATTCGACACTGCCTTCCAGCGCCACACCTTCAAGACCGGGCAGGCCCGACAGCGATGCAAACAGGCCACCATACTGGATCACATTGCCATCGGAGAGAAAATATTCCTGGCGCGGCATGGCCGCGGATGTGTGCTGCATGGACACCATCGAATTGTCGCGGACCATCACCTCTGTCTGCAACGTCACTTCGTCACCATCGCTGTAATACCAGGTTACCTGATCGGACACCGGAAAATAAATGTTGCCATCCAGAAGAGCGGAAAAAGGGGGCTCAGGCTCCGGTACATTGTCCGTATTACCGTCATCATTTTCAGATGAAGTGCTGGTGTTGCGTTCTACCGATGATGAATTGGTACCCCCACCGCTGCAGGCTGACACCCCCAGTATCACCGCCAGCAAAAGCAAAGACTTTACAAAATTCATAAGCCATCCCTTGTTCGTGTTCTGATTATAATTTTCTGCGCATCGTGCCACACTTGAGGGCATCTTACATGGGTAATTTTGTATCTACAGACCAACGGAGACGTTAATAAATTTATTAACGCAGCTGGCGCTCATGGAGCCGGATAACCTGCTCCCGCAACCAGACATTGGCCGGGTCATCATCAACCGACTCATGCCAGTACAGATAGTTGGATACCGGTTTCAACTCCAACGGCATGGGCCAGATTTTCAAATCATGATAGTGCTCATTACGCAGTGCATAATTTTTGGGGATAGTCAGTAACATCTGGGTGTGGGCCACGGTACTCAGGGCCACAAAGTAATTCTGACAGCGCATGCCAATGTTGCGATGATAACCCATCCGCCCCAGCTCGAAGTCCTCCACCACGGGGCCACTGCGTCGCGATGACACCACCACATGGCGGGAGTGCAGGTACTGCTCCAGATCCAAGCCCCCTTTCAATGCCGAATGACGCTTGCGGGACACCACCACAAACTCATCTTCAAGCAACACCTTGTGCCGAATATTGGCACCGATGGGCAACAGCACATCAAAGGCCAGATCCAGGCGCCCGGCGGCCAGCTCCGTTTCCATGTCACGGCGGGGAATGCGCACACTGCTAAACTGCATCAGAGGAGCCTGATCTTCCAGCTCGGCCACCAGCTCCGGCAGCAACACTGATTCCACCACCCCGCGCATGGCCAGCACCACCTGCTTGCTGTTGGTGGCGGGGTCGAACACCTGGGGCGCGGCGAAGGTGGTCTGCAATTGCTGCAGGGCTTCACGCACCGGCTGAATGATGGAGCGGGTCACCGTGGTGGGCACCATACGATTGCCGGAGCGCACAAACAACTGATCCCCGTAGGTCTCCCGCAACCGGGCCAGCGCATGACTGACGGCAGGCTGGGTCAGGTTCAAGCGGGCCGCCGCCCGGGTGATGGAGCCCTCACGATAAATGGCATCCAGTACCACAAACAGGTTCAGATCGACTCGACCAATATGCATACAATTTATAACCTTTGATAAGGACTATTCATTGGTTTAATTATGACAAGTCTTCTAATCTAGGCGCAAATCATAAAAAGGAGCCCCGCCATGGATTTCTCTCACTCCCCCAAAGCACAGGAAATGATTGCCCGTGTACAAGGCTTTATGGATAAGCACATCATCGCCAACGAGCTGAAATACATGGAGCAGGTGGATGAACACAACGGTGACTGGACCCAATGGCAGGTGCCACCGCTGATGGAAGAATGGAAAGAACGGGCCAAAGAGGAAGGCCTGTGGAACCTGTTTCTGCCGGATGAGGAATACGGCGCCGGCCTCAGTAACAGCGAATACGCCCCCCTGGCGGAAATCATGGGTTATTGCCCGTTTGCCTCGGAAGCCTTCAACTGCAGCGCGCCGGACACCGGCAATATGGAAGTGCTGGTGAAGTACGGCTCTGAACAACAGAAAAAACAATGGCTTGAACCGCTACTGGCGGGCGACATCCGCTCTGTTTTCTTTATGACCGAGCCTGGCGTGGCCTCCTCCGATGCCACCAATATGGAAGCCACCTGTGTGGTGGACGGTGATGACGTGGTGCTCAACGGCCGTAAATGGTGGAGTTCCGGTGTGGGCCACCCCCACTGCAAAATCGGAATCTTTATGGGCGTCACGGATCCGCAGGCCCCCCGCCACAGCCAGCATTCCATGGTGTTGGTACCCTTGGACACCCCCGGCGTCAAGATCGAGCGCATGTTGCCGGTATTCAACCGCTTTGACGCACCGGAGGGTCACGGGGAAGTGTCCTTCACCAATGTGCGGGTGCCCAAGGAAAACATCATTGCCGGCCCGGGCCGGGGCTTCGAAATCGCCCAGGGGCGGCTTGGCCCGGGCCGCATTCATCACTGCATGCGCCTTATCGGGGCGGCGGAGCGGGGCCTCAAGCATTTGATCGAGCGCTCCCTGCAACGCACCGCCTTCCACAAGCCTCTGGCCAAATTAGGTGGGAACGGTGACATCATTGCCAATTCCCGGGTGGAAATTGACATGGCGCGCCTGTTAACTCTCAAAGCCGCCTACCTGATGGACACCGTTGGCGTGTTCGGCGCCATGACCGAAATCTCCGCCATCAAGGTGGTAGCACCAAATGTTGCAACAAAAGTGATCGATGCGGCCATTCAAATCCATGGGGGAGGTGGTGTATCTAATGACTTCCCATTGGCACTGCTCTATGGCTACGCCCGGGTACTGCGTTTGGCCGATGGCCCGGACGAGGTGCACCGCGGCCTGATTGCCCGTATCGAGTTAAATAAATACAAGTAATACACAAGGTATCAGTAGGCACGATATGACAAATCAGGTAAAAACAGTCGCCATCACCGGTGGCGCCAGCGGACTAGGTAAAGCCATGGCGCTGCGTTATGCCAGGGCCGGTTGGGGTGTCGCCATTGCTGACATTCATGAGGAACGCGGCGCAGCCACACTGCAGGAACTGAAAGACCTGTGTGGCGACGCCTGCTACCAACAGGTGGATGTGCGGGATGCCAGCGCGGTTGAGGCCTGGCGCGACACCATTCTGGAACGCTGGGGCCACATCGATGTGGTGATCAACAATGCGGGCATTGCCTCCCATGGCGGCATCGCGGAAAGCTCACTGGAAGACTGGGAGTTCACCATCGACATCAATCTGATGGGTGTGGTGCGCGGCTGCAAGTTGTTCAGCCAGGTGATGAAACAACAGGGCCACGGGCATATCGTCAATATTGCCTCCATGGCCGGCTTGATTCATTCGCCGGAGATGAACAGTTACAACGCCACCAAAGCCGCCGTGGTCGCCCTGTCGGAAACCATGCTGTTTGAGCTGGCGCCGTTTGGCATTGGCATCACCGTGGTGTGCCCCGGCTTCTTCCAGACCAATCTGGCGGAATCCACCCGCTCACCGGACTCCCACGCCCAGGCACACGTGAGTAAAATGTTGGCCACATCCGACATAACAGCGGATGATATAGCAGACCAAGTGTTCACGGCGGTGGCCGGCAATCAGTTTATGTTGCTGCCCCACAAAACCTACCGCAACACCTGGTATTGGAAACGGTTTATGCCGTCACTGTATAACAACAAAATGGGACAATACGGCGCCAAGCTGGCAGCCATGCGCCGACAAACTTAAAGATTCTGATGGAGTGACTACATGAGTGAAGTGTTAGACCAGGCTGGGCAGGTTCGGGAAGGCGAAGAGCTGGATCCCAAAATCATCACCGATTACATCAAATCCGTGGTACCGGATGTTAAAGGGGAAGCGGTGATTACCCAGTTCCCCGGTGGCGCCTCCAACCTTACTTATTCCGTGAAGTTCGCCAACCGGGATTACATCCTGCGGCGTCCGCCCTTTGGCACCAAGGCCAAGTCTGCCCATGATATGGGGCGCGAATACAAGGTCATGAGCAAGCTCAAGCCGGTCTATCCCTACGTGCCGGAAATGATTTCTTTCTGCGCCGAAGAAGGCAGTCCGTTGGGTTGTGAGTTCTACATCATGGAACGCCTGGTGGGGATCATTCCCCGCAACGAATTGCCCGCCGGCCTGAACCTGACCACCGACCAGGTGCGCAGGCTCAGTGAGAACGTGGTGGATCGCTTCGCCGAGTTGCACAACGTGGATTATGAAGCCGCCGGCCTGCAGGATCTGGGCAAAGGCATGGGTTACGTGGAGCGCCAGATCGGTGGCTGGTGTAAACGCTTTGCCGCAGCCAAGACCGACGACGTTCCTGATTTCGAAAAAATCATGGGCTGGCTGAACGACAACATCAAGCCCCAGGCAAAAGTCACCCTCATACACAACGATTACCGCATGGATAACGTGGTACTGAGCCCGCAGGACCCAACGGAAGTCATCGGTGTACTGGACTGGGAAATGGCCACCCTGGGTGATCCCCTGATGGACCTGGGTAACTCACTGGCCTACTGGATCCAGGCGGATGATCCCGCCGAGCAACTGATGATGCGCCGCCAACCCACCCACCTGCCCGGCATGCTGACGCGGGATGAAGTGGTGGCCCGTTATCTGGATAAAACCGGCCTGCAATGCGACGATTTCCTGTTCTACAAAGTCTACGGGGTGTTTCGTCTGGCGGTCATTCTCCAGCAGATCTACTACCGCTATTATCATGGCCAAACCACAGACAAGCGCTTCGCTGCCTTTGGCCCCGGTGTGGCTGTGCTGGAACGACAGGCAGCCAAACTGCTGCAGGACGCCGGCCAACTGTGATGGGTGATGATTGATGGCTGCCATCTATTTGATTCGCCACGGGCAGGCTTCGTTTAACAGCGATGACTACGATCAACTGAGCCCCGTTGGCAAACAGCAATCTGAAGCTTTGGGTGCCGCGTTACAGCAACGCGGCATCCGCTTTGATGCCGTCTATGCCGGCTCCATGAAACGCCATGCGCAGACCGCCTCAGGCTGTCTCAAGGCCATGGGCTGCACTATCACCCCCACTGTCCTTGCAGGCTTCAACGAATACGATCACGAAGAGGTTCTGCAGCGGCACCGGCCCGAGTTCGGCAACAAACTGCAACTGGCGCAATACCTGTCGCAGCACCCCAATCCGCGGAAAGCCTTTCAGACCGAGTTTGAACTGGCGCTGCATCGCTGGCGGGCGGGGGATTACGATCATGAATACAATGAAACCTGGGAGCACTTCAACCAGCGTTGCAGCGCTGCCCTGAATCACGTACGCGATCACAGCGGCGATGCAAAATCCATTGCCGTGTTTTCCTCCGGCGGCCCCATCGCCATCGCCACCGGACACTGTCTGGATCTGAACGACGAGCACGTTGCCGAACTGAGCTGGTCAATCATGAACGCATCGGTGACCTGCCTGCTGTTCAACCGGGATAAAATCACGCTGCGTTACTTCAATGACTTTTCCCATTTTGATTATGGTGAGGACAAATCACTGCTCACCCATCGCTAAATTATTACGCCATGAGAAAATCCGCTGAGACGAATGGTTCACTATCAGCAGATCATAATAATGGCACCAAGCTCACCCACTATTGAGAAGAGGCCCAACCCATGGACATGAAAAACCCTTTTGACCTCAGTGGTCGCATTGCCCTGGTGACCGGCGCGTCCCGCGGCATCGGCGAAAGCATCGCAAAATTGCTGGCAAGCCAGGGTGCCCACGTAATCATATCCAGCCGCAAAATCGATGACTGCCAACGGGTAGCGGACGACATTAAAAACGATGGCGGCAGCGCCGAAGCCTGCGCCTGCCACATCGGGGATATGGAGCAAATCAGCAGTATCTTTGCCCACATCAAAAATACCCACGGCAAACTCAACATACTGGTCAACAACGCTGCGGCCAACCCCTATTTCGGCCACGTGCTGGATACTGATCTGGGTGCCTATCAGAAAACTGTCGATGTGAATATTCGGGGCTATTTTTTTATGTCGGTGGAAGGCGGCAAACTGATGCGTGAGGGCGGCGGCGGCTCCATTATCAACGTTGCCTCGGTCAACGGCATCATCCCCGGGGCCATGCAGGGCATCTACTCCATCACCAAAGCGGCGGTGATCTCCATGACCAAGACCTTTGCCAAGGAGTGTGCCGGTGCCGGCATTCGCGTTAACGCATTACTGCCCGGTGCAACCGATACCAAATTTGCCTCGGCACTGGTGAAGAATGACGCCATTTTGAATCAATTGTTACCCCATGTTCCCCTCAACCGGGTTGCTCAGCCGGACGAAATGGCCGGCGCCGTTTTGTATCTGGCATCCGATGCCTCCAGCTACACAACCGGCACCAGCCTGGCAGTGGACGGCGGTTACCTGATCGGCTAAATCGATTCATGATCAGAGCATCCCGCCTTACAACGGGATGTTCTAACGCATGCTTTTCATCCTGTTTTTATTCCTTTTGCTTGTATGCAACCCCTGCTAATGCACCCTGGTTATAGGTAAGATCCTGTTACAAACCGCCACGTTGACGATTGCCTGCCATGGGCGCACCATGGGTTCGTCAACGCGCAATGTCGCGCGTGTCGAAATTGATATCACACTGATATTGATCACGACAAGACACAGGAGACTGACTCATGAAAATTGCGTTTGATAAAGACGTGCTGTTCAGCCTAACCAGCAAAGAAGAAGAACAGATGTTGAACAGGCTACATGAATATTTGGATTATATGTATTTTGCCAATTGAAGATGACTGAATTTAAAAAGGGCTCCCGCATGGGAGCCTTTTTCTTGATACCGACTTTGTGCGCATCAATTACAACGCGTTCAACCAGGCGGCCATTGCTGGAAAGGACACCAGCGGCGCCTGATTACCATTAACCACATCAATGTGGCCACTACCGGGCACCTCGATCCAGCTGTCACGGGGATCTTTGGTTTTACCATCAAACAGAATACCCACCATGGTTTCCGTATCCACCAGCGCCGACGACTCAGAAAATACCGCAAATGCCGGCACCGTCATTCTGGACATGTTATCCCCATAGTAATAATAACCATCACCAACAGTACGATCCGGCGGCATCACCACATCACGGTTTTCATATCCATTCTGCCAGTGCTCCCGAAACACACCATTGATCGCCCAATCGGAATACTGGGCCGTCACCCCCATATAAAAACTGGAAATCACCAGCCGCGCGTGAAAATCCTCTACATAACCGTTCATATTTGCCGTGCGCCAGAAATCCAACGCACCGAAAATATTAGCCCACTGCGGCAAACCGCTTGGAAACGCGTTGGCAAAAGCCGTAATCGTCTTAAAGGTCAGATCCAGGGCGCCGGAAACAATAACCGGTGGCAGCAAAGACATAACCCAGGGCAACACGGCATCCAGATCCACTAGCCCGCCCTGCGCCAAGCCGGCGAACATCGAAGGATTATCCAACAGCCAGGTATAGGGGTAGAAGGGAATCCCGGCCGGGTCCAAGCCGAGAAATCCCAGCACTTGTTGATTACGTATCTGCGCCAGCTCAGCACTGGACGTTACGTGTGGCAAATAATTCCCGGCGGCAACCACAGCCGCATCCATGGTAATGCCCTGCAAGTAAAGATAGGCGCACAGCCCCCCGGTGGAGTGGCCGCCGATGACCGGCCGTTTGTTGGTGACTGCGATCACTTTTTCAATGGCCGCCGGCACATCCAACGCACACCAGACATCCAGATTGGCGTTGGGATGCCCGTGCTCACTGTCATAGCCACCGCGACCCACCCCCCGGTAATTGGGCATCCACACATCGTAACCCTGGCGGTACAGGTAATGGGCAAGGCTGAAATATTTGAGATTGTCTTTCTCGATTGCAGCATCCGACCATGCCCATTCCGGGGCGTCATCGGGCAAGCGATAGTTATAGCTGTTGAGCCACGCCGGCGAATGCACATCGAACTGATGATTATTCAGGGTTATACCAGGGAACAACACCACGGGAGTGCCATTGCTATAGGCTGCACCCGGGTCGGGCCGGTAACGACGCATTTTAATATTGATGCCGTCTGCAGTGTTGGCCACATATAAGCCTTCAACGCCGCTACCACCACATGCGGTTAATAACAGAGTGAACAGCAACAGGATTGAGAGGGGCGCTATCCTTAAATCCAGCATGACGGATTCCAGCCTTGTTTTTGTTAGGTCATCTACGGTTGACCACTGTATTTGGGTGTCATGGGTAGCAGGAAGCCGAGCACAAAAAAATGGCCTCTCTGACAGCGCAGAGAGGCCATTTCAAATTGCTTTACTACAAGCCTGCTGGTGCAGGCCTGGCCTTTTTACAGGCTATCCAACCAGTCAGCGATGGCCGGGAATGAAACCGTCGGCGCCTGGTTTCCGTTTACCACATCGATGTGGCCGGAGTTGGGCACTTCGATCCAGGCATCTTTGCTGTTGTAGGTTTTACCATTGTAGATGGTATCCACCATAGTGGCAGTATCCACCAGACCCGAGCTGGCCGAGAACACAGAGAACGCCGGTACAGTCATACGGGACATATAGTCATTGAAGTAGTAGTAACCATCGCCCGGTGCACGGTTAGGTGGCACTACCAGGTTGGCGTTCTCCTGACCATTCTGCCAATGCTCGCGGAACTCACCGTTGATACCCCAATCCGCATACTGTGCGATGCCGCCCAGATAGAAAGAGGAGAACGCGATACGGCCAGTGAAGTCTTCTACATAGGGATCCATGTTCACCACACTCCAGAAATCCAGTGCGCCGAACAGGTCCGCCCAAGCAGGCAGATAGTTGGGGAACGCATCCGCCAGATTACCAATGGTAATAAACACCAGGTCAATTGCGCCACTGGTGATCACCGGTGGAAACAGGGACATGACCCATGGCATCACCGCATCCAGGTCAATCAGAACTTCCAATGCCAGAAGGTCGAAAATCAATGCGTTGTCGATCAGCCATTCATAGGCCAGAATGGGCGAGCCAGCAGGATCAATACCAACAAATGCCAGGGTATTGGCGTTGCGCTCAGCCGCCAGGGCTGCACTGGAGGTCACATGGGGCAGGTACTCACCGGCCGCCACAGTGGCCGCGTCCATGGTGACGCCCTGCAGGTACAGATAAGCACACAGGCCACCGGTGGAATGCCCGCCAATAACAGGTTTCTTACCGGTTACCGCACGCACCTTATCCACTGCCGCCGGGAAATCCAGAGCACACCAGACATCCAGATCCGTGTTGCCGTTGCCCTCTTCACTGGCATAGTCATCACGACCCACACCGCGATAGTTCATCATCCATACGTCGTAACCGCGCAGATACAGATAATGCGCGGTGCTGAAGTATTTCATGTTGTCTTCCTGGATGATGGGGTCGTTCTTGGCCCAGGCGGGTGCATCATCCGGTAATTCAAATTTGTAGCTGTTCAAGTATGGTGGTGTAAACGTATCCCACTGGTGGTTGTTAAGAGTGATCCCGTTCGCCAGCAGAATGGGCGTACCGTTACTGTAATTGTGACTGGGTGATGGACGATAGCGTTTCATCCCAATTTTAACGCCATCTGCGGTGGTGGTATTGTAGAGGCCTTCCACGCCACCGCCGCCGCAACCGGTCAATACGATTGCAACGCACATCAACAGCGCGCTGCCTAATGGTTTTATCAATTTCATAAATTACCCTACCCTAAACTCTGTTGTCTCATTTTTTTTATCGTGCAGTTTTTATTATCCAGCTCTTCACGAGCTTTCCTGGATTGTGTAAACCACCAAATCATCCTAACAAAGATCAGTCCCGGAAATTTGTATCAGTGGGACAGTTACTACAGGCTGTGACCATTTCCAGCCGATATTTACCCAAATAGGCGTAACTTTATGTAATCGTAGCGGATACCTAAGTTTCGGTTCTGTAACGTTTTTCTTGAAAGCCCTATTAAGTCAAGTGATGTAGCGCCGTTATCAGGAATTGAGTATGATGCGGCCATGAACGAAGACATACCCGCCCTACCACAACGACACGTTTTCTCGGTGTCAGAACTCAATAACAGTGTCAAACGTTTGCTGGAACACCAGTTTCCGGCCATCTGGCTTGAAGCGGAAATATCGAATCTGGTTCAGCCCCGTTCCGGCCACCTGTATCTGACGCTGAAAGACGATCAGTCCCAACTGCGATCCGCCATGTTTCGCGGCAACAATATCCGCCTGCCATTTCAACCCAAGGATGGCATGCAGGTGCTGGTACGGGGGCGCTTGAGCCTGTTTGCCCCCCGCGGTGACTATCAGTTGATTATCGATCATATGGAAGAAGCCGGATTGGGGGCCCTGCAACGGGCCTTCGAGCAGCTGAAGGCAAAACTGGGGGCAGAAGGGCTGTTTGAAGCAGATCGAAAGCAACCGGTTCCCACCCGTCCGCGGCGCATCGGCGTGGTAACCTCTGCCACCGGTGCGGCCATACACGATATTCTGTCAGTACTGAAACGCCGCTTTCCGCTGACTGAAGTGGTGCTGTACCCCTCCCTGGTGCAGGGCAGGGAAGCCGTAAATGCCCTTTGCCAGGCCATCGCTGCCGCCAACCGCCGCAACGAATGTGATGTATTGATTGTGGGCCGCGGTGGCGGCTCATTGGAAGACCTCTGGTGTTTTAACGACGAGCAGGTAGCCCGCGCCATTACCGCCAGCAAGTTGCCCGTGGTCAGCGCGGTGGGGCACGAAACGGATTTCACCATAGCGGATTTCGTGGCCGACGTCCGGGCACCGACGCCATCGGCGGCAGCAGAATTGCTGAGTGCCGATGGGCGGGAACTGCTGGACAAGCTGTCGGGCTTTCAGACCTGGCTTACAGAACACCTGCGGCGGCGCTTGATGGAGCAGCAGCAAACACTGGACTGGCTGAGCCGCCAGCTCAAGCATCCCGGCAAACGCCTGCAGGAACACAGCCGGCGCCTGGAAGAGCTGGAATGGCGTCTGCGGCAATCCATACAACGCACTTTGCAACTGCAGCAGAATCAACTGCACAGTGCCCGGATTCGCCTGCACAACCAAAGTCCCGGCATGCAGATCAACACACTGGCCAAGGACATTGCACAACTGGAGGCCCGGCTCAAACGCGGCTTCAGCCAACACGCCGGAAATCGTTCCACGCAGCTCCAGCACCTGGCGCAACGGCTCAACACGGTGAGTCCGCTGGCAACCCTGTCGCGGGGCTATTCCATCACCAAAACCCGGGAAAACACCATTCTGCGCAGCAGTGATCAGGTCCAGCGCGGCGACACGATCCGGACCCAGTTACACCAGGGGGCTCTGATCTGCACAGTGGAGCAAACCGAAAAGCCGCAATAGTACCGGCACCTGCTATAATCAGATGATTCAAATTCATCCGAGAACCAGTGCGAAATGGCATATAAAGGCCCTTCCCTACAGACGTTACGTGTTTTTCAGGTCGCCGCCAGAGAACTCAGTTTCAAGCGCGCGGCGGCTGAACTCAATGTGACCCCATCCGCCGTCAGCCACCAGATCAAAGGGTTGGAGCAACAGCTGCAGTTCAGCCTGTTTCGACGCCTGAACCGGGCTCTGGGCCTGACCCCGGCGGGGGAGGAGTTGCTGCAGGCCGTGGATCTGCATCTGTCGCAGCTGCAGAGGGCGGTGGGGCAGGTCAGCCGCCGCCACGGCGCCCCCGCCATCCGGGCCCATATTCTGCCGTTCATGGCCACCGAAATCGTAATTCCCAGGCTCTACGAGTTCCAGCAGGACAATCCCGGCCTGGAACTGCGCATCGAAACCAGTTACTCCTCCAGTGACCAGTTCACCCTATCCGACTGCGATCTGGGCGTGCGCTTCGGCACCGGCAGCTGGCCCGGACTGATGGCGGAAAAACTCATGAGCCTGCGCGTAACACCGGTGTGCTCGCCTGAATTCCAACGCCAGCACAAAATGAAAACCCTGGCGGATATTCGCGGCAAGACCCTGATCAATCTGCCCATGGAACCCAATCCGTGGCAACGCCTGGCAGAGGAATCCGGCATTGCCCCCCTGCCCCCGCACCAGGAAATCACCCTGGACAATTACCTCAGCAATCTCACCGCCGCGGAACAGAACCTGGGACTTGCCCTGGGGTTGCTGCCCATGGCCTTCCCCATGCTGCAAAAGAACCGCTTGATCGCCCCCTTCGACGTGCACTTCAGCATAGATGAGTCATACTGGGTGGTGTACCGACCGCAGGACGCGCAGCGGCCGGAAGTGCAGACATTCAAACGCTGGCTGATTGGGCTCTTTGCCACCCTGCAGAACAGTTCAGATGAATTTTATTCATTCGAGGCGCAAAAGGTTTCGTTTGTCGCTAATCCACATACCCACTAGCCTCAAATATCCACTTGTGACCTTACATTGAATCTTAACCCGACAAGAGCGTTCATCCGTTATGCTGCAGGACCGCCTGAATCACTATCTGGTTAACCATCCGCTGCTCATCATTGCCTTCAGCCTGGTGCTGGTCGTTGCCCTTGGGGCCGGCCTGCCGCCACAAATCACCACTGATTTTGAAGAATTCTTCCCCGACGAAGACGAAAACCTGGTGGCTTACCACCATCTGCAAACCACCTATACCAACGTGGACAACGTCTACTTTGCCATCGCTCCCAAAAGCGGGGTGGTGTTCGATCAGGATACGCTGGGCATCATCGCCCACATGACCGAACAGGCTTGGCAGCTGCCCTATTCCCAACGGGTGGATTCCCTCACCAATTTCCAGCATACCGTTGCCGAAGAAGATGACCTGCTGGTGGAAGATCTGGTTGTGAACCCCCGCCAGGCCAGCCGGGAACAACTGACAACAGCCAAAGCAGTGGCCCTGGCGGAACCACAACTGGTCAACCGCCTGGTGGACCCCGCTGCCCGGGTGGCCGGGATCAACGTCATCGTTAATTTTCACAATGCCGCCGACAAAAGCACGGCCATACCTGAAGTGGTGCAGGCCGCCCGCGCCTTTCGGCAACAGTTCGAGGCCAAATACCCACAGGCGGATTTTTATCTGGTGGGTAAAGTGATGAACAACAACGCGTTCAAGGAAGCCACCCTGTACGACATGAAAACCCTGGTGCCCATCGCCTTTTTGTTCGCCCTGGCCTGCGTTGCCGCGTTTATGTTTTATGCCAGCGGCAGCGTACTGACCAGCATCATGGGCACCCTGGCCACCTTGACCGTGATCGTCACCTCCGTGGTGGCGGCCATGGGTGCCATGTCATGGCTGGGTATTCATATCTCCCCCCCGGTGGCCAATGCTCCCACCATGATTCTGACCCTGGCCATTGCCGACAGCATGCATATTCTGGCCACCTACTTTCAAAATATGCAGCAGGGCATGAACAAACGCGCAGCGATGGAAAGCAGCCTCAACCTGAACTATCAGCCGGTGATGCTCACCAGCCTCACCACGGTGATCGGTTTTCTATCATTGAATTTCAGCGCCTCACCACCGTTCCGTGATCTGGGTAACGTGGTGGCCATTGGTGTGTTTGCCGCCTGGATCTTTTCCATTGGTCTGCTGCCCGCACTGGTGGTGTTGCTGCCGTTCAACATCAAGCAACATAAATTGCAACAAGGGGCAAGCAACGATGCATTGGCCAATTTCGTCATTCGGCGCCGCGTACCAATTTTCATTGCCGCCAGTGTCCTGATTGTCATCAGCACTTCCTTCCTGCTGGACAACCGCCTCAATGATGTTTGGGCGGAGTACTTCGATGAGCGCACAGAGGTGCGCATGCATTCTGATTTTGTCCGCAACAACCTGACCACCAACAATACCATCTCCTTTTCGCTGGATTCCGGCGAGGAAGGCGGCATCAGCGATCCGGCGTTTCTGCAAACCAGTGAACAATTTGCCCGCTGGTTGCAGGCGCAGCCGGAGGTGATTCATGTGGCAACCTATACGGACATAATGAAACGCCTCAACAAGACCATGCATGGCGATGATCCCGCCTGGTACCGATTACCCGAAGAGCGGGAACTGGCTGCGCAATACCTGTTGCTGTACGAGTTCAGCCTGCCGTTCGGACTCGACACCAACAATCTGCTGGATGCCGGCAAAGCGTCGACCCGCATCACCGCCACGGTGGCGGACTCCTCCACCGATAACATTCTCGGCCTGCAGCAACGTTCGCAACAATGGCTGCGGGACAATGCACCCAGCGCCATGTACCACCCGGGCACCAGTTCCGACATCATGTTTGCGCACATGGGCTACAGTAACATTCGCAGCATGCTGGAAGGCTCTGCCCTGGCATTGCTGATCATTTCCCTTATTCTGGGCTTTGCCCTGCGCTCGGTGAAATTCGGTCTGATCAGCCTGATACCCAATCTGATTCCAGCGGCGGTTGGCTTTGGTGCCTGGGGTATGCTGGTGGGACAGATTGGTCTGGGGCTGTCTGCCGTGGCCGGCATGACACTGGGCATTGTGGTGGACTATACGGTGCACTTCCTCAGCAAGTACCTGCGCGCCAAGCGGGAGCAGAACCTGAACGAACCGGATGCCATCCGTTACGCCTTTCGCACAGTGGGCACCGCCCTGTTCGTCACCACGTTGATTCTGACCGCCAACTTTGGTGTACTGGCGCTGTCCGATTTTCGACTCAGCTCGGACATGGGGATACTCACCGCCGGCACCATTATCGTTGCTTTGCTGGTGGACTTTTTCTTTCTGCCACCCCTGCTGATGTTCCTTGCCCGTAAACCGTCGTCACAATCGATACCGGGCACCGACGACAATCCCCAGCAGCCTCATTCCACTCCGAAATCACCACTGGAATCATTGTGATCCCGCTGCAAACTGGCTATGCTCGTGGCCTTTAAATCAAGGCCACGGGCAGCCACCGGCATGAGTAAAACTGAGCGCACTGAGTTCAATCATTACCAACACAACGCACCGGAATACACAGAAGACATTCTCTGGCATCGTGTCTATGGTGTGATCGGGGGGATTGTATTGATCATCGCCCTGCTGGGCTTAGGGGCGTACAGTTTATTCAGCAGCGGCAATCCGGAACCCACATTCAATGTGGAGACACTGGCAGCGAGCGGCGCCATCCCGGCTGCCGAAGACAGCAGCACTGCTGCATCACCCCAGGCCGCGCCTGTGACAAAGCCAGTGACGAAAGAGGCACAGGCTAATGCGCCGTTGCTGAGCAGTGAACGGGGGCATGCACAGCCGGTTGAGGATCAGCCGGTTGACGAGATCCAGACTCAGACCCAGGCAATATTGGCGACAGAGCCAGCACCGGCTCAAACTCAATCGCAAACTCAAACCACACAAGCGGATAATGGTACCGCCACCCCTGCCGGTCATGAAGTGCACATCACCATCTTAAGCGACGACCTGAGCGCTGCAATTCTGACCGACGCCATGGATGGCCTGGCGCCAAAGAGGCAACTGAGTCACACCGACGAGCTGGGCGAAGGTTTTATCAAACTGTACTTTTATACCGATTTACAGGGCCGCGCGGGGGACACCCTCACCTACAGTTGGTACCGCAATGACAAACGGGTGGCCAAAGTCAGAATTCCGGTGGGCAGTGACCGCTGGCGCAGCCATGCCAGCAAAAACATCAGTGCCAGGATGCGAGGCAACTGGAAAGTGGTGGTGACGGATCACCGGGGTAACAGGTTGGCCGAATCAGAATTCTATTTGCCCACGCCGGCTTCCTGAATCAATGCTGGCTAAAATAGTGCTCATCCAGTTGATGGGCATCCAGCACTGCCTGCAATAATCGGGAGCCGGCGTTTTCCACATCCGCCCCATAGACGATGATGCCATCCTCATGGCCCTGCATGGCGATGATCCCTTCTGCTGTGTCATCTTCCACAACCAGCCTGCGTACGGCATCGGCCATGGCTGGCGTGCCATAGGCAACACTGCGCGGTGTCATCTTCATGTTCAGTTTTTCGGCCCGCTGCCATAGCAATGGGGAATGCACATGGATAACCGTTTGAATGGCAGTGGCAGCCTGATAGAGCGCAGCATGGGTCAGGGCTTCTGACGAGGGAGGTAATGGGCCACGGGCGCGGATACGGTTGCGCCGGACATCGGTTTCTTCCACCAGCACGTAATGTTCCCGGCACAACAACGGTAAGTGTCCGGTCTGGGTGCCGGAAATCACAAAGCTGTCCTGCTCTGCCCGATGGCTCAGGTTGCCATAACCCAAGCCGCCATAACGGGCTGGATCCTGACCGATAAAACCCAGGCGATGCAGGTAGCTTCGCCACACGTTGAGTTCGGCAAACTGGGGGCAGTCGATATAGTGATCCGTAACAAAATCCAGCTGATACTGGATTACGCCTTCTTGTGGTGGGGTGTCAGGTCGTTGTCCCATGCCAGCACTCCGCTTGTAATGCTCGTCTGACGGCTCAAGCCAGCCACCGGGGTCTGATGAGAGGGCCCAATTTCTTGGTCGACTTCAGACCTTAGCGTTTTTTCTTTTTCTTCTCCAGCTTTTTATGATGAGTCACCATGCGCTTTTTCTTGTGAATCTGCCTTGGCGTCAGCGTATTACGGCGCCCGGCATAGGGATTGTCGCCGGTTTTGAATTCGATACGAATGGGGGTGCCTTCGATATCCATAATGCGCCGGAAGGTGTTTTCCAGATAACGCCGATATGATTTAGGCACACTTTCGGTCTGATTACCGTGAATCACCACCAATGGCGGGTTGCTGCCGCCCATGTGGGCATAGCGCAATTTGATCCGGCGCCCGTTTACCATCGGGGGTTGATGATCGGACAACGCATCTTCCAGAATTTTGGTGAGAAACGGTGTCGACAGTTTTTTAAACGCACACTGGTAGGCTTTCTGGATGGATCGGTACAGCTCACCCACGCCGGTACCGTGTTTGGCGGAGATAAAATGTATTTTTGCGAAATCCACAAAGACCAGGCGACGCTCCAACTCAGACTTGATGCGCTCTTTCGCTTCCGCCTCCATGCCATCCCATTTGTTGATGGCGATCACCAGGGAGCGGCCGCTTTCCAGTACAAAGCCCAACAGGTGCAGATCCTGTTCCACAATGTTCTCACGGGCATCCAGCACCATCACCACCACATTGGCGTCTTCGATGGCCTGCAGGGTTTTGATCACCGAAAACTTTTCCACTGCCTCGTTGACACGGCCCCGTTTGCGAACGCCCGCCGTATCGATGATGGTGTAACGCTGACCATGACGCTCGTAAGGTATATAGACACTGTCGCGGGTGGTACCCGGCATATCGAACACCACCACCCGGTCTTCCCCCAGCATGCGGTTAACCAGGGTCGACTTGCCCACATTGGGGCGGCCGACAATCGCCATCTTGATGCCTTTCTCTGCCTCTTCCTGCGCTTCGGCTGATTCCTGTACCGGTTCGGGCATCTCTTCAAAAACGTGATCGATCAACTGGCTGACGCCACGACCATGAGCCGCTGCGATGGCCAACGGATCGCCCAGGCCCAGGCTGTAAAAATCCGCCACCACCACATCCTGATTGAGGCCATCGATTTTGTTGACCACCAGGAACACCGGTTTTTGACGGGCCCGCAGCACCTGCGCCAGCATCTCATCTGCCGCCGTCACCCCCGCCTGGGCATCCACCAGAAACAACACCATATGGGCTTCTTCAACCGCCTGCAGAGATTGATCGCGCATATAGGAATCGATGCCTTCCTCGTCACCGGAGATACCACCGGTATCAATCACAATGAACTCACGCTCGCCCAGCCGGGCATCGCCATACTGGCGGTCACGGGTCAGCCCCGGCATGTCGGCAACGATGGCGTCGCGGGTCCGGGTCAAACGATTGAACAGTGTGGATTTACCCACATTGGGGCGGCCTACCAGCGCGATTACCGGTTTCATTATTCCTCAACTACCTTATAGGCAGCCAGCTCACCACTGTTGCCCTGCACATAAACGATATCATCATAGACCACCGGTTCCGCCCGTAAACCATCGGCCGGGTCGGTGACGCGACGTAACGACTGGGCCTTCTGGCTGGCAAACTGGTAACGCTTGACCCCCACCTTGGCGCGGGCCAGAAAACTGCCATCCCGATAGGAAAGCCAGTACAGAAACCCTTCAAAATCCCCCACCAGCACGTAACGATCATAAGCCGTGGGGGCACCCAGGCCACGCCCTTTCAAATCGTCCAACTGCCAGATATCGGTACCGGAGACTGAATCCTTGGCGTACAAAACACTGTCTTCATCCACCACATACACTTGGGACAGAAACTCAGAAACGCCGCTGTAGGAAGACAAGGGCTTGCTCCACAGCACCCGGCCGGAGGGAACATCAATGGCCGCTAGGCCACCCTGATACGTGACGGCATAGACGATCTTACCGGACACCCAGAAACGGCCATCCAGATCAATCAAACGCTCCAGCTCGGAGCGCCCTTTGGGTTCACCGATCAAGCGTTCCCAGGCCACGAAGCCACTGTCCGTATCCAGTGCCACCAGCTTGCCATTGGCAAATCCCGCCAGCGTAGCCCCACCCATTACCACCGGGCTGCTCTCACCCCGCAAGGTAAGAATGGGAATGCTGGTATCAAACAGCCAAACCGTTTTGCCATCCTGGCGGTCCAGGCCATGCAGACGACCGTCAATGGTTTGCACCACCAACCGCTCACTGCCGAACGCCGGAGCCGACATGATTTGCCCGCCCAGCGCTTTTTCCCACAGGATGCTGCCATCCTCTTCGTTCAGAACAATGATTTCACCGTTGGCGGAACCCAGGGCCACCATGCCATAGGCCGCACTCACACCACCGGTGATTTTTCGATCCAAATCCACACGCCATTCACGGGCACCAGTCTTGCGATCCAGCTTGTACACTTCACCATCGATTGCAGCAGCAAAGGCCCAACGCTCCGTCAGCGCAGGCTTCAGGCTCAGATACGCCTCACCCACCCCATCACTGATGCGCGCGGTCCACAGCTTTTCGATATCCAGCTGGGCTTTGAATTGTGGTACGGGGGAAGGGGCCACCACGCTTTCGTCACTACTGCAGGCCATCAGCAGCAACGGCAGCAGTAAAACCAGTACTCGGTAACCCATCAGTTCCCCGCCACCAGCAAATTATCGTACTTGAATTTCAAAATGGGACGACTCTGGCCTTCATTCTGGTCGGCACTCAGCTCCATGGCTTTTTTGTAGGCCTCCCGTGCTTTGTCCTGATCGCCCATGGCCACATAGATGTCACCGCGCACTTCCTCGTACGCATCCGCCTGTGAGCCGGGCTGAACTGAATCCAGCGCCGTCAAGGCGGCATCATACTGTTCCTGCGCCGCCAGCACCCGGGCCAGCCGCAAATTGGCAATCAAACGGGTAGCCGCACTGCTGGTATGCTCCATGGCCCACTTCAGCTGCGGCGCGGCAGATTCCTGGTCGCCTTCCATGACGGCTTCCTTGGCCAGCATCAATGCACCAAATACAGCGTATTCACTGTCGCTGAAGTCGGTCTTCAGCTGTTCACCCAGGTGGTTCAAGGTTGCCAACTGGCCTTCCAGCTCTTCGGTATTGCCCTGCATCCGGTTCTGATCCGCCGCCGTTGCCGCTTCGATCACCTGCCCGTAGAGCATGGCTGCGGCTTCGCTGTTTTCCTGCTGGCTTTGAGTCCAGCTGTGATAACCGAAGACGGCCGCAATGGCCAGTACAATACCGATCAGCACGCTGTTACCGTTGGTTTGCCACCATTTCTTGATTGCTTCGATTTGTTGTTCTTCTGTGCTGTACACGTCCACGTTATTACTCCTGGCTAATCAGGTTTTCTGCAAAAAAGTTTGATAGTTGATCCTGCATAATGACCACCTGCTCGCGTTGCTCACGTAAAAATTTGACGGCCACCTGCTGATTCTGAATTTCCTGTTCCCCCAACACCAGGGCCACACGGGCTCCGGAATCGTCGGCTTTCTTGATCTGCTTTTTGAACTTGCCGCCACCGCAGTGGCATTGGACACGCAATGCGGGTAATTGGTTTCGCACTCTTTCCGCCAGCAACAGGCCCTGAATACTGTCTTCAGAGATGATGTACACATCCGGTGCCGGATTGATATGGCCAACCACGTCGCAGGCTTCCAGCAGCAGCACCAAACGCTCGATGCCCATGGCAAATCCCACCGCCGGCGTGCTTTTACCACCCAATTGCTGTACCAGCCCATCGTAACGGCCACCGGCACACACGGTGCCCTGGGCACCCAAGGCGTCGGTCACCCATTCAAAAACGGTTTTACAGTAGTAGTCGAGGCCACGCACCAGGTTCGGGTTTATCTCGTATGACACTCCGGCGGCATCCAGCGTTGCCTTCAGTTGCTCAAAATGGAGGCTGGACTCTTCATCCAGGTAATCGTGCAAACTGGGAGCATGCTTCAGTATTGCCTGGGTGGCTTCATCTTTACTGTCCAACACGCGCAAGGGGTTGCTCTCCAGGCGGCGCTGACTGTCGGCATCCAACTGTTCGGCGTGCTGCTGCAGAAACGCGACCAGGGCATCACGGAATTCAGCCCGCGCCTCGTTGGAGCCCAGGCTGTTAAGCTGCAGTGTTACCCGATCCGCAATGCCCAGCGCTTTCCACAAACCCGCGGTCAGCATGATCAGCTCGGCATCGATATCCGGACCCGCCAGGCCGAAGGTTTCCACACCAATCTGGTGAAATTGACGATAACGCCCTTTCTGCGGCTTTTCATAGCGAAACATGGGGCCCATATACCATAGGCGCTGAACCTGGTTGTAAAGCAGCCCATGCTCTTCTCCGGCCCGCACGCAACCGGCTGTCCCCTCAGGGCGTAAGGTCAGGCTCTCCTGATTGCGATCCAGAAAGGTATACATTTCTTTCTCGACGATATCAGTGACTTCACCAATGGAACGTTTGAACAGATCGGTGTATTCCACGATCGGCAGGCGGATTTCCCCATAGCTGTATTGATTCAACAGCTGACGTACAGTGCTCTCAAGGTACTGCCAAACAGCGGAATCCTGCGGCAGGATATCGTTCATGCCGCGGATGGCTTTGATTCGCTTGCTCAATTCTGATGTTCCTAACTCAATTCGCTGACGGAGACAATTAAAAGCGGCCGATTATAAGCCAGATCAGGCTCCGAGTGTTATTTTTACCGGTGTTTCGCCACCTTCAGCGTCCACCTCTTCCGCCTTGGCCCGGATCACTTTTTCCAGCTCGGCAATCAGATCCGAGTTATCCACTTTGTGACTGGGCTTGCCTTCGCGGAAGATCAGGTTATTGGGGGAGCCACCAGTGAGCCCGATATGGGCTTCCTTGGCCTCGCCGGGGCCATTCACCACACAGCCGATAATGGCCACATCCAGGGGTGTTTTAATGTCTTCCAAACGGGATTCCAGCGCGTTAACCGTACTGATGACGTCAAAGTTCTGCCGGGAACAACTGGGGCAGGCAATAAAATTAATGCCCTTGGTACGCAACCCCAGGCTCTTAAGAATATCAAATCCCACCTTCACTTCTTCGACCGGATCGGCCGCCAGAGAGATGCGCAGGGTATCGCCAATCCCTTCCATCAACAGAGAGCCCAGGGCAATGGCGGACTTCACGGTACCGGAGCGCAGCCCCCCGGCTTCCGTCACCCCCAGGTGCAGGGGATTATCGATCTGGGCTGCAATCAGGCGATAGGCCGCAACGGTCATAAACACGTTGGACGCTTTCAGGCTCAATTTGAAATTTTGAAAGTCCAGCTTGTCGAGGATGTCCACATGCCGCATGGCCGATTCCATCAAAGCCTCCGGCGTGGGTTCGCCATACTTTTTCTGCAGGTCTTTCTCCAGCGATCCGGCATTGACCCCGATGCGAATGGGGATGTTCTTGTCCCGCGCACAATCCACGACGGCCCGGATGCGGTCCTCGCGGCCGATATTGCCTGGGTTGATACGCAAACAATCGACCCCCTGCTCCGCCACCGCCAAGGCAATCTTGTAGTCAAAGTGGATATCCGCCACCAGGGGTACAGAAACCTGCTTTTTTATCGCACCAAAGGCTTCCGCTGCGTCCATGGAGGGCACGGAAACCCGCACGATATCCACACCGGCCTCCTCCAGGCGCTGGATTTGGCCTACCGTGGCGGCCACATCGGTGGTTTCGGTATTGGTCATACTCTGCACGCTGATCGGCGCATCACCACCCACGGGTACATTGCCAACCATAATCTGACGGGATTGACGGCGTTTTATTGGTGATTCAAAGTGCATGTTGGACTCCTACCCTAGCTGGACAGGGCGGTATGTTAAGGCTTATTGCGGTGTATTGCCATGCAGGCGGTGCTATTCGCCCAATCGGACCCGAACAACATTATGAGGAGGAACGCGGAACGAAACCGGCTGACCATTATAACGGACCGATACCACATTGCCGTTACCCAATTTGGCCTCCAGGGGAGGCTCGCCGGTAATACTCAGTGACTCGCCATTACGCCGCAGATTGGAGTAGATGAGCGCACCGCTGGCATCCCGGATCTCAACCCAGCAATCGCCGGTGAACGCCATACTGATCTGGCCCTGAGGCGCGGTGACCTGGGAGTCCGGCAGGGCGGCATCCGACGCCAAATCTGCAGCGGCCTGCAGCGCCGGTTGCATCACCTCTGCGGCATCGGGTTCGGGCGCCGGCGTATCCGGGTCAATGACCGGTTCAATATTCTCGGCTTCTGCGGCCTCGGCTTCTTCAGGCATGGGCTCGGATGACACCAGCGCTTCGCGCTCAAGCTCAAGGGAAACCTCGGTATCGAGGCTGTCCGCAGCGGGCTGGTCTGGCGGCGTAACCGGTTCGGCATCAACGGCCGGTGTGGTCTCGATTACAGCCTCACCCTGTGGCGCAGCCGCGTCTTCTGCCAACGGAGCAACGGCCTCCGGTTCACCGCTTGCGGGCCACAGCAGATAGGCCACCATCACCACCACCAAACCCAGCAGTCCAAACCGCAACGGCGTGGCGAAACGGGGGGCGGTACGGGGGGTCTCAATGGGCTGTACCGGCTGTGGCTTCCCACTGCCGGTGATGGCTTCATAGGAACGGACCAGCTCTTCGCCACCGATCCCCAACAAGCGGGAGTAACTGCGCAAATAGCCCTTCACGAAGGTGGCGTTGGGTAAGGCGCGATAGTCATCGGCTTCCAGCGCCTTCACCACACCCGGGGACAGATGCAGGGCGTCCGCAGCTTCATTGACCGTCAGGTTTGCCGCTTCCCGGGCCCGTTGCAAGCGCGCCCCCGGGGAGGAAGCCAGCAACTTGTCGACCCCGCTTCCATTATCCGGCGAGGCGTTTGCAGCTGGTTTTCCGGGCAATGCAGTCATAACTTACAATGATGCCTTATATGCTTTGTATTCATCCGAGCCAGGGAACAGGTTTTTTAACGCAAGTTCATAACTGGCCAGCTTGTTCTGGTCGCCCAGCACCCGTTGCAGGCGTATTCCCAACCACAACTGTTTTGGTGAGGGTTTGGCAACCGATTCATGCTTTTTCAGGTAGCGGGCGGCCATCATATTGTTGCCCTCCGCCATCGACAATTCAGCCATCTCCAGCAAGGATACCGGCAGGTTTGGATTCAACTGCAACGCCCGGTTGAACGCCGCTTTGGCAGATTCAATGTCGTCTTTTTCCAGGTAGCAGATACCCAGATTCTCAAACGCCTTGTAACGCCGGGGGTAACGATAATCCTTGGTCACCCGCTCCAGCTGTTTGATGGCATCGTCGTAGCGCTTTTTCTCAAACAGGTAAGCCGCATAGTTATTGCGTGCCTGGGAAAACTCCGGATCCACCGATAACGCTTTATCGAAGTGGCGGACCACTTGCTCATCTTCGCCTTCCATGATGTAAAACAGAGCCAGCGCATTGTTGACCGCTGGATCATCCGGCGCAATTTCATAGGCGCGGGTGAGGGTGCGATTGGCGTGCTCCATCTGCCGCAGTTTCATATACTGGGTACCGGCTTCCACATAGTTGCGAGCGGCCTTCGCCGGGTCACGGTTCTGGGCAAGTGGATCATTGGTCTCAGTAACGCATCCAGCGAGTCCCTGCCCCAGCAGCAACCCCAGCAACATTGCCTTGAATATCGTTCTGTACGGATCCAGCTGCCTCAATTTCTCCATCCTTTTTTTGTAGATCTATCAACAAACACGCAAGCAGCCTGCTGCAGTATCAGGAGCCTGCCTGGTGTACCGGTATCTTGTTATTTCCTTGTGCCGCGACCTTGGCCCGCCACTGGGCCGAACGCCGGGTTCGATCCTGAACCTTGCCCACCAGCTGACCACAGGCCGCATCGATATCATCACCGCGGGTGGTACGGATAGTGGTTACGAATCCTGCTTTCATCAGCCTGTCCTGAAACGCCTTGATACGCAAGCCATTTGGGCGCTTATATCCGGAATCGGGAAAGGGATTAAACGGAATCAGATTGATTTTGGAAGGCACATTTTGCAGTAACGCTATCAACTGCTCCGCGTGCTCGAATTTGTCGTTCACCCCATCAATCAGCACATATTCCATCGTTACCCTGCGCGTGTCCGGGAACCTGTCCACATATTCACGGCATGCCGCCATCAATTCCGACAGAGGGTACTTTTTATTAACAGGAACAAGCACATCACGCAACTCATCAGTGGGCGCGTGCAATGAAACCGCCAGGGCTACGTCTATACGGTCATACAGCTCGTACATCCTGGGCACTACTCCGGACGTGCTCAAGGTGAGGCGTTTCTTCGCCACACCATAACCCAGATCATCCTTCATCAATTCCATTGCACTGATGACGTTCTCAAAATTCAGCAGGGGCTCCCCCATGCCCATCATCACCACATTGGTAATGTTGCGCACGCCCCGGTTTTCCGGCGCACCAAAGGAACGTTGTGCGATCCAGACCTGGCCGACGATTTCAGCCACGGTGAGATCACGATGAAAACCCTGCTTGCCGGTGGAGCAAAAGCTGCAGTCCAGGGCGCACCCCACTTGCGAGGATACGCACAAGGTACCGCGCTTGCCATCCGGGATAAATACCGTTTCAACTTTGTTGCCCTGATCCAGCTCCACCACCCATTTGCGGGTGCCATCATTGGAAAAATGCTCCAGGGCAACCTTGGGGCCCCGAATCTCTGCCAGCTGAGCCAACTTACCGCGCAGCGCCTTGCCCAGGTTTGTCATCGCTTCAAAATCATCAGCCCCAAAGAAATGAATCCACTTCATGACCTGGTGGGCACGAAACCGTTTTTCTCCAATGGACTCGAAGAAATCCTCCATTTGCTGACGGGTCAACCCCAGCAAATTAACCTTGTTCGTGCTGTCATTTTGAACAGACTCGGAACTCATGATGACACCTGTCTTGGGCCTGAATAGCCCTGTTTAGATATGACAAATGGAGTCATCAAGACTCCATTTGTCATTAAGCGTAGCGTAAATTGCTGTTTTCAGGCAATTATCGGGTGCGCGGACACAATTCGCTTTCGGCGAAGAAATACGCAATTTCACGGGCGGCAGAGGTTTCTGAGTCGGAACCGTGCACGGCATTCTCATCAATGGTTTGAGCGAAATCGGCGCGGATAGTTCCCGCCTCGGCTTCTTTAGGGTTGGTGGCCCCCATCAGTTCACGGTTCAGTGCCACCGCATTCTCACCTTCCAGTACCTGCACCACCACCGGCCCGGAGGTCATGAACTTCACCAAATCAGCAAAGAAAGGGCGCTCTTTGTGTTCGGCGTAAAAACCACCGGCAGTCTGCTCTGACAGATGAACCATTTTGGAAGCAACCACTTTCAGACCGGCTTTTTCGAAGCGGGTCAGGATTTCACCAATAACATTCTTGGCAACTGCGTCAGGCTTGATGATGGAAAAGGTGCGTTGTACCGCCATGGGTTTCTCCAAATTATATTAAATTTCAAATGGTTAGAATAAAAGATCGTGGACGTTTCCGTGGCAACAGCCCAGCTTCGCCGCGATTATACTCAGGTTTTGTGGCAATGAATACAATCAGCCCCGCAGGCGGCTCACCGTGTCGGTGACACGCTGGATAGCAAAATCGATTTCTTCTTCAGTGGTGAAGCGCCCAAGGGAGAACCGCACCGAGGACAAGGCCAGCTCATCGCTTATCCCCAAACTCTTTACCACATAGGAGGGCGCCACCGTGGCTGAATTACAGGCGCTGCCGGAGGACACCGCCAGGTCATCCAGCGCCATCATCAGGGTTTCACCTTCGACCCCGGAAAACGCCACATTTAATATGCCACATACCCGTTGCCGGGGGTGCCCGTTCATTCGCACCCCTCCCAGCGGTTCAATACCTTGCCACAGGCGCTGGCGCAGCTGTTCGATGCGGGCGGATTCCTGCGGCCACTGCTGTTGGGCCAACTGAAACGCCTCCCCCATGCCCACAATCTGATGGGTTGCCAGGGTGCCCGAGCGCATGCCTCGCTCGTGGCCACCACCATGAATCTGCGCCGCCACGCGCACCTGGGGATTGCGCCGTACGTACAATGCCCCCATCCCCTTTGGCCCATAGACTTTGTGGGAAGACAGGGACATCAGATCCACCGGAGTTTGCTGCAGATCGATGGCCATTTTACCGGCACTCTGCGCCGCATCCACATGCAACAGCACACCACGCTCCCGGGTAATGGAGGCTATCGCATCCATGTCCGTGATGGTGCCCAACTCGTTGTTCACCTGCATCAGGGATACCAGCACCGTATCGTCCCCGATCGCTGCGGCCACGGCATCTGGTTGTATAATGCCATCCTCATCCGGTTGCAGATAGGTCACCCGGCAGCCCCTACTCTCCAGATATTGACAGGTGTCCAGTACCGCCTTGTGCTCAATGGCCGAAGTGACAATGTGATTCCCCCGCTCAGCGTAGGCCTCCATTACCCCTTTGATGGCCAGGTTATCCGACTCGGTCGCACCGGAGGTCCAGACGATTTCCCGTGGTTCCGCGCCAATCAGGCCGGCCACCTGGCGGCGCGCCGATTCCACCGCCTCTTCTGCCTGCCAGCCATACAAATGCGAACGGGAAGCCGGATTGGCGAATATGCCAGCCAGAGTAAGGCAATGCCCCATCTTTTCCGCAACAACAGGGTCAACTGGGGTGGTGGCAGCGTAATCGAGGTATACCGGTCGCATGAGAGAGATCAGAAAATGAAATGAGGGCGGGATTATAAAGCAGGCTGGCGGACCGGGCAAAAATCATTGACCGGTTCGCACCAGGATGCACCCTAATTGATTTCGCTTAAGGGTACCCGATCGGAACCCTTACTGTTGCGTTCCTGCTGGTATTTGTCCTGCCGTTCGGCAACCGCCCGCACTTCTTGACGGTCGACCAGGTTCTGCAGGCTGATACCGGACAGAAAATCATGCAATTGCTTGCTCAGATCCTGCCACAAATCATGGGTCAAGCAGGTTTCCCCATCCTGGCAATCACCGTTCCCGCTGCATCGGGTGACATCCACTTTTTCATCCACGGCATCAATGATTTGCGCCACGTAAACCTGGGCGCCGTCACGACTCAAACGATAGCCTCCACCCGGCCCCCGAACACTGGAAACCAGATCATTCTTCCGCAGTTTGGCAAACAGCTGCTCCAGATAGGAGATGGAAATACCCTGGCGCTCGGAAATATCTGCCAGGCTGACAGGCCCGGTTTTCGCGTGCAGCGCCAGATCCAGCATGGCAGTCACCGCGTACCGACCTTTGGTGGTGAGTTTCATAGATTGGGGGCCTCCAGTAATACTGCCACTCTGCCGCAACAGAGACTGACCCCCATTTTGCTATCTCCTACTATTTCAGTCAACTTTTGATGAGGTGGATGCCGGACTCTCTTTCGGCTCTTCCTCAAACAGCTGATCCCGTATCTCCGGCAGGGATTTACCGCAATCGGACCCTAATGCCTCCAAGGCCTTGCCCATGGCATTGACCTTCTGATCCACGGCATGCATATGATCCAACATATTCTTGATGGAGTGGGCAATGGGGTCGGGCATGTCCGGCGTCATCCCATAGGCATCAAAGCCTATTTTACTGGCCATCGCCTGGCGCTTGCGCTCCTCTGCGCAGTCACCATCCCCTTCTTTGCAGATGATACGACCGGGAATGCCCACCACGGTGGCCTCACCGGGCACATCCTTGGTCACTACGGCGTTGGAACCCACCCGGGCGTTCTCACCCACCGTGATCGGGCCCAACACCTTGGCCCCGGCGCCTACCACCACTCCGTTTTTCAGGGTAGGGTGACGCTTGCCTTTGTTCCAGGTGGTGCCCCCCAGGGTAACACCGTGATAGATCGTAACATCATCGCCCACTTCCGCCGTCTCGCCGATCACCACACCCATGCCATGATCAATAAAAAAACGACGGCCGATGGTGGCGCCGGGGTGTATTTCAATACCGGTTAGCCAGCGGGAGAAACTGGATATAAAACGGGCGCTTAGTTTGAAATCCATTGTCCACAACTTGTGCGCCAGCCGGTGCATCAACACCGCATGCAGGCCCGGGTAATTCAGCAGCACTTCCACACTGGTGCGGGCTGCCGGGTCTCGGTGAAACACCGAACGAATGTCTTCGCGAATGCCTTCAAACATGGGGGGTCCTTGAGTTTACCCTGTAGCTAACTGCCCTTGATGCGTTTCTGTACTGTCGACAGCACACCGCGCATCAGATTCATTTCCAATCGATCCATGCGGGTGCGCATAAACAGGCGCCGCGCCCGGGTCATCAACTGTTTGGGATTACTGGGGTCAAAAAAGCCAATATCAAGCAGCGTTTCTTCGAAATGCGTCATAAAGCGCTCCATATCCTGCGCCGACACCAGTGGCTCATCCCAGTCCGCAAACTGTAGCGGCATGGAGGGCTTGGATGGTGGGTCTCCCTGCTGCTGCCCCTGGTGGCGCGCCAACACCCCCATACGCATTTCGTAGCAGATCACCTGCACAGCGGCCGCCACGTTCAACACAGAGTACTCCTGGTTACCGGGAATACAGATGTGATAATGGCAGCGTCGCAGTTCTTCGTTATTAAGGCCAGCGTCTTCTCTGCCAAAGACGATGGCAATACTCGCACCCTCGGGCTCATTCAAGACAAGCTCAGAGGCTTCTCTGGGGCTCATTAGGGGCCAGGGAATGGTGCGCATGCGTGCGCTGGTACCAAACACCATCTGGCAATCTGCAATGGCCTCATCCAAAGTATCCACCACTTTGGCCTTATACAAAAGATCCGCGGCGCCCGTGGCCCGGGCGGTGGCCTTGGCAGTAGGAAACTCCCTGGGAGCAACCAGCACCAGATCCGTCACCCCCATGGTTTTCATGGCCCGGGCCGCCGCACCTATATTGCCGGAGTCACTGGTATTGATCATAACAATGCGGATTCGATTCAGTAATTCCATAGGGCTTCGCTAATCTGTCGTCAAAGTAATGTTTGAAAAAGGCGTCGATGGTACCAGATTTTACTGAAGGTGGCGGGCGCTTTCTGCTATCATTCGGCGCCACAGCCTGTCTGTACGTTCTTTAAACTCAATGAAGGTAGCCGATCCATGCATCCCATGCTGAACACCGCCCTGGGCGTAGCCCGCACCACTGCCGAAATGATCTATAAGGCCTATGAAAAGGTCGACACGATCGATGTGGAAGCTAAGGGTACCAACGACTACGTGACCCAGGTGGATCGGGCCTCCGAAGCACGCATCATCGACGGGCTGCAGAAACGCTATCCGCAGCATTGCTATCTGGGGGAGGAGAATGGCCTGATCGAGGGTACGGATAAAGATTACGTGTGGGTCATCGATCCGCTGGACGGCACCACCAACTTTATTCACGGTATTCCCCAGTTCGCCATATCCATTGCCCTCAAGGTGCGGGGCCAACTGGAGGTGGGTGTCATCATTAATCCCGTTTCCAAAGAGGAATTTACCGCCGCCAAAGGCCGTGGTGCCCAGATGAACGGCCGCCGCATGCGGGTCAGCAAACAGGCCAAGCTGGAAGGCGCCCTGCTCTCCACCGGTTTTCCTTTCCGCCCCGACCAGGCCAAAATCCTCGACGGCTACATGGGCATGTTCCGGGATTTCACCCGTAACACCGCCGGAATTCGGCGGGCCGGGGCTGCCGCCCTGGATCTGGCCTATGTTGCTGCCGGCCGATACGATGGTTTTTGGGAGTTCGGCCTGTCGGAATGGGATATGGCCGCCGGGGCATTAATGGTGACCGAAGCCGGTGGCCTGATCGGCGACCCCAGGGGCGGCATGGATCACCTCAAAACCGGGGATATCGTGTGCGCACCGCCTAAATTGTTTAAGGCAATGCTGCAAACCATTCACCCGCATATGCCGAAGTAGAAAAAATTCGCTATACTGAAAGTAACGCGGCAGGAAATGGCCGTCCACAAGAGGGATTTCAGTATGAACTGGCAAGAAATCAAAACGTCGCTGGCGGCCTTCTTTCAGAGCTTTGCACTTCCCTTCGTGCAGCAGAATGAGGTGGAGCTAAAGCCCATACCCATACCGGTAGAGGCCAATCGAGAAACCCGCAGACTACAGCAGCACCGCTACTGACTCTGCAGCGGTCTCTTCAGCTAAATTTCAGCTAAATGCCAAACATCAAAATATAAAGTCAGCACAAAAAAGCCAGCGTAAGCTGGCTTTTTTGTTGGAGCTCTGCCGGCCGGTTAGGGCACATCATCCACAATGACTTCCTGCTCCAGAAAATCCTCACGGCTGATGTTCTGCACCAACAGCAAATTACTGGCCACATAAATTGAGGAGTAAGTACCAATCACGATGCCCACGATCAACGCCACTGAGAACGCATAAATCATCTCGCCACCCAGCAACGCCAACGCAATCAGTACCAGCAAGGTGGTTAAGGAGGTAATCAAGGTTCGGCTCAGGGTTTGATTGAGGGAATTATTGATGATGCCTTGCGGTGTTTCTTCCCGGTCCTTGCGGAAATTTTCCCGCACCCGGTCAAACACAACAATGGTATCGTTAAGTGAATAACCGATCACCGCCAAAATGGCGGCCAGCGCCGTCAGATCAAAGGTCAAACGGGACACGGAGAAAAAGCCCAGCGTAATAATCACATCATGAAACAAGGCAATCACCGCTCCCACCGCAAACTTGAAGCGAAAGCGCAACGTAACGTAAATCAACATCAGGCCCAGGGCGATGATCATGGCGATGCCGCTTTTATCACGCAGCTCTTCGCCCACCTGCGGCCCCACAAACTCCACCCGCATCAGCTTCACATCCGGCGAATGGGCCTGCAACATTGCCAACACCTGGCTTCCCACTTTGTCTTTGTCTTCACCTTCAATGGGCGGCACCCGCACCAACACCTCTTCCGGGCGACCAAAATGCTGCACACTGGCATCTGAATAGGCGCTGTTTTGCAGAACCTCTCGAATGGGATCCAACTGGGTTGGTGAATCGTATTCCACTTCAATCTGGGTTCCGCCGGTGAAGTCCAGCCCTAACTCCAGAAAATTGGTGGTAATGGAAACCAGCGAGCCGATCACCAGCACGATGGAGAAGGCACCCAGTATCTTGCGGGGCCCCATAAAATTAAAACGGGATGATGTCGCCATGGAGCCTCCTAAATACTCAGTTTCTGCAGCGCGCGGCCGCCATAGATCAGATTAACAATGGACCGGGTGCCGACAATGGCGGTGAACATGGAGGTGAGAATCCCGATGGACAGGGTCACCGCAAAGCCTTTCACCGGCCCGGAACCGAAAGCGAACAACACCAATCCCACCAGCAGCGTGGTAATGTTGGCATCAAGAATGGTCAGAAAGGCACGGTCATAACCGGCATTGATGGCGGCGTGAGGCGTGACGCCATTGGCCATTTCCTCCCGAATACGGGCAAAGATCAGCACGTTGGCATCCACCGCCATACCCACCGTCAAAACGATACCAGCCATACCGGGCAGCGACAGCGTAGCCCCGGGGATAACCGACATGAACGCCACCAGCAGCAACAGGTTCAGCACCAGTGCCACGTTGGCAATCATGCCAAACACTTTGTAGTAACCGATCATAAACAACAGCACCAGGGTAAAGCCCACCACCAGCGACATCAAACCCGCCTCGATGTTCTGCTGTCCCAGGCTCGGCCCCACCGTCCTTTCTTCCACAAAATACATGGGCGCAGCCAAAGCGCCGGCCCGCAGCAACAGTGCCAGCTCTTTTGCTTCCGCCGGACTGTCCAGGCCGGTGATGCGGAAGCTGTTGCCCAGGGCACTCTGAATGGTGGCGACGTTGATCACTTCCCGGGTTTCCTTGGTGAAGACTTTTTCAACTTCTTCACCGTCGATCATGACCTTGCGTTTTTCCGGTTCCAGCTCGATGAACACCACCGCCATGGAATCTTTCACGTGCCGGTTGGTGGTTTTAAACATGCGCCGGCCACCGACACTGTCCAGTTCGATGTTGACCTGGGCGCGACCGTTTTCGTCATAACCGGTGCTGGCACCCACCACACGATCGCCGGTAACGATGACGTCTTTTTTCAATAAAACCTGCTGCCCGGTACCGCGCATGGCAAGAAACTCTGACCCGATGGGTGCGCGCCGCACCGACATGGGATCGTTTTCCCAATCCACCATGCGGAATTCAAGATTGGCTGCACGACCAATAATCCGCTTGGCCTCCGCGGTATCCTGAATGCCGGGCAACTGTATCACTATGCGCTCAGCACCCTGACGTTGCACCACCGGTTCCGCCACACCCAACTCATTGACCCGGTTGCGCAGGCTGGTGAGGTTCTGGCTGATGGCGTAATCCTTGATCTCTTTTGTCGCCTGCTCCGACAGAGCAAGCAACAGGGTAGTGAGGTTGTCGGCCTGCTCCTCCTGGATCAGGTAATCGCGAAACTCTTTTTGCAGCAGACTGCGAGCCTGCGATACACGCTCCTCGGTGGTGAAGGAAAGGCGAATCTGGCTGCCTTCCAGGGTGGCCTGCTTATAACGCACTTTCGCTTCCCGCAGACCATCGCGGATATTATTAAGGTCGTTTTTGAGTTTGTTCTCGGTGGCTTTGGCCATATCCACTTCCATCAGGAAGTGGACCCCACCACGCAGGTCCAGGCCCAACTTGATGGGACCGGCACCGATGGACGACAGCCAGGCGGGCGTATTGGGCGCCAAATTCATGGCTACCACGTAGTCTTCACTTACGGCTTTCTGAACAACTTCCTTGGCGCTGATCTGATCATCCACATTATCAAACCGGATCAGGGCAGAGCCCTGCATCAATTCCGACCGTTTAACGGTAACACCGGCTTTCTTCAGGGATGTAATTGCTCGATCCAGCACATCCTGCTCGGTTTCACCACCGGCTTTCTTGGCGGTGATCTGCAATGCAGGGTCATCAGGGTAGAGGTTTGGTAACGCGTAAATGATTCCGAACAGTGCCACAACCAGCACTAACAGATACTTCCACAGCGGGTACTTATTCATGGGGAAACCCTATTGTTTTTCTTGGTCGGTCCTGACGCGCCACCGTCCCTGGCAGAGCTCACGAGATGACGATTAAATGCTTTTCAGAGTGCCTTTCGGCAAGGTGGCGGTGATGGCCGCTTTCTGGAAGGTGATTTCAGTGTTGTTCGCCACCTCAACCACCACGTACTCCTCCACCACCTTGGTCACTTTACCCATCATGCCGCCGGAAATGACCACTTCATCCCCCTTGGACAGACCTTCCATCAGAGCCTTGTGCTCTTTGTTGCGCTTGGACTGGGGGCGGATGATCATGAAATAGAAGATCGCCACCATGAAGATCATCATGCCCCAGAAAGTCAGGGGATTGCCCTGTTGTGCAGCGGCACCACCGTTTTCGGCCATTGCTTCAGCGATAAAGAAACTCATATTTACCTCAAGTTGATGACATTAATTGGATGCCAGTGGCGGCACTGGTTCGCCCCGCCGCTGGTAGAACTCCGTAACAAAGCGCTCAAATGTACCCGTTTCAATGGCCGTGCGCAAACCATGCATCAGGCGCTGATAGTAGCGCAGGTTATGAATGGTATTAAGCTGGCAGCCAAGGATTTCCTTGCAGCGGTCCAGATGGTGCAGATAGGCCCGGGAAAAGTTCTGGCAGGTGTAACAGTCACAGCCCGGCTCCAGGGGCCCGGTATCCGTTTTATGGGCCGCATTACGGATTTTGACCACACCGTCTGCGGTGAATAAATGGCCATTACGGGCATTGCGGGTGGGCATCACACAATCGAACATATCCACACCCCGGCGCACCGCCTCCACGATATCCTCAGGCTTGCCCACGCCCATCAGGTAGCGCGGACGATCTTTAGGCATATGGGGCTGCAAATAGTTCAATACGTTGAGCATTTCCTCTTTGGGCTCACCCACCGACAGGCCACCGATGGCGTAACCGTCAAAACCGATGTCCGTGAGCCCCGCCAACGACTCCAGGCGCAGGTTTTCGTACATGCCACCCTGCACAATACCGAACAGGGCAGACGGGTTCCCTTGGTGGGCATCTTTGCTGCGCCTGGCCCAGCGCAGAGAGAGGGCCATGGAATCCCGCGCCTGCTGCTCGGTGGCGGGATAAGGGGTGCACTCATCAAAGATCATGACAATGTCCGACCCCAGGTCTTTTTGTACCTGCATGGATATTTCCGGGGTCAGGAAAACCGGGCTGCCGTCCACTGGAGACTGGAATTTCACGCCTTCTTCGGAGATCTTGCGCATTTTACCCAGTGAAAAAACCTGGAAGCCCCCTGAATCAGTAAGGATAGGGCCCTGCCAATGCATAAAATCGTGAAGATCCCCATGCAGGCGGATGATATCGGTACCGGGTCGCAGCATCAGGTGGAAAGTGTTCCCCAGTATGATGTGGGCACCGATATCACCGATATCCCTGGGCAGCATTGCCTTCACGGAACCGTAGGTGCCCACGGGCATAAAGGCCGGCGTCTCCACCACACCACGATCAAATACCAGGCGGCCACGACGGGCGCCGGCGTCAGTACCAGCAAGCTCGAATTTCATAACATCCAACTTTTTATCACTTAATGTCCAGAAATGGGGTTTCAGGTCTACAGGATCAGCATGGCATCGCCATAACTGAAGAATCGATACTCCTGCGCCACCGCATGGTGGTACGCGTTCAGCACCGCCTGCTGCCCGGCAAAGGCGCTCACCAGCATGATGAGGGTGGATTCCGGCAGATGGAAATTGGTGATCAGACCATCCACCACGCTGAATGAATAGCCTGGATAAATAAAAATATCGGTGTCCCCTTCAAACGGCGCAATCTGACCCTGGTTGCAGCTGGCCGCCGTTTCCAGTGAACGTACCGAGGTGGTTCCCACCGCGATCACCCGCCCACCACGGGCCTTGGTGCGGCGAATTTTGTCCACCGTTGCCTGGTCAACCTGCAACCACTCTGAGTGCATCACATGATCGCGGATATCGTCAGCCCGCACCGGTTGAAAGGTGCCGGCACCCACGTGCAACGTAACATAGGCACTGTCCACACCAGCCTCTGCCAGCGCCGACAACAGGGCATCGTCAAAGTGCAACCCAGCGGTGGGGGCGGCGACAGCACCGGGCGTGGACGCATACACGGTCTGATAGCGCTCCTGGTCCAGGCGTTCGTCTTCCCGGTCAATGTAGGGGGGTAATGGCATATGTCCCACCTGCTGCAACCAGTTCAGAAGATCTCCCTGCAGGGATCTCAGGCAAAACAGATCACCACTACGGCCTTCCATCAGCAGGCTGTCGGCGCCCTCCACCAGAATCCTGCTCCCCGGCTTCGGCGCTTTGCTGGCCCGCACATGGGCCAGACAGCTGTCGGGGCTGGTAATCCGCTCCACCAACACTTCCACCCTGCCGCCGGTTTCCTTGCGCCCGAAAATGCGGGCCGGGATCACCCGGGTGTTGTTGAATACCAACAGATCCCCCCCTTGCAACCAGCGCAACACATCCGTAAACCGTTGATCCTGAAGGGCGCCTGATTGCCGGTCCAAACACAGCAAACGGCTCCCGCTGCGTTCCGGCATGGGGTAACGGGCAATCAATCGCTCCGGGAGCTCATAGTGAAAGTCAGCACGCTTCATTAATACCGATTACAGACTCAGCCAAAGGGGCCGCGATTATAGCGGTTTCCGGGATTCTCTTAAATGGCTTGTTGACGCGGCAGAATCCATTGATATAATCCCGCCTCTCTAGTACGAGACACCGTGCCTGGGTGGCGGAACTGGTAGACGCGCCGGATTCAAAATCCGGTTCTGGAAACAGAGTGAGAGTTCGATTCTCTCCCTAGGCACCACTCCTTAAGACTCTCATGACAGATTCTTCCGACAACAACGCTCAATCCTCTGCCATCTCCTATGTGGAGTACCCATCGGCCGGCCTGTTGCGCCGACTGGCCTCCATCGTTTACGACGCCCTGATTGTCATTGCCTTGTGGTTTTTCATCACGGCGATCTATTTGGGGGCAACCGGCGTGGATACCCCCCGCAGCAGTACCGATCTGCAACTGACTCTGTTCCCCTTGTTGATGGCCGCCACCTTCCTGTTCTACTACTGGTTCTGGTCCCATGGCGGGCAAACCCTGGGCATGCGTGCCTGGCGCCTGCAGGTGGTGGACGCCAACCTGGATGGTCGGCCGGTTAATTTTTTTCAGTGCCTGAGCCGTTTTCTGATGGCAACGCTTTCTTTGGGCTGTTTTGGCCTGGGTTATATCTGGGTGCTGTTCAGCGCCAGTGGTGACAGCTGGCACGACAGCCTGTCCAACACCCGAACCCTGGTATTGCCCAAAGACATCAACAAGAAGATCGTACCGGCCAAACGCTGACGGATCAGACCCGCTTCAGCAGATACACTCCGATGGCAAAACTCACCACCAAAGGCACCAGGGCAGCCAAAAACGGCGTCAGGCTGAAAATGATGGTGACGTGCCCCAGGAACTGCTGGGCGTAATGGAACAATAATCCCACAATCACACCCGCCATAATACGCTGCCCCATGGTGACAGACCGCAGCGGACCAAAGACGAAGGAAATGGCAATAAACACCATCACCAGCGTGGTGAAAGGCTGCAACACCTTCTTCCAGAAAGAAAAGAAATAGGATGTGCTTTCCAGTTCCTGGGAATCCAGGTAAGTCGCATACTGAAACAAACCGGTGATGGAAAGATAATCCGGCTTCAGTACCACCACCGACATCACCTGCGGTGTGATCGAGGTGTTGTCCCAGCGCAATGTGTCAAAATGTTCGGACTCGGTACCTTGCTCACTCATACGGGTCTGACGCACTTTTTCCAGCGCCCAGTGGTCCCCCTGATAAATTGCCCGCTCCGAAAAATCCGACCGCACCAGCACGTTGTTTTCATCAAACACAAAGCGGGAAATACCGAACATCACTCCATTGGGCTGCACCACCTGAATATGGGTGTATTGACCGCCTTCGCGATACCAGTAACCGTCGCGGGAACCAATGCTTTCACCCTGATAAAGATGCCGTGCCTTCTCCGATTGGGCAAACTGCTCGGTCTGCGGAACAATGTACTGCCCCAGTGCCAGGCCAAGCAACACGATCCAGATCACCGGTTTGGAGGCGGCAAACACAATACGGGCAATGGACACACCGGCGGCCCGAATTACCGTTAATTCACTGGTGTTTGCCAACGAGCCCAAACCGATCAGGCACCCGATCAACGTGGCAACCGGCATGAAATCATAGATTCGGCGCGGCAGCGTCAACAGAATAAAGATCAGCGCTTCCTGCGCCTGATAGCTGCCCTTGAGGTCATCCAGCTCCGCCAGAAAGGCAAACGAGGCATCCAGACTGATCAACAAAAACAGCACCATGGATACCGAAATCAGTACGGTTTGGCCCACATAGCGATCAAGCAACTTCATGTTGCGGCCCCCGACACCCGATCCATCCGCCGCTTGGAACGCTTAAGCAGAAATTCCGGCCAGTAATTGAGGGCAACCCCCACCAATGCGAACAAGCCATGCACCCAGAAAATACCCAATTCTGGTGGAATACGGCCTTTCTCAATGGCGCCTTTCACCGCCATCAGCAACGACAGGTATGCCAGATACAGCATGATCGCAGGCAGCATTTTCAAATAGCGACCCTGCCTGGGATTCACCTTGGACAACGGCACCGCCATGAACACCACAATGGGCACCATCAACATCAGCGACAGCCGCCATTGCAGCTCCACCCGTGCCTCGATACTGGCATCCGCCAACAGGGCCCGGGTTGATTGATCTTCAATCTCGGTTTGTTCGATGGCTTCCAGCTTGTTCTCCAGTTTAACGGTGTATTCCCCGTAACTGGAGCGCCCGAACTGAGAGCTGCCTGGGTCTACCTCAAAACGCTCACCATCGGACATCACCAGATAGCGGTTGCCGCTGCGATCGATTCGGTAGCGCCCTTCCGCCGCCCGCAACAGCACCACTTTGTCGTACTCCTCATCGCGCCGCTCCCGGTCATAGTTAACAATAAACAGATTTTTCATGACGCCGGCGCTGGAGTCGATGTCTTCCACATAGGTGACCGTGCGGCCATCGGAAGTAGAATGGAAACGCCGCGGGCTCAGCACATCCAGGCCGGAACGGCGTTCCTGCTCCATAATCAACGCATTAGCCTGCTGGGAACCCCAGGGCGACAGATAAAAACTGAAAAATCCAATCACCAGTGACATGCTCAATGCTGGTATCATGGACAACGCCACCAAACGCTTCTGACTGACGCCGCAGGCCTGTAACACCACCATTTCGTTTTCCAGATACATTCGCCCATAGGACAACAAGATGCCAAGAAACAGCCCCAGGGGCAGGATTAACTCAAGAAAATCAGGCAGGCGATAAGCCATAATCATGAACACCGCCGAACCTTCCAATTTACCGACAGCCGCCTGCGACAGGTACTTCAGGAACCGGCTGGAAACCAGAATGAAGGTCAGTACTGAACTCACCGCCAGGGTGGCCCAAAAAAGTTGTCGCGATAGATATCGATAAATAATCATGGAAAAGGCGATGCTTACTCTGGAAAATCAGCAAAATTTTCGTTAGTAATGTGGTTTAACGGCCATTATCCAATAAACATATTCTTTTGTCTTGCGGGGTTTGCATGGACTTCAAAATCAAAAAAGCCACACCGGAAAAAACCAAAACAGACGCCCTGGTTTTACCAGTATTTGAAGGCAATGTTCTGGGCAGCTGCTGCGATCAGTTCAGCGATGCCACCAAGAAAGCGCTCAACGCGGTCATGGCCAACGGAGACATCAAAGGTAAGCCTGGTGACTCACTGGTGTTGAACGCCGTAGCAGACTCTGTAGCCAAGCGCATCATACTGATCGGCCTGGGCAAGGCCGGTGAGCAGACTGAAAGCGCCGTGCGCAAGGCTTTCAGCGCCGCCGCCAACGCGGTCAATGGCACCTCCGCCAAGGATGCGGTGCTGGCCCTGGACGATATTCAGCTCGAAAACCGCGACACTCAGTGGCTGACCCGTCAAGCGGTGGAACTGTTCGCCTACGCCAACTACACCTTCAACGCCTTCAAAAGCAAAGACAACCACAAGCAGCTGGCCCTGAAGAAACTGACCTTCCTCACCACGGTGGACAGTAAGGGCGTGGAAAGCGGCATCAAGAGCGGTGCAGCGATCGCCAATGGCATGTGCTACACCCGCGATCTGGGCAATACACCACCCAACATCTGCAATCCCACCTATCTGGCCCAGGAAGCCAAAAAACTGGCCAGAGAGTGCAAGGCACTGACCACCACCGTGCTGGATGAAAAAGCCATGAAGGCACTGGGCATGGGGGCTCTGTTGTCGGTCGGCAACGGCAGCGACACACCTTCCCGCCTGATTGTGATGGAATACAAAGGCGGCCCCAAGAATCAAAGCCCCCATGTTCTGGTTGGCAAGGGTATCACCTTCGATACCGGGGGCATCTCCCTGAAACCGGCACCCGATATGGATGCCATGAAATGGGATATGTGCGGTGCCGCATCGGTGTTCGGCACCATGCGGGCGGTAATCGACATGGCATTACCCATGAATGTGGTGGGCGTGGTGGCGGCCGCGGAAAACATGCCCAGCGGCAAGGCAAGCCGGCCCGGTGATATCGTCACCACCATGTCCGGCCAAACCGTGGAAATCCTCAACACGGATGCCGAAGGCCGCCTGGTACTGTGCGATGCCCTGACCTATGTGGAGCGTTTCAAACCGGCTTCCGTGGTGGACATTGCCACCCTCACCGGCGCCATCATCGTCGCCCTGGGGCCCTTCGCCAGCGGCTTGATGAGCAACAGTGAAGAGGTTGTGGAAAACCTGCAGGCCGCCGCTGATTACACCCAGGACAAAGTCTGGCGACTGCCCCTGTGGGATGAGTATCAGGCCCTGCTGGACAGCCCGTTTGCGGATATCGGCAATATCGGCAATGCCGGCCCGAAGGCAGGTTCCATCACCGCAGCCTGCTTTCTGTCACGCTTCACCAAAGCCTATCCCTGGGCGCACCTGGATGTGGCCGGCAGCGCTTTCAATGGCGGTGCCAACAAAGGGGCCACCGGGCGCCCGGTACCCCTGCTCACTGAATATCTGCTGCGCCAGGTCAAGGCATGACGCGGGTCGATTTCTATATTCTGCCGGAAGACAACCGTATCTCGCCGCTACTGTACGCGGCGAGACTGGTGGAAAAGGCTTTCCGACGAGGGCATCAGATCTACGTGCACACTCTGGATGAAGCCCAAACCCGGCAGCTGAGCGACGCGCTCTGGCAACGGCCGGATTCCATACTGGGCCATGGCTGCGGCCAGACCACAGAGCATCAGCCGATCCAGGTGTCCCACCAAGGGGAGCCTGGCGAGCATGGGGACGTCATGGTGAACCTGGCGGGCACCATACCCACCTTTTTCTCCCGCTTTCAGCGGGTTGCCGAAATTGTACCGGGGAAACCGGAATCCAGGTCACAAAGCCGGGACAATTTTCGGTTTTACAAGGAAAGAGGCTATGCTTTAAAGACGCACAACATTTAGCTAGTGGTAATGAGACATGAGTCAGGGCGATCAAAAATCTCTTATAAATCAAGAAGAAAAAGACAAAATGCTGGATGACCTGGAATCCCTGAGCCAAATGCTGGACGACGATCCGGATGCAGAGGCGGATAGCCAGATCATTCCTGAGGACATTCCGGTGCTGAAAAGCTTCGTCGATGACGTCCCCGTCCTGAACGAGTCCATGGACAATGACGCCGAAGAAGAGCCGCCGGCCGCGGACTCCGAGGCCGGCGCAGGCGATGCTGAGCCCCCCACACTGCAGGCCACCGACACCATCGACCTGAATGCCGCCAGCTTCAACACCCACCCTGCTGGCCACAACAACAGCAGCCGTCAGCAGGCACTGGACATGAGCTTTCTGGATAAGGATCCCCTCGACATCAGCGAGCGGGTACGCAGCTACCGTCAAAACAACACCCAAGGGTTAGTGGCTGAATCGCACCCCACAGTGGCGCCGGCCGCCGAGAAAGCCGAACCCATTGCACCAAACCCGCCACAGCCCGCCAAAGCAGAGGAAGTAACACGCCCCCTCAATCGCTTCCAGACGTCTTCCGGCTCGGAAAATCCGTTTCTGCCCCGCTCCACCCTGGACAAAATCCGTGAAAATCACGCCTGGGAGCAGAACCGTGGCCAGGATAATGATGCTTCCGCCCAATTACGCAAGCTGTTGCAGGACAATCCTCTGAACAGAGTCACCTTCGATACCAGCTCAAAAGAAGCCCAGGCACTGAGACAGAAGGCCAGCCAGCTGGTGAATGAGGTGATACGCGCCAACATGCCCCGCCTGGAGGCGGAATTGCGCATGAAACTGGAGCAGGAGGTGGACAGAATGTTCAAAGAGATCAAGAAAAATCCCCGCTAGATCGGTATACTTGTCGGCCCACCAGGTTTGGCAGTCTGTAGCCGCTCGGCAGGCAGGATATTTGACTCAGGAAACGCCGTGAACCCACCCCTGGAAGCTCGATGGCCGCACCATGCGGCTGACGTTCCTGAGTCAAATATCCTGCCTGCCCCGCTTAGTTCAGTTCCAAACCCGGCTTCTTAATTTTGCGCAGTTAAAGACAAGAGACACCGGTGACCATGGAAAAAACCTTCAACCCAAGCGACATTGAAACCCGCTGGTATGAAACCTGGGAAGAAAAAGGCTACTTCAAACCGTCCGGCCAGGGCGACGCCTACAGCATCATGATCCCTCCCCCCAATGTCACCGGCAGCCTGCACATGGGGCATGCGTTTCAAGACACCATTATGGACACCTTGATCCGTTGTCAGCGTATGCGCGGCAACAACACCCTGTGGCAGGTAGGAACCGACCACGCCGGCATTGCCACCCAAATGGTGGTTGAACGCCAACTGGCGGCGCAGGATATTTCGCGCCACGACCTGGGGCGCGAGAAGTTCCTGGAAAAAGTCTGGCAATGGAAGGCCGAATCCGGTGGCACCATCACCCGTCAGTTGCGGCGGATGGGGGCCAGCCTGGATTGGTCCCGGGAACGTTTCACCATGGATGAAGGGCTGTCCAATGCGGTGAAAGAGGTGTTTGTTCGACTGCACGAGGAAGGCTTGATCTATCGCGGCAAACGCCTGGTGAACTGGGACCCAAAACTGCACACTGCCATATCCGACCTGGAAGTGGAAAACGTCGATCAAAAAGGCAAGTTGTGGCACTTCCGTTACCCGCTGGCCCATGGCGCCTTAACCGCTGAAGGCCTGGATTACATTGTGGTGGCCACCACCCGCCCGGAAACCATGCTGGGTGACAGTGCAGTGGCCGTGCACCCTCTGGATGAACGCTACCAAAACCTGATCGGCAAAACCGTACTGCTGCCGCTGGTGAACCGTGAGATTCCCATCGTGGCAGATGATTACGTGGAGCGGGAATTCGGTACCGGCTGTGTCAAGATTACGCCGGCCCACGATTTCAACGACTACGAAGTGGGTAAACGTCATAACCTGCCCCTGATCAACGTGCTGACCATTGACGCCGCCATACGCGAGCGGGCAGAAGCCTTCAAACAAAACGGCGAGGTGGACGAGGTAACCGACACCACTCTACCGGCAGACTACGCCGGTCTGGATCGCTTCGCCGCACGCAAGAAGATTGTGGAAGACTTCGAGGCAGAGGGCTTACTGGAGAAAATCGACGATCATGCCCTCAAGGTACCAAAAGGGGATCGATCCGGTGTGGTGGTTGAACCCTTCCTTACCGATCAATGGTATGTGAAAGTTGCCCCGCTGGCAGAGCCCGCCATCAAAGCGGTGGAAAACGGCGACATCCAGTTTGTACCCAAGCAATATGAAAACATGTACTTTGCCTGGATGCGGGATATTCAGGACTGGTGTATTTCACGGCAGTTATGGTGGGGGCACCGCATTCCCGCCTGGTATGATACCGATGGCAATGTGTACGTGGGCCGCAACGAAGCAGAAGTGCGCGAAAAGTACCAACTGGATGCCAATCTGCCCTTGAGCCAGGATGAAGACGTGCTGGATACCTGGTTCAGCTCGGCACTGTGGACCTTCTCCACGCTGGGATGGCCGGAAAAAACGCCGGAGCTGGCAACCTTCCACCCATCCAGTGTTCTGGTGACCGGCTTTGACATCATCTTCTTCTGGGTTGCCCGAATGATTATGATGACCCTGCACTTTATGAAAAACGAGGATGGCTCCGCCCAGGTGCCGTTCAAAAAAGTGTATGTCCATGGTCTGGTGCGTGACTCAGAAGGGCAGAAGATGTCCAAGTCCAAAGGCAACGTGCTGGACCCCCTGGACATCATCGATGGCATCGACCTGGACACCCTGGTTCAGAAGCGGACCACCGGTATGATGCAGCCCCAAATGGCGGAAAAAATCGGTAAGCGTACACGCCGGGAATTTCCCGAAGGTATCGCCTCCTACGGCACCGATGCCCTGCGCTTCACGTTTCTGTCACTGGCCTCCACTGGCCGTGACATCAAGTTTGACACCCATCGCCTGGAAGGCTATCGCAACTTCTGCAACAAACTGTGGAACGCCAGCCGCTATGTGATGATGAATACCCAAGACCAGGATTGCGGCCTGAACCAGCATGAAGTCGAGCTGAGTGTTGCTGATCGCTGGATCATTTCGCGACTGCAACACACTGAGCAACAGGTGGGCAAAGCCATCGATGAGTTTCGCTTTGACCATGCCTCCCAGGCGCTGTATGAATTTGTCTGGAACGAATACTGTGACTGGTATCTGGAGCTGTCCAAGCCGGTGTTGAACGATGCAGACAGCACTGAGGCTGCCAAGCGCGGCACAAGGCGAACACTGGTGCGCGTTCTGGAAACCATTCTGCGTCTGGCGCATCCGTTCATGCCGTTCATCACCGAAGAGATCTGGCAGCAGATTGGCCCCATGGCGGGCAAGGCGGATGCAGAAGCAGGCGATACCATCATGTTACAGCCGTACCCGCAGGCCAACACCGAACAGGAAGACAGCGCAGCGGAAGCCGATATCGAGTGGATAAAAGGTGTCATCGTCGGGATTCGTAATATCCGCGGCGAAATGAACATCTCCCCCGCCAGGCAACTGCCGGTGTTGTTGCAAAAAGGCACGGGCGAAGATGAAAGACGCTTCAATGCCTATTCCGGTTTTCTCAAATCACTGGCCAAACTGGAAAGCCTTACCTGGTTGCAGCCGCAGGATGACGCCCCCATGTCAGCCATCCAACTGGTAGGCGATATGCAGGTATTGGTGCCTATGGCCGGCCTTATCGACAAAGACGCGGAAATCTCCCGACTGCAGAAAGAGATCGACAAGCGCGAGCAGGAAATCAAACGGGTGGAAGGCAAACTGAACAACCCCAAATTTGTCGATCGCGCACCCACCGATGTGGTGGAGAAAGAAAAGCAAAAGATCAGTGAACATCAGGCGGCGCTGAAGGAGCTGCAAACCCAGATGAACAAGATCAAAGCGCTGTAGAGCCGGGTTGCGCAGCCTATGACTGACAAAGAGGTGCTTAGCCAGGAAGCCGCAGCGGCGAAAAACTTTAACGAGTTTTTTCGTCAATGGTGGTTTTCGGTGTCGGTAATGTTGCTGATCTGCCTGACCACGTTGCTGCCTGACCACATCATTCAGCAACTGGCCCTGATTCATGCACCGATCAGCCACGGCGAAATCTGGCGCCTGGTTACCAGTCAGTTTGTGCATCTGGGGTTCAACCACACCTTGCTGAACCTGGTGGGCTATCTGATCGTTGCTGCCAGTTTTCGAGAAGACATCACACCGCGGGAAGAAACCATCGCATTAGGCTTCAGCGTAATCGGTGTAGGCCTGGGCATTTATTGGTTTAACCCCGACATCGCCTGGTACGTGGGCTTATCCGGAGCCATCTATGGCATCCTCACCCACTACTTGATCGTAGGCTGGCGGCGCAGCCCCATGCTGTCTGGTTTTTTTGGCGTATACCTGATCGGCAAATTCGCCTATGAACAGTTTATATCAGGGCCTGACACCGTGACCGCTGACATCATTGGTGGGGCCGTTGCCATCGACAGCCATCTGTACGGTGCCCTGACCGGGCTGGTGACCGGCAGCGTATCATTGCGCTGGTTTCATTCCAAAATCAATAACGCAGGAAGCAATGGAACTGCAGGCCAGGCTTAACCAGTTTCAGTCACCTCAGGTGCGGGATCTGGCGTGGGCCATTCTCAGCCCCAGCCTGATGAAAACCACCGATCACTCGCAGCATTTTTCCGATGTGTTTTTTCAACAATCGTTCTCCGACATACTGCCTCACCTCCAGCAGTTGGACCAGCACCCCGCCCCGTTGATAAGCCATCTCGAACACACCACCAATCACCGGCTGGGCCCCTATTTCGAACGCCTCTGGCTCTACTGGCTGCGGCACAATCCCCGCTATCGCTGTTTGGCCCACAATGTGCAAATTCAAGAGGACGGAAAAACCCTGGGTGAGTTCGATATGATCGTGCAGGATCTGGACTCCGGTGCAATAGAGCATTGGGAGCTGGCTATCAAGTTCTATCTGGGTATTCCACCGCTCAACAATGAGACCCACTGGTTCGGCCCCCATCAAAAAGACCGCCTTGATCTGAAATACCACCACCTGGTTGAAAAACAATTAAAACTGTCGACACAGGCGCTGGCAAAAGACTACTGCCAAAAACAAGGTTGGAATATTTCACGTACCAGGCTATTAAGCAAAGGTCGGCTTTTTTACCCGGTAAACGCCGAGTACAGCCGCCCGAACAACATCGAGAAACACCATCTTACCGGCCGTTGGATGACGCAGCCTGAGTTTGCACAGCAATTTGGCAAACATGAACATGTGCGTTTCCATTGGTTGAATAAAGATGAGTGGATGGTATTGCGAGAGCGAGAGGCAAAATGCTATGAACATATCCAGGAACGCTTCTCGCAGCAACGTTATCCGCATCCAGTACAATTGTTGGTGAGTCAGTGGCAGGAGAAACCGGTGCGACTGTTTGTGGTACCGGAAAATTGGTTACAGCACGCACTCGCTACCCTGGCGGCATGACCATCCGATGTCACCGCGGCCCTTTTACAACCCCCGCTGCGCCGCATCAACTCTCCAGTGTAATGAATTCAGCCCGGTTCCCACCGCTGCTTTTAGCCATGTACACCGCACTTTCAGCGGACATTAACAATTCCCGATATTGCTCCGGCTTCTGCGGTAGAACCGCTGCAACCCCCACACTGACGGACGCCTGAACCTGCGCCACACCAAAATCAAAGGGTTGCTCCGCCACCATCTCCACGACTTTCCTGGCCAGGTGATCTGCGCCCTTTTCATCCGTGCCGGGCAGAATAATACCAAACACTTTGTCCCCATATCGGGTAATACAGTCAGCCGGGCGGGATATGAGACGTTCAAGAATAGACGCAACGTTTTTCAAGCACTCATCCGACGCCACCACACCATAGTCGGCGAGAACATCCCGATAGTTATCCAGCTCAACCACAATCAACGACAACACCTCACGCTCACGATAGGAACGATCCCACTCTTTGTTCAAGGTGGTAATGAAGCTGTTTTCGTTGCCAACACCGGTGACGGAATCAACCTGATTCAATTGTTCAAGCCGCTTATTCATCTGCGACAATTCCGACAGGGCGTTGTGCAGATCCCGCGTTCGTGCCCGTACATTCTTCTCTAACTGTTCAGAATTCATCTTCTCCAGCTCCAAGGCATGCTCTTTTGCCATTAAAGCGGTACGCTCCATCTCACGGGCGTGATCTTCCACCTGTTGACGTCTGATCCGTTCCTGTTTAAGCCTGCCGGCCAACGCAAATGCCAGTAATGCCAGTTCAATGACTGTACCCACCTCGGCACCGTGCTCGGTAACGATGTTGCGCGGAATCAAGCCCAGTTTGTTGAGCGCCAGCAGTAGCGCTCCCACCAGAAAGGCAAACCAGGCAATGGAGAAAAAACGGGCATCCTGCCGCCCCTTACTCCAGGTAATCCAGCCCCCCACCACCGCCAGAAACGTCGCCGGTATCACCAGGGTCACCCCAAAACGTATGGTCCAGAATTCATCAATGAAGGGAACCGCAAGCAACGCCAGTACCGAGAGCACCACCAGAAAACTGTAAATCCTGAAGTTCCAGGCCAGTTTGTCGCGCATTTCGAGGAAGCTGTTCACAAACAGAAAGCTGGAAATCAGGCAGGCATGCAGCAATACTCCGGTGGCCTTGTTCTGCCACCATACCTCTCTGGGCCACAGCAGCTGAAAGGCAAACCCCTGCTGGACAAATTGAAACAGCCCCATAAGAAAGGTAAACATCACGTAGTAAAGGTAGGTGGTTTCCCGGGTGGATAGAAACAGGAAAAGGTTATAGAACCCCATTACCAGCACGAAACCGAAAAATAACCCATGGGCCAATACCCCATGCACTTCATGCTCCAGCAAGGCCGTTGCATCCATCACCGTTACCGGCATCTGTACCGCATAAGGGCCGTTAACGCGGATGTAAACCGACACGACCTCACCAACACCGACGGTCAGCGGGACAATAAAGTTTCGATGTTGAACCGGACGGGCGGAAAATTCAAAGCGTTCACCCAGCTGAAAAATATCCTCTACCTGATCGCCCGATAGCAAAAAAATGTCCAGATCACGAATCAGAGGATAGTCGAGTACCAGGCTCCACTCCGTGTTAACACCCTGATTACGAATATCAAAGCGAAACCATACCGGGTGGCGGTGATAACCCAAATTAGGAATGTCCACCGTGCTCTCTGACCATTGGGCTACCGGCGTCTTCTGTACAGAATAAACGGTGTGACGGCCGTTTTTGTCAAAGAACCACTGCATGTGGGGCCCGGCCCCATAAGTGGATTGCCCCTTGCGCAGCACCAGACCATCGGCAGCAAAAGCAGTACTGCCGATGACACTGATAACCATGATGGCGGTATAACTGAACGCCAGAAAAATAGTCCGACCCAAACAGTGACTCCCTGTCTTGCTATGCACCGTCATAGTAGCAGGAATTGCAAATTGAAAGCAGTACCACGTCAGCAACCTGGACTAATCGGTTGCCTGCCCGGCAAAATCATGATTCCATGTGACACACTCTTGCGAAAGGCACATCTATGTTGCAACCAGGACGCTACCGACATTACAAAGGCAAAGACTACGAGGTCATCGGGGTTGCCCGCCACAGTGAAACCGAAGAGCCACTGGTGGTGTATCGAACCCTATATGGTGAATACGATCTGTGGGTCCGGCCCTATCACATGTTTACCGAAGAAGTCACCGTCAAGGGCGAGGCCATTCCCCGTTTCCGCTTTATTGGCCCGTTGTGAAACAACAGGCTGCCTCAAATCTACAGTTTGTTCAGAACCGAACGCATCTCTTCCACGCTTGCCGGGCCATCGGAATTCAGAGTGTTGTTCAGGTATTCAATCAGTTTACGAAAGCTCTCGTCGATCTTTATACCCTCATTAAACAGCTCACTGATTGAGGTAACCCCCATTTGCATGATGGAGGAAAAGGTTTCTTCCTGGGATTCGGTCAGATCCAGAAACAGGATGGCTTCATCCACCCGCACCGCCATGTCTTCAACCAGATCCGCACAGCGCCGCATAACTTCCTGATAACGATTGTCCACCTGTTCCATCACATCCTGCATTTTAATGGACATACCTTTCATAACATCGCGCTCCATCTCCAGCATGCGGCTGCTGTCGATGGACTTGACTCGGGCATCGGCTCCCTGTAACAAGGCAAACACGTTATCCTTGATGCTACCAAAACGCTTCTCGTCTTCCGGCATATTCTTCACCAGCAACGAGACCTCACCATAATTCATAACACAGCGACGGCCAAAGTCCACATAGCGCCCCCCATCCTTCAGTTCCCATAGCAATCTCGATTCAAGGTCCTTGGGTAAGCCGTTTTCTTCGCTGTTCTTAGTTTCAAATGCACTGCGCAGCTGTAGGCTGCAGCTCAATTGATAGTGCGACAAGGTACGAAACAACAGCATGGCCAACTCATCCAGATTGCTGCACTCATGGCAATGCACCAGAAACTGAATATTGACGCCCAAATCACTGGTATCGGACATGGCGCTGAACGCCATCTCGTTGGCCTGTTTCAGACGACTCTTCAGTTGCCGGTTGGCGATGGTATGGAACACTGATTTATTCAGGCGGGCCAATAGATCCTGCTTGCTGATGCTGGCCTCAATGATGTCATCCGCTCCGGCATCAAAGTAGTCCATTGCATCCAAGCGGCGGTTTGCGGCGCAATAGATGACAATCGGCAGATCTTCGAATCTATCGTCACGCTTCAGGTGCTGACACACCTCCAGGCTGCTCTCCGTATTGTCCGTCATGTCAATGATGATCATCACCAGGTCCCCCTCTTCGGGGCAAAGAGCCTGGGGTGAATCACTTACGGTGACAGAAAATTCATCACTCAGCAGTTCCGCTAACAGACTGCTGCCTGTTGGGTTGTATATGGCAGCCATCCGGGTGGAATTCTTTGACACAAATGCCTCCTGCAATCCTACATTCCATTAGCCCCTCAAAGGGAAACAGGTACCTGAGCATAAGGATCAGGCACCTGTTGAAAGCTTAGACATAAAACGTGGAAATCGCAGCTTTTGGATCAGGCCTTGAGTGGCATCCCCGGCAATGACGCCCATTGGTCCGCGCTGGTCATCGCCACACGGGCGCTGATTGCGCACATGACGGCTTTATATTCCTCGACAATGGCTTGATCACAAGGCAGGTGCGCCAAAATGTTCATTGAGGCACTCTCCATCATCCAGATCAGGGAGTAATATACTTTTGGGTCGAGGTGCACCGCCTCCATCTCGAAGTACTTTTCATCAAATAATTCAACGATATGGGCCAACAGTGTTTCACGGTGGGCGGCCAAGGGTGACCCTGCCCGGCGGGCCTCTTCGGTCATCATTCGAACCAGGGGGCCGAGGTGGGTGTGGTAATCAAAGTAGACTTCAACACATTGCACAATGAACTCGCTCATGGAGCCGGATTCCTTGCGCACGGCCTTGAATCGAACCACCAGTAATTCTGCCGCGACCTGATAAATGCTCTCCAACACGTCTACTTTGTTCTTAAAATACTTATAGAACGTTCGGCGGGAGATATTCGCCGCATCCAGCAAATCCTGTACTGTGGTTTCTTCAATTCCCTTACTGGTGAACACGCCAATGGAATTGAAGAGCACATCGGCTTTTGCCCCTTGCCCAGGAACCGGGAAGTTGAACTTTTCTTTGGCTTGGCCGAGCTCTTTCTGCGTGGCCTTCAGCAGAATATCCACAAACGAAAGATCGTCTGGCTGCTGTACGTGTTGTTCCATTGCTGAAAATCCCCCAACTACTACTTAACGAAACGGGTTTTGCTAACTATTTTAGGCTTAAAAGTGAGCCATTAACAGAGCAATCATAATACTCTTATAAATACAAAAAATACACTTTGTATATACCGAGACAATTGTAGATCTATGCCTCAAAAGTTCCACAGGAAAACGGTGCCAATGCAGTTGAGATCAGCGGGAATCGCCAATAAACTGCCTATCCGAATACAATAATAATGAGCAGTATCCCATGCCTGAACACTTTACCGGCCGCCGAAATCTCATCTTTCTTGCCACGTTTTTACTCTGCATTCCGGCGCTGTTCACCGGATTCATGGGTGACGACTACCTGCACTATGCCCTGCTGAACGCCGATCTTCCCATCGCAAAGCCCGATGATCTGTCACTTTTTGGTTTATTTTCGTTCATTAACGGTGACCCGGAGCGAAACCGCTTGCTTATGGACTATAGCCTGATTCCGTGGTGGACCTACAGTGAGCTGAAATACGCTTTCTGGCGCCCGCTTTCCGAGCTTTCGCACTGGCTAGATTATCAACTGTGGCCAAACCAACCATGGTTGATGCATCTCCACAATATTGTCTGGTACATGGGAGCATTGGTACTGATCGCCAAACTGTACCAGCGCTTCCAGCCCGGCGAAGGGGCAGCGTTACTGGCGCTGTTCCTCTATGCCTTGGACAGCTCCCATGGCTTTACCATCAGTTGGATATCCAATCGCAATGCACTGCTGGCACTGTTGTTCGGTCTGCTGACACTTTATTTTCATTGCCGCTGGCGGGAGGAGAACAGATCCATCCTGTTGCTATGCGCTCTGAGCAGCCAGCTTATGGCGCTCTTTTCTGCGGAGTTGGGGATCTCTGTCTTTGGCTATATTGGCGCTTATGCATTATTCATGGATCGAAAGGGCCCGGTGAAAGGCGTGCTAGCGGCCATTCCTTACTTCGTTGTTATCGTTATCTGGTGGGTAATCTATAAAGATGCTGGCTTTGGTGCGGCACACGCGGATGCCTATTATGTGGACCCCGCCACCCAGCCCACCGCGTTTGTCGTGGCCGCCATTGAACGCCTACCGGTTTTGCTGGCCAGTCAGTGGGGATTGATACCGGCGGATCTTTACACCCTTACCCCTGGGGATAAGCAGGCCTATTCCGTGCTTTGTGGGCTTTTCCTGCTGTTTGTTCTGGTTCCGGTTTGTGCACTGTTGCGCCGCAATAAAACCACGCTGTTCTGGCTCTGCGGTATGGTGTTCTCCATATTACCTGCACTGGCCGCCTCCCCCTATGATCGTTTGTTACTGTTCCCGGGTATAGGGGCCGCCGGGTTACTGGGGCATTTTATGCATATGATCTGGGTGAAAAAGGAGCGCCCCGGCAATACCGCCATGAGGTTCTATACGCTTACGGTCTTCGGCATACTGGCGTTGTTCCATCTGATACTCGCCCCCCTACTTCTACCGGTTATGACTTACAGTACCAAGATCATGGCTGAGGCGGTCTCAGATAAGCCATCCTACTTTGATGCAGTCGAAGACATCGCCAATAAGCGACTGGTTCTGTTTTCACCACCCTTGGCCTCATCACTGGCTATTGCCGGACTGCGCTTTTATCGCAACGAACCCATGCCGGAACGCATCTGGACCATTACCACACTGGAGGGCGAATTTAATACCAGGGCTGACGGGCATAAGATGGTCATCACCCGGGAAGGTGGGTTTATGGCAAACCCCACTGAAGAATCCGTACGCAACCTGAAAAAGTATCCGTTTAAAAACGGCGACCGTGTGGAACTTTCAGGCCTGACCATTGAAGTTTCAAAAACCGGCTCAACTGGCAGACCAACAGAATTAACGCTGCTATTTGATGACCCGGTATCCAGCGATCAATATCAGTTCCTGAAGTGGAACCCGGCAGTGAACCGCTATGAGAAGTTCGAGATCAACTGATGGGCTCCAACGTTAGAAAGTATATCGCAAGGTGATGTCGCCATTCCTGCCCGGTGCAGGATAGTCGTATTCAATCCGTGTCCAGCTGGGAGAACGCCACTGAGAATCAAATACATTGCGTAAACTGAAAGCCAGTTCGCACCCTTGCCAGAGATTGGTGCGGCGTACTGTCAAATTCCAGACCGAGTCACTTTTCACCGGAGGCCGATCATCACCTGGCTCTCGCTGTATCCGGCCGAACCAATGCATCTCAACATTGGCGTGCCAGTTCGATGACAGCACCCAATCTGCCCGTGCGTAAGCCTGATTATTGGGGGCAAACCCCACGTCATCATCAACTGCTAAATTATTAGCTTCCTGATACGAATAATTTGCGCTGAGCTGTACATTTTCTCTTAATTCATGGCCAAGCTCCAGCTCAACCCCCCTGCCATTACGCTCACCAACATTGGCGGCCACCAGATCATCTCCCACTCCGGTAGGCTCGTAAAGAATCATGTCTTTAATCTTGTAGTAAAAGAAATTGAAACTGTAATAACTGCCAGCCTCCAGTTGATGGTGGAACGCCAGCTCGTAAGTATCGATAATCTCTGGATCAAGATCCGGGTTTCCCAATACCACTGGATTGGAAATAATATACAGTTCAGACAAACTGGGGGCTCTGAACGCCCTCCCATACAGGAGTCTTGTCGTCCAGGAGTTCGTGGTTTGCCACACTAAAGCCACCCGCGGGTTGATCGTATCTCCAAAATCCGAATAATGATCGTAACGAAGCCCTGACACCAGCTGCCAATCTTTATTTACTTGCCATTCATCCTGCAGCGAGAGGAAATACAATGTCCGGTCCTCTTCTGGCAACCAGACTTCATCGGTATCACTGACATCGACTAGGCCTTCTGGCTTGGGTGAGAAATCGGTTTCAAAATTCTTTTCTTCGGTTGTTTCATACACGTCACCATAGGTAATACCCGCCGCCACTCTCAAGCGATGACCGTCCCAACCACTGTATATACCGTATTGCTGTAACGTAACCTGGGTTTCCTTATTGCCTGGATTGCCAATAAAACCATCGGGAAATGCCCCACCAAAAGCACCCTCCGGGTATAGCAAATTATTTTCCTTGGGCTCCTGCGACGCGTAATAACCACTCACTTGGGAGACTAGAGTTAAGTCGTCATCCAACAAGGTCGTAGTGTAAGACAGGTCCAGGTTCCCAATATCAGATCGATAACTGGAATTGGGGTCCAGTGCGCCGGCAACGCCATCACCAGACTCCAGGTTATTGCGATTTTGATACCCAAACCGTACACGCCACTCGTCTTTACTAACGTCCACCCTCAGGTCCACATTGTCGTACCCGGTGTTTATTGGCCCCGGGGCATTTGAAATATCAGTGCCAAGCCTAGCGTCCCATGAGGTCTGGTCATCGGATTCAATGATTTCCTTATGGCCATCCGTGGTGCCGGCTTCCAGACTGAACATCACATCCCAGTTACCCACCTGGCCACCATACTGAACCCAGGCATCATAGGTATTGAAGCTACCACCCCGGAACCCTACTTGAGTACCGGCAATATCCTCGCTGGTCTTGGTAATCACATTGATCACACCGGCAAACGCATCAGCACCATAGAGCGCAGAACCCGGGCCCCGAATCACTTCAATGCGCTTCACCGCTTCAACGGGCATACCGCCCCACACGTTGCCTTTGTTACCGGTGGGCAGTGATTTCTGAGGAAAACCATTGATCATCAACAACGCCTGGGGATTCAAGCTGCCGTAGATCCCGCGGAATATGTAGGTGGGAGCATAACCTTGCTCTGAGCGTCCGACGTACAAGCCAGGCACCGACATCAAAGCATCTTCAATGTCTCTGGCCCCCATATTTCTTAGGTCATCGGCGGTGATGACCGTGACAATGGCCGCGGCACGGTTAAGCGGGGCCGGGCTGCCCGTGGCCACCCGGGTAATCTGCACGTTCATCAGTTCGGCGAGCGACAAATCCCATAGTTCGGACTCAGTCTGACTCAGTGCTTGATCGGACATCGTAATTGCGAGCAATAACGTGGAGACACGTTTCATAGATAACTCCCTGGTGCCATATCTGACAAGGCTGGAAGCTCAATTACTACTCATCCCTGAAACCGAACTGTTTTCCAATTGTCATTATGGAAACACGTACAGTGCGTGCTTACCTTTATCCATTATTCAGGCACCCCATATAATCCAGGAAGCCATTTTTATTCCTTTTTAATAATCTAGCAGCATTACACCGAAATGCAACGAAACTAAAATGAGATTCTAAGTTTCTCATAGAAACCCGGAACTCGAATCGCTCTCAGGCACACTGAAACACGTCACCATACCCGTTCAGGTGGGCCGCAATAGGCTATCCCATCACAGGTAACCGGAAAAAAGCTCCCTTCTTTTCTCCTTTTCGCATCCAGATAGCAGGGCACCATACCTGCGACAAACACCAACGTCAGGAATAACTGATATTCTTCCGTTGATAAGCCCATATCCGCCATGGTACTGGCACTGATGGCTGCAATATTCAGAGACAAACCACGCGTTTTCTTCAAGTAACGATGCACGTCCAAGGCCAACTTGAAGTATCGCCCTTCATCCAGGCCAAGTTCTGAAATCACATTCAATGTATGAGCGACACGTTCATCCAAGCGTACCAATGGCCTGCCGTAGCCAAACACTACTTTTCTCTGTGCCACTTCCGCCTCAATCACCTGTTCGAGCGCCTCACCTTCATCGATCTTCTTAGCCGCCCGATAGAAGAAATCCATTGCCCTGCGATCGGGCTTACGACCGTAAAGTCTGGCTTCGGAAACAGCCAGGCCGGCTACCAGGGACAGCGATGGCGTAGAACGGGCAGTTGCTGCCAACGCCGTCACCTGATTGGGCCAGATAGCCGCATCCGGATAGCTGGTAGCCACCCACATGAAATTCAGGTAGCGAATCTGATTCTCAGTGAACTCTTTTCCGGTAATGGCGTACATGAACACGCTTAACCAGTCTTTTTTACCGAGTTCATGATGCAGGTCCTGCCCCCGCATCACCACTCTCTCGGCCAAAAACGCCTTACCGAGCGCCCCTTCCAATGTGCTTACCGCACCCATCAAATCTTCAATACTCATAGCTCAAACCTGCTAATGTCCGGCATGGGAAACGCGCCAGGATCATCACTTAAGTGTATCGCCGGGCCATAGGCCGGAAATTTCTTCCAGCCAAGGTTTTCCTGTTCCAAAGCGTGTACTGCTGCTCCTGGCAGCCTCAGCATCAAATACATCATGATGGATTGAGAGCCGGATAGGCCAAGATCTGAAAAAGCGGCAGCTGCGACTGCTGTCATCGCCAACGGAAACCCTGTCATATGCTCCAAATTCTCTCGGTTCTGACGGAGCCAGCCAAGATTGGATTCAGGCATCAGGTCACCCAGCAACGACAAAGATTGCTGAACAGGGGTCGGGCATGAAACACCATGCGGATCGAAACCCGGCGGATGTTCTATTGGAGACCATACGTCCTCCTGGTAACCTTGGTTTGGGTCACTCAGATACTCTTTCCACTTTGACAAATCACGTCCTAATCGCTGCCACGCCTTTACCAGCAGGAACACCTCGTGAGATCCACCATACTGTCCGGCACCGACAGCCAGTGCCGCTATCAGTGAAGCGGCATCAACCGAGCCCCCAACGCCCCCATTCATTGCCGCTCTGACACTGGGTTCACGTGGGCCGGGATTAGCTAATGCAATGGCCAGCTTTTCAAACAACACAATCTGTTGTCGACAGGGTTTATCGCCTGAAAACAATAACAGAATATACTCAGACCAAGAACTCTTGCGGATCACTTCCCCGTAAACATCATAACCATGAGCCAGGCAACGCCTGGCAACAAATGGGTTATCGCTTTCAGGCTCTTCATACCAAACAGCAGAATGGAATTTAAATGGTTCAGACATAAATCTCTCCCTTATCGGCACCGCTCAACACGCGCATGCGATTACCCATGGGTGGCACTTCCGTAGCATCAATCCGCACGTCCAACAGACAAGGCCCACCATGGGCAAGCAAATGGTCTAAATCGATCTGCTGTAAATCTTCGAAAGAATGAACGGGATAGGCTTGAACCCCCATGGCCTCTGCCATTAACGCAAAATTTACCCGAGGCAATTCAGTGCCGATATTCTCAGCGCCGGCTAGATTTTGCCCGTGCCGGACCATACCAAGACTGGAATCATTCAGAATAATAAAAAGTACGTTCAGATTTTCTTGCAGGGCCGTAGTGATCTCCTGACCACTCATCAGCGCACTACCATCCCCGGTAATACAAATAACCGGTTCGCCTTTTGAACCTGCCGCCGCGCCAACCGAAGCCCCAATGGCCCACCCCATGGAAGAAAAGCCAATGCCGATATGAAAAGGGCTACGACCATTATCCAGTGTTTTCTGAATTCGCCAGTAGTGAATAGCCCATAAGTAACTGCTGCCACTATCTGCGTAAACACGGGCCTGCGGCGTTATGCTCTGACTCAAATACCAGAACAACGCTTGAGGTTTGATGGGGCTACGCTTGTCAACACAGTTCACACCTCCATCAAGTGTGTAATTGGTCGGTAACCCACTGGAAGACAGCTCACATAAATCCCAGCGAGAGGATTTTTGGACATTCAATCTATGATTGAGACGTTTCAGCAGTAATCTGGGGGAGCCCAGGATACAGCGTAACGCACTGGTTGAACGACTTAAGTGATCCGGGTTGTTTGAAATATGGATCAATCGCTTGCGATCAAGCCCCGTGGATTGATCCCAGCCGCCAGTGGTAATTTCATCCAACGCGGTGCCAATCACAACGATACGTTGGGCATTTTCCTGCAGCATCGCACTGCGGGCGCTATAATGCCCGGCAAACCCGAATACACCCCGATATAAACGATGGTTCTCGGGAATTAACCCTTTCGCCCTGGGTGTTGTCACAAGATTCCATTGCCGGGATTCAGCCAATGCAAGAATGTCATCTACCGAATTGGCGCACCCCTCACCGACAAGAATCGTGACAAACTTCTGGTCGCACAGCTCATCGTAAAGCAACCTTTCTGCATCGTAAGTGGGCACAACCTCATGATCGATAAACGCCCATAGATTGCCACTACACCCTTCCGAGTGCACCTCAGTGCGCATAATATCCACGGGCACGCTCAGGTGCACCGGGCCAGGAATATTGCCCATTGCATGGCTTATAGCCATCACAAGCTTTCGTTCCAACTGTGCGGGATGAGAAATCAGCGTATTAAAACGGGTACAGTCCTCAAACATCTTGACCGTATTAATACTGGTACATGAGCCTTCCTGGAGCGCTCCCATACCAAATGTATGCAAAGATGGTTGACCGGTTATGGCCAGTACTGGTGTCGAATCTGCGTAGGCACTTGCAATACCTGTCAGCATATTGGTTGCACCCGGGCCTGAGGTTGCACAGCACACTCCTAGCTTACCTGTTTCCCTGGCATAACCTTCCGCCATAAACGCAGCACCAGTTTCATGGCGCGCTATGACAGCTTTTGGACCTCCATTTCTTTCGCTACGAGCGAGAGCATTGTAAAGTGGTTCTATTGCTCCGCCGGGTACACCAAAAATGTATTCGACACCTAATCTCTCCAAATAGCGGAGAATCAGATCGCCGTAATCATTCATTTTGGTTTCCTACTACGTCTAACTAGACAAGGAAGCAATACCTTACAGGGTTTGGAACGATTAAACCTTCACCAGCGAATAAAAGAAACAAATTAGTGCAGCTTTTGAACAAAGCAGACACTTCTAGACTAATTAGTCTTACAAAGAGCAAAACTCGCACGGTCGTTTTCAATTCCATGTGCCATAGCCGATTTCAATTGGTGCAAGCGTCCAGCCAATAAAAAACCCCGCACAATAGACTTGAGCGGGGTTTTTTATTGAATTAGGAGCCTGACGATGACCTACTCTCACATGGCGA